>NZ_LZKJ01000108.1 GCF_001672775.1 Mycobacterium kyorinense | reverse complement strand
TGGTCGGTTTCGACCAGCAGCAGGTCCGGGTTCATCCGGGCCTGCGAGAAATGCCGGTCCGCAGCCGCATAGCCCTCATTGGCCGGGATATCGGTCGGCAGGTAATCGCGGTTGTCGTAGCCGGGTTTGTAACCGGGCAAGGTGATCAGTCCGACCAGCGAGATGGCCACTGTCGCCACCAACACCGGTCCCGGCCAGCGCACGACGGCCGCGCCGATCTTGCGCCAACCCCGAATCCGCATGGCCCGCTTGGGTTCCAGCAGCCCGAACCGGCTGCCGACCACCACGACAGCGGCACCCAGCGTCATCGCGGCCGCGACCATGGTGAGCATGCCGATGGCCAGCGGGACACCCAGGGACTGGAAGTAGGGCAGCCGGGTGAAGCGCAAGCAGAACGTCGCACCGGCGATCGTCAGCCCCGAGCCCAAGATCACATGGCTGGTCCCGCGATACATGGTGTAGAACGCGTTCTCGCGGTCCTCGCCGGCGCTGCGCGCTTCTTGATAGCGGCCGATCAGGAAGATCGCGTAGTCGGTCGAGGCCGCGATCGCCAGCGTCACCAGCAGATTGGTCGCGAAGGTCGAAAGCCCAATGAGGTTGTGGTAGCCCAGGAATGCCACCACGCCGCGCGCTGCGGCCAACTCCAGGAAAACCATCGCCAGCACCAACAGCACGGTGCCGATGGACCGGTAGACGAACAGCAGCATGACGATGATCACCAGGAAGGTCATCCCGGTGATCAGCTTCAGGCTGCGATCCCCGGCGATGTGCTGGTCGGCCAACAGCGGAGCCGCCCCGGTCACGTACGCCTTGACCCCGGGCGGCGCCGGGGTGTCCTTGATGATTTTCTGGACAGCCTCGACGGACTCGTTGGCCAGGCTCTCACCCTGGTTACCCGCCAGATAGACCTGGACATAGGCGGCCAGGCCGTCGGGGCTTTGCGAGCCGGCCGCGGTCAGCGGATCGCTCCAGAAGTCCTGGACGTTCTCGACGTGTTTGGTGTCGGCCCGCAGCTTGGCGACCAGCTCGTTGTAATAGTGGTGGGCCGCATCGCCGAGCGGCTTTTGGCCTTCCAACACGACCATCGCGGAGCTGTCGGACTTGAACTCTTTGAAGTCAGCGCCGACGCGCTTGGTGGCGATCATCGATGGCGCGTCTTTGGGGCTCATCGACACCGTACGCATCTGTCCCACCACGTCCAGCTGGGGGACGATGACATTCAGCAGCACCGTGACAGCCACCCACGCCAGGATGATCGGCACCGCCAGCCGGTGAATCCACAGCGGCAAGCGCTCCCGCACCGCCTGGACCGGGGCCGGCATGGCGTCGGTCGGCGCCTCGGTGACGTCAGTGCTCATGCGCTCCGCTCCTCAATCCCGGCCATGCCGGCATCTTCGTCACCGTCGCGGCTCATGCGGACTTCACCAAGCAGAAGGTCTGGGCGTTCACGCCGCTGCGGATCCTTTCGTCTTTGACGACACCGTCGACGGTGATGCGGCAACCAATGGTGTCGCTGTGCCCCTGCGCCACGATGTTTGGGCTCACCGCAGGGTCAGTCGTCGACAACTTGAGAGACCACGGCAGAGGTGCCGAGTCCACCCGCTTGGGGTCGGCGTTGAGGTCGAGGTAGTTGATGTCGGCCACGGTGCCGTTCGGGCTGAAGATCTCGTAGACCACGACCTTCGGGTTGAACGGCTTGGTGTCTTCGAATACCTGTGACGAGCCGCCCGCGTTGCCGTGCGCACCGAAGTAACCGTGCACCCGGTAGACCGCGAACCCGCCGACAGCGATGACCACTACGACAAGCAACGGCAACCACACGCGTTTGAGAAGCTCAAACATCTGAAAACTTCGCCCCTCTTCCCGTTACTTGCCCGCTCGTGATCTCCTCCGCACCCGAGCCAATCAATGGCGCAGTGCAGCGGTGCGCATCGGCTGAGTCATCGGCTCGGTCGTCGTCATGGGTGCCTCCATCCTGAGCGGGGGCCAAGAAACTCAACTAATTAGCTTGTGTGTAACCTTAGCTACTCTAATCGGAATAGGCGATAGACGGAAACCGGGTGGGGAGGGCATGTAATGACCTGGACAGGCTCGCGGATCAGTGGCGTCGGCCGAGCTTGTCGGCGTACTCCAGATCGGTCTCCAAGTCCGACACGGGGCGGTACGATCCAGCTCATGAAGGTAGCAAGGTTCGCCTCGATCGCCGCTGTCGCCGCCGCAGTCGGCCTGGCCGCCCCGGCATACGCCGACATCGACACCGACTTCGACAACCAGCTCAACACCTACGGCCTGTACGGCGCCCACGACTACAACCCGTATCTGGCCAAGATCGCCTGCCGACGGCTGGGCGACGGGGTCGACCCCGATGCTGCCGCCTCCGCTCGGTTCGTGAAGAACAACCTGGCCAGGGGCACCACCCAGGTGCAGGCGTACCAGTTCCTCGGTACCGCGATCAGCTTCTACTGCCCTGAGCTGGCGCCCAGGCTGCAGAACATCCCCGCGAGCTAGCATTTCGCTCCGCCCTCATTAGGTCGCCGGCACGACTCCGCGAGGCAGCGTCAACGGCAGATCGGCGTAGGTCGCGATACCCGGCGCCGCAGCGACCACTGCCGGGATGGCGTTGATCGTGGGCATTGCCGTCATGATGTGGCCGAGCGTCATGAAATCGGCGATCGTCTCGGCCTGAAAATCCGGTGGCGGCAGGAAACTCACGGTGGTTTTTACGCTCGGACGTCCGTCGACCTGAATCACCCAGCCGTCCTGGTCGATCTTCCAGTCCGGCTCCAACGTTTGGCCTTTGCGCCACCGCACGTTGAGCTCCACGACGGTTTTACCGCCGACGACGCCTTGCCAGCTGGCATAGACGCCGGCGACGCATCCGGCCGGGATGGTCCATGAACCCAGGTCGAGGTCGGCGGTGGTTTGGGCGTATTCCGCCGCGCAGCGCACGTTGTCCAGTTCGACGCCCAGCGCGTCGGCAACCAGCCGTACCGCCTCGCCGAATACCGCAGTGCCCTGCGCCGTCATCGCCGGCAACTCGGGGTCGTCGATCGGTTTGCCGAACCCCACCGGCAGCTCGGTTGCCGGTGAGTCGTAGAAGGTGGTGTCGGCGGCCTCGTTGACGGTGATCTTGTCGACCCGGTCGCACACCACCGCCGATACCACCGCCAGCAACTCGGCGAAGCCCGGGCTGACCCCGGACCCGAACATCGTCGAGCCGCCCTTTTGGCACGCCTCCGCGATGCGCTCGCGGTCGGCGCCGAGATTGTGTCCGGTGATGAACGACGCCGTCGCGACCACGTTGGCGCCGGTGGACAAGATCCGTACCAGCTCCTCGACGTCAATCCACATCGGGTTGTAGACCACGCAGTCGGGCTTCAGCGCCAGCAGCGCGTCGACGTCGTCAGTGGCGGCTAGGCCAAGCGGCGCAACGCCACACAGCTCGCCGACATCGCGGCCCACCTTGTCGGGCGACCAGGCGTAGCACCCCACGAGTTCCAGCATCGGGTTCGCGGCGATCGCTTGAACCGAGCTCTTCCCGACGTTTCCCGTTGTCCATTGGACAACCCGATAACTGTTTGGCACTCGCTCAGCATAGGAAAGGAGCGCCGCAGTTGATAGCCCTACTAATCCTCGACGGTGACGCCACCGCGTGAACGCTTGCGCCGGCGTGACGACGCCTTGCCGCTCGGGCGCCGGTTACGTAAACCACCCCGGGGCTTTTCGGTGGCGAGGGTGTCCTCGGCGGCGGGCAGCTCGTCGGCGGTCGACTCGGGTTCTTCGGCGCTCGACTCGGCGATCTCGGTGGGCTCGGCCTCCGCTTCGACGGTCTCGGTGGGTTGATCGTCGGCCGCGACGGTCTCGTCCTCGGCCGCGACGGTTTCCGTCGCTTCCGTCTCAGCGGCTTCGGTTTCGGTTTCCTCCGCCTCGGCCGCTTCGGCCGCTTCGTCGGTCTCGGCGTCCTTCTTGCCGCGCAACCGGCGCTTCTTGGGTTTCTTCGGCTTCAACGGTTTCGGCGGTGGCGGCGGCAGCTCGGCGACAAAGGACAGGTAGAAGCCGAAGATCCCGAGCAGCGCGATCGCGGCCGCCGCGCCATAGATCCCGAACAACCACTGTCCGGCGGCATCAAGACTCAGCCAGATTTCGCTGATCGCGGCGCCGACGATCAGCACCCCGGCCAGCACGTGCGCGACGATCGACCAGGTTCGCAGGCTGAGCGCCAGCTGCGGGGTGCCGTACTCCGGCTTACGAGTACGCAACAACGTGAACACCACCGGCAAGGCGGTCAGGGCGATCAGCACTCCGGTCGCGATCCGCAGCGCGGTGCCCAAGGTGTGCGAAGTGTGGCCCATCAACTCAGGCCAGCGCGGCAACACGAAGAAGAAATAGAGGAAGCCGGCAACAACCGAGAACAACGCGTGCCACAGAGTGGCGACGGTGCGCCCCATACCCCTCCTCAACTTGGTGGTCAGGCGCGACCATCGAGGCTGGTCGCGCCCCAGACCGAGCGCGGAGGATGCGGGATTTGAACCCGCGAGGGCTATTAACCCAACCCGCGTTCCAGGCGAGCGCCATAGGCCACTAGGCGAATCCTCCGTCGGCCATGGTAGCCGAGCTGTCAGTGAGCGCCCTCGGTCACCGCGCAAGTCGGGTACTACACTCTCGGTGGACCCCGCGCGGCGTTTATCCTGTGAACTCCCCCAGGGCCGGAAGGCAGCAAGGGTCAACGGGCTCTAGCGGGTGCGCGGGGTCCCCCATGTCGGAGCCAGCGGGGTGGTCCGACTTTTGTTACTCACGGCGTTGACGATGAAAGGGCGCATGGTGTCGTTGGGCTCCTTCAGCACCCTCAGCTCCGCGGACCTCGCCGCCCTGCACGCCCGCCACCAGCAGGACTACGCCGAACTGCAGGCCATGAAGCTGGCGTTGGATCTCACTCGCGGAAAGCCGTCGAGCGAACAGCTCGACCTGTCCAACGCGCTGCTGGGCCTGCCGGGAGAGGACTTCCGCGACGCCGAGGGCACCGACACCCGCAACTACGGCGGCCTGCACGGGTTACCGGAGCTGCGAGCGATATTCGGTGAACTGCTCGGCATCGGTGTGCCCAACCTGATCGCGGGCAACAACGCCAGCCTCGAGTTCATGCACGACGTGATCGTCTTCTCGATGCTGCACGGCGGCGTGGACTCGCCGCGGCCCTGGCGCGACGAGCCGAGCGTCAAGTTCCTGTGCCCGGTGCCCGGGTACGACCGCCATTTCGCCATCACCGAGACGCTGGGCATCGAGATGATCCCGATCCCGATGCGCGAGGACGGTCCCGACGTCGACCTGATCGA
Source organism: Mycobacterium kyorinense (assembly GCF_001672775.1). Taxonomy (GTDB): domain Bacteria; phylum Actinomycetota; class Actinomycetes; order Mycobacteriales; family Mycobacteriaceae; genus Mycobacterium; species Mycobacterium kyorinense_A. The sequence goes on along the minus strand of NZ_LZKJ01000108.1, from coordinate 83,191 downwards.
GGAACTGGTCGCCGCCGACCCAGCGATCAAGGGCATGTGGGCGGTGCCGGTGTTCGCCAACCCGACCGGGGTGACCTACTCTTGGGAGACGGTTCGGCGCCTCGTCCAGATGCAAACTGCGGCAAGCGATTTCCGGCTGTTCTGGGACAATGCCTACGCCGTGCACACCCTGACGATGGACTTCGTCCGCCAAGTGGACATCTTGGGGTTGGCGGCCGCCGCAGGCAATCCCAACCGACCCTATGTCTTCGCGTCGACGTCGAAGATCACCTTCGCCGGCGCCGGGGTCAGCTTCTTCGGTGGATCACTGGGCAACATCGCCTGGTACCTGCAGTATGCGGGTAAGAAGTCGATCGGCCCGGACAAAGTCAACCAGCTACGGCATCTGCGCTTCTTCGGCGACGCCGACGGGGTACGCCTGCAGATGCTTCGCCACCAGCAGATCCTGGCCCCGAAGTTCGCGCTGGCGCTGGAGATCCTCGACAAGCGCCTGGGCGAGTCCAAGATCGCCTCGTGGACCGAGCCGAAAGGCGGCTACTTCATCAGCCTTGACGTGCTGCCCGGCACGGCGCGGCGCACCGTGGCGCTGGCCAAGGACGCCGGCATCGCGGTGACCGAGGCGGGCGCGTCGTTCCCGTACCGAAAAGACCCGGACGACAAGAACATCCGGATCGCCCCGACCTTCCCGTCGTTACCCGACTTGCGCAACGCAATCGACGGGCTGGCGACGTGTGCGCTGCTGGCCGCAACCGAGTCCATGGTCAAATCGCCGACCCCATGACGCCGAGCGTGAAGTCAGGTTCACGTTCGCGCACGAGCGTGAAACCAGCTTCACGCTGGGCGGGGGCAGCCGTCCGTCGGACCGCGTCGGTAGCCTGCTGACTGTGGCTCTCTACCGCAAGTACCGACCGGCAACCTTCGCCGAGGTCGTGGGGCAGGAGCACGTCACCGAACCGCTGTCGACCGCGCTGGCGGCGGGTCGCATCAACCACGCCTATCTGTTTTCCGGCCCACGCGGCTGTGGGAAGACGTCGTCGGCGCGCATTCTGGCCCGCTCGTTGAACTGTGCGAAGGGGCCGACCCCCACCCCGTGCGGCGTGTGTGAATCCTGCGTCGCGCTGGCGCCCAACGGGCCCGGCAGCATCGACGTCGTCGAACTCGACGCCGCCAGCCACGGCGGCGTCGACGACACCCGCGAGCTACGGGATCGGGCCTTCTATGCGCCGGCCCAGTCGCGTTACCGGGTATTCATCGTCGACGAAGCGCACATGGTGACCACCGCCGGCTTCAACGCACTGCTCAAGATCGTCGAGGAGCCGCCCGAACATCTGATCTTCGTCTTTGCCACCACCGAGCCGGAAAAAGTGCTGCCGACGATCCGGTCGCGCACTCATCACTACCCGTTCCGGCTGCTGCCGCCGCGCACCATGCGGGCACTGATCGAGCGGATCTGTGAGCAAGAGGGTGTCGTCGTCGACGAGGCGGTGTATCCGTTGGTGATCCGCGCGGGCGGCGGCTCGCCGCGCGACACGCTCTCGGTGCTCGACCAGTTGCGCGCCGGCGCCGACGACAACCGAATCGGCTACCAGCGGGCACTGGGTCTGCTCGGCGCCACCGACGTTGCGCTGATCGACGTCGCCGTCGACGCGCTGGCCGCCGGCGACGCGGCGGCACTGTTCGGGGCGGTGGAGTCGGTCATCGACGCCGGTCACGACCCCCGCCGGTTCGCCACCGACCTGCTGGAGCGGTTCCGGGATCTTCTTGTGTTACAAGCAGTTCCGGACGCCGCAGCGCGCGGTGTGGTGGATGCCCCCGAAGACGTGCTGGACCGGATGCGGGATCAGGCCACCCGGATCGGCCCAGCGACGCTGACGCGGTACGCCGAAGTGGTGCAGGCCGGCCTGGGTGAGATGCGCGGTGCGACGGCGCCGCGGCTGCTGCTGGAGGTGATCTGCGCCCGGCTGCTGCTGCCGTCGGCCAGCGACACCGAGTCGGCGCTGCTGCACCGGCTCGAGCGAATCGAAACCCGGCTGGAGATGTCCATCCCGTCGGATACCCCGCCGAAGGCGGCCCCGCCGAAGGCGCCCACGCCGAAGGCCGCCGCGCCCGAGGCCGTCCCGCCCCCTCCCCAGCCGAAAGCGCCTCGGCCGCAACCCGACACGGTCTCCGAACCGACGCCCGCGACTGCCTCGGGTGAGCCCGGCGCGGCCGCGGTGCGAACACTGTGGCCCACCGTGCGCGACAAGGTCCGTCAACGCAGCCGCACCACCGAAGTGATGCTGGCCGGGGCAACCGTCCGCGCGGTCGAAGGCAACACGTTGGTGCTGAGCCATGAGTCGGCACCGCTGGCCAGGCGGCTCTGCGAGCAACGCAATGCCGATGTGATCGCCGAAGCCCTCAAAGATGCACTCGGGGTGAACTGGCGGGTGCGCTGCGAGCCCGGCGTGGCCGCGGCGCCGCCGGTCGAAGATGGCAACCCTGTTCAGCCCACCGAAGAGGACAGCATGCTCGCCGAGGCCGGCCGCGATGACGCGGCAGCGCCGCGCCGCGATCCCGAAGAGGCAGCCCTGGAATTGCTGCAGAACGAACTCGGCGCACGCCGCATCGACAACGTTTAGCGGTGCTACCGCAACTTACGGCTGCCACCACGGCCGCAGCGGCAGCCCGCCGTCGTCGCCGCGCGCGTCGGACTTGACTGCCAGCACGTGATGCAGCTGAATCTTGTTCTGCTCGAACCCGACTCGCGAAGCCGCCATGTACAGCCCCCAGACTTTGGCGATGGGCAAACCGACCTCGTCGACCGCCTCATCCCAGTGCGCGACCAGGTTGCGGCACCAGTCCCGCAACGTCATCGCGTAGTGATGGCGGAAATTCTCCTCGTGCACAACCTCTAGTCCGGTCTCTTGGATCTCGGTGGTGATGCGCCCGGAGCCGGTCAATTCCCCGTCAGGAAAGACGTAGCGGTCGGTGAAGCCGCTGCCGCTGTACTTCGACCGGTTGTCGTGGCGCGTGATGCAGTGATTGAGCAGCAGCCCGCCGGTGCGCAGTTTCGACTTGAGGAAACCGAAGTAGGCCGGATAGTTCTTGACACCGATGTGCTCGGTCAGGCCAATCGATGACACTGCGTCGAACCCGCCTTCGCGAACGTCGCGGTAGTCGGAGTGCCGCACCTCCGCCAACTCCCCCAAACCCTCGGCCTCGATCGCCCGTTGCGCCCAGGCGGCCTGTTCGGCAGACAGCGTCGCGCCGATCGCGCGGACACCGTGGCGGGCGGCGTAGCGGACCATGCCGCCCCAGCCGCAGCCGACGTCGAGCAATCGGTCGCCGGGCCGCAGCCGCAGTTTGTCGAAGATCAGCCGGTACTTGTTGTCCTGGGCTTCCTCCAACGTGGCCTCGGGGTGCGGGTAGACCGCGCAGGTGTAGGTCATCGACGGTCCAAGCACCCACTCGTAGAAGGTGTTGGACACGTCGTAGTGGTGATGGATGGCTTCGGCGTCACGGGTTTTACTGTGCCGCAAGCCTTCTGCGATGCGACGCCACCGCGGCAGCGCCTCCTGCGGCGGCGGCGCGACGGGCAGCAGCCGCTCGAACCCGATGGAGCGCACGACGTTGGCCAACACCAGCGGCGAGGGTCGTTTGAAATCGAGCTTGTCGACCAGCGCTGTGAGCAGCTCGTAGGGATCGCCGGGATGCACGCCGTGTGCCTGCAGATCACCGGAGACGTAGGCGCGGGCCAGCCCGAGCTCGCCGGGCGCGGTGGCCAGGTAGGTGGTGCCGCGCGGAGTCAGCAGGTCCAGGCCCAGCACGGCATCGTCGGGGCCGGCGCTGCTGCCGTCGTAGGCGGTGAACTTCAACGACTGCTTACTGCCTTCGGTGAAGATCGCCAGGATCTCGGCCAGGCTCAATTTGCCGCTGGCCGGTGCATGTGTCCGGCCCTCTTTGATCGCCGTCATCGTCGTTGCACCGCCTTCGCGTAGAGGTCCAGGAGACGCGAGTCCGGGTCATACATCTTCTTGACCGTTTTGTAGGCTTCCCCGCCGTAGAGTTCGTCGAATTCCTCACGGCTGTAGTAGGACTCGGAGTACAGCGACTTGTGCCCGTCGAGCTCGCTGACCTTCGCCTCGATCAACCGGTTCGTCGCACCCTCGGTGGCGCCGACCGGCACCGACGACCAGAAGCCGGCGTTGACGTAGGTGCGGCCCGCGCGGATGGGATACAGCGGCCAGCCGTCCTGGTCGCGCAGCCGCAGCGGGCATAGCCAGACCGGCGTGATCGGCACAGTGTCCAAAAACCAGGTCAGGAATTCGTCGATGCGCTCGATCGGTACCTCGATGTCTTGCACCACCCGCTCGCGCGGCGGGCGCCCATTGCGCTTCTCGATCCGGTCGGCGATATCGAATCGCTGGTCCAAGGCCACCAGCTTCCAGTAGAAGCTGCTGCGCCGGTAGCGGCGTGGCCACCACCACCGCACCCGGGGGTTCTGCGCGCCGAACGAGCGTGAACACCAGAACCAGTCCGTATCCCACCGCCAGAAGTAGTCGTGCATCGTCAACCGGTCTTCTTTGCTGCCGGTGTCGTGCTGGATCGAGCGGTAGTAGATGTTCTGCCCGGTGTAGTCGCTGACCGGGCCCGGTGTGGCGGTCCGCGCACCGAGGCACAGGTAGCTCTCGTCGGCACTGAACACCACCCCATCGAGGTAGTCGACGGGCACACCGTCCCATCCGCCGGTGTCGATGATGCGATCCATCGCCGCCACCATGTCGGTCAGCGCATGAAAGCGCAGGTGCCGCAGCGCGACGAAAGGCTTGATGGGCTCCAACGCGATCCGCAGCCGGGTCGAATAACCAAGGGTGCCATACGAATTCGGAAACGCCCGATACAGGTCGGGGTGCTGTTGCGGCGAGACGGTGAGCAACTCGCCGGCCCCGGTGAGAATGTCCATCTCGAGCACCGACTCGTGCGGCAAGCCGTTGCGGAACGACGCCGACTCGATGCCCAGCCCGGTGACCGCGCCGCCGAGGGTGATGGTCTTGAGCTGCGGCACGACCAGCGGCGACAGCCCGTACGGCAGCGTCGCGGCAACCAGGTCCTCATAGGTGCACATGCCGGCCACGTCGGCGGTGCGCGCCTCGGGGTCGACGGAAATGACGTTGGTCAACCCCGATGTGTCGAGCCCCGGCGCAGTTCGTTTGCTGCGGGCGCGAAACAGATTGGACGTGGGCTTGGCAAGCCGGACGGACGCCGTCGCGGGAATGGAGCGATAGCTTCCCAATAACCGCTCGACGCCCGCCCGGTGTAAGTCGGCTTGGCGAACAGGCACCACAGTTACCCTAGTCCCCGACACCGGCCAACGCATCGATCCAGCGGCGTGCGGCACACAGTGTCAGCACATCCACAGTGAAGGAGTCTTGCCTGATGGGACAGGTCAGCGCAGCCAGCACGATCTTGATCAATGCGCAGCCCGAGGCGGTGCTGACCGCCGTCGCCGACTACCAGAACGTCCGCCCCAAGATCCTCTCCGAGCACTATCGCGACTACCAGGTACTGCAAGGCGGCCAGGGTCAAGGCACCGTTGCCAGGTGGAAGCTGCAGGCCACTAAATCCCGGGTTCGCGATGTGCAGGCCAGTGTCGATGTCGCCGGTCATGCCGTCATCGAGAAGGACGCCAACTCGACGATGGTCACCAACTGGACGGTGGCGCCGGCGGGCCCGGGTTCCAGCGTCACCGTCAAGACCACCTGGACCGGCGCGGGCGGGGTCAAGGGGTTCTTCGAGAAGACGTTCGCCCCGTTGGGGCTGAAGAAGATCCAGGCCGAGGTGCTGGCCAACTTGAAGAAGGAACTCGAGAGCTGACGCGCCGGGCTAGCTTCGGCTGGCCTGGCTGCCCAGGAACCCCGCGATGCCCTTGACCACGGCATCGGCGTACTTCTGCCGGCCGGCGGGGGTCTGCATCAGCGCCGAGTCGGCGGGGTTTTTCATGTTGCCCAGTTCGACGAGCACCGACGGGTATTGCGCCAGGTTCAGACCGGCGAGGTCGGATCTTCCGTAAAGACCGTCTTGGCCGATGTAGTTGGCCGGCGGGATACCCGATGCCTGCAGCTGGTCGCGCATGATCCGGGCGAACTGCACGGATGGGCCGGCCTGGGCTTGGTTGAGTGGCGGCGCCGAGTAGTTGACGTGAAATCCCCGCCCGGTGGCCGGACCGCCGTCGGCGTGGATGCTCACGATCGCATTCGGGTGTAACGCGTTGGCCATTTCGGCGCGCTGGTCGACGCAGGGGCCCAGCGCGTCGTCGTTTCCGCGTGACAGGGCGGTGCGGGCACCCAGCGCGTTGAGCGCGGCGCGGATTCGCAGCGTGGTGTCCCAGGTGAACGTGTGCTCTGGATAGCCGTCGTTGGCCGACGTGCCGCTGGCCTGGCAGTCTTTGGTGCCCCCGCGGCCGGTGGGCACCTGACGGCCGATGGAAGCATCGTTGGCCCCGTTGTGCCCAGGATCGAGAAACACGATCATTCCGGCGATGTTGGTGGGCACGGCGGTGGCCGGCGCCGGAGCAACCATGAATACCGCAGCGGTGATGGCAATCCCGACACGCAGGCAAACGACTGATACGCGCACCGCGCCACGGTAGCCCGGCGCCGACTAGGCTTGATGTTTCGAACCGCCCGATCGACGTAGCCGCAACCGAGCCGAAACCAACTCGAGACCACAACGCAAGGGGACCGTCATGCAACCTGGAGGCCAGCCCGACATGTCGGCGCTGCTCGCGCAGGCGCAGCAGATGCAACAACAACTGATTGCCGCCCAGCAGCGACTTGCCAATTCCGAGGTGCACGGCAAAGCCGGCGGCGACTTGGTCGACGTCACGGTCAAGGGCAGCGGCGAGGTTGTGGCGATCAAGATCGATCCCAAGGTCGTCGACCCTGACGACGTCGAGACGCTGCAGGATTTGATCGTCGGCGCGCTGGCTGATGCCTCCAAGCAGGTCACCACGATGGCGCAGGAGCAACTCGGCCCGCTAGCTGGCGGGATGGGCAGCGCGCTGGGCATGCCGGAGTCCTGACGCACCGACATGTTTGAGGGACCTGTCCAGGACCTGATCGACGAGCTCGGCAAGCTGCCGGGCATCGGGCCGAAGAGTGCACAGCGCATTGCGTTCCACCTGCTGTCGGTGGAACCGACCGATATCGACCGGCTCGCTGCAGTTCTGGGCAGGGTCCGCGACGGTGTGCGGTTTTGCGCGGTGTGCGGCAACGTCTCCGACGACGAACGGTGCCGCATCTGCGCGGATCCGCGCCGCGACGGTTCGGTGGTGTGCGTGGTCGAGGAGCCCAAAGATATCCAGGCCGTGGAGCGCACCCGTGAGTTCCGCGGTCGCTACCACGTGCTGGGCGGAGCGTTGGATCCGCTGTCTGGGGTCGGTCCCGAGCAGCTGCGGATCCGCGAGTTGCTGAACAGGATCGGTGAGCAGACCGACGGGGTGGACATCACCGAGGTGATCATTGCCACCGACCCCAACACCGAGGGCGAGGCGACGGCCACCTACCTGGTGCGGATGTTGCGCGACATTCCCGGCCTGACGGTGACCCGGATCGCGTCCGGGTTGCCGATGGGCGGTGATCTGGAGTTCGCCGACGAGTTGACGCTGGGCCGTGCGTTGACCGGCCGTCGCGCGATGGCGTAACTCAGTCGGGCGCCCCCACCAACACACCCTCGATCGCGCCGTCGATCGTCACCAACAAACCGCGGCCGGGTGGCAACTGCTGGGCGTTGACCCGACCAAAGACTTTCACCGTCGCTGGGTCGTTGTCCATGAACAGAGTCGGTGCCCGCGAGCCGATCATCTTCTGTAGGAACGGGTTCATCACCGACACCCCGGCCCAGTTGCCGGGCAACCGCGAAGCGATGACATGCAGGCCGATGTCGCGGCTGCGTTCGATCAAACCCCACAGCGGTGCGGTGGCGGCCGATTTTCCGATCCCTCCGTGCGGCCGCAACTCCTGCTCGTCGTCGATCAGCACGAAATGGCGGGGGCCGTCCCAGGTGTCCCGGTTGAGGAGTTCCTCTTGGCTCAGACCCGACGGCGGCAGACGGTGGATCATGAGTTGCGCCAACTCTTCGACCACCTCGTCGATGTCCTCGGGGGTGTACGCGTAGGCGCGGACATGCGGGCCGCGGATTGCGCCGATCAGTGAGGTCTTCGGGTCGATGATCGTGATCTGCGCCTGCTCAGGCCCGAATCGGCTGATGATCGCCTGGCCCAACGCCGCCAAAGCCGTGGTTTTGCCGCATGATTGGCGTCCCACCACGAGCAAGTTGGGCAGGGTACGCATTGGCAGCGCCACCGGTTGTAAGGCGCTCTCACCGATCGCGAATGCGACGTTGAGCGGATCGGCCGCCTGGTCGCTGCCGGCAAACCGGGCGATAATCCGGGTCAGCGCAACGTGTTCGGGCAGGCGGGCAAGGGCCTCGATCCGCTGCACACCGGACAGCCCCGCGATGACGGCTCCCACCTCGCGCGTCGCCAACCGCGCACCATCGGCGGCGGTGATCTCGGGTACCCCGACCAGCAACTCATGTCCCTGCGGGGTGAGACCGAATCCCGGCTTGTCCAGGGTGTTTCGCGCGGCCTTGCGCTGCTCGATCCCGGTACCCATCTGCGACTCGTCGGGATTGCTGAGCCGCAGTTGTATCCGCGCGTTCGACACGTTGAGCAGGGCTTGCTTCTGTCCGATCAGCCACGCGTTGGCACTGGTAATGACGTGCACGCCATAGGAGAGTCCCTGTCGGGCGATGGCGATCGCCCGATCACCGATGGCGCTGTCCTTCTCGTAGAGGTCGCCGAAGTTGTCGATCACCAAAAACACGTCGCCGAATCTGTCGCCAGGGTCTGCGGCGGCGCCACCCGCCGCGCCGAAGCGCCGCTCGCGGAACGCGGCGATGTCGATCTGATGGTGCTTGAACGACCCCTCTCGCGCCCGGATCACGGCCTCGACCGAGGCGATGGTGCGTGATACGCCTTCGCTGTCGGTCAGGCTGACCACCGACGCCACATGCGGGATTGGTTCGACCGGGAACAGCGACGCGCCAATGCAGAAGAACGTCACCCGCTCCGGCCGATACATCAATGCCGCGGCCGCCGTCAACGTCATCAACGTGGTCGACTTACCGCGTTGGGCAGTGGCGACAACCATGATGTTGTCCATCTCGGCGTCGATGGCGTGCACGCGCTGCGCGTGCTCGTCGGGCACGTCGACCATGCCGACCGGGAAGATCAGCCCCCGGTTTTGGCCATAGTCCACGTGCCAGGGCTTGCCGCGCCAGCGCGACACCAGTGCATCGACCGGCTCGCTGACGTCCAGCGGCGGAAGCCAGATCTGATGCGGCGGACGTGCGGGGTGAGCAGCGAGCGACTCGCGGATCACGTCGACCAGCTTCTTCTTCCGGAAGCCGTCGGAATCGTAGAGGAATTCGTCGGGATGCTCGGGCTGGTCAGCGACCGCCAGCGCTGCGCTGTCCGCGTCGTTGAGTGGCTGGTATTCCCAGCTGAGGGAGCGCGGTTTAGAGAAACCGACATTCACGGTGTGATTCAGCTGGGCTGCTTGCTTCGGCAGAACGAACGGCGCCGAGACATAGAAGCACCGAAACTGCTCCAAGTCACGGGGTCCGACCTTGAGCAGTGCATAGCCGTTCTCCTTCGACGGCAGGTGCAAAGCCGCATCGCTGCCGATCACGTCACGGGAGTCCTCGGCGGTCTCGGCGCGCAGCGCCACCCGAAAAGCGATGTTGCTCTTGACCTTGCTCAGTGATGACAGGTCCAGCCGTTGGCCGCCGAGTGTGAAGAACACGTTGCATCCGCGGCCCTCTTGCCCGATATGGATGACCAGGTCGATCCACTGCGGTTGGTGAATGAATAGCTCCAAATATTCGTCGATGATGACCAAGAGGATGGGCACCGGCTCCAAATCGCGTCCGGCCAGCCGCATCTCCTCGTACTCATTGGCATCTCGGGCACCAGCCATCTTGAAAAGCCGATAGCGCCGGGCGATTTCACCGTTGATGGCTTTGCGCATCCGCTCGGCGAGGTGCCGATCGTCCTTGCCAAGGTTGGAAAGTGAACCCGCGACATGCGGGAATCCCGTCAGGTCCTGGGCCGCGGATTCGAACTTCATGTCGACGAAGATCACATTGAACGCCTCGGGTGAATGCGACAGCGCAATCCCGTTGCACAACGACAAGAAGTACTCGGACTTGCCCGACCCGGATGTGCCGATCACCACCGAATGGAAGCCGTATCCACCGAAGTCTTTGGCGCGCAGAATGACATGTTGCAGTTCATTGCCGCGTTTCACGCCGACGGGAACCATCGCCCAGTTCGGATCGCCACGTCCGCGGCTTTCGGCCCAAAGCCGATCGACATCGAGGTTGCGAGCATCGGTGATGCCCAACGCGCGCAGCAGGTCGCCGCCCTGGCTCTGCGTTTCGGGCAATTCTTCGTGGCCGCACGGCGACCACCGCGCCAGAGCCCGCGCGTAGCGGTCAGCGGTAGTTGCGGCGAGCCGGTCGGCGACGGCGTAGAAACTGTCGCGGTGCCACAGCCGGCCGCCGCGAAGTGTGAAGCGCTCGTTGTCGTCGGTGAACCCCACGCCGACGCCGGTTCGGGTGGTCAACCGCAGCAACGTGATTCCGGTCATACCCTTCTGACCGGTGACGCTCTCCCACTGTTCGGCCATTCCGACACCGTCGTCGATGATCAGCCAATGCGGGCCCAACGTCAGACCGCTCGGCGACGGCACCGACGTTGGACTGGCCTCGGTTGGCGGTGTCCAGGGCCCACGGCCTTTACGGTGCAACTCGGCGTCGAGCGTCTCCTCGAGTTCGGTGGGTGAGGCGAACACCAGTCGCCGCATCCCGCACGCGTCGAACATTTCGTCGTGCTGGTTGTGCGGCAGCCAGACCAGCCAGGACCACCGGTACGGTTGACGGGTGACCAACAAGAATTTCAGGTCGCTGGGATTGTGGTAGACCGCGAGTGAGCACAAGACCGACCGCGCCAGGGCGTGCAGTTGGCCGGAATCCTCGCTGGTGAAACTGAACCCGGGTCTCGATCGCAAGCTCAGCACCTTGCCGATGTCGCGAATTTTGGTCTGCTCCACAATGAAATCTCGGAACGCGCCGCCGGTGACCGGCTCGAGCTCTTCGCCGACGGGGATGTCAGGCCACTGCAACGACACCGCTGATTCACTGGTCTGCTGGACACCGATCCCGAGGCGGACGTCGAGGAAGTCGGGGTCACCCGGCCGGCGCTCCCACATCCGCGGGCCGCCGATGACACCGTCCAGCCGCCGGGGATCAGCGTGGACGAACAATTGGCTACGTCGTTGGCGCTGCGCAGCATGCTGTACTTCGTCACGGTCCTCGTCGAGTTGACGCAGATAGCCGCGCCGCTGCTTTTCCTGCTCGCCCCAACTGATTCGGCGGCCCCGGGCGAAACGACCGCTGAACATCAGCGCGCCGAATCCGAATAACCCCATCATCGGGAACACGCCGGACTGCAGCGAACGGGCGCCCGACGCGTACATCACCACGAGCGTGCCGAAGATTCCAACCAGCAGCGCCGGAAAGGCGATCATCACCACGATGTTTCGTGGTTCGCGCTGCGGCAGGGCCAGGGGCGAAGCGACCGCCACCCGGGTGGGCCGCACAACCGGCGGAGGTGTGCGCACGCCGATGACGAAACTGCGTTTCGACACGGTTAACCTCCTGCTGTGCGGTTGTCGGCTCCGGGGATCGGTGCCACGGGGCCGCCGCCGGCGATGGTGTCGCGCGCCAGCAGGGCGCTGTCGCGACTGATCGCCGGCCCGGCGGCGAATGTGCGCACGATCGGCCACGGCGCCTGCACCGCGCCACGCGGATCCAGCGCCAGCGCGTGCAAAGTCTGCTGGTCCCATTGGATTCCGTACCGCACGCCTTGGGGCGACAGCCAGTACAAGCTTTCCCGACTAACGGAGGTGACCGCGCCGCTGGTGATGGCCACCAGATTCGCCGCGCCCGGCAACACCAGCGTTTGATCGGCTTCGACCGAGTCGGCGCTACGGTCATCACGCACCAACCGCACCAGGTGCGAGTCCATGCTCAGCGGGACCGGTAGGCGTCGGCCGTTGATCACTGCGATCTCCGCCTGCGGATCACCGGTCTGCTTCTTCCACGTCAGGCAGGTGACCGGATTCGCGGTCGTGTCGACGAAAGTCAGCTTGCCCGACGGGTAGTAGTCGACGTCGAGCCCGTCGACAGCCGGAATATTGACGAGTTTGCCCGGCGGAATCAACCTGGGTGTGGCCGAGCCCTGCGGATCCGCGGTGCGCAGCAGGTCTGCGACGAAGCCGCTGATCTTTTGCACACCGTTCGCCAACAGCACGTAGAAGCCGCTGACAGCGCCCGTGGCGTCACGTGTTTCCAGCACGTTGCCCACGGTCACATCCGGCAGCCACGTCGACGGTTCTCCTGCTTCCGGAATTACCGGCACCACAAGCGGTTCCGTTGCCGGTAGGGCGTCGTATAAGGCGTTGGAGATGCTGATCGGACGTGTCACGGCCGGGTCGAGGCCCAGGTTGAAGGTGACGGATCGGTCGCTGAGATCGATGCGTGATCGGTGGCCACCCCAGATCACATACGTCGCATCACGGTGGCTCGCCAAGATGGCCTGCCCGGGCGCCATCGGGGCGGACCCGGCCGGAAGCCGACCCGCGATGGACGTCACCACCGGTGTTGCGTTACCGCCGCGGGCGGGGGCGGTATCGCATATCGACCAGGCCGATGTAGCGGTCAACCGGACATTGAAGTTGTCGGGTATCCCCGGGATACCGATCATCGGTCCGGTTGGATGGCGGGCGATCTCGCTGGCTTTGACCCATGCGGGAGCAGCCGCGCTGCCGACCGCCAGCCGCGCCGAGGCCAGGTTGAGCGCGGGATAGAGCCGACCGTCGACTTTGGCGTAGATTCCGCCGGTGTCGCGGTCACCGACAATTGGCGACTGCCCCACTAACCCGGCCGGTTTCATGAAGTGCAGCAACGTCATCCACCCGATACCGAGCATCACGAACACCGCCGACAACGCCAGTGCGGCCTGCTGTTTGCGGTCATCGTGCTTCATCCGAACCGAATAGCGGGTGATCGCTGCGCGCAGCCGCCGGTTGTAGAACAGGTGCCCGGAATTCTGGTCTCGATTCGACAAGTTGAGCGGCACGATCAATATCCCTTGGGCGGCCGATGTGGATCTGCCTGCTGTACCAGCGCAGCAAGGTTGGCCCCGTCCGGGCCGACGCCGTAGCGTCGCATCACATAGTTGATCGACGCGCAGATATTGGCAATCGGGTCATAGATATTGGTCGACGTCCCGGGTTGGTGATACCGCGCGAACGTGGCCGGAATCGTTTGAGTGAGGCCGCGGGCATACCCGAGCCGGTGGCCATCGGCCTGCACCGGCCCCGGCTGGGTGGCCGGCTCCGACGCGACCGCCGATGGCCGCCCGCCCGATTCGCGGGCGATCAACGTTTCGTACCCACGCAGCCAGTTGCGCCGCGCGCCGGGATCGACAATGCCCAGCCGATCGAGTGCGGCACCGATGCGTGCCCGGACACGGCCGGGCTGATATGCCCGCTCAAAGCGCACCGCGGCGAGCGGGATGGCTGCCGCCCGCGATCGTTGCTCGCTGGGAAGTCGGCGCGGGTAGCGGAGGCGTCGGAGCTGACGGGTGAGAATGCGTGCGTGTCGGCGGGAGCGCTGAATGTGCTGCCGCTGCAGGCGCAGTCGCGCCGCGGTGCGGCGCAGGAATTCCCGGCGGCCCACCGGGGTATCGACGGCCGGCATCGAGTCCGCGTGTGCCGCGTCGAGGACGGTGCGCGTGTGGTGTCGCGCCTGCGCATGCTGAGTTGCCGCGTCGGCCAGCACTGTGGTCAGTACGGCGTCGGCGGCCGCGGCCCGGCGCAGCCCCGCCGCCATCCGCCGTATGGCCGGCATCGTGAATTGTGGTGCGCTGCGCGCCCCCACATCGCTGAGCAGTGGGGCGGGCACCGAGGCCTCGACCCGCTGTCCGGCGTATAGCGCATGCCCGCGGGCCAAGAGTTCGAGTGCTTGCCCGGTCAGCGGGACGACTGTCACCGGAGCTTTCCGCCGTAGCGTGCTGCGTTGTCGGCTTCAGCCTCTTCGCGCAGGGCGGCGATCGCAAGGTTCAGCCGGTCGGCCAGTTCGCCGTGGCTGTAGCCGGTCATCACGTCGGGATGCAGGCTCAACTCGATCAACTTGCCGTCGGCGTTGGCGACCGCCTGCACATCGCCCAAGTCGACGCTGTAAGTGATTGTCTCTGCCTCGGTGACAAGGGCCTCCCAGCGGTCGGCCGCCTCGCGCAGATCCCGCAGAACCGACTCGACAAGATCGGTTTCGCTCAGCTGCGTGCGACTCCCCCGCCCCGGCATCGTGCAAGTATGTGATCGCCTGCAATTAGCGTCAATTCAGGGATTGGGGCCTGGTGGTGTTGAGGGCCTGATACCACGCGAAGTGGTAGTTCGCCGTCAACCGGTCACCGCTGGCGATGCCTTCGGTAGCGGCCAGCAACAGGCAATTGAGCAGCAGCGCGTGGTCGACGTGCGGGTACTGGGCCAGCAGCTGGAGGCGCGCGGTGTCGAGGTGTTCTCGCAGTTCGTCAATCTCGGGTTCCAGGATGCCTGTTCGGGCGGCGCCTGCCTTGGCCAACGTGTGGACGAGGTGGGGCAGACCCTCGCGCCAATGCGTCGCGCCGCAGAGCAACCAGCCCAGATCGTCGACGGGTGGTAATCGGCGAGACTTCAGCGACGACGCGGTCGGGTCGAATTCGGTTGCCCAACCGAAAGACCAACCCAAGTGGTCGCCGGGGGCATAGGTCACCGAGACCGTCGTCGGCCCCAAAAGTTCTGCCGCGCTGCCGGTGCGGCGCTGCGGGGGCAGCAGCCGGACGTCGGCCGGCACCGCGATTCCTGGCGGTATCCAGCCATGGGCGATGTCGGTGGCGACGACGGTGGTGCGGTTCTCCCGGTCGCCGGCAGCCCAGCGCAATCCGGGTTCTTGGCGGGCCATGAACTCCACGAGGCGCTGCAACCGGTCCTGATCGGATTCCGGTTCGCCGCTGTCGGCGTCCCCCGCAGCAGACGGATCTGAAGTCCTGCGCGGGAAGCTCGCCGGCCGAGTGGACCGATACGACTCGGGCGGTGGTCGATCGGCGAGCGGGGCGGTGATGATCGGCAGCTGCTGCGTGTCGTCGTGGCTTGGCCCGTCGCGGGGTTCGGCCGCGACGGGCGGCAAATACTGGGTGGGCAGGTCCTGCACAGTTTTGCCGAGTCGGCGAAGCGCCGCCGCCACCCGCTCGACGGCAACGCCGCGGGCAGTGTCGACGACGCGGGATTCTGCAGCCTGCAGCGCCGGTCCGACGATGCCGGCGCGCCTGATGCCGCGCAGCTCCTCGTTGGCCGAGCGGGCGATCCGTTCCAAGTCGGCCCTGAGATACCGCGCGACCGCGGCATTTTCGGGCGTAATGGTCGAGAGCTCGGCAGGCCAGAGACCATCGGTCACCCATGGCGTGCAGTCGACGGCCGAGCCGAAGGCCGGGATCGCGAGGGATTCCCGCGCAGCTCTTCGAAGGCGCCGGCGCGCGGTGTTCCGACCGAAGATCGCCACCGGCTCAGCGTACCGTCGTGCCCAGGTAGTCGCCCTGCCGTCCTGGCAGGCGGTGAATTGTGGGTGCGGTGTGGCGGACGTAGCGTGGGGCCATGGCTGATTCTGCGTTGCAGCTGGAGCTGGACGAAGTACGCCTATTGCTGGGTCGTGCGCGAGAGTTGTTCGGCGCCAACCCGATCGAGCCGCCTACCGATATCGCGCCGCACCCCGACACGGCCCGAACCTGGCGTGGCTAGTCTCGCGGGTTCCGATGGCGCAGCCGATGCGCCACCAGCTTTTCGATCGCCGCGTCGAGGTCGCCGGCCGTGGGGACGCCGGCTGACGGGCTGTGGCCGGCGGCAACGATCTCGCCGCGCACTTGCAGTGAGGCCTTGAGGTAGGACACGTCGGCGGCGAGCAAGATGGCTTTCGCCAGGGTTTCGGCGTCGGTGTCCATCGCGGCGGCGCTGAGCGCCAGGCTGTGCAGGTATCCGCCCCGGCAGGAGCGGACGAGGACGTGTCCGCTGGGGTGCACGGTGTCGAAGGCGGGGATGGCGTTGCTCATCGGTCGTCGTCAGCGAGGTTGGCCAGTTTTTGCGCGGCGTCGGCCTCGTGTTGTTCCCAGAGGTTCGCCGCTGCGCGCAGCGTGGCTGCGATGTCGGCATGGTCGTCGGCCTGCTGTTGGTAGCACTGCCGCCGTTGGTCGAGCAGCTCGCGTCCGGCATCCCGCAGCTTGCCGAATACGGGACCCAGCGAGTCGAGGCTTTCCTGGATCGCCGGATGCGACGAGGGAATCGTTCGCAGATACTCGGCGATCTGCTCGTGGTGGGTGGCCGACTGCCGCAGATTCGCGGGCTCCACGTGGATTCGATCTGCCATCCGGTGTCTCCTGTTGACGTGCCGGGCTTGGGATTCCGGCGGGTGCTTCACTATGTGGCGGCCGGCCGGGTGGGTACCGGTGTCTCGGTAGTCGGTGCTGCGGTGGCCGGCAGGGGTGCAGGCGGGTGCTGCCAGCCCAGGAAGCTCGGCCCGTTGACGGTGGAGATGTGTTGGATCTGGCCGTTGAGAAGGGCCTTGCTGTTGCCAAGGGCAAGCGCATGACGGTTGGTGAACATTCCGATGTCGCCCGGCGCCAGCTGCGTCGCGTCGACGGGCTCGACGACGGCGGTCCCCGGCGGCGGAATGGTGATGCCCTGCTGGCGAAACGCGTCCGGGATGGGTGTCCCCCCGGCTGCGGCCTTGACCGCAGCGGCAAGCTGTGGGCTGGCCGCGGTGACCGTCTCACCGGTGGGCAGCGTGATCGTGGTCGGCCCGGGTGCCGGTGCCGGTTCTGGCTTCGGCGTTTCCTCCGGTTCGTCGGCGGGCGCGTCCCGGGGCTCTTCGTCCGGGCCGTGGTCTTCGTTCGACATCAGGTCGTCGTCCGGTGTGTCGTCGGGAGGCTGCGGCGAGCGCTCGGTTCCCGCGTCGTGCGGCCCGGGCAGCGGTAATCCGCCCGGCATGCCCCAACCAGGCATCGCACCCCCGCCCAAGCCGGGAATGGTTGGCATCGCCGGGGGCATCGGCGTCGACGGCCATGGTGCTGGCGCCGGCTCCGCTGACGAGGCAACGCCGGGATCGTCAGCGAAGAGCGAATCCAGCAAGGGGTCGATGTCGGCGTCTGCCGTTTCGGCGCTGTCGGGCGGTACAGCTGCGGGCGCCCGCGCCGACCGGCCGTCGCTCGGCTCGTCGGTGCTTGCCCGGGAAGCGTCGTAGAGCGACGTCCAGGCCGCCATCAGCGCTGACTTCGACGTGTCGTCGAGGTTGGCGTTGGCCACCACGGCGCGGATGTCCCGGAGCTTGCCGGCCAGAAACCGCTGGAAGTCACGCGCTCCGGACGGGGTGTCCAGATCGGTTCGGGTGCGCACGGCCGTCTGGATCTCCTGCTGCAGGTTGTCCAGCCCGGCGCGGCCCTCCACCGTCTTCAGGTGCGCGTTCATGATCGCGCTGACCACTTGTAGGTCGAGCTGAGCAGCTGTCGAGTTCTGATGTGCCAGAAAGGATTCGGCGTCTCTGATGGCATCGGCCGCCTCGCCGAGGTTTGGCTGCTGCAGCCCCTCCATGCGGCGACAGTAGCCAGCCGCATCTCCGCCGACAATTCACTTCAGCTGGCTGACCGGTCGGGCGGTGTTCGCCTAGGACAGCGGGCGTCTGATTTGCACATTGCTGCCCAGCGGGCTGATTCGCACCGCGGCGCCGGCATGCGGCGCTTCGACGACGAGGTTGTTCCCGAGGGCCATCTGCACGTGCCCGGCATGCGGGAAGACCAGGTCCCCCGGCCTCACCTGCCCCCGTGGTACCGGGATCCCCTCGTGTATCTGCTGATACGTGGTGCGGCTTAAATGAATTCCGGCCTGGTTGTAGGACCATTGCATCAACCCGGAACAGTCGAACTGGTTGGGGCCGGTGGCGCCCCAGACATACGGGCGGCCCAGCCGCGACAAGGCTGCCCGCACAGCGATTCCGGCGCGGCCGTTCGGCGACGACAGGCGCAGCAGGCCCGTGGCGCGCCGCCGCGTTGCTCGGTATCGCAGCGCGCGCAACACCGCCAGGTGTCGTCGTGCCCGAGCATGGGCGCCCAACACATGCATCCGCTGAGCGCGCAACCTTGCCACCCGGCGGCGCAGTGCCTCCCGTTGTGCGATCGGGGTGTCCGGTGTGGCCGCGGCCTCGGCACGGGCTTCGCCGACGACGCTCCCGGTCTGGCTGCGGGCAAAAGCGTGATCGCGATGCGCCCCAGCGATGAGGGCTGCCGCGGCGGCGTCGATGCGGGCGGCCGAACGCAGTCCCTCTCGGCCGCTGCGCAGCGCCAGCCGGTAACCGTCGTTGACGGCCGGAGTTGGCTGCGGCAACCCGTCGACGTGAGCACTGTCCAGACTCAGCTGCGGGGGCTGACGGGCGGCGGCGAACAGTCGATGAGCACGACTGAGCAGTTCCACTTCGCTCGGGCTCACCGCCTCCCCTCACCGCTGCTCGGATCCGCCGGTTCCGACGGGAAGATCGTGTCGGCGAAGGCCCGGACCCGAGCCAGCGCGCCCGGCGGGATCACGCCCCGATTCCGGATGCCCCACATTTCTGCGCCGGACACCCCGAGCAACGTCGCGATGACCGGCTCGGGCAGCGACGACCGCGCGCAGGCCTGGTCGAAGCGCGCACTCAAGCTTTTCGGCATGCGCTGCAAAAGCGCGCTGCGAGTGGCTTCCAAAGCCTGCAAATGCTGCATCAGTCGGTCCGCCGAAGCACCGCCGGCGTTGACGGCCACCCGCCAGGAGTTGGCCGCCAGCAGCTCCGCCTTCACACACTGGCCGATCACAGAAAGAATATACGTCTCATATTCGTTTGATGTCACGGCAGGCAGGCGTTCGATGACCGAGTTCAGCGCATCGAGCTGCGCTTCCGCATATCCCTCGAGCACTTCGGTATCGCCGTGGCGGTCCACCACGATCGAATCCGCGGACTGAGTGGGCATCGCCTCGGGCGGTTGGTCTGTGAGTAGCCGGCCCAGTTCGGCCTCTGGATCCTGCGCCACCACCAACCGGGAGTACGTGCCCGGCGGCAGCCCCAGCCCGTTTTCAACCTTTTGAACTGTGCTTTTGTGGGGTTTTCGAGCGCCACGCTCCAGGTAGCTCAGGCCCATGATGCTGACCCCGGTCTCAGCGGCGAGGTCGGCCAGTGACCAATCACGCGATTCGCGCAGAGCTCGGATGACCGCGCCTGCCGATTCGCGGCTCACCGCAGCGCTCCGGCCATATCCGGATACTACACAGACCACTGCATAACGCTGAATTTATCTGTTTCTATCGCGTTTCCTTGCGCGATCCCGGCGGGCATGTATACGCTTCCGCCTACGTTTTAGCCGCAGAGGAGGCGCCTCGATGGGATACCCATGCTCAGTCAACCCCGATCTATGGTTCGGCTACGCCGACGACGACGGCGGCGACGGCGCCGCGAAGGCGCGGGCGTATGAGCAGTCGGCCACCGAAGCGCGGCTCCAGTGCCTGCGCCGCTGTCCGGTAGCGCAACAACGACGGTGCGCTCGCTATGCCATCCAGCACCGCGAGGAGTACGGCGTGTGGGCCGGCGTCAAGCTTCCCGGCGGCCAGTACCGCAAACGCCAACAGCTCGCCCGCGCCCACGACATCCTGCGCCGCATCGCGGCCGGCGAGATCACCTCCAGGCAACTGCCCGAAAACGCTGCCCTCCTCGAGCGCCGCGAGCGTGACTCCGTTGCGACAACCGCCACGGTGTTCCATCTGCCGGCCTCCCGCGGTCCGCAGTCGGCCGCCTGACCGATCGCGTTTGAGCTGGGCCCAAAGCGGCAACAGTCGGTTCGGACGAGGTGATCGGCGACATCCAGCCGAACGCTGTGATCGCAGGGGCGCATTGATGAGCTTCGACTTGACACCGACGGCGGCGCAACACGACCTGGCGCAGCGCACCCATGAATTCGCCGAATCGGTGATCCGCCCGGTCGCACTCGACTATGACCAGCGCCAGGACTTTCCGTGGCCGGTGTTGGAGGAGGCTGCCCAGCAGGGTTTCTACAGCCCGCTGTTCTACCGCGACCTCATCGGTGATCCGACCGGTATATCGTTGCCGATGTTCATGGAGGAACTCTTCTGGGGTTGCGCCGGAATCGGTTTGGCGATCGTCATGCCGGCGCTGGCGCTGTCGGCCATCGGCCAGGCGGCGTCGCCCGAGCAGATGTTGGAGTGGGCACCGGAATGCTTCGGAGAACCCGGTGACCTCAAACTCGCGGCCCTGGCCATCTCCGAACCTGAGGGGGGCAGCGATGTGCGCAATCTGCGGACCACGGCGCGGCGCGACGGCAGCGACTGGATCATCGACGGCCACAAGATGTGGATCGGTAACGGCGGTATCGCCAATGTGCACGTCGTCAACGCGGTTGTCGACGAAGAACTCGGCCACCGCGGTCAAGCGTTGTTCGTGGTGCCGGGCGGCACACCCGGGCTGGAGTTGGTGCGCAAACTCGACAAGCTGGGTTGCCGGGCGTCGCACACCGCAGAGCTACGGTTCGACGGAGTCCGTATCCCGGAAGCCAATCTGCTTGGCGGGCAAGACAAACTCGAGCACAAGCTGGCCAAGGCACGTGAAGCCGCCGCCGGCGGTAAGCGGTCCAGCTCGGCGACGTTGGGTACTTTTGAGCAGACCCGCCCGATGGTGGCCGCCCAAGCGATCGGCATTGCACGCGCGGCGCTCGAATATGCCACCACCTACGCCACCCAGCGGGAGGCGTTCGGCGGTCCGATCATCGACAACCAGGGCATCGCGTTTCCGCTGGCAGAGATCGCCACCCAGATCGATGCCGCCCGGCTGCTGACCTGGCGGGCATCCTGGATGGCGGCCAATGGGATCCCGTTCAACCGCGGCGAGGGTTCGATGTCGAAGATGGCGGCGAGCGAAATCGCAGTCCGTGCTACCGAGCGTGCCATCCAGACGATGGGCGGTTGGGGATACATCACCGACCACCCGGTGGAAAAATGGTATCGAGATGCCAAGCTGTACACCATCTTTGAGGGCACCAGCGAGATTCAGCGGATCGTCATCTCGCAGGCGCTGGGCGCATCGGAAGGCGCGCCGCCGCTGCATTTCGAGATCGAGCCGTCAGGCGGTCCGCTGAATCGCATGTTTGGCCGCGGCACTCCGCTGCGTTCGCGGGCGGCCAGCGCCGCACTGTCCATGCAGGACCGGATTCCCGAACCGGTGAAACGCATCGCGATGAAAGCGCTCCGCCCGCCGCGCTAGACGGTCAGCATTCCCACACCGTGCACAGTTGCGGATTCATCGCCGCGAACACCTCGTCGTCGCTGATGTCCGGCCAGGCGACCGCCGGTGCGCCGGTCGACCACACCGTCAACTCGGTCACCGCACTGCCCACACTGGCCAGATACACATGCGCACTGGTCTGCTGTGCCGGGACGTCGACGGTGGCCGCCGTCTGGCTGCACCCGCCACGCTGACTGCTCGGACAATGCGAGCGCGGAGTGGTCACCTTCACCTGTGTGCCCGGCGCTGTGGAACCGCAGTGGCTCAACGTGTTTTGCAGCGACGTGAACAGCGCGTCAGCGGTTTGCCCCATTCGCCAGGTGTCACCCGGATAGTGAACAATCTGCTGCTGCACTGACCATTCGCCTTGGCCCCTGTCGACGCCGGCGCGGGCGGCCTCGACACCGGCGGCAGCCACCAATCGGTGATCGGGAGCGTCGACGCGGCACAGCTGCTCGATCCGAAAAGTATTGTCGGCCGGTCGTTCCGCGATACTCGCCAAGCTAGGCCAGTGCTGAGTAGCGTCCAGCGGCAGCTGCCCGGCGCTGATCCACGCAGCAGCGGGCACTGTGGTCGCCGCCGCGGCCACGGCCGGCGCGGCGGCCGCGCCGACGGTCAGGCACAGTGTCAGAGCCGCGGCGCGTCGAAAGTTTCTCGGCCACATCTCAATAGCCCTGGGGATCGGCCTCAACGTTGGCCTGCGGAACCTCTGCAGCCAGGTTCGACCCGTCCCGATGAACGCCATAGCGTTCCATGACGTAGTTCATCGACGCCGCGATATTGGCAACGGGGTCATAGATATTGTTCGACGTTCCCGGCTGATGGTATTGCGCAAACGTGCCCGGGACGCACTGCGCCAGACCTCGCGAGCAGCCATTCCCGTAGCCGTCGGAGGCATGGTGGGTCGAATTTGGCGGTTGTGAGTTGACGTCCCAATCGTTGACCGCATTCGGGTCATAGCTCGACTCGCGGAGGGTCATGGTCGTGTACCCGTCCATCCAGCGCTGCCGCGCCGCGAGGTCGGTGATGCCGAGCTTGTCGAGAGCTTGGTCGATGTAGTCGCGGGTGGCTTCCGGACCGGCTGCGTTGCTGGTCTGGTCATAGTCCACCTGATCCACCGGGATCGGCGCCGGCTGACTAGCGGGCGGACCCGGCACAGATGTCGGCATTGGTGGAGTAGCGCTGTCGTTGCCGTCGATCTCGTGGGCGGCCTTGTCCAGACCGCCGCGCAACTGCTCGTCGGCATGCTCGTATTGCTCGGCCGCTGCTCGCAACTTCTCTGCCAGCTGAGAAAAGTCACTGCTCACCTGGTTGCAGGCATTGTCGATCGCCGTCGCTGCCTCCTGGCAGACAGCACCGCTGTGAAAGCCCCGCATATCGCCGACCAGCTCGCTGAGCGAGGGACCCAAACCCATTCCGGAGAGGTCGCTGCTCACTTGCGCCAGCACAGACCCGGTCGACCGGAGAACCGCCGGATCGACACGCAAGCTTTGCGCCATATCAGGAAATCCTATGGCATCTCAACGCCCCGCCCCGACACAAAAAGACCACCCTGGCCAGCGCACCGGGGCGCAGTGTCCACCCACGGGTAGTGTCGAGGTATCGGCCCGTATCGCCAACGCACGAACGGTGAACGATGAGTAACCTGGAGACCGCGCCGGCTGAAATTGCCTGTGCCGCTGAGCAAGTCGCCGGCGTGGAGGTTTTGCACCCGCGCGAAGTCCCGCTCGGCGGGCCGCGAGCGATCCGAGTCCGGCGCACCATCCCGCAGCGGCAGCGCTCGCTGATCGGCGCCTGGTGCTTCGCCGACCACTACGGACCGCACGATCTGCGTCACTCGACCGGCATGGATGTACCGCCCCATCCGCATACCGGTCTGCAGACGGTCAGTTGGTTGTTCAGCGGCGAGATCGAACACCGCGACAGCGCCGGCGTGGTGGCCCGGGTGCGGCCGGGTGAACTGAATTTGATGACGGCCGGCGCAGGCATCTGCCACTCCGAGGTGTCGGTCGACCCCGCCGCGGCGCCGATTCTGCATGGCGCCCAACTATGGGTGGCCCTGCCCGACTCCGACCGCGACACCGCCCGCGATTTCGCCCACTACGTGCCCGAAGCCGCCTTGCTGCTCGGCGGCGCCGTGCGGGTTTTTCTCGGCGAATTGGCCGGCAGCCGCTCCCCGGTGCCGACCTTCACGCCGCTGCTGGGCGCACAAATCGACTTAGACCCCGGTGCCACGGTGGCGCTCGACGTCAACCCCGACTTCGAGCACGGCGTGTTGTGCGACCAGGGTGTTCTGGACATGGCCGGAATCGGCCTTAACCACGCAGACCTGGGCTATCAAGGCCCGGGTTACTCGTCGCTGCAGCTGCGCAACGCCAGCGATCGGCCGGCCCGCGCGCTGCTGTTGGGCGGCACGCCGTTCACTGAGCAATTGGTGATGTGGTGGAACTTCGTCGGACGCAACCACGACGAGATCGTCGAGTATCGCCGGCTGTGGGAAGCCGCGGATTCACGTTTCGGCGCCGTCCGGGGTTACCAGGGCTCGCCCGAACGTCTGCCCGCGCCTCCGCTTCCCAACGTGACCCTCCGGCCGCGCCCGCTGCCGGACAGAAAGGAGCATCGATGACCGCCGACAAGACCGGCGCCCCGACCACGGTCAGCGCCGCGGACGGCAAGTACACCATCGCCGTCGACGGCAAGACCGTCGGTTACGCCGCCGTCGCCGACCGCGACAACCAGCGCGTCTTCTACCACACCGAAGTCGACGACGAATTCGGTGGCCGGGGCTTGGCGAGCATCCTGGTACGCGAAGCGCTCGAGGCCACCCGCGCCGACGGCAAGCGCGTCGTCCCGGTGTGCAAGATGGTGGCCGCAGTACTCAAAAAGCACTCGGAATTCGACGACATCGCCGACCCCGTCACCCCCGAAATCGCGCGGTGGGCCGATCGCCTCGCGAACGGTTAATCGGTCCTTTCCCGCCAAAAAACCGGAACCAGCGTTGTCTGGGCCGACTTAGGATTACCGGGTGCCTGCACGCCGTCACGGGGTGAGACGATGTTGCTCGACCGGCGGCCGGCCTGACCAGGCCAGTAGGCGAAAGGGGCAGGTGATGGTGCGGCGTATCGCCGTAATGGTGGCGGCGTTGGCACTGGGGCTGCTGACTGCACCGCCGGCCGTGGCGATCGCACCTCCCGTCATCGACCCGGGCGCCATGCCGCCAGACGAGACGGGGCCGGACCTGCCGATGGAGCAGCGCCGCATCTGCTCGGCGCCGACGTCGTTCCCGGATGCGAAGTTCGCCGACGCGCCGTGGGCCAATGACTACCTGCATGTTGCCGAGGCGCAGAAATTCGCCACCGGCGCCGGAGTGACGGTCGCGGTGATCGACACCGGCGTCAACGCCTCGCCGCGAGTGCCCGCAGAACCGGGCGGAGACTTCGTCGACGCCGGTGGCAACGGGCTGTCGGACTGTGACTCGCACGGCACCTTGACCGCCTCGATCGTGGCCGGCCGACCCGCTCCCACCGACGGTTTCGTCGGCGTGGCACCCGAGGCGCGGCTCCTCTCGCTACGACAGACCTCAGAAGCGTTCCAGCCCAAGGGCGCCCAGGTCGACCCCAACGACCCCAACACCACCCGGACGGCCGGGTCGATCCGCAGCCTGGCCCGCGCGGTGGTGCATGCCGCCAATCTGGGCGCCAACGTCATCAATGTCAGCGAGGCGGCCTGCGTCAAGGTGACCCGGCCCATCGATGAGTCGACCTTGGGCGCGGCAGTGAACTATGCGGTCAACGTCAAAAACGTGGTGATCGTGGTCGCCGCCGGCAACACCGGCCAGGATTGCACCCAAAATCCGCCGCCCGATCCGTCGGTGCCCAACGATCCGCGCGGCTGGAAGCAAGTCCAGACGATCGTCACCCCGGCGTGGTATGACCCGTTGGTCTTGACGGTCGGAAGCATCGGTGAGACCGGAATACCGAGCAACTTTTCAATGCACGGACCATGGCTGGGCGGCGCGGCGCCGGGCGAGAACATCATCGCGCTGGGCTACGACGGCGCGCCGGTCAATGCGCTGCAAGGCCAGGACGGGCCGATCCCGATCACCGGCACATCGTTTTCAGCGGCGTACGTGTCCGGGGTGGCGGCGCTGTTGCGGCAGCGGTTTCCCGACCTGACGCCGGCGCAGATCATCAACCGGATCACCGCCACTGCCCGACACCCCGGAGGGGGAGCCGACGACATTGTCGGTGCGGGTGTCATCGACCCCGTCGCCGCGCTGACGTGGGATGTACCGGCCGGTGCCAAGACAGCTCCCTACAACGTGAAGCCGATCCCGCCGCCGGTGTACATCCCGCCGCCGGACCGTGGCCCGATCACGATCGTGGTCGTGGGGGCTGCGGCGCTGGCGCTGATCATGGGGCTCGGCGCGCTGACCCGACGAGCGTTGAAGCGCCGATGAGCAGCGCAGTGTCTTTGCGGTTCACCAGCGGCCACGCCTTGGTGGCAGCGGCGCTGGCGCCGGCCTGCATTGCGGCATTCATGAGCCTGGGCTACCTGTGGGCCGGAGTAGCGCTGGCCGTGCTGGTGGTGCTCGCGGCGGTGGTCACGATCCGTGGCAGGCGCATAACCGGCTGGATCGCGGCGCTGAACTCATGGCGGCGCCGACACCGCAGCGCTCCGAATCCGCCGTCAGAGCCTGCGGTCGGTGCCACGGTGATGCCCGGAGATCACGTGGCTGTGCGGTGGCAGGATGACCACCTGGTATCGGTCATCGAGTTGATCCCGCGGCCATTCACGCCCACGGTCATCCTCAACGGCGAGGCCAAAACCGACGACGTGGTGGACACCGAGTTGGTGGAGCAACTGGTGGCCGCGCACTGCCCCGACCTGGAGGCCGACGTGGTCTCCGCGGGATACCGAGTCGGCAAGACCGCTCCGGCCAACGTGGTGGGTCTGTACCAGCAAGTGATCGGCCCCTATCCGGCTCCGGCAAACCGTCGGACCTGGATCGTGCTGCGCGCCGATCCCGAGACGACTCGCAGGTCCGCGCAGCGCCGCGCGGCCGGTCTCGCGGGCCTGGCCCGGTATCTGGTCGCATCGACGACGCGGATCGCCGATCAACTGGCGAGCCATGGCATCGACGCGCGATGCGCACGCAGTTTCGACAGCTTCGACCAAGCCACCGAGATCAGCTTCGAACGCGAAACGTGGTCGGCGATCAAGGGGCGCAGCGCGTTCACCGCGGCCTACACCGCGCCGGGTGGGCCAGATGTGTGGTGGTCGGCGCGCGCCGACCACACCATCACCCGGGTCCGTTTGGTTCCGGGCATGGCGCCGCAGTCGACCGTCTTGCTGACCACGTTGGCCAATCCCAAGACACCGCGCGGCTTTTCGTGCCTGTTCGGTGGGCAACGCGCCGCGATCCTGGGCCAGACCCCGGTTAGCGACAAGCACTACCAACTGCCGATCGGGTCGGCGGGTGTCCTAGTCGGCGAGACGACCGAGCGTTACCCGGTTTACATGCCGTTCGACGACGTCGACGTGAGCATCAACCTCGGCGATGCGCGACTTTTCACCCAATTCGTGGTGCGCTCGGCCGCGGCCGGGGCGGTCGTCACCCTCGAACCGCGGTTTCGCGAGTTCGCCGGCTACGTCAACGGACGGATCGGTTCGGTGAACAAGGTGGTGTGGCCCAACGCGACGACCTACCTTGGCCCGCAGCGGGGTTTGAGCAGGATCATTCTTCGCCACAACTTCATCGGGACACCGCGCCACCGCCAATTGCCGATCCGGTTGATTCACCCGCGCGAGGAAAGTCGCTTCCAGACCGCGCTGGAGAGTTAGCTACCGGGCGTGCTGGACGGCGCATTCTGAGGAGGAAGTATGGGAGAAGAACTCAGAGTCGATACGAATGACCTGCGGGGCAAAGCCAACGACATCAACGGAATCGACTGGGCCAACCCGTCAGGTCAGCCGCCGATCACGCCGCCATCTACGCTGAAAACCTCCTTGGACGCGACCGCCAATCTCGTCCATAGCGCACAGTCGTTGTGGGAATACCAGAACTGGGGCGTCATCGAAGGTAAGCGCCTCGCGGAGTCGCTGTATCACGTGGCGAAGGCCTACGACGAAACCGATCTACGGGCTACCAGTGAGATCAACGCGGGTAAGCCGATATCTAGCGGTGCGGTCAAGCCCGACGACTGCTCGATCCCGGCGCCGCCGCATCCGACCGCACCGGGAATGCCGACCAAAGCCGGCCACGCCCATGGTGATCCGGAAGAAATAGAGAACGACCTGGCAAACGGCGATCAAGGGGCTGCCCTCCGCGCGGTGGCCGCCCATTGGCGCACTATCGCGACAAATCTTCAAACGGCAGCTCAACATTTTCACGTCAAGATCCGCGATTGGGAGGGCGCCGCTGCCGAGGTCGCCTACGGGCGTTTCAACGAATTCGGCGGGTGGCTAAGCGGTCTCGCCGGCTCCTGGCAGGAACTGGCGGCGGAGGCCGACAAGATCGCCGACGCCCACACCACAGCGCGTGCCGCGCACACACCGATCGCCGAAGAGTGGAAGCAGCTCAAAAAGCAGATGGAATCGTCGGATACCCCCGACGAGCAGAAGAAGGCGATCGGAGCGAGACTCCTCAAGCTATACATGGATTCCGAACACGTGCGGGCGCAATACGAGAGCGCGGCGACCATCGATAAAGTTTCCCCGCCAGAACCTCGCGACGGAGCCCTTCCCTCCACCCCCGTCTACACCAACGGTGACCCGCGTCGACGGGCTGTGCCGGCTGGCGACGACGAGCAGCAGCCCGGCGCGGGTGGGTCGTCTCCCGGGGGTGGCGGAGGCGCGCCCGGCGGCGGAGGTGCCCCTGGCGGTGGTGCACCGTCGCCGATGGGTCAGCCGGTTGCTCCACAACAGCCGGCAGCCGCACGCACCGGAGGCGCACCCGGCGGTATGCCCGGCGGCGGCCAAGGTGCCGGCCAAGGTGGCGGGAAGCCTGGCGGCGGCATGCCGGGCGGCCTGCCCGGGGGCATGCCAGGCGGGATGCCGGCCGCGGCGAAGGCCACCCCGCACCTGCCGAAGGGTCCGGCTGTCAAACCGGCCGCCCATGGAGGCGGCGGCGCGGGAGGCGGCGGGGGCGGCGCACCGCGCTCGCCGCTGCAGCCTGCGGTAGGCGCTAACGCCGTGGCGCCCGCGAATGCTGCCGAAGCCGGGCCGGGAGCGCAAGCAGCCCAAGGCATGCCGGGCGGCGCCATGGGCGGCGGGATGGGGGGTATGCCGATGGGAGGCCATGGCCAGGGCCAAGGCAAGGAACGGCGCCGCACCCCGGGGCTTGCTCCCGACGAGGAGCTCTACAAAGAAGATCGGTCTTGGACTGAAGGCGTCATCGGGGCTCGTCGTCGTAAGGACGTGCCGGACGCCAAGGACGGCAAGGAGTCGAAGTGACCTCGGAAATGCATCCGCACGTGGCGGCGGTGCTGAAGCAGGCGCAACGGTTGCAGTCGGCGCTGGACGAGCAGCTGCACAAGATGGAGACCGAAAAGTTCACGGCCACAGATGAATCCGAGACTGTCGAAGTGACGCTCAACGGACATCACTGGCTCACCGATGTTTTCATCAAAGATGGGTCGCTGCGACTGGGGTCGAAAACCGTCG
Source organism: Mycobacterium kyorinense (assembly GCF_001672775.1). Classification (GTDB taxonomy): domain Bacteria; phylum Actinomycetota; class Actinomycetes; order Mycobacteriales; family Mycobacteriaceae; genus Mycobacterium; species Mycobacterium kyorinense_A. The sequence goes on along the minus strand of NZ_LZKJ01000108.1, from coordinate 54,019 downwards.
AGCAACGGGTGAACGAGGCGCTGCAAAACGCGACCACGCAAGCGGTCGCATCCATCGAAGCCGACCGGGAACGTCTTGACGCGGTGCTCATCGACATCACTGACGAGCTGAGCGACACTGCCGAAAACTGACCGATCGCTCTAAAGCGTTTAGGGCGCTGCGGATCCGGCGAGCGCGTCGGCGACCAGGATGCTCAGCTGTTGCCAGTACAGCCAGTCGGCGACGGCTTTGCGTTGCTCGATCGCGTGCACCGCGGTGTGGGCCTTATGCAGAGCCAGCTCCTGGGCATGGGCGGCGTAGGTGACGAACGCCTGCAAATGGTGCACCCCTCGATCGGGATCGCTGCTCATCAGATGCTTCATCACTTCAAACCACAGCGTGCCGCGCTGGTCGGCCGGCGGGTTGGTGTCCACCGGGGCAGGCGGCAGCATGTCGATCAACCCGAGGTCGCTGACGCCGGCGAGCTGCGCCGCCTGGCCGGGCGCGACCACCTCTAGCCGGGACCGGCCGGCCATCCTGCCGCTGGACGGGATGTCCTCCTCGCGCAGTACCTCCCGGTAGACGCCCGGGTCGAACTCGCGGAATTGCGCCTCGGTGGCGATCACGGCCCGCAGCGTGGTGTCGTGGGCCGCCGCCCAACCTTGGATGGCCAACATCGGGTAGGTGGCCCACCGGGCCCGTTCGGCGGCCGGGACGGCGGGGTCGACCGAGACCAACTGAACGCCGTCGGGCAGGGTCACCGGCTCGGGGATGTATCCCATTCCGTAGCTGTTGGCGACGACGATCTGGCCATCATTGGTCACCGCGGTGATCCAGAAGAATTGGAAATCGCCCTGGTTGAGCAAGTCTGGGGCGTTGAGTGCCGCGCCGAGGCGGCGGGCCGCCCGCAACGCATCACCGCCGCCACGGCGGTTCGTGGCATCGGCGATCGCGTCCTTTTGGGCGCGTGCCGAGGACACCGGGATCGGCGCCGGCGCCGCATCGGCGTGCGACGAGGTCATCGATCCACCGACGCCACCCTGGGAGGTGCTGGTGGTGGACGCCGGGTGCACACCTGGCCCGCCGGGTGCGCCGGGCGTGCCGCTACCGGGTGCGCCTGGGGTGCCGCCACCCGCAGACACGGGTGCTGCCGGCGACGGAGTGGCCGGCGGCAGCAACGGCATCGGTGCTGAACCGCTCCCCCCTGAGCCTGACGACATCGATGGCATGCTGACTCCACCACCACCGCCGGTGAACCCGCCGCCTCCGCCGCTGTCGACGGTGTGGCCGCGAGCACCCGACACCCCGCCCCCGGTGTGTTCCACCGGCGCCGAGGGGGCCACGGGTGTCGCACCGGCGGCGCTAGCTGCCGATGCCGCGGCGGCAGCCGTGGACGCCGCGCCTGCGGATGCGGGCAACACCGCCGGAGACGCCGACCCCGCCGCGGCAGCGGCCGCTGCAATCCCGGAGTCGGGCCTGCCTGCCGCGGGTTGGGTCGGCGGGCCGCCCGAACCCGCCTGCGACTGTGAAGTATCCGACATTCCCTGCGGAGCACCGGACGCCGTCGTCGGCGCCGCACTTTGCGCGCCTCCGGAACCAGGTGCCCCCATCCACTGCGAACCACCCGTCGACCCGGAGGAAGAACCGCTGGCGCTCGTACCGGGCGAAGTTAACATCGACGGCCGCGGCACTGCTGCTCCTGGCGAGATGCCGGACTGGCCCGGTGGCGGCGCAGGTGCGGCATTAGGACCGGTTGCGCCCACGGCGCCTTGATTGCTCACAAGTTGGCTTGCAGGAACCACAGCAGGAGTCTTACCCCCCGGGGGACCACCTACGGCGCCTTGATTGCTCACAAGTTGGCTTGCAGGAGCCAGAGCAGGAGTCTCGTCGACGGGCGTCCCGGCGCCCGGTTCCCCGGGAGCGGCTGTGGCCGGCATTTCGGGCATCACTAATTTGAAACCCAATTTAGAGCCTTGACTGGAGACGGTCTCCGAATTCTCCTTCCACGCTGCTGCGATTTCACTTTGTATTTTCGCGTCGCGGTCCTGGTCGTCGTCCGTAATCCGTCCGATTGCGTCTTGATGGTTATGGACAGTTTCGGCGATCTCGTTCTTAGCATCACGTATCGTGTCGTGCGCATCGTGATACCACTTCGCGACGGCATCAATCTTATTCCGCATCTCTTGCATTAGGTTAAGTCGTCGCTGCAGCACACTTTCGGCGGCGCTGGCTGCGCCGCCCGACCAGACACCGTCATGAAAAATCATGTGATGCTCGCGCGCCCAGTTATCAATAACCTTGCCTAGCTGCGCACTAGCCTGTTCGAATACCTCGGCACGGGCCTGTAACTGGTCTTCGTCAGCTTCCGGCCACAATCCCGAAATCATCTGTGAGGCATAATCGCCTGTGGGCGGAGCAATCGCCATAATCTAATCCTCAACAGCCTGGCATGCCTTCATGATTACCCACTCCGTAGCGTTAGCTGTAGCCGCTAGGTGGGCATCGGAAGGAACATAGGTGGGTATCCCTTTAACATAGGCGCGGGTGTACTGCGCGCTCAGTACCGCGAAGTCTTGAATAATGGGATTTTTGCTACGCTGGCCCAATTGCTCGATGTCGTCGGCGTAGGCGGACATTACTGGCGTTACCGCATCGTAGACGGCCTTTTGCTCGGGCGTCCATTCGCTCGCCGGTTTTTGCGGGTCCATGCTGCCCCACGCAGAAGCGTCAGTGCTATACCGCTGCCATCGAGCCTTCCAGTCGTTGCAGATCGGGTCGCGGGCGGTGAGGAAACGCTGCGGATCGGCGGGATCACTCGGCACGGCGATGTGAGCCGGCGGCGCCGCAGTTGGTACTGACGGACCCCACATGCTCGCCGAACCCTCTGAAATTGCGTTGCAGATGGAATATATAGCCGACGATGCATTCGTAGCGACAGTTGCTAACTGATCGTCAGACGGCGTGTACGTGGGAATACTGGCGGCGTAGGTCCGTGCGTAGACGATAAATTGTTCGTAGAGCTCACGCATCACTCGATGGGGGGTCTGCTTTGCAAGCGGGACGAACTGGTCTGCAGCGTTGCGCATCGCGGTGCCCATCGCGGTGTATTGCGCGCGCTGATCCGGCGTCCAGTCCGTCGCAGGAATCGAGGGATCGCGGTCATTCCACCCATTTTTGCCTTGATCAGCATAACCATTGTTGATCGGAGTGAATTTATCGCAGGTCGGTTCTTCGGTGATGACTGCAACTGGGTCTGTGTCATTTGCGCTAGCAATCGTCGATGTCTTACCTGAATTGCCCCCGTTGGCTGGGCCCCTGCCGTCTGACCCGCTGCGAGTGAGAGCCAGCGTCACTGCCACAGCGATTGCTACGACTGCAATCAGAGTGATCGCGCCCAATGCCCACTTCAAGGCATTGCTCTTTTTCGCTGGACCAGGAAGTGGCCAACCTGGATACTGGCCGGGCGGTGGACCATACGGCACGCCCTGCGGGGGCTGACCGGGCGGTTGGCCGGGTGCAGGCGGCCGTGGGTGCCAAGGACCCTGCGGGGGCGGGGGCATAGTCAATACACATACCTCCAGGTCACGTCCACTCACCCCTCAAGATTGAGGCGGCTTCGGCTGCAGTCTTGCACCTACCCGAACACTGTTCTCTACAAGGTTAAGCGACAAGTCGACCGGCCTCCTGCACCAAAGCTGTCACTCGCACCGCCACACGCTGAGTGGCATCATCCACGTCTCGATGCCGAAACTGCATAATCCGCGGGGTATGAAGGCGGCAACCGCTGGCGGCGCCAGACTAGCCGCGAACCCAGCAATCAACTGCGAAGCGTAATCCCGAAGGGTGGACCAAAAACACCCGTCAGCTGCTTTGCACGCCTCGACAACAACCGCCTCAACGGCGGTGTCCGCGGCAGCTAAAAGCTATTGGCCGGAGCATACGCATTCATCCGTAAAGACTGCGACCGGCCCGGCGCCATTAGCACTCGCGATCCCCGATGTCGGATGCGAACCGCTGCCAATGCTCTCCCCGCCGCCCGCTCCCCCATCACTGAAAATCAACGTCAGCACCACAGCCACCGCGACAATCGCAATCAGAGCCACCGCTGCCAATGCCCACTTCAGGGCATTGCTCTTCTTGGGCCGCCCATGCGGTGGCCAATTTGGATACGGCCCCGCCAGCGGACCATCAGGCTGGTTCTGGGGAAACTGCCAGGGCGGCGATGACGGCGGCTGACCGGGCCTGGGCGGCCCAGGTTGCCATGAATCCTGCGGTGGCGGGGGCACACTCACGACACACACCTCCAGGTCACGCCAACTCACGCCTATTCAGGCGGCCTCACAGACAGCCTTTCCTGCACTGAACTTAATGGCGACAGCCTTAAGCAAGTGAAAATTAACCAAGCCAAGCGATCAGAGATCGATCTCCGAACCGGGCCTGGCAGGCCGACCAGGCGCCGGAGTGACCGGAACAGTCGGACTTCCCGGCTGACCACCGGCTGCACCGCCGCCGAGAGAGTCGGGAATGGGCTCCAGCCGCTCTCGCTGCGGTCCGGCGGCTTGGTGCTTCGGCTCGGCCGGTTCGCTCGGCTTCTCCTCGGCCTTGTCGTCCTTGTCCTCCGGCTTGTCCGGTTGGGCCTGATCCGCAGGCACGTCGCCCGGCTGCCCATCCGGGCCGTGCTGGCCCAATTGGCCAGAGTGGCCCATCATGCCCTGCAGACCCTGCATGCTCTGCATAACGGTCTGCGGAAGCGCTCCGACCATGCCCAACATCTGCATCGGCATCTGCACGGCTTGGCCGGCCATCTCCATCGGCATGCCGAGCATCTGACCCATTTGACCCATCATCTGGCTCGCCGGGTCGCCCCCCGACCCCACGGCGCCACCCGACTGCCCCTGGCCGCCGTTCGCGTCGAACTGCTGCTGGTTGATTTTGTTTCCCAGCGCCTCATCGGTCTGCGCGTAGTGTTGGGCCGCTTGGGCGACGTTAGCGGCGTCCCGTTGCGCGTCGGCCTTGAGTTGGTCCAGAGTCATGGCCCGACTACCGGTGCTTCCAGCTTGGGCACGTGCGCGGCGATCGCCGCCGACAGCGGGTCACTGCCTGACACGGTGAAGCCCGGCGGAATCACCGGAATTTCGTCGGCATGGGCGCCTAACTTCGCCGCGGCCTGCGCCAGCCGCTCTGGATCTACTTTCAGCGTCTCTTGCGCCATCGCTACAACCCCCACGCTGCGTCTACGTAAAACAAAGCATAACCGCTCTGTTGGCACGTCGCGTGCACGAAGTTTGCCGCCGCCGACGATCTCGGATGGCGGCCGGTCAAGACGTGCCGTCAGCCCCCAGCCAGTTCGCTGGTGATGCGTTGGAAGCCGTTGTCAGTGTGGTGATCCTGCATGTTGCGGCACTCGCCGAAAAGCCGGATAGACCCGTGATGCCCCACTGTGCCGCTCTCCCCGATGATCACCATGACCCCGTCTTTGTGGACCGCAGCGCCGAACGGACGCATACCCGGTGGCGGGCCGGCGGTCCAGCCGGATTGTTTGGCCATGGTTGCGGCGATCTGCTGGAAGTAGGCCTGGCGGTCCACGCCGGTAGGCACGGTGAACAACATGTCCACCCTGCCGCGATAGGGCGGATCTCCTTGGTCGTTGCACGACTCCCACTGGAAAGTCCCGGACAGATCCGCCAAGTCGTTCACCGTGGCGATCTGTTTGGCCGGGTCGATCACCTGGGTCTTGGCCTGCTCATCGGATAACGGCTCGGGAGGTGGGGCTGCGCGGTGTTGCGACGGAAACATCAGCGAACAACCTCCTAGGACAAGAGCCACGACCGCGATAAGCGGGGCGACGGCCAGCAATGCCGATCGTCGCCGCAAGTGGCTATCTCTACGGTTATTAAAAGCCATGGTCATCAGTCACAGAGGCACCCGGGCGGTTCCATTCCGGGTCGGTCCACGGGAGATCGATGTGAGGCAGCGGAACGTTGCCGATGCCTGGAACATGCACCTCGGTCGGGGTGACGGGATAGGGGACGTCGACCCGCTGCCCGGCCAGCAGTCCATCGCTTGCCAGGTTGTCGGCATGGCCGCTGACGATGTCGGTCATGCTGCGCAGCGACTCGCTGCCCACGTGGTAGTAGTACGAATGGTCTTCTCTGCGGATGAATTCCGAGCCCGGAACCTCGGCACGAAATCGCGTTGCACCAAAGCCCTCGTGGGCCGGATCGGTGCCCAAGCCCGCTGCCGCCCCAACAGGATTGCCTAACGCATCATTGAGCGCATTGGGCACCCCGCCTGCTTCACCGAGCCAACCGACGAAGTCAGTGGAAGCGTCGCCGACGTAGACGTGTCCGCCATTGAGGTTGAAATCGGCAGCAGTGCGCGCCGCATCAGTCCCCGGACACCCCAGTAGCACAGCATCATTGGCGTGCATGCCGCTGCGGGCGAACGCGTCGGCCACCGTCGTCGAACCATACGAATGCCCGATGACGGTGACGTGCTCCCCTACCCCGTCTTGGTGGGTAACGCCCAGGCTGTTGACATCCCACGCGAGTAAATCCCCGCCGGTTTGGGCAAGGCCCGGGTTTCCGACGTTGAGATCGTTAAAGCTTGAGGGGGTGTCGTATCCCATCCATGCGATCACCGCCGTGGGGTGGTTTGGATCGGCCGGTGCTGATTGATCGTAAAGATTGATCGCATCATTGTGGCCGTCGGATAGCCATCCCGACTTCACGCTGGCGCCTGTACCCGGCACGATGACAGCGGTGTTCGGCGACTGGTCCGGGTTCCCAATCGCGATTGCTGCCTTGCCTTTACCGTTGAACGCCAGCGGGTCATAGGCCCACAGCATTGCCGGTCGCAGCGTGGACATGTCCAGGTTGTGGTCTTTGGCATATTGGGCAAGACCTTTGTAGTCGCCGTGGTAGTCGTCAATCCCCATGTCATGGTAAAGACCACGCTGCGTATTCTTGGCGTTTTGATACCGGGTAACGTCGTCGGCCGAAAGTCCGTATGCCCCTGGGTTTTTGACTACATCATCGGCCGAGACATGGTTTCGGGTAGCGATGTCCTCCACGCGATGAATGTCGTCGTCCATCACCTGCACGTTGACTTGGTCGCGGGCGTCGGCCGGGATGCCGCCGAGGTTGCCCAACAGCGGCGGGTGCTGCGCGATGAGTGCTTGCCGCTGCTCGTCGCTGAGCGAATCCCACCACCTCTTGACGTCTTCCGGACTGGTGTCGGGCGATGGAATCTGAATGTGTTTGCCCGCCACGTTGACCGGAGGATTAGGGATCGACGGGCCACACGCTTGCGCAATCGCGGCAGCAGTGGCTTGATCGACTTCGTCGAAGGTCTTCAGCAGTTGCTGGAGGACAGTCGTCAGCTTCTCCGCCACACCGTTCAGAAATCTTCCGACCAGCCACTGGTGTGGGGTGACCACGCCGTCATCGCTGACCGAGAAACCCAGCTTCGCCAACGTGTGGACCATTTCCACGATCGCTTTGCGCAGAGCGCCGAGTTGCTCTCCACCATTGTTCAGCGCGGATTTCAGTTCCTGCAGCCTGAGATGAAACCGCTCCTGTTTGCCCAGCTTTCGCAAGCCCGCGGCCAGCGCCGCGGTTGCGGCCTCGCCCTGCCAGGACTGCTGCAGGTATGCCAAGTCCTCGCGTTCGCCGGCCATGATCGTTTCCAAGGTGGTGATCTTGCCGGAAACCTGCTCGGCGGCGTCGGTGAGCTTCTCAGGGTGCGACCCCTCCACCGTCGAGACCGAAACACCCATGCAGCCATGCCTTTCGAACGGCCGATTTCAAAACCGTACCACCGCGATTAGCGGTGTCGGTGCATCAACTAGACCGGCTACTTGCCCAATTTGACTTTGTGAATCGCTTCGCCGGCCGTGCGGTCGGTGTTGCGGTATTCGGCCGCGGCGGTTTTCAGTTTTCCGCCGTATTCGTCGGTTTCCTTCGCCAACGCCGCGGTCTGAGCAGCGATGGCCGACTGCGCCTTCCGGCAAGCAGCCGCCGTAGCCAATTGCGATCCAACCCCGGCCGCATCGCCCAGGGGAGCGTCAGCTTGGAGTGCGGCCAGTTCGCCGCCGGCCTCAGTAAAAGTGCTGCCAACTTTTCCGAGTGCGTCGGCGTCGACGGCCAGGTCCTGTCCCCCGCTCACGGGCCGAATTCCGGTGTGGGAAGCACTTTTAGGGCGAACATCCGCGTTATCCCCGAATATTGCGGATCAGGTCGTAGACGCTGGCGATCCACAACAGCAACGGGATGACGGCGGCGATCGCAGCGCCATCGGCCAATTCGAGAAGCCGTTTGGTCACCGGCGAGACACGACGGCCACTTGCGGTTGCGCCGATCGAAATCACGGCGACGACCACTCCCGCCAGGTAGATGCTCAATACCAGCCATGCGCTGGCCGGATACCACAAACTCACCTTCACCATCACACCTGTGGGGATGGCGACGACGGCGGTCAGCAGCGCCCATGCGCACCAGCGTTCGGCGTACAGCCGTGACCGGAACCCGCAGATCACCGTGACCAATGCGGCCGCCACGATGCTGTGAATGAAGAAGTGTCCGCGCACCACTACCGCGATGGCACCGACCGCGAGCACCAGGGTGCCGGCCGACAGAAAGCCGATGAGCAGCTGCCTGGCCAGCCGGCTGCGTTCAGTCAGCCGCGCCGCGGAGTCGGGCACCGACGCCAGGATGGCCTGCCAGGTCGCCGACTCCTCGTCGGTGTCTTCGGGGGCCTCGACGGCGTCGAGCAGCTCTTCGTTGCCAACGGTCTCGCCGGGAGCAGGGATCGGCGGCAGCGCGATCCGCGCGACCGCGACCGTCAGCTTGGCCGCATTGGTCATCACGAACAGCCCGAAACCAATTGCGCCGGCCGGCACCCAGTACTGCCAGCCATAGCCGTACGCAATGGCCGCGGCCATCACCGCGATAGCCGAGACGGTGATAAACGAAGCCAGCTCGGCGCGCCGACGTGGGCCACCCCGCGTCGCCAACGTCAATAGCAGGATGGCCACCGCGCTGGCCGCCAGCTGCGGCGCGCCCAGCGAGTCGCTGCCGCGCGGCAGCGGGATCGCGAGCGCTACTGCTGCCGCGACTACCGGATACGCCGCGACGAGCAGGCTTTCCGACATCTTCAGGTTCTGATACCGGCTTCTGGCAACGACGCTGCCGACCAGCAGACCGACGGCCAAAACGCCCAGCGCCGGGGCCCACCACAGCAGATGCCCGGTGTTACTCCAGGCCAGCGCCGACGCCACCGACAATGCCAGTGCGACCACCGGAATAGCCACGACCACAAAGCGATTCAGGGCTCGCCGATCGAACTGTGGTGATTCGTCGAGGACCGCGATGGCGTCGATGACATCCTCGACCAGCGGTCGATACCGCTCCGTGCGGCTGACCGACACCAGCGTCAACAACGACCCATCGACGACTCCGGCGTCGTCGAGCGACTTGTCGAGCTTCAGCGGCGGAGCACCCGGACGAGCGAACGCCCACACACCGCCAGCCGAAAAATCGAAGCCGGCCAAGACATCAGCCGGCGTGTCTTCGAGCAGGTCGGCCAGCACCGAGACGGTCTCGTCGATATAGGTCTCTATCGGGGTCGACGAGGGCAGCACCAAGTCCGTCATCCGCTTACCGGTAAGGATCGTCACGCGGGTGGTCGACGGCCTGCTCGGCGTCGTGCCCGAAGTCGCCGACGCTGCGGCAGCGGGGGCGCTCAATGCCGTTCGAGCCGGTCGAAGTCGTCGGACAGCGCCGCGGCCAACTCCAAGATCCTGCGCTGGTAGGTAGAGCCCAGCAGATCGAGTTGAATCTCGGTTCCTGACGCGACGTGCTTATCCCACGGCAGCACGATGACCCGACCCGGCTGCAGATGGCGTTCGAACTGCTGCACCAGATCATCGACATCCAGATTCGGCTTGCCCGGCACGACGTGGTTGATCACCACACAGGCGCGGGACAGCAGATCCTGGTAACCGTTTTGGCGCAGCCAGTCCATGGCGATCGCAGCTTGCCGCGCGCCGTCGATTGATGCGCTCGCCACGATGACGATGCCGGAAACCGTCGACAGCACAGCTTTGGCCGACGAATCGAACAACCCGGGTCCGCAGTCGGCCAGCACCAGGTTGTAGTACCGCGACACGATCTCGGTGGCACCCTGCCAGTCCTCGTCGTTGAACGCGCGGCGCGCCACGCTGTACTCCTCGGACGAGAGCACTTCGAGGTTGGCGGCGTTCATGCTGGTGTGCGCGCGGATATCGTTGTATCGCGACAACGACTTGTCGGCGAGCAGGTCCGCAATGCTGGCCGCCGACTGCCGCCCCGCGCGATCGGCGAGGTTGCCGGCACCCGGATCGGCGTCGATGGCCAGGATTCGGTCCCCGCGCACTTTGGCCAGAGCCGAGCCCAACGCGACAGTCACAGCGGTCTTCCCGACGCCGCCCTTTAAGCCCAAGATGCCGATCTGATACGAGTCGCGGGCGTTGCGCCGAACCCGCATCTGCAGGTCCAATTCGTAAAGCTCGTCAGGAGACAGACCCAGGTTCATCCTGGTCAGCAAGTACAGCCAATGACGCCAGCCGTGTTGCGACGGCATCTTGACCGCGGACTTGACGCCGACGTGTGACAACGCGTCGATAGCGCGGTGATTGCCAATGGTGGCCGCGGACGTCTGCGGCTGGCTCGGCGGCGGGGGGGCTGCCCGCCAGCCGCCTGCCTCTTGTTGGGAATCGGCGAAATGTTGGCTTGGCGCCGGCGCTGGTTGCATCGGCGGCGGCTGCGGCGGTGGCGTACGCGGGCGTTCGTATTGCGCGCCGGTAGTTCCGGTGGTGGGCATGGGCGCCGCGGTGCTGCCATTCGGCGCCGGCGGCGCGGGGGTATCCGAGCGCGGTGCCGGTGGCGGCGCGGCCTGAGCTTGCCACGACGGAGGCGGCGGCTGCGGCCCACCGATCGGCATCGGCGGGGTAGGCGCGTCGTGGGATGCAGGTGGGCTCGCCGGCATCGGAGGCGGCTGGAACCGTCGGACGGCCTCCAGATCTACCTGCGCAGTCGCGTCCCCGGGCTCGTCCTCGGGGGCGTTGAAGAGCCGGTCATAGTCGGCCGACATGAGCACCTCTCAAGACTTCGTCGGTTGCGGCGGGACACGAGGTGGGCGAGATCAACAACTCGAACTCGCCCCCTCGTGCGCGCCGGGCTAGAAAAATCTAGCCGTGTTGGCGGCCTCGGTTTGACCCATTGTCGCACCGGCCTCGTGAATCGCCTGCGCCAGGTTCTGCAACGCCAGGTTCAGTTCACTGGCCGTCTGGTCCCAACGCATCATGAGGGTGTTGTAGGCGCCTTGGGCGTCGCCTTGCCACGCTCCGGCCAGCCTCGCAAGCGAGCCCTTGCCTTCGTCGAGCAAACCGGCTTGGATGCCAACCGCTCCGTGGATAGCGGTTGCGTGGCCCTCGATGCCGGCGAAGTTGTAAGTGATTGGCTGTCCCATGTGATACTCCGTTTCTCTCGAGTCGGGGTCAGAAGTTCATGGCAGCGGCAACGCCGGCGGCCTGATCCTCGTCAGTGCTGGTGTAGTGGATGTTCGACTGCTGCAGGTTCTCTGTGACATCGTCCAGTTCTTTCACCTGCGCGAGGGCGGCTTCGTTGTAACGCGCAAGCGCCGCCTGAGCAGCGTTGCCGGCACTGCCCTGCAACTGCGGCATCAACTCTTGTGCCGTTCCCTCGACCCGGGCCATCACACCCTTGATCTCTCCTGCGATCCGCTCGAAGTTGCTGGCCTCTGTGGCGAGGACAGCCGGATCGGCTTCCATTGGTGCACCCATGCTGATCTCTTTCTTTTCCCGTTGTCCTCGCCACAGGGCGAGTCTTCCGGCCCCGATGGCCGGGAAGTCTTTGGTGGACGGCTACCAGTCGTCGCCGTCGTCTTCGCCCAGGTCTTGGGCGAGCGGCGCGGGCGCCTTCAGCCCGCCTTTGGTGCCGCCCGATTTTCCGCGTTGCCCGGTCGGACCCATTGCGCCCGTCCCGCCGCTGCCGGCACCGACCGGCGCTGTTCCGCCGGTGGCCGATGCTCCCGCCGCTGCACCGACGGGCTCGACGGCGGCCGGCGACACCGGGCCGGTCTTGTCGATCAGACTCGCCATCAGGGGCGTACGCGGCGCCGAACCGCCCATGCCGGGCAGTGATGCCGCCCGCACCAGGCCGGCACCGGTGCTGGCCCCCGACCCGCCGGCCAGCGGATGGTTCGAGAACGGACTGGCCCCCATCAGACCGAGCTGCATGCCGTGGTCGCTGGATCCCATGCTGCTGCCGAGTTGACTGAACATCGATGTCACTTGCTGCATCGGTGACGCCATCTGCTGCATCGGGCTTTGAAGCAGCTGCCCGAGCTGCTGCGGGATCTGGGCGGCCTGCGACCCGATCTGGGTGACCATCTGCATGCCCGACTGCATGAACTGCTGCGGGCCTTGGGTCAACTCGTTCTGCTCGGACGGGCGCGTGTTCTGGGCGTGGCTGGCCTGGCCCTCCCCCAGCGTTGCCGCCTGGCTGCCGGCGCCCACTGCCTCGCCCGCCTTCAAACCGACCGATTCGGCCATACCCTGCGCGGTCGCCCGGGCGAACACCGCGTCGCGGTAGACGGCGCCCGGCGCATTTGCGGCCAACTGACCCAGCGCCGCGCCCGCCGCTACCTCGGCGACCCCGGGGATGACAATCGGCTTCGCCGGTAACACCGGCTCGAACATCACGTTGGTGGTGGTCTCCGCCAGATACGCGTACATCGTGGCGGCAGCCAGGTCCCACATGCGGATGTAGTCCGCCTCGTTGACCGCGATCGGCACGGTGTTGACGCCGAGGAAGTTGGTGGCGTTCAGAACGAAGTTGGTGATGTGGTTTTCCGCGATCTCGGGCAGCTGCGGGGTGGTTGTCGCCGCGGCGGTGTACGACGCTGCCTGGGCCGCTGCCTGCATAGCGCGCTTCTGCGCCTGCAACGCCAGCGTCTGCAGCCAAGCCACCATCGGCATCGTCGCAGCCACCGCACGTTCGCTGGCCATGCCGGACCACGCTCCACTGAGCGCGGACATGCTCGCAGCCAGCTCCAATGCTTGAGTCTCCAGAGAAATTGCCCACGCCTCCCAGCCGGCGGCGGCCTGCAGCATCGGCTCTGCGCCGGCTCCGGCCTGCAGCCGGAACGTGTTGATCTCCGGCAGCAGCGCGGCGAAATCGATGCCTAACGGCGGCAACCCAACCATGGCGGACTAACTCTGGTCTCGAGGTGACTGCTTCGCCCGACGCGCTAAATCAGCGTGCCTGCGGCGCCTTCGTCGACCGCGGCATAGATCGCGGCGGCTTCGGCGTAGGCTGCGCCGGCTCGTGCGAGCTCTTCCTGCGCAAAGCTGTTCAGAGCAAGGGTTTGCACGCCCTCTGACGCGAATGCCATCGCGGCCTGCGCCGAGACTTCGTCGATACCAGCGGGCATCAGGCTGGTCACCGCCGCTGAGGCTGTGGTGCCGGCGGCCACTCCGCGGGTGCCGTTCGCGACGACCTGGGTACCGATCGCGGCGATAGCGGGGTCGACTGCTAAGGGTTGCATTTCAAATCTCTCCTCATCTTGTAGCGGACATCCACATTCACCGTTATGGACGACCGCGCACCATTTCAGGCTGGGATTTGGCACCCCTCGCGCATCAGCACGTCCTCCGGCGATGAAGTTGTCGAATCGATCCTAACCGCCGTTAGAGGGTGGTGCAGACACTTCTTCTGGAGGATCGATATAGACCGCTTGGATGACTTCTTTGGCGTCCGGCGCAACCAAAAATGCCTGGCCAGGGGGCCTTTTTTTGACTTTAATCTCACTGGACGGGAACTCTTGTTTGTCACCGGAGAGAAATAGGGTGGGCGAACCCGCCCCGTATGCAACGCCGACAAACCTGTCCATCGTTGCTCGGGCGGCCTGGCTCATTTGACACGTGACAATTATGTGCAGGCCAATATCGGCGGCCGCTGGTAATAGCGGGCCCAGCGGCGTCATTGGCGGAACGCCACCGGCAGCTGCCACGATCATGTGCCAGTCGTCGACCAACAGCACAATGTCAGGTCCGCTCCACCACGACCGCGAACGCAGCTGCGCGGCAGTCAAGTCGACGGGCGGCAGTCGCTTCCGCAGATTGATCGCCATCGCTTTGATGTTCTCGTCAAGAGACGCGGCGTTGCGGTTGATGGCCCCCGCGTCGAGCAGATGAGAATCCGGTACCGCGTCCAGCAGTCCTGAGCGGTAGTCGGCCACCATGAAGCGCACCTGGTCAGGACTGTTGCGGGCACAGATGGCCCGCGCGACGGCGTGGGCGATGCGCGTCTTACCCGACTTCGCGGCACCGAAGATCAGCAAGTGCGGGGTGACCTGCATGTTGTTGTAGGCCACCGACAGGTCGGACTCGCGCAACCCCAGCGGAATCATCCACCGGGTGCGGTAATCCGCATCGGGCCCCGGTGGGTTGGGATCCAGCTGGTGCAGGTGGATGCGTTCGGGCAGCACCCTGACCTCGGGCGCCTGCTCGGTGTGAACGGTCGCGATTTGTTGGACCGCCGCCGACATCGCCTCGACCAGGTTCTCGGCGCTGTGCACGCCGTCGATCCGGGGCACCCCGATCATCAGGTGGTGCTTCTCCATCGAGATCGCCCGCCCGGGACGGTTAGCCGGGATCTCGCGCGTTATGCGGTCGATCTGGGTTTCGTTGGTGTCCCCTAGCCGGAACTCCACTTTGGTGCCGAGATAGTCGCGCACCCGGGCCTTCAGCTCAGTCCAACGTGGCGTGGAGATCACGGTGTGGATGCCGAAGGCCAACCCTTGACCGGCCAGATCTTGCACCATCGGCTCGAGGTCGGGAAATTCCCCGACGAAAGCCGGCCACCCGTCGATGACCAGGAACACGTCGCCGAAGGGATCCGCCGCGGCGGGATGGTTCGGGTCGTCGCGCATCTGGCGATACGCCGCAATCGAGCCCACCCGATATTGCTTGAAGATGGCTTCCCGTTGGCGCAGCACGGCTTTCATTTCGGCAACCATGCGGTTGACCCGGTCCGGCTCGGATCGGGTCGCCACCCCGCCGACATGCGGCAGGTCTTCAAGGTAGATCAGCCCACCGCCACCGAGGTCGATGCAATAGAACTGAACGTGGCGCGGAGAGTGGGTGGCCGCAGCCGACAAGATCAGAGTCTGCAGAAATGTCGACTTTCCTGTTTGCGGCGCGCCGCCGACGGCGATGTTGCCGCTCGCCGCGGAAACGTCGATGCCCCACACCTCCTGACGATGCCGGCGCGGCTCGTCCATGATTCCCAGACCGAATCGCAGCGGTTGCCGGATGTCACGCTCGACAAGCTCATTGACCGGAGTCGGATCCATCAACGGCGGCAACCACATTCGGTACGCAATGGCTTCGCCGGTGCCCAGCTGGTCCAGCACCACCTCGCGCAGTACCCGCGGCTCGTGTTCGATGCTCATCGGCGCCGCTCCTTATTGCTTCGCATTGCACCGCCAGCGCCGTTCATGACGTCATCACCGGATCGAAGATCGGTGCCGCGGTGAACCGGTGGATGCGCACATCTCGCTTGCGCTGCGGGACGCCGGGCGCTTCACCGTTTACTTCCCCATCAGTTTCCATGGTGGGGACGTAAGGCGTACCGGTGTAGACGCTCTTGAATTTCACCGGGTCCTCCATACCAACCCGAAGGAAGCCGACACCGCTTTCCTTGTTGGTGATGTACTGCGCTTCGGGAGTTCCGATCACCTGCTTGGATTCCGCAGAGCTGGTGGTACGCAACGCGATCCGGTAAGTCAGGTTGGGCTCCAGTTTGTCGATGCGCGCCCCGCCGGTGTTCAGGGACTGGGTCGCCAGTAGCAGGTGCACCCGCAGTGACCGACCGACGCGACAGATCCGGTCGAACAACGCGATGAAATCCGGGTGGTTGGCCAGCAGCTCGGCAAACTCGTCGACCACGACGAAAAGCGTTGGCAGAGGCCGTAAGTCAGCGCCACGCTCGCGGTGTTTTTCGTACTCGGCCACACCGGATAGCGCGCCCGCTGCCCCCACCTGCATGCCGGCCTGGCGCAGTATCGATTGCCGTCGGTCGAGTTCACCGGTCAGCACCTCACCCATGCGACTGACCAACTCGGCCTCTTCTTCCATGTTGGTGACAACCGCCGCAGTGTGCGGGAGCCGTTCCATACCCAGGAACGTCGAGCCACCCTTGAAGTCAGTCAACAGCAGGTTGACCTGGTCGGGATGATGCGTGGCGGCCAGCGACAGGATGAGGGTGCGCAAGAACTCCGACTTGCCCGACCCGGTAGTACCGATGAGCATGCCGTGCGGTCCGGCCCCGAATTCCGCGCCCTCTTTGATGTCGAGGTGCATGACGTCGCCGGTCCTGAGTTCGTGACCGAAGGGGATTCGTAGCCGGTCCTGGTCAGTGTCGGCGAACATCCGCCAACGGTTCGGCAGCACCTCCTCGACGGCCTGGGCGCCGACGAGCTGGTGCCATTCCGTCGACACCTTCTTTTGGACCCGGGTGGTCTTGTCGATGATGGTGCCGGTGATGGACCACCCGGCCAGCTTTCGGGCGACCCGGGTGGCTTGTGCCGGAGTCATCCGGTCAGTCACCGAGGTCACCTGACGGAACGTCTGGTTAGGGAGGCGGTCGTCGGCGGTGCCGTCCTTGTCGACCCGGATCCGGTAGGCCGACCGGTGATTACCCAGCGTGATGACCGTGACGCCGGCTCGGCCGTCCACCGGGAAGCCCGCGGTTCCTCCGGTCAAGTCGATGACGACGACGTAGGGTCCGCCCGGCCCCGCATCCGGTGTGTGCGGGCCCCGGGCGGTCAAATCGCTGAGACCGTCTGGCCGAGTGAAGATCAGCCGCGTGGTGCCGGCAGCGTCGGTGTCGGTCTGGTGCTGGAGATGTGGGAGCCATTTCACCCAGGACCACTCCGGATCCTCGGGGTCCTCGGTGAGCACCCGGATTTGCAGCAGGTCCGGCGGGTGGAATACCGCGAGGTGGCAGATGATCGCTCTCAGCAATCCGGCCGCGCCTTCTGGATCGCCGCCGATCGCGACGGTTGGAAATGTGCGCAGCTGCACCAGTTTCGGGCAATCGTGAACAAGCCCGTGAGTGCGCAGGAACTTCAGCACCCACATGTGGCTTACCGGTTCAAGGTGCGGCTGGGGCGCGGCGTCGGGGCCCGCCAGCTCACCGCCGAGAGCGGGTTTCAACAGCCGGTCCACCGCCGGTTCGGAGCCGAGTCCGATCCGGGTGGCCGCGTAGAAGTCGGCATTAGCCGGGCGTGACCACTGCCGGTGTGTGCCAACAAGCGACAGTAGGTCGTCGGGATGTGGTGCGTGGTAGCCGAAAAACGTCACCTGCGCGCTGGCCGATGAGGTCACGCGGGTTCGCAGTCCGGCCAGGTAACGCAGATACTCCCTACGGTCGGCGTTGATTTCAGGAACCTTCTTGCCGCCCGGGCCGCCGCCGGCCATGAATCCCACCGTCGTCATGATCATCATCAACGGCATCATCAACATGTACGGTGACAGCTGCCGGACACCGGTGAAGACCATGATCGCGATCATGCCCAGCATGCCGCCACCCATCACGTACGGCAGCATCTTCTGGATGCCCGATGCCGGAATCTCAATGCCAAGGTCTTCCGGTGGCGTGACGGTGATTTCGCCGGGCGTCAGGCGTGGTCCTCGCTTGACGGTCGGGGTGAACTTCTTGGTCGTCATCAGCCGCCTCGGCTTTCAATTTTCCGGGGTTTCGGGTCCGGGGGCAGGGTGTCGTGCTCCAGTAGCGCAGCCTGCTTGGACAGCACCGGTCCATCTACCAGCAGGCGCACGACGGCCCACGGCGCGTTCTTGGGCGACGTCAAGCCGAGATACTTGGCCGTTTCTTCGTCCGGCAAGCCATACCGCACCCCCTGTGGGTCGATGTAGTACAACGCCTCGCCATGCTTCGGGTCCGGCGACTGTAGGCGCACATATTTTCCGCCATCCGTGTAAACCGTCGTGGTTCCTTCGATTTGCTTGATACCGGTGCGCATCGCCGTAGGTGAGATCGGCAAGTGGCGGCCGGTGAGCACAGCAGTCTTGGCGGACTGGTCGCCGGGTTCACGCTCCCATGACCAGCACAGTACGGGCGCCTCCTGCCGGGGCAGAATCTTCAGCGGCTCGTCCGGCAGCGGCGAGCCGTACACCCGCTCAGGGATCCGCGCCACCAGGCTGGACTCGATCGACGGAGGCGCGATCAGCCCATAGGAATTGGTTGCCCGTAGCGCCGCCGACGTGGTCGCGTTCACTCGGGCAACACCATCGGGCAGCACCACGAATTTCTGCGGACCCGTCTCGCTCTGGGTTTGAAACACTGACCCGATCACCAGATTCTCCGGCAGCCCAAGAGAATTCGGTGCGCCCGCAGCGGGAATCGGTGGTACCTGCCAGGGTCCGGCATCGGGTATCGCGTTGTACACGCCTTCGGACATCGGGGTGGCCCTTGCGGTGACGGGTATCCCGACCGCCGAGGCGACCGCGCGGTCGGTCAAATCGATGACATGGCGGCCCGCTTTGGTCACCACCCATTCCCTGCCTTGATACGACGCGATTAACGCCTGATTCGGCCGCACCGGACCGATCGACGCATCGGTAACCAACGGCATCGCTATCACCGACGTCTGGACGGCAGGAGCAACACTCTCCGGGTTGGCGACGGTGTCACACAGCGTCCAGTCCGACGAGGCATCTGACGTAACCGGGGTGGCGTACGGGGCGCCCGGGATGCCGATGCGCTGGCCCTTCGGCATCTTGTCCAGTTCGCTGGACTTCACCGCGTGCGGGTTGCCCGAGCTGCCCAGCACCAGTCGCGCGGACGTCAGGTTGTAGACGGGGTGCAGCTCGCCGGTTCCGGACATCACCACATAAAGCTGGTTGGTGGTGCGGTCAACGAGCAGACTGTCGCCGCTTTGCCGGCCTAGCGGCTTGAAGTAAGCCAGCAATCCGGCCCCGACCCCGATCAGTACCGCGATCACGATGCCGAGGCCCACCGCCCGGCTGTAGAACTGCAGCGGGTCGTCGAACATGCGGGTGTCTCGCCGCACGATGGCGTGCTCGACGCGCCGCAGCAAAAACCGCCAACCGCTGACCTGAACCTTGGTGGTAAGCCGGAATCCCGCCATGTGTCACTCGCCGATGTTGAGCCGTCGGTGCACCGAGCCGATCGCCTCCGCCATATCCTGGCCGTTGATTTCACGCAGTCGGTCCACGTCCAGGGTTTCGAAGTCGACCGCTTGGGTCAGGCGCATATCCCGGTACTGCTCACCGGACTCCACGAGTTGGCGCGCGTAACGGCCGTTACCCGCGACGTCGAGCGCCGGCTTGTCGCCGACCGTCCGTTGACTGAGCAGTTTCGCCGCCTCGAGCAGATGGTCGGCGGCATCTGTGCTCAATGCTGAGTCATTGGCGCTGGCAATGACTTTCGCGATGTCGAGAATCTCCTCGGGCGAATACGAGTCAAATTCGATCCGGGTCGCGAAACGCGACCGCAAGCCGTCGTTGGCTTCCAGCAGCCGGTCGATGTCGGAGCTGTAACCGGCGATGATCACCACCAGCCGGTCGCGGTCGTTTTCCATCCGGGCCAACAGGGTGTCCAATGCCTCGGTGCCGAATGGATCGGCGCGGCCGTCGCGTTCCTGAACCAAGGTGTATGCCTCGTCGATGAACAGCACCCCGCCGACGGCGCGGTCGATGGTCTTGGCGGTCTTGACCGCGGACTGCCCCTCATACTCGGCGACGAAGTCCTTGCGGGAGGTCTCGACGAGCTTCGGCTCGGTGATGACGCCCAACCCGGCCAGGATGTTGGCCACCACCCGGGCGATTGTCGTCTTGCCGGTGCCGGGGGGTCCGGCGAAGATCATGTGCTTGCTCGCCTGTGCGACCTTCATGCCGCGAGCTGCGCGCACCTTCGCCATCTGCGTGGCGGCGCGGTATCTTTCGATCTGCTCTTTGACCCGGCCCAGCCCAATCTGACGGTCCAGTTCTGCTTGGGCTTCGGCGAGCAGCTTCTCCTGGCCCGACGTGTCGGCGACAACGCTGGAGGGATCCCACGGGTCCTTGCGGGCCGCGATCTTTTCGGCGCTGGTAGGCACCAGCCGATAGGACGGATCCTTCAGTGCGGCAGCAACTTTGGGCTCTGGATAATTGGCCTGCAACCATTCCAGCAGTGGCGTGGCCGACTCTTCGTTGCCTTGGCCACGCCGGATCATCGCCAGATGCCAGGCGATCACTCGCCCGCATGCTTGCCCCGCCGGCGAATCGTGCATCTCGGTGAGCCGACGCTCGGCTTCACTGAACAGTCCCAGGTTCGCCGCGGCAACTCCGTGGGCCACCCCGGCGGCGGCAGCCAAGAATTTATCCGTCCAATGCGGAGCACCCCTGACCTCATCGATCACATCGGTCCAGCGCTCCGCCGCACCGTAGACAACTGCCTTGGCCCACGACACCAGATACTCGGCGCCGCTGGACGGCGTGGCTTCCAACGCCTCCATGGCGTCGGCATAATTCCCGGCCGCGGCTTCGCTCGCGGCGAAGCCCAGCGTGATCGCCAGCGGCGAGTTGATCGGGTAGGTGATGTCGCCGTACAAGCCGCCGATCGGAATCCTGGCGTTGAGGGTGGTCATCGACGTCTCGCCTGCGCCCGCCAACCGCCCAAAGTTCATCCGCGAGTACCAGGCCCGGAACAACGTCACCCGATCGGTGTCGCCGCACCGGATGCGGCCGACCCATGCATCACAAGCGGACTCGTCGTAGCTGGTGATTTCGGTGAACAGCTCCAGGGACCGCGCCGGCGACATGGGCAACATGTTGACGGCGCTTGCAAACAGGTTGGCCAAGTGCTCAGTCATGATCGCTCGCGTATCGGGTGGCAAAAACCTTGGCGGCCGCTGCGGTCGCCTCTTCCGGTGAGGGCAACCGCAATTCGCGTGTCAGGAAGTCGCGCGTCGTCGCGTTGTCTTGCCCGAGTTCACGCATGGCCTCAGAAATGGACTCGTACTGGGCGGACCGGGCCTTCTGCCGGGCTAGATCCGCGATGACGAGTATCTCGTCAGCCAGATGTGCTTCGGTCATGTTGGTCACTTTCGCCGTCAGTTCAATCCCCTGGATGTGTCCATCCATGAACGCCGACACCGTCACCGTCCCCGCCGGGTTGGTCACCGTGAACAGCGGCGATTGAAGCTCTTCCTCTTCCATGTCGCGGGCAGCGATCGCAGGCCAATCGTCGTCCGCATCGGTCTCTTCGCTCGGCAGATAATCGTCGAACACGCCGAGCACGGACTCCTCACCGTCGTCGTAGCCAACGGAGAAGTCCAATGCGGCCAGATCGTCGCGATCGTCGTCGCCGTCTAGTGGGTATGGCGGAGTGCCATCCACCGCGTGTCCTTCCTGAGTCTTATTACGAGTACTCGGCCGGGGTGGGCTCGAACCAGCTTCCCGACGGCAGGAATTCGACCAAACCGTCGAGTGCTCGCTGCAGATTTTCTGGTGTTCCGGGAAGAAAGCTGCCGTACAGCTCGCCGTTGACCCGACGCGGGAGCGATACCACCCTGCCCTGCGGTGAGTCGGCGACTCCGGCCGCCAAGTCGGTTTGCGTCGACGTGCCGCCCGGGTGGCGTTCGCCGGCGGTGATCTCCACCCAGCTGCTGGGGTTGGCGATGATCTCCGCGTATATCCGCGCCGAGGAGGGCGCTACGCCGTACTGTGCGATTTGGCTTGCGGTCCTGCACTCGGCCAGCTTGCTTGCGACTCCGGTGAGCGGTTCGACATCGGCGGCCGAGGCGGGGCCCAATACGGTGGTCACCATCCCGGCCAAGCCGACCTGCGGAGCCACCAACTGCAAGACCAGCATGTCGCCGTCGCGAGCTGCCACCACGTGGCGTTCTCCCTTGCGGCACACGACAAACCGCACCATCGTGCCGTCGTTGACGTCTCGGCGCCACCACCGTGCTTCCAACGTGCGGTCTGCCCTGCTGAGGGTGTCGACCATGGCCGCGACGCTGGGGTGTGGCGCACCATAGATATCCAGCACGCCCTGATCGGTGAGGTCGCGCCGCACTTGATCCCAGACGAGCTCACGTAGATCCAGTTGGGGGATGTTGGGTCGGATGGCCAGCGACACCGGAAAGTCCACGAGGCCGAGCCGGTCGGCAATCACCAACATGCCGTCGATGGTCACCTCGACGCCGACGACGTCGCCGACGTCGCCGGAGGTGCGGTCCGTGGCATAGGGACTGGTCATCGTCTTCCTCGTTTACATCTGCCGGTCGACGCCGACTGAGAACAACGCGCCACGAGTCGCTGCCGTCGCGCGCGGTTCGCCGCCCATCGGCAACTCCTATCTGCTGGCAACGTCGTCCTAAACCTACTGTGTTGTGGCTGGGTCCACGCGCTGGATGGCGGAGATGCCGTTGTGCAGCCACACTGCCGCCCGTAGCGCCCCGCCGAGCGCGCTCACCCGCGTTGAAATCGCCGATGTCGCAGGTCGTCCAGCGCTATCTGTCGACCCATAGCCAAAATTTTAGTGGCCCATCCACATGCCGCCGCGCACAATTTCTGGAGCCCGACCAGCACTCCTGGCCGCCCAGCGAAGGTCAGCGCCAACTGATCTGGTCGACTAGCGATGCGATCGCCGCTGCCGTCGCCGCGGGCAGCGCTTCTTCCCGCTCCGCGGCAACGATCATGTCCTCCGCCACCCCCGCCGCCTGCGCGGTCTCTGTTATCGACAGGTTGGCACGACGCCGAGCGGCATATAACCGCTGGCCCAGTGTGGCGCCGGGCGCCGTAGCGCCCAGCATCATCAGCTGGTCATAGTGGTGGCGCACGGTGCTGAGCGCTTTGATCAACGGCGGCGTAACCCGGCCGATTTGGGTGGCGCGGACGGCAACCGCCTCGACCCGACGCAGGTCCGCCAGGATCGGTGCTGCCGCGCGGGTGAAGTCTGGGTGCTCGACCGGTGGCAGGGCGGCGATCGCGAGGTTGCAGCTGTCCACCGCTGCGATCACCGCATGTGCGATCAACGGCACCTGGTCGTCTCCGGAGAGAACTTCGGTGACTTCTTCGCCGGGGACGGACCCGCCCTCCCGGATCCGGGCGATGGCGCCCGGGGGCCAGCGCAATACCTCTTCGAGCTTGGCCCGGGTCCGCTCGCGCGGCCAGCTACGGCCCTTTTCAAAAGCGATGAGCGCGCCGGCATTGATGACCCCGTCGGCCGCGAGGCTGCGCTGACTGATGTCGAGTTCACGACGTCGAGCCGCGGCCGCCGCTCCCGCACGGACTACCCCTGGATCCAGGTCGTCGATCCGCCAGGTACCGGTGACGTCGAGGTCCTCGGGCTCATTTGGCGGCTGTTGCTGGCCGATGCCCTTTGACGGCACGACGACTTCGAAAACCAGCGTCTTGCCATCGCTGGCACCGCCCAGGCGGACCGTCGTCCTATCCGCGATCGTTACCGACCTGGTCTGCTGACCGTCGACGAACATTCCGTTAGGCCCGTTGTCGACTACTCGCCAATGTCCATCGGTTGACTCCACTTTCAAGGAGACCCGTTGATCATCGATACGCACGCTGTCCTGGGGGCTGCTGCCAATCGTCACCACGCCGCGTCCGGCTCCGATCGCATGAGACTTGTCGCCGTCGTGAACGATCAAAAGAGCTGGCCCCACAGTCGACTCGACGTTGGTCATCTCAGGCGTTTCCTTGGATTGAGTTGGCGGTGGCGTTGGCTCAACCGCCACCGTGATCTTAACCGTTGCGGGCTGACGTCCGCTATGGCTTAGCTACGTTTCTTAGTCACATCGACACGTTAGTGCCCGTCAGTTCTGGCGCTCGAACTGTGCCGGTGCTACAGCCCGGCGATGTGGAAACCGTCGCAAACAGCAGCGCTTCCGGTGCGCCTCGTCGGCCCGGATTCCCGGCCCGCCGGGCGCGGCAAGCGGCCGCGGTTGGATCGCCCGTGCCAGACCCTGCACCTGCAGTAATAGCACGGCGACCTGCGATCGGTCCGGCGGCCGACCATTGACCCACTCAGCTGCGATTGACGCCGGTGCGCGCCCGTGACGGTCCTGCCTTCGTCTGTAAAGCAGAGCACTAGCCGCAGCATTCCATGTAGCGCTTTCTGTTGCATCGCTACGGTTTGTGCTATACGCTTCCGAATCAGCGACCGCGAGACTGCGGCACTTACCGGAGGAACGAGACACATGACCGCAACCGCTCTCTACGAGCTTCCGCTGGGTGCATGCACACAGGACCCCGACCGTTGGACAACCGCCGCCGATGACGAGGCCAAGACAATTTGCCGGGGCTGCCCGCGTCGATGGCTGTGCGCCCGGGAAGCCTGCGAACTGCCTGGCATAGAAGGGCTTTGGGCAGGCGTCGTGGTTCCGGAAACCGGGCGCGCGCGGACCTTCGCGCTGCGCCAGCTGCGCTCCCTTGCCGAGCGCAACGGTTACCCCGTGCGAGAGCGGCGAGCCGCGCCAGTTCCCGCGTAATTCAGGCTGGCCCCCGCTGCAGGTTCGAGGGGTGGCTGCGGGGCGCCCACAATGACCGACCCCTGCGGAATTCGATCCGCAGGGGTCGGACTATTTATCGAGTCGCCAGAAAGAGAGGCGTGCCTTTAGCTCGCGCCCTGATCGGTCGCGGATGCAGAGGTCCCCTGGCTACCGGCCGGCGTTGCCTGGCTAGCGCCAGGCGTCGGGCTGGCCGGAGCTCCACCCGCTGTGTCAGGGCTGCCGCCGGTGGCAGGCGCCCCGGGGGTCTGTCCGGTAGCGGGCGTTCCCTGGCTGGTTCCCTGGCTCCCAGGGGCCTGGCCGGCCGCTGGCGCTTCAGGACTACCGGCGGCTGGCGCCTCTGGGCTGCCTGCTGTACCGGGTGCCGCCGGGCTGCCGGCCGTACCGGGCGCCGCCGGGCTACCTGCTGTACCGGGTGCGGCCGGGCTACCTGCTGTACCGGGTGCGGCCGGGCTGCCGGCGGGCGTCGCCGCGCCACCGGTGGCCGGGGGTGCCCCTTGACTTCCGGTTGGGATGGGGGTGCCTTGACTACCACTCGCGGGGGGCGTCGACGGGTTTCCGGCCGGGGTCGCCCCGGTGTTGCCAGCCTGAGCAGGCGCCGTCGAACTGCCGGCGGCCGAAGCCGTGCTGCCGCCACCCGTCCGGCCCTGCGGTTGCGATTGCACCCACGACGCTAACTCCTGGCCGCCACCGTCGGTGTACACCACGGAGTTCGGACTGTCGCCGGTGACGTCGAAATAGATTTTGCCGCTGGTCTTCTGGCCCTGCGCAAGCCCAGCGGGGTTGACACCCTGCGGCGTCGCGACCTGGTACAAGACCCGGTAGGTCTGACCACTTGCCGAACGGGCGTTGAAGTTCGACACGATGGGCGTCGCTCCGCCCTGGATGGCTTCGTCGGTGGCCGTGGCTTCCCACAAAGTACCGTTCACCGGATAAGAAATGGCGTCTGAGCTCGGCTTGAGGTCGCTGACGGTCCAGCCTTGAATGTTCGTGCCGTTCACGACTTTTGCCTGGCTACCCAGGCTTTGGGTGTTTGCGACGTTTGCGGCTTCATCAGCAGACGCAAACGATGCGCCGGCGACGCCGACGGCACCCGTGGCGGCAATGGCTGCTGCTGCAATTGCGGTGGTGGTAATGATCTTCAAGACGGTTCACTCCCCTATCATCTTCATCGCCTTCAGCGGCGGCGGCGCTGCGATGGATTGCTATCCAAGCACTGGCACATTATGCCCATTCTCTGGAGCCTAGGTGTCGCCCGCGCAAATTAACACCCCTGTGTCTACCACCCGATCGTTGGCAATGCACCGCGATTGCATTCCCCTTCGCCATTCGTTGAGAGGCTGCGACAAGCGTCAAGAATGGGATGTCCACCACGAATAGAGCTGATCGAGAGTCGGCCCTTGTGGTTCCGTCTGCACGACGCTGACCAGCAACGCATCATCATTGGTCCATACCACCGAGGGGAAGCCTTGGTGGGTCCCACATAACAACATGCCGCTGGGTTGGTCGGGGGTGGCGTTTCGGTGCCAGGGTCCCGGGGATTGGATTCGCCCGGGGCAGTCCACGGTGGCGGATGTCCGGACGATTCTGTCAAAAGCGGCGCGGACCGCGGCTCTATTCGGAAACAGCGCATAAGTTGCCGATGGCGGCCCATCGGGGTCGGCGTTCGGGCCGCACGAGACCTTGGCAAATGCTCCCTTTGGCGGAGGAATCGGGTTGCAGCTACCGGGCGCATAGCCCGGCGGTAGCAGGCTGAACAACTGCGCTTGGGTCTCGGCCGCGGGCGGTGTCGACACCGGCGGCGTCGAGGGCGTCGGGGGAGAGGATGTCGGTTCGGCGGTAGGAGGTGGCGGGGGAGTAGCTCCCGACGGCAGCAGCCACCAAAGGAGTAGGCCGCCGATGGCCACTACGACCACCGCGGCGATGACACCGCGACGCGGCCTGGGCTTCCGCTTACGCGGCATAGGGCGACGCGGCGACACGCCCGGCGGCGCTGCACCAAAATGTCCGGGCCAGCCGCCGCTCCCATGCGGCGTGAAAGTGGGCGCGTTCCGCGGCCCGTCCCCGGCAGGATGCGCGGGACCCGCGTGGCCGGCCCCGCCACCCCAGCCGGGACCGCCTGACGGCGGTGGTGGTGTGTGCCGCGGCGGTTCGGCGCCGCCGGGATGGTGGTAGGGCGGGCCGGCCGACGGATGCGGTGTGACCCCGGGTGGCGGCGTGGGAGATGGCGTGCGTCCAGGCGGCGGGGTAGGGGACGGTACCGGCCCAGGTGGGGGCGTGGGAGTGGGTGTACTGGCCGGCGGGTGTAGGCGCTGTGTCGGCAGCGTGGTTTGCTCGATTTGCTGTGTCGGCAACGTGGCTTCTTCGCTGCGCTCGACAATGTCACCGGCACGGTCTTGGTCTCGCGCACTCAGCGCGTCATTGGCTGCCTGCGCCAACTCGCCGGCACTTGTGTAGCGGTCCTTGGGGTCTTTGGCCATACCACGCGCAATTACCTCATCAAAGGCATTCGGAATCCCCGGCTGCAGTTGGCTTGGGTGCGGGATCGGTTCCATCAAATGCGCGGTGATCAGCATTCCCGCACTGTCGGCCCGATACGGCGGCGAGCCGGTTAGGCACTCGTGCAGCACGCAGGCCAACGCATACACGTCGACGCTGTGCGTCACCTCAGCGTTGGTAAAACGTTCCGGCGCAGCGTATTTCCACGTCCCCACCGCGCTACCCGCTTGGGTCAATTTCTCGTCGGTGGTGGCGCTGGCAATTCCGAAATCGACCAGGTAAGCGAAATCGTCGCGGGTGATCAAAATGTTTTCCGGCTTGATATCGCGATGTATTACCCCGGCGGCGTGGGCCGCATCTAACGCAGAAGCGGCCTGGCGCACAATAGCGACCGCCCGCGGCGGCGCCAATGCGCCCGACTCGTGCAACACTGCTGACAAGTCGGTGCCTTGAATCAGGCGCATGTCCAGATAGAGCAGCCCATCGATTTCGCCGTAGTCGTGTACCGGCACCACATGTGGTTCCTGCAGCCGCCCAGCAGTGCGTGCTTCTCGCTGCAGCCGCTCACGGAATACGGGGTCCTGGCACAGGGCGGGCGACAACAGCTTCAACGCCACTACCCGCTCTTTTACCGTGTCCTCGGCCTCGTAGACCTCGCCCATGCCGCCGCGGCCCAGCAGCCGCTTGAGGTAATAGCGCCCAAACTGTGACCCCACGCGCGAACCCTGCGCGGCGTCGCTCATCGCCGACTCCTTAAGCCAACCCGCGACCCCACCGGCAGCGGCGAGACCATCATCCGGCAGACCCACCGACTGCGCCGCCAGGGTGCGTCAACTATGACGGTAATTCCTCGCCACTTTGGTCACACGGTAACCGTAGCAGCCGTTCTTGGGTGACCCGCCATCCTTGGTTAGCACCATAAGTGCAGGCCGGTCAGACCGGAAATCGGTACGTGCATCCCCATCTGACGCCCACCCAGCATCGGCAAATGGACCGCGACGACGCGGTCTTGGCTATGTCAGCTCGTTGCGGTGGCGGCCCAACTCTAAGTCGGGCTCACCGTCGCGGCTCGCCTGACGCCCGGCGTCGACCCGCCGCATTCTGACGTCCGTGGGTTCTTCGAGCTGTCTGCTGCGCCACCGATTCCGGATGTCCTGCGTCGCGTGTTTGATCCGGTCGATCTCGTTGCGCACGTCGTCGGGTCTGGTCTCTTGACTGGCTACCTGGAAATAGGTCAGCACGCAGCGCAACAACTCGAGCTTTTGCTTCTCGCGCTTGGCCAGGTCGTGCGTCGTCATCAGGTCGATCCGCTGTACCGGCGGCAGCGTGCCCCAGTCCAGGACAATCTTCGTTTCGATCGGCTTGCGTCGCCGCGCTTTGAATTTGCGCCAGCGCCCGCTCGGCGCCGGGCTGTCGTAGTAAGTAGCGGTTCCAGCAAAGCGCGACGCTATCGCGCCGCCCAGTTGATGCCGGTCGAGCGCGGAATCCCAGACGGTGCGCCATTCCTGGCTCGGGGCCAGCTCCGGCAGTTCCTCCGGCAAGTGGAGTTCGGTGATGTCGACCATGCCCTCGTACGCGTTTTCATACTCGGCCACGGTGGGTGGGTTGCTGAAATGGAACTGCACGTCGTATGCCGTTCGCTGGCCGAAATTGCGGACTACCAACTCCACCAGGTGCCAGTCGGCCGCATGGGGTTCCATGAACATGGTGACTTGCGGCCGGTTGTCTTCGAAGCTCAACCTCCGCAGGCGCGACAGGTGGTATCGCACATAGATCAGCGCCAGAAGCGCAATCGCGGCCATGACCCAAAGCGCCAGGCCCAGCCAGGCAGTGGCTCCAAAGTTCGCCAGGTCATGCCATCGGTCGCTAAGCCACCCCACCGAACCCACCTTCCGCCGACATGCCGCTCGGCCCCAGCCCTGCTCGCTGGACGTATTGCCATCAGCGCGGTGCCAGCTGCCGACACGCTGCATCATAAGTGACTCGCGCGCACCGGTTGAATTCGCGTCTGCGCCGCGATTTGGCGGCTTAGCAAAAGGACTCCAGCCGACGCTGTCCCTTCGGATTCCGCGTTTGTCGTCCTGCATATCGGGTGCACACAATTGCCAAATAGCCGCAGGCCGCTTCGCGTCGCGTCGTGCCTCAATCGGCGGATAAAGGTCCGCCGGGTCTGAGTCGGCACACCTGGATCCGAGCGGTGAATTCTTTGATCATGTCCCCGGGGAATGAGGCAGGCTAAGCGTGATGAGCAGATACAACGAGCGCGGTGAGGGCGAGGAGACGATGCCCTGGGAGGCCGGCCAGCGGCCCCCGCAACCTGTTAACGACGATGGCGGATCAACGACGTTCATCCCGCGGGACCCGGGTGGCGGAGGGCCCAACGCGCCAAGCGGCTGGCCCGTGCCGCCGCCGCCAATGCCGCCACCCCCGCTGCCGCCGGCGGCGGGCGGCTGGCATGGTGCCGGCCCGATGCCGCCGCCCGGTGCACACTGGGGCAGTCCTCAGATGCCGCCGAGCGGCCCTCCACCCTGGTATCCGCCAGGTATACCGCCCCCGGGCGCAGCCGGACCCCCACGTGGGCGAACACATCTGCGGTGGTGGATCGTCGCGGCCGCGGCTGTTGTCGCGGCTGTTCTCGTTACTGCGGTGGTGGTCACCCGTAGCAGCGACGGTTCCAACTCTGCAGCCGCTCACTCTTCATCTGCCGCGCGCCCGACGCCTGCGAGAACGGCGCCATCAACAAGGCCGACGGCGCCGCCCTCGCCTTCGAAGGCCGTGCCGGCCGCCCCGGTTGACGTGGCGGCATTGCCGGGGCTGCTGTCGTCGCCAGAAGAGATCGGCGAATTACTCGGCAACATCACGATGGAGCCCAGCGCGATCGAGAAGGCACCGGCCGAGGGATTGTCAGTGACACCGGCCCACTGCGCCGATGCGGTCGCTCCGATGACGGAGGCGGCCTACTCAGGGTCGGGGTACTCGGGGCTAGCGGGGCAGGCGTTGAATGCCGCGCCGACAGCTCGGGTGATTCAGGGCGTCGCGTCATTCGTCGATGCAGAATTCGCGAAGTTCTTCTACGACATACAACTGACGTTATGGCGGGGCTGCCAGGACACCGACGTCACGGTGGCCTACTCCGGCGACGACAAGACCGATCATGTGCATCTTGGCGCTGTAGCGGAGTCGGCGGGTATAGCGAACATTCTGATCCTTCCGTCGGCAGCAACCACGAATCGCCAGTGTCAGCACGCTTTGACCGTCCGCAACAACGTGGTCGTCGACGTTCGGGTCTGCAAACCAAATCTTGACGACGCCGGAGTGGAGTTGGCCCGCAGCATCGCCGAGCGCGTCCCGGGATAGCTCCGATAGATTCCCTTAACTGCTACTGAGGGTCGGAACGAACTTGCCGTCGAGGTACTGGGTGGCCAGATAGCCACCCGGATCGGCCAAGGCGGCGACTGTGTCGGGGTCGTCGGCAATGACCATCCGTCCTCGGTAGGCGGCCAATTCGCGAGGTAGTCCGGCGGCTCCGCCGCCGCCGGCTGCGCGGTCGGTGCGCACCACGACCAGGTAGTCGGTGTTGATCAGGTAGAGCTTGTTGGTGTCGGTGACGGGCCGCTCCGAGCTGGTGTCATTGGGTTGGCGGCGCAGTGTGTCGCTGTAACGCAATCCCAGTGAGTCCAGATAGTCGGCGGCGTTGGACGGAGTGAGTGTTTGGGTGACGCCGGAGTCTGAAATATTCACGATGGACACGGTTTTCCCGACTAGGTTCGCGTGCTGGTTTTTCAAATCGGTTTGTTGGGCGCCGACGCTGTTGATCAGCTGGGTGGCCCGCGCGTCGTGACCAAGGATGCGGCCTACCCATTGCAGTTGGGTCTGCCAGTTCCACAGTTGACCGCCTTGTGGCCGCGTGATCGTCGGCGCTATGGCACTCAATCGTTGATAGGTGGCCTCGTCGATGTCACCGGTGGCGATGACGACATCGGGTTTCGCGGACTTGATCGCGTTGGTGTCGATGAAACCGAGCACCGGTGGTGAGCCGGTGATCTTGTCCTGTTCCCAGGACGGCAGCGCGCCCTTGGGTGTGACGATAGCGACGGGTTGCTCGCCCAACGCCAACACGGCATCCGCATCGCCGAACCCCACGGCGGCAACAGCTTTGGGTTGCTTGCTGATTTCGGTGCTGCCATGCGCGTGGGTGAAGGTCTGTGCCTGGTAGCCCGGTTTGTGGTCGGCGCGTGGCCAGAGCATCAGCGCGGCCACCGCGATTACGGCGATCAGCGCTGCCAGTGCCGCCGGAAAGGCGAGCTGACGCAGCCGTTCTCGCCCTTTGCCTCGCGGTGGCGAGCCAATCATGGGACCGCCCGGTGGTGGCGGGCCGGGAGGCATGTGGGCAGGCCCGCTGCCCGCGGGGCCTTGAGGACCGCTGAAGAAGCCGGTGGGATAGCTCGCCTCGCGGTGAAACGCCGGCGGCGGTGGCGATGCCGGACGTGGGTGTGGGCGAGTCGGGCCGGTTTGCGAAGTAGCCGGCCGAGGCTGCGGGGATCGCGGGATAACAGCCGTGCTGTCTTCGAGGGCCTGGGCCGCCGCCGCAGCCAGCTCGCTAGCCTTCTGGTACCGCGCAGCTGGCTCTTTGGCCATCGCTTTGGCGATGACGTCGTCGAGGGCTGCGGGCAACTCTGGTCTGAGATCGGTGACCTTCGGCGGTGGCTCCGAAAGGTGCGCAGCTGCCATTGCGGCTAGCCCACCGGAGCGGCCGGCGTAGGGGTTGTTGTTGGCGAGTAGTCGAAACAGGCTGCAACCCAACGAGTAGATATCGGCGCGGTGGTCAATGTCCATGCCGGTCAAGGCTTCTGGTGAGGCGTAAGCGATCGACGCCATCACCATCCCGGTTGCGGTGAGGTGCGCGGACTCGTCGAAGGCTCTCGCGATGCCGAAATCAGCGAGGAAGATTCGTTCATCGTCCGGGGCAAGCAAGAAGTTGGCCGGTTTGACGTCGCGGTGAATGATGCCGCGACGGTGCGCGTAGTCCAGCGCTTTGGCAACTTCGGCGATGATGTGGACTGCCCGCTTGGGCGTCATGGCGCCGGCGCGTAGTTCACGGTCGGCGTCGGTACCGGCCACGTATTGCATGGAAATCCAGAGCTGGCCAGCCTCGGTTTCACCGCGGGAATAGACGGTCACGATGTTGGGGTGATCGAGGGTGGCGGCCAGATCAGCTTCGCGGAGAAATCGTGCGCGGAATTGCGGGTCGCGGGAGTACTCAACGCTGAGCACTTTCAGGGCGTCGCTGCGCGGCAGCACGGAGTTGGCGGCCTTGTAGACCGTGCCCATCCCACCTGACCCCAATTCGGTTTCGATCGTGTAGCCGGCGATAACCAGTCCGTCGCTAAATCCCATTGGCAGCCTTTATTTTCCGACCAGGAGGATGTACTGGGCCGCCATCTGTTGGTGCGCGTCCCGAAGTTGAGCAGAGGTCACTTCGACCGCGTAGCGACCGGCGGCCGCCGCGCAGTAGTAGGACTGGTTGCCACCGAATTGCAGGCAGCGGCTGGCTTTGAGGTTGGGCACCGGCTCGGCAGGCTTGCCCATAGGCTGAGCTTCGGTGTAGAGCGCATCGGCCAGCGCGGTGGCTGCCGCGGGGTCGCGGGTTTGATAGACCCAATCCAGCGGGCTGACGGCGGCGTCCATCCCGGCATCGGCGAACGCTTTGGCCGACCCCAGCGGGTCGTACTGTAGGTGCGCGGCCGCGCGCGGACCCCATGTGCCGTTGGACAACACCGTGGCGTCTTTGTCGGCTATGGGTAGCGCCTTCGCCAGCACGCCGCTGGGATCCTTTGGCAGGTCAGCAAATTCGGCTGGGTCGCTCGGCCTGAATCCGTCGATCAACGGCCCTTGTAAGTCCAGGGCCGTGCCCACCAGCGCGGCGGCGGCTTCGGGGGCGTCCGTGGTTTCGACCCGCTGGTAGAGGATGTAGGGGCCGCGCGCGGTGAAAGATTTGACGGTGCTCCACTGCTGGCCATCCGAGCGAGGCGCGGTGTAGCTGTTGGCGGTGGCGTCGGGATGGTCGGGGATCGGCAGCACCGTGGTCGATGTCGGTGTCGGAAGCGCAAGCGCGGCAGCACCCATGTCACTGGTCGCGGCGCCGGCCGAGTCGGGGTCGGCCATTCGGATGACGGCGTTGTAGAGGACGGTGCGGTTAGTGTCCTCGCGAGCCACGACAAAACCGTTGATGTAGTGGTGTCGGCCGCAAGCCTGGGCGATCTCACCGGGCATGATCTCGGCGAGCGATCCTGGATCGGACTTGAGCACCATGGCACCGGGCGAAAACCCGAATGCGTGGCCAGTGACGATGGCCGCGTTGACGTCGGAAGGGTCGATCACGAATTCGGCCATCCGCTGCGCTTCAAGGATCGCTCCGGCTGACGGGCTACCGGCTACACCCAATGGGGGGCGCGGCGTAGTGGGGTAGTTGCCGGGGTCGAGCAGAGAAACATCGGTTGCACCGGCTGGAGGGCCACCGGGAGCGCGTATAGCCGCCCCGTCCACGACGGTGGTGCAGGCCCCCACCGACAGGCAGACCGCTACCGCGACTAGGGCGCCGGCCCGGCGGATGGTGTCGTTCAGCATGGGGCAGACCTCACGTCCCGCGGCAACCTGGCTAAAAGTCGCTGCAGGGCGGCGGTGCGAAACTGAGGTAGCGCAGCGCCGGATTCGGCTGTTCGGATGTCATTGGGAACAGGGTCAACAAGGCCGCCGGCATCCTCGACCATCAATTCCGTCGGCAGTCATCGCCACATCCTAAACCGTGGTGAGGCCACGGCTGGCGAGTCGATCGAAGCCGGCTGAAACTGCGTTCCGGGCGCCATATAGCTGTCCAGGCCGTCAACGATGCCACTGCACTGGTCCAGCCCACAGTGTGAAACCTTCAGGTCGCGTCGCGGAGCATGTGCGATAGTCGGCGATCGGAATCGTCAGTGGCGGTTTGCGTTTCGGCGTCGCATGCACCGGTACCGAATCCGTAGAGTGCGGTTGCTGCGTTGCCGCTGCACTTGGGCTTCCGATCAGGTTGCTGCCTGAGCGTTGCGGCTCCGAACGCAGTAGGTGGTAAGCGGCCAGTACTTGCTGCAGCTGTGTCTGGACACCGGCGGTGTATGTACCGGCGTGGCGGGTATCGGGGTGAAGCGTCCGCAGCTTTACCCGAAACGCATGGGCGATCTCGGCTGGGCTGGCCGTGGGCGCCACGCCCAGTACTGCATAGGGATCTAAGTCCGAAGGGATACGTACCATCATGTGCAGGGCAGTAATCGGGCATTACGCAGGGCAGTAATCGGGCATTACGTTGTCTTGGACGAGGCATGAACATCGCCAATGTCCGGAGCGGGACCCGCTGCCAGGGAGAGCGAAGGTTGGGCAGCGGGCCCGACCGGAATATGCGGTAGCTCGCGTAGCGGCCCACTCGCCTCGGGAATGCGCCACGTCGGGTGGCAGTGCGCGCGAGAGGTTATAGCTGCGTCGGGCGCGGTGAGTTAGTGATCATTCGGCTGGGGGCGCCGCGCGAGCCGTTCCGCTCATGAGTGTTGCCCCGCATCACCTCCTACTGGTCGAATTGCGACGATAGTTCCGGCGGTTACGGAGGCGACCGGTGCATGGGCCGCTCTCGTCGGTGAGCAGATCGAGCCGCGGCGGGCGGGGCCGGGCAGCGGGCATTTGGGCACGATCTGTAGTGAAGTACTTGCTCAGTGCGGCTTCGAGCACTCGCAGCCATTCAGCGCGCACGATCCTCTGCGCCTCGTCCAGCACAACCTCGATCAATGTGTCGGTGGTCGTCGTTCTCATCTCCGTCACGTGAGGCAACCGCCGCCCGGCCCCTGCGGTTAAGCGTTGATGGCCCGCTCGTCGTGGCTACTCGCGACCTTGATGCGGCGAGGCTTGGCCTTCTCGGCAACGGGGATCGTCAGCCGCAGCACGCCGTCTTGGTAGCTGGCCTCAATCTGGTCGGCATCGAGGTTGTCGCCCAAGAACAGCTGCCGGCTAAATACGCCGCGCGGTCGCTCCGCCGACACCATTTCGCGGTTCTGATCCAGTCCGGTGCGTTCGGCGTGCACGGTCAGCACATTGCGTTCGACGTCGAGATTCAGGGAGTCTTCCTTAACTCCTGGCAGATCGAACTCGACGATGAATTTATCTCCCTCACGCCAGGCGTCCATGGGCATAACCGCTGGCCGTGCCGCGGTGCCCAATACCTGCTGGGTCCAGCGGTCGAGATCACGGAACGGATCAGTACGCATCAACATCATCTCCACCTCCCAAATTGTGAGCAGATCACCTGTGTGATCTGGTATATATTTCTATATAGCACCGGTGATAGGTTTGTGCAAGAGTGGGTTGCTAAACGATTTGGAGCACCGCGTTGACCGAGGAGACGGCCGCCCGATCCGGGCGGGGGGTGTACAGCATCTCGGTAGCCGCCGAGTTGTCTGGTATCGGCGAGCAGACCCTGCGAATGTATGAAAAGCGAGGGCTGCTTACTCCTGCGCGTACCGCGGGCGGGACACGTCGCTACAGCGATGACGACCTCGCGCGGCTCCAGCGGATCAGCGAGTTGGTCGCAATCGGCGTCAACGTAACCGGCATCGGAGAGATCCTCGGGCTTGAAGCAAGCAATGCTCGGTTGGAATCGGACAACGCGCAGTTGGTCTCCAACAACGCGCAGCTGGTCTCCGACAATGCCCGCCTGGAATCCAATAACGCCCAGCTGGAGTCCGACAACGCTCGGCTCGCTTCGGGCCACCGCATCGAGGTGGCGCCTCGACATCGACCGCAAACACGGGAAAGGGAGGGACGTGATGAAGACTGACGGATACACACTGACTCTCGAAGTGCCCGAGGCAGACCATGCTGAGCAGCAGCTTCCCGTCGATGGAGCAGATGACGCCGCGGGGTTGGATCCGGACTATTTGAAGGATGCGCTCGGCACGGAGGCCGACCCAGCTGATCTCTTCGATCAGGCAGTCAGCGTTCCACTCCCAATGGACGACTACGAAATCGATTTGTGAGTAGCTGGCTTAGGTCGAGCAGAAAGCGTATGTGTCGATCGCGGCGGCCGTCAGTTCGAACCGGTTCTTCGAACACCGCGCGTTGGCTGCTTAGCCTGGCGCAACCAACAGAAAACCCCGACCGATAGCCGGGGTGACCTGTGGTTTTGTTGTGGGCGAAGGGGGACTTGAACCCCCACGTCCCGAAGGACACTGGCACCTGAAGCCAGCGCGTCTGCCATTCCGCCACTCGCCCTGAACGACCGGTGGAGCCTACCACTCTAATAGTGAGCCGCCCCAGCCGTCCTGATGCCCCGACGCGGTCTACCGCCATCCGACAGCGACACGGCAGCCATGGCTGACCTGCGTCGACGCAATTCTCAGAGATCTGGCGGTGCCGCGACGTGGCGGTGGACCGATACCATTAGGTGAATCGAGGCGGTGATGCGACACGCGGGACGGTCATCGTCCCTGCGGCGGCGATACTTAAGGACAAGCGAGGCAGGCGCTGGACATGGACGGCCAAAAGGGGCTAGTTCAACGCATCGAGCGCAAACTCGAATCGACCGTCGGAGATGCGTTTGCCCGGGTATTCGGCGGGTCGATCGTCCCGCAAGAGGTTGAAGCGATGTTGCGCCGTGAAGCAGCCGACGGTATTCGCTCGCTTCAGGGCAATCGCCTTTTGGCTCCGAACGAATACATCATTACCCTCGGTATGCACGACTACGAGAAAGTGGGCGCCGACCCGGATCTCACGTCGGACACCTTCGCTAAGCATTTGGCGGGATACATCGGCGAACAGGGATGGCAAACGTATGGTGATGTGGTTGTCCGGTTCGAGAAATCAGCGAACCTCCACACCGGCCAGTTCCGCGCCCGCGGTGCTGTCAACCCCGATGTGGAACCCCGCTCGACTGTTAGTGATTTCGCCCCGTCACAATCAGATCATGCGTTTAGCGCAGAACCAGGAGTACCAATGACTGAGAATTCGAGCTATCGCGGCGGCCAGGGGCAGGGGCGGCCTGACGACTACTACGACGATCGCTACGGCCAGCCGCAGGATGACGCGCGCGGCAGCCAGGATCCCCGTGGCCCGTATCCGCCGGAATCTGGGGGTTACCCAGATCAGCGGGGTTATCCGCCCCGCCAGCCCGACCAGGGCGGCTACCCCGAGCAAGGCGGTCCCCAAGACCAAGGCGGCTACCAAGATCAGCGCGGCTACCCCGACCAAGGCGGCTACCAAGGCCAAGGCGGCTACCAAGGCCAAGGCGGCTACCCCGAGCAAGGCGGTTACCCCGACCAGGGCGGCTACCAAGGGCAGGGTTACCAAGGTCAGGGTGGCTATCAAGACCAGCGCGGCTACTCCGACCAAGGCGGCTACCAAGGGCAGGGCGGCTACCAGGACCAGGGCGGTTATCAGGGCCAAGGTGGCTACCCACCGTCTTACGAACAGCGTCCGTCCGGCGGCTATGGCGGCGGACAGGGCTATGACGCCGGCTACCGCCAGGGCGGTGGCTATGGGCAGCCTGGCAGCCAAGATTACGGCGACTACGGGCGGGGGCCCGCTCGTCACGACGAAGGCGGCTACGGTCAGCCCGACCAGCGGGCGGCCTACCCCGATCAGGGCGGCGGGTATGAGCAGGGCTACCAGGGCAGCCCTGGATATGGGCGGCAAGACTATGGCCAGCCCGATTACGGGAGCTATGGCGACGCCGGTCCCGGCGGCGGAGGCTATTCGCCATCCGGAGGCGGATACGGCGAACCCGCGGGCCGGGACTACGACTACGGTCAGGCCGGCGGTTATGGCGGCTACGGGCAGGGCGGCTATGCGTCGTCCGGCACCGCGGTCACACTGCAGCTAGACGACGGCAGCGGCCGCACCTACCAGCTGCGTGAGGGCGCCAACATCGTGGGCCGTGGCCAGGACGCGCAATTCCGCCTGCCCGACACCGGCGTGTCACGTCGGCATCTGGAAATCCGCTGGGATGGCCAGGTCGCGCTGCTTTCCGATCTCAACTCCACCAACGGCACCACGGTCAACAACGCGCCGGTCCAAGAGTGGCAGTTGGCCGATGGCGATGTAATTCGCCTGGGTCATTCCGAGATCGTCGTCCATATCCACTGAGCCCATAGCCGAGGCGAAGCTATCCAGCTTCACCCCGCGTCCAGCGCGGTCCAAGTATCGTGACGTTGCTGATGTGCTCGGCATCGCGGCGCGGAGAGCGCGGCGCCAGGACGGAGAGGACGCCAGATGCAGGGTCTAGTACTGCAGCTGACGCGCGCCGGGTTCTTGATGCTGCTATGGCTGTTCATCTGGTCGGTGCTGAGGATCCTGCGGACGGACATCTATGCACCGACCGGCGCTGTCATGGTGCGACGGGGTCTGGCGCTACGCGGCACCCTGTTGCCCTCGCGGCAGCGTCGGCACGCCGCCCGCTATCTGGTGGTGACCGAAGGGGCGCTGGTGGGGGCTCGCATCACGCTGAGTGGACAGCCGGTGTTGATCGGACGCGCGGACGACTCCACCCTGGTGCTCACTGATGACTACGCTTCGACGCGGCACGCGCGGCTATCGCAGCGAGGCGCGGAATGGTACGTCGAGGATTTAGGATCGACCAATGGTACTTACCTTGACAGGGTGAAGGTGACGACGGCGGTACGGGTTCCCATTGGCACGCCGGTTCGAATCGGCAAAACGGTGATCGAGTTGCGCCCGTGACCCTGTTCTTCCGCTATGCGGCTCGCAGCGATGTCGGCCTGGTGCGCTCCAACAACGAAGATTCGGTCTATGCCGGCGCGCGGTTGCTGGCTCTGGCCGACGGCATGGGCGGCCATGCCGCCGGTGAGGTGGCATCCCAGTTGGTGATCGCCGCGTTGGCGCACCTGGACGACGACGAGCCCGGCGGCGATCTGCTGGCCAAACTCGACGCGGCGGTGCGGTCCGGTAACTCGGCCATCGCTGCGCAAGTCGAAATGGAGCCCGATCTCGAGGGGATGGGCACCACGCTGACGGCAATCCTGTTCGCGGGCAACCGCCTTGGGCTGGTGCACATCGGCGACTCGCGCGGGTACATGCTGCGCGACGGGGAGCTGACCCAGATCACCAAAGACGACACCTTTGTCCAGACTTTGGTCGACGAGGGGCGGATCACCAGAGAAGAGGCACACAGCCATCCGCAGCGGTCGCTGATCATGCGCGCATTGACCGGTCACGAGGTTGAACCCACGCTAACCATGCGCGAGGCGCGGGCAGGCGACCGTTACCTACTGTGTTCGGACGGACTCTCCGACCCCGTCAGCGAGGAGACCATCCTCGAGGCGCTGAAGATCTCCGACGTCACCGACAGCGCTGATCGCCTCATCGAACTCGCCCTGCGCGGCGGCGGGCCGGACAACGTGACTGTGGTGGTCGCCGATGTTGTCGACTCCGATTACGGGCCGACCCAGCCGATTATCGCCGGCGCAGTATCGGGAGAAGAGGACCAGCTGACTCGGCCCAACACCGCAGCCGGCCGGGCATCGGCCATCAATCCCCGCAAGAACGTCGTCAAACGTGTTCTGCCGCAAGCGGATGCATTCATTCGGCCGCGACGCTCACGACGACGGATGGCGATCGGCGTCACGTTGGTGGTACTGCTGATCCTCTCGGCGCTAGCCATCGGCCGCCAAGTTGTCTACAGCAACTACTACGTCGCCGCCTACAACGGGGACGTATCGATCATGCAGGGCGTCCAGGGGTCGATACTCGGCTTTCCGCTGCACAAGCCATATCTGGTCGGTTGCCTCAACAGCCGTAACGAACTCTCGCAAATCAACTACGGGCAATCCAAAAGCGCTCTCAACTGCCATCCCATAAAGCTCTCGGATCTGCGGCCATCCGAACGCGCGCAGGTTGCGGCGGGGCTGCCGGCCGGCACCTTGGATAACGCCATCAAGCAACTTCACCAGTTAGCCGCGGGCTCTTTGCTGCCGCCGTGCCCGCCGACGCGCGCCACATCGCCGTCCTCGCCGACGCCGCACACTCCGTCGACCACCAGTCGGACGACGGCACCGAGCACGCCACAGCACAGCACGTCGAGTCCCGAAGAACCGGCGGAGGGTTCGTCGCCGACGACGACCGCATCCACCGTGACGGCGCTTCCCCCACCTCCCCTCGAGCCAGGCAGCGATTGCCGAGCGGCGGCATGACCCGCGTCGACGACGATGCAGAGCGCCCGGGGGACCACAGCTCGCGAGGGGACGACGAGGAGGCGCGGCGCAAATTGAGCACCGCGCCGCAGCCGGCGGTTGCAGTGACCCCTCCGCTGCCCACTCGGCGCAATGCCGAATTGGCGCTGTTGTGCTTCGCCACCGTCATCACGGCGGCGGCACTGGCCATCGTGGAAGCCAACCAGGACCGCGGATTGCGTTGGGATTTGATCACTTACGCCGCCGCCTTCCTGGCGCTCTTCGTAGGCGCGCACGCCGCCATCCGACGCTATGCGCCCTACGCGGATCCGCTGCTGCTGCCGGTGGTGGCACTGCTCAACGGGCTGGGTTTGGTGATGATTCATCGACTGGACCTGTCCCACGCGGGCCGCGGTGCCAGCCCCAGCGCCAACCAGCAGATGTTGTGGACGCTGGTGGGGGTCGTCGCGTTCGCGGTTGTGATGGGCTGGCTGAAAGATCACCGACAGCTCGCCCGCTACGGCTACATCTGCGGCCTGAGTGGCCTGGTGCTGTTGGCGATTCCCGCCCTGCTGCCAGCGTCGTTCTCCGAACAAAACGGCGCCAAAATCTGGATCCGGTTGCCGGGCTTTTCAATTCAGCCGGCCGAGTTCTCGAAAATCCTGCTGCTGGTCTTTTTCTCGGCGGTGCTGGTAGCCAAGCGCGGATTGTTCACCAGCGCTGGCAAGCACGTCGCAGGCCTGGACTTGCCGCGGCCGCGTGACCTGGCGCCGCTGTTGGCGGCGTGGGTGATCTCGGTCGGTGTGATGATCTTCGAAAAGGACCTGGGCACTTCGCTACTGCTGTATGCATCGTTTCTGGTGGTGGTCTACCTCGCCACCCAGCGATTCAGTTGGGTGGTCATCGGGTTGGCTTTGTTTGCGCTCGGAAGCGTTGCGGCGTATTTCGTTTTCGATCACGTCCGAGTACGCGTGCAGACGTGGCTGGACCCGTTCGCCGACCCCGAAGGCAGCGGCTACCAGATGGTGCAGTCGCTGTTCAGCTTTGCCACCGGTGGCATCTTCGGCACCGGACTGGGCAATGGGCAGCCCGACACCGTGCCCGCCGCGTCGACCGATTTCATTGTCGCGGCCTTCGGCGAAGAACTCGGATTGGTCGGGCTGGCAGGCATTTTGATGCTCTACACCATCGTCATCATCCGCGGAATGCGCACGGCGATCGCGGTGCGTGACAGCTTCGGGAAACTGCTGGCCGCGGGTCTGTCCTCGACATTGGCCATCCAGTTGTTCATCGTCGTCGGCGGCGTCACCAAGCTCATCCCGCTGACGGGGCTGACCACACCATGGATGTCCTACGGCGGCTCGTCGCTGTTGGCCAACTACATGCTGCTGGCCATTCTGGCCCGTACGTCGCATGCGGCGCGGCGGCCATTCCGCACCAGCGCGCGCAACACGTCGCCGATCGCGGCGGCCAACACCGAGGTGATCGAGCGGGTATGAACGCCTCTCTGCGGCGAATCTCGGTGACCGTGATGGCGTTGATCGTGCTGCTGCTGTTCAACGCCACGCTCACGCAGGTGTTCACCGCCGACGGGCTGCGCGCCGACCCCCGCAATCAGCGGGTGCTTCTAGACGAGTACTCCCGCCAGCGCGGCCAGATCACTGCTGGGGGCCAACTGCTGGCTTACTCGGTGGCCACCGACAACCGCTTCCGCTTCCTGCGCGTATATCCCGATCCCGCGGTATACGCGCCGGTGACGGGCTTCTATTCGCTGCGCTATTCCAGCACTGGACTCGAACGCGCCGAAGACCCGCTGCTCAATGGGTCCGACCAGCGGCTGTTCGGTCGCCGGCTGGCCGACTTCTTCACCGGCCGCGATCCGCGCGGCGGCAACGTCGACACCACGATCAACCCGCGCGTGCAACAGGCCGCGTGGGACGCCATGCAGCAGGGCTGCAGCGGGCCGTGTAAGGGCGCGGTCGTCGCCCTCGAACCCTCGACCGGCAAGATCTTGGCGCTGGTGTCGTCGCCGTCCTACGATCCAAACCTGCTGGCGTCGCACAATGCCGAGGAGCAATTGCAGGCCTGGCAGCGGTTGCGCGATAACCCCGACTCCCCGCTGACCAACCGCGCCATCGCGGAGACTTATCCGCCGGGCTCCACGTTCAAAGTGATCACCACCGCGGCCGCGCTGCAGGCCGGCACCACCGAGGACGACCAGCTGACCGCGGCAGCCAAGATTCCGCTGCCCGACAGCACTGCGACCCTCGAGAACTACGGCGGCGCCCCCTGCGGCGACGAACCCACAGTCTCGCTGCGCGAGGCTTTCGCTCGGTCCTGCAACACCGCGTTCGTCCAACTGGGCATGCTCACCGGGGCCGACACGTTGCGCAGCACCGCGCAGTCGTTCGGTTTGGACACTGTCCCCGATCCCATCCCCTTGCAGGTCGCACAATCTACGCTCGGCCCGATTCCAGATACCGCCGCGCTGGGGATGTCGAGCATCGGTCAGAAGGACGTTGCGCTGACACCGTTGGAAAACGCACTGGTGGCCGCGACCATCGCCAACGCCGGGGTCACGATGGCGCCGTACCTGGTCGACAGCCTCAAGGGACCCGACTTGGCTAACATCAGCAGCACCGTTCCCCGCGAGCAACGCCGTGCGGTG
Source organism: Mycobacterium kyorinense (assembly GCF_001672775.1). Taxonomy (GTDB): domain Bacteria; phylum Actinomycetota; class Actinomycetes; order Mycobacteriales; family Mycobacteriaceae; genus Mycobacterium; species Mycobacterium kyorinense_A. Next base: position 11,053 of record NZ_LZKJ01000108.1, on the reverse strand, counting down.
TCGCCGCAGGTCGCGGCTAAGCTAACAGAGTTGATGGTCGGCGCCGAGAAGTTCACACAGCAGAAAGGGGCCATCCCCGGCGTGCAGATCGCATCCAAGACCGGTACCGCAGAGCACGGCACCGACCCGCGCAACACTCCGCCGCACGCGTGGTACATCGCTTTCGCGCCCGCGCAGGCACCGAAGGTGGCTGTTGCGGTGCTGGTGGAGGATAGCGCCGACCGGCTGTCCGCGACCGGCGGTGCGCTTGCTGCGCCGATCGGGCGGGCCGTGATCGAGGCCGCGCTGCAGGGAGGACCATGAGCCCGCGAGTAGGTGTGACGCTGTCTGGCCGCTACCGGCTGCAGCGCCTCATCGCCACTGGCGGTATGGGGCAGGTCTGGGAGGCGGTGGACAGCCGGCTGGGCCGGCGTGTCGCGGTCAAGGTACTCAAGAGCGAGTTTTCGTCCGACCCTGAGTTCATCGAGCGGTTCCGCGCCGAAGCGCGCACGACGGCGATGCTCAACCATCCCGGAATCGCCAGCGTCCACGACTACGGCGAAACCCAGATGAACGGCGAGGGCCGCACCGCCTACCTGGTGATGGAGCTGGTCAACGGTGAACCGCTCAACTCGGTTCTCAAACGGATGGGCAAACTGTCGTTGCGCCACGCGCTGGATCTGCTCGAGCAGACCGGTCGCGCGCTTCAGGTAGCGCACGCCGCCGGGCTGGTGCACCGCGACGTCAAGCCCGGCAATATTCTGATCACCCCGACGGGGCAGGTGAAGATCACCGACTTCGGCATCGCCAAGGCCGTCGACGCGGCGCCGGTGACCCAGACCGGCATGGTGATGGGCACCGCTCAATACATCGCCCCGGAGCAGGCCCTCGGTCACGACGCCACACCCGCCAGCGACGTCTATTCGCTGGGAGTTGTTGGCTACGAATCGGTTTCGGGTAAGCGGCCGTTTACCGGTGACGGTGCGCTGACGGTGGCGATGAAGCACATCAAAGAACCGCCGCCGCCGCTGCCCACCGATGTGCCGCCTAACGTCCGGGAGCTCATCGAGATCACGCTGGTCAAAAATCCCGGGATGCGCTACCGCAGCGGCGGGCCGTTCGCCGACGCCGTCGCCGCTGTGCGTGCCGGCCGCCGGCCGCCACGGCCCAACCAGGCCGCGTCCTCCGGCCGCGCCACCCCCGCCGCGATACCGTCGGGAGCCCAGGCCAGAGCCGCCGCGAATCCGACCGGGCGCGCGCCAGCGGCTCGCCGATCGCGGCCCGCCACGGGCGGTCATCGCCCGCCGCCGCCGCGGCGCACCTTCTCGTCCGGCCAGCGTGCGCTGCTGTGGGCGGCCGGAGTGCTGGGAGCCTTGGCGATCATCATCGCGGTACTGATCGTCATCAACTCGCATGACGACACCCAGCCGCAACCGTCAGCACCGACCGTGACGGACACCGGCACGCCCAGCAACACCTCGACAAACGCGGGCATGGCTGCTGTACAGCCGTCCAATTGGACGGATCATAGGGGAGCGGGTCATGCTAAACGTCAGAACAAGCAGCCCTGGGCTATCGTGCTGGCGCATCTCCAGCAGGCGCCGCCGGCCCGACACGAGACAACGGTATGACCACTCCGCAGCATTTGTCCGACCGCTACGAGCTTGGCGAAATCCTCGGCTTCGGTGGCATGTCCGAGGTGCACCATGCCCACGACACCCGGTTGCACCGTGACGTGGCGGTCAAAGTGCTGCGCGCCGACCTTGCCCGCGATCCCAGCTTCTATCTGCGTTTTCGGCGCGAAGCGCAGAACGCAGCCGCGCTGAATCACCCCGCCATCGTCGCGGTGTACGACACCGGTGAGGCCGAGACGCCTGCCGGGCCGCTGCCCTACATCGTGATGGAGTACGTCAACGGGGTCACGCTGCGCGACATCGTGCATACCGACGGGCCGATGCCACCCCAGCGGGCCATCGAGGTCATCGCCGACGCCTGCCAGGCGCTGAACTTTTCTCACCAGCACGGCATCATTCATCGTGACGTCAAGCCGGCCAACATCATGATCAGCACCACGAATGCGGTCAAGGTGATGGATTTCGGGATCGCTCGGGCGATCGCCGACAGCGGCAACAGCGTCACCCAGACCGCGGCGGTGATCGGCACCGCACAGTACCTGTCGCCGGAACAGGCCCGGGGCGATTCGGTCGATGCTCGGTCCGACGTTTATTCGTTGGGCTGCGTGCTCTACGAAATCCTTACCGGCGAGCCACCTTTCGTCGGTGACTCACCCGTCGCGGTCGCCTACCAGCATGTCCGCGAGGATCCTGTTCCGCCGTCGCAACGGCACGAGGGTGTCTCCGCCGAACTGGACGCCGTCGTGCTCAAGGCGCTGGCCAAAAACCCCGACAACCGCTACCAGACCGCCGCGGAGATGCGCGCCGACCTGGTTCGGGTGCATAACGGTGAGCAGCCCGAGGCGCCCAAGGTGCTCACCGACGCCGAGCGGAACTCGTTGTTGGCATCGCCGCATCCCAGCGACCCGATGGGCCCGCACACCGATCCGCTGCCCCGCCAGCAACTCGACTTCGGCCGCGACCGCGGCAGCGGGTCGGTGGGCCGCTGGCTCATCGCCGTTGCGGTCTTGGCGGTATTGACCGTCCTCGTCACGATCGCGATCAACACGTTCGGCAACAGCACACGCAGCGTGCAGGTGCCCGACGTGCGGGGGCAGGTGTCAGCCGATGCGATCGCCGCATTGCAAAACAAGGGCTTCAAGACGCGCACGCAGCAGAAACCTGACTCGACCGTGCCGCCTGACCACGTGATCGGCACCGACCCGGGGGCCGACTCCTCGGTGGGCGCCGGCGACGAGATCACCATCAGCGTCTCCACCGGGCCCGAGCAGCGTGAGGTTCCCGACGTGTCGTCGCTGAGCTACGCGTCGGCGGTGAAGAAGCTGAAGGCCGCCGGGTTCGGCCGCTTCAAGCAGGTCCAGTCGCCCTCGCCACCGGACATGAAGGACCGGGTCATCGGGACGATTCCGTCGGCCAACCAGACCTCGGCGATCACCAACGAGATCTCCATCATCATCGGGTCCGGGCCGGCCACCAAGCAGATCCCCGCCGTCGCCGGCCAGACCGTCGAACTCGCCCAGAAGAACCTCAACGTCTACGGCTTCACCAAGTTCACCGAGGCCTCGGTGGACAGCCCCCGCCCGGCCGGTGAGGTAGTCGCGACCAATCCGCCGGCGGATGCGACCGTGCCGGTGGACTCGGTGATCGAACTGCAAGTGTCGAAGGGCAATCAGTTCGTGATGCCCGACGTGTCCGGGATGTTCTGGACCGACGCCGAACCGCAGCTGCGGGCACTGGGGTGGACGGGCGTGCTCGTCAAGGGCGCCGACGTCGACGCCGGCGGCTCCTCGCACAACCGGGTGGTGTCCCAAAGCCCGGCACCGGGTCAGGGCGTCAATAAGGACGGCAACATCACGCTGAAGTTCGGACAGTAGCCGCACCGCGACCGAAGCTGTCCAAGACTTCGCTTTCCAACCGGCGCACCAGCGCGTCGTCGCGGGTCTGCCCGCAGTAGGCCAGCCAGTTGGCCAGCATGCGATGCCCGCCCTCGGTGAGGATCGACTCCGGGTGGAACTGGACTCCGTGGATGGGTAGCGCCGTGTGCCGCACCCCCATGATCACGCCGCTGCGGGTGCGGGCTGTCACCTCGAGCTCGGCGGGCAAGGTCTCCGGCAGGATTGTCAACGAGTGGTAGCGCGTGGCCGTGAACGGGTCTGGAAGGCCCTGCAGCACACCGGTATTCGTGTGAAAGACGCTGCTGGTCTTGCCGTGCAGCAATTCGGGTGCCCGATCGACGGTGGCGCCGAACGCCACCCCGATCGCCTGGTGGCCCAGACATACGCCCAGCAGGGTGGTGTGCGCTGCGGCGCATGCGCGGACCAGGTCGATCGACGCCCCGGCCCGTTCGGGTGTGCCCGGACCGGGGCTGAGCAGTACGCCGTCGAACTGGTCGGCGATCGCGGTCGGGTCGGACAGCCGGGCATCGTCGTTGCGCCACACTGCAGCCTCGACGCCGAGTTGCCCGAGGTACTGCACCAGGTTGAACACGAAGCTGTCGTAATTGTCGACGACCAAGATCCGCATCGCATCAGGCTACCGCCCGCCCGATTGCCCAGCTCAGTAGCTCACCGGACCGGTCGGCTGGGCAACGCGCATCCGGACCGGCTCGCTGTGGCCGGCGATGCGCACGTCGGGCATGACCGCTTCGGTATAGCCGAGGCCGAACCGCACCACGTACTGCTTGTAAAGAGTCACCAGGGGAGCGGCCGCCAGCGCGGCCTGCATGGCCGCGGCATCGCCGATCGCAGTGATCGTGTAGGGCGGGCTGTAGGTACGCCCGTTGAGCAGCAAGGTGTTTCCGACGCACCGCGGCGCCGACGTCGCGATGATGCGCTGGTCTTGCATCTGGATCGCTTCCGCACCCGCGCTCCACAACGCGTTGAGGACGGCCTGGATGTCCTGCTGGTGCACGACGAGATCGTCGGGGGAGGCGTCGCGCGGGAACCGGCCATTGGCGTCGCGCTGGGCATCGGTGAGCGTCACCACCAGTCCTGGCCCGTGCACGGGGTCTAGACCGGCGTCACCAGCCAACTCGGCCGAGCGTCGCAGCATTGCCGCCAGTGCGCTATCCGAAGACCGCCCGTGGGTGGAGTCGATCGTGGTGGCCAACCGGTCACGTTCGCTGCTGAGCGCATCGACTCCGGCCTGCGCATCGCGCACCATGTCGACCAGCCGCGGTGCGTCGCTGCGCCGGATCTCGCTGCCGTTGGACACCCCGTGGGTGGCCCCGAGCAGCAATCCGGCGAGCAGGCAGACCAGCGGGACGCCGACACGCCACGGCGAGCGGCGGGCGGTCTTGTTGACCATCGGCTCTCCGTTCGCGGTGCTGACGTGGGTTAGTCTCGTAGCCGAACAATGCTTGCAGCGGCCCGCCCTTATCGTTGCACCGTCCCTACTGTCCTGAGGTACCGATGCCCAAGTCCAAGGTCCGCAAGAAGAACGACTTCGCGGTCAGCGCGGTCAGCCGCACGCCGGTCAAGGTCAAGGCTGGGCCGTCCAGCGTGTGGTTCGTCGCATTGTTCGTCGGGTTGATGCTGATCGGGTTGATCTGGCTGATGGTTTTTCAACTGGCAGCAACCGGTCCCAGTGCGCCGGCGATGCTCGACTGGATGGCAGAGCTGGGCCCGTGGAACTACGCGGTCGCCTTTGCTTTCATGATCACCGGATTGTTACTGACCATGCGGTGGCGGTAGAGATCCTGGCTCTCGTAATGAATTCAACTGCGCGATGGGTCGTTACTGGGCTAGCGACCTCACGCTTACTCAATCACACGGATGTGATTCATCCCCATTGTTGATAGCGCTTGTGGATAACCGCATCGGCAGTGGTAGGAGTGTTGGGAACCCCATGCAGCAAACTCAATGGGCGCCACCTGTGAACGGAATTGCTGGTTGCGGGCTTGCCGGCGTAGTGATGGCTACCATCTGTGTGACTCTGGTCACAGACCTCCCGGGTCGGATACTGACCGGTGCGGCAGCCGCCGGTTTGATCTTGTTTGCGTGGCTGTCGTGGCGGGCGCGGCCGAAGCTGGCGATTACCGGCGACGGTCTCCTGGTTCGCGGATGGTGGCGAACGCAACTATTGCGGCGCCCCGATATCAAGATCGTCCGGATCACCGAATTCCGTCGGATCGGCCGCAAGATGCGGCTACTCGAGATCGATGGCGTTGACGACCAGCTGCTGATTTTCTCGCGCTGGGACCTGGGCACCGACCCGCTGGAGGTGCTCGACGCGCTTACCGCCGCCGGCTACGCCGGCTCCTGATTCGGCCCGATCAGGAAATCGTGACCGACTCGATGACGACAGGTTCGGTGGGCCGGTCGCTGTGGTCGGTGGGGGTGGTGGCGATCGTGTCGACGACCTTCTGCGACTCGGGGTCGACCACCTCGCCGAAGATGGTGTGGCGGCGGTTCAGGTGCGGGGTCTTGCCGACGGTGATGAAAAACTGTGACCCGTTGGTGCCGGGGCCCGCGTTGGCCATGGCCAGTAGATACGGCTTGTCGAACTGCAATTCTGGGTGGAATTCATCGGCGAACTTGTAGCCGGGTCCGCCGCGGCCGGTGCCGCTCGGGTCCCCGCCCTGGATCATGAATCCGCTGATCACCCGGTGGAAGACAGCGCCGTCGTAAAACGGGCCGGAACTACCGCCTGAGGCGTTCTCGGTCGAATAGTCCTTGGTGCCCTGCGCCAGGCCCACGAAGTTGGCAACGGTCTTGGGAGCGTGGTTTCCGAACAACGCGATCTTGATGTCGCCGCGGTTGGTGTGCAGCGTGGCAGTGGCGGTCTGAATTGGGCTGGTAGTCACGGCATCACAGTCTGCCATCACCGGTATTGGTGTCCGTCATCCGGTCTCGCTATCGCGGAGGCCTGCGCCCATCGCGCCCGCTGCGCTCTCGATAGTGGCAGGGTGGGAGGTCAGTGCGTTCGGAAACGGTCGGCGGAAAGGTGGCAGATGAGCGCGAAGACGAAGACCCGGTTGACCCCGCGGCAGCGACTGAACCGGGGTTTGACGTACTCGGCGGTGGGTCCCGTGGACGTTACGCGTGGTCTCGTCGAGCTGGGTGTTCACTCGGCGCAGGCAGGCGCGTCCAGCTTGCGCCGCCGGTATCAGGAGGGCCGGCTGGCCCAGGATCTGCAATCGGCTCAGGAGACGCTCGCGCAAGAACTGGCCGCCGCCCAGGAGGTCGTCAGCGGGTTGCCCCAGGCGCTGCAAGACGCCCGCCGAGCCCAGCGTCGCAGCAAGCGGCCGTGGGTGGTTGCCGGAGTCGCGGTGCTAGCCCTCGCGGGCGGTGCGGTCGCCTTTTCGGTCGTGCGCCGTTCGTCGCGTCCGGAACCATCGCCGCGGCCCCCGAGCGTCGACGTACAACCGCGGCCGTAACAGCAGTGGAGCCTAGGGGATTCGTTATCTATAGGTGATAGCCACGCGCGGTTCACGTGCACGACGGCGCATGTGGAGCGGTATGCCGTCCTGTCGTGGTCCGTTTATTTTCAGTAATTCCGTGGCGGCGTAGGGGCAGGCGCTGTGGCCAACGCCCAACTATCAACGCCGCAACGAACCTCATCCGCCCTGTGACCTGACGGTGACCACCACCGCTCGGTAGCCTTCACGCACGCTTGGATATCGGGGTCGCCAGTCTGTGCCCGCGCGGAAGCGGGCGTTGGCGACCCGTAGTGATCTGGTCATCGACGTGGTGCGGTCACCGAGTAGTAGGGCCAAACGCCCCGGCCCGGTGATCCACGTCTTGGCGCCGACGGCGTCTGCCATCGCCTGGGTGTTCTGTTTCTTGGTGACGGGGTCGTCATCGACGATGTTGTAGGTGCCGGCGGGGCACTGCAGTGCGGCGACGACCGCGCCCGCCGCGTCGGCGAGGTGGATCGCGGATATGTAGGTCTCGGCGCGGCCGGCCTGGAATGCGATGTGGCGGCGGGCCAGGTCTATGATTTGTTCGCTATGTGCCGCACCCGGCCCATAGAACAGCCCGAACCGCAAAATTACTGCGTCGCTTCCGGTTTCGGCGAATCGCCGGGCGCTGGTTTCCGCGCCGTGATTGCCTGAGGCAATCGGATAGTGGTCGACAGGCCATTCCTCGTCGATCCAGCGGTCTCCGCCGTCGCGGTAGATCATCGCCACGGACTCTTGCACCAGTCTCGGTACCCCTGCTGCCAGCGCTGCGTCAACGACGGCCGCCGAGCCTTCGATGCGGATGCGCTGGCATTCGGTCCAGGCGGATTTCAGGATGAAGCGCTGCGGCGAGGGTAGCGCCGACGCCATATTCACCACCGCATCGTGACCGGTGAAAGCTTTGGCGAGCCCGTCACGGTCGAACAACGACACCTGAAGCGGAGTGGCTCCTTGGCTGGCCAAAACCGAGGCTTTCCTATCGCTGCGGGCTAGCGCGGTGACTTCATGGCCGGCAGCGACCAGCGCGGGCACCGTGTGGCCACCGATCGCGCCGGTACCGCCTGTGACAAACACACCAGGCGCTCGAAGGCGGTCACCGTGTGACGCCGTAGTGCGGGACGGCTCCCGCCTTTCGGCCGATCATCCCTCACTCACTGTGGTCGAGCTATCCGCATTCACACTCGACGAGATTCGGCCGGTCGTTACGCGAAGCGACGCCGTGCTGTCTGGCTGGGTTCGGGCAGGCTGTGCGACGCGCAGGCCGGTGTGACGGCCGCTCTGACCAGCAACATAACAGCCGCCATGACGACAGACGGGTGGCGCGGTTCCTGACCTTCACCTCCGGGGTCATCGCCCCACAGCCATACGACCAACTCTGGTGGCACAAGCACATTCTCGGTCCGGCTCTGGCGACTATCCTCAGGCCCGTTGACGCCGAGCATCAAGCGATCGAGAAGCTATGCACCACAAGCGGACTGGACTGGACGATCTTTCGTCCTGCCCGACTCACCGACGGCAAGCTCACCGGTTCCTACCCCACCGCCGCCGATATCGGCTTGCGCGGTGGGACCTCAATCTCGCGCGCCGACTCGCGCAGACCATGCTCGCAGCTATCGCTGACCCGTTGGCGATCGAGCGAGCTATCTGCATCGCATACTGAGCACTAAACTAAAACTCTTCACGGATATCGAGGCGCTCAATCCTGCTGCGCACCTTGAAGCCGCGCAGCATCGCGAATATCACGTGGAGCCACGGGGAATCGAACCCCGATTTGAGCCTTGCAAAGGCCCTGTTCTACCGTTGAACTATGGCCCCGTCGTGGACATGACCAGGCAAAATGCCGTCAGCCAAGGTCCCTCTCGTCGCCCGATCCTTTCATATCAACTCCCGACTGCTGTTATGCGAACGGCAACCCGCTTCGCTCGCTCGCTCTCTTTTTTACCAACTGAGCTAAGGCCGTTACCTGAAATGTAGATGCTTCTGCGACAGTGCGCATTTCAAGCAGCTTCTCCTTGCGGAGCAGCGGTCCCCGCCTTAGTGGTGCGCGGGGTTGACGTGTCATCGCCTCGTGCCGTCCCCACCGGGACTGTGGGGCTGGTCTTCTGGTTGGCTCGACGTCCTTCTCCAGCCGTGACGCTGGCGGCCGGGCTACTCCCGGTACCGGTCCTCATTCTGCCACCGGCTGTGGTGGTTTCGCTGAGGCGGGCGAGGTTGATCGCCGCATTGAGATCCCGATCCATCGCCGGGCATCCGTTGCGGCAGCGGTAGCGCCGATCACGCAGGCGGAGTTTGGTTTTCGCTCCGCAACGAGAACAGAGTTGAGTGGATTCAAACAGGCGCGAGGCTACCACCAAAGTGGTGCCATACCACAAGGTTTTGTACGCAAGTTGGGCACGCACGCGCCCGAGCGCTGCATCCGCCAAAGCCCGATTGAGCCCGCGCTTGCGCACGCCGCCGCGCCGCCTCATCGCCGCAGCGTTGAGGTGTTCGCATACCACGACATCATGGCGGGCGGCCAACGTTGTGGTCACGAGGTGCATCTCATGTGCGCGAACACTGGCCGCTCGGGCATGAGCCTTGGCGATTCGGCGCTGAGTACGTTGCCACCGATTCGACGGCTCACGTCGAATCCGGTTGGTGGCATCGTACGGTCCCTGCTGACGAGCTGCCCGGCGCTGCAGCGCATGCAACCGAGCTTGCGCGGCTTGCAGCGGCTTGGGTGCTGGGATGCGATCTACTTCCACGCCCTCGGGCGTAGCAACCACCAATAGGTCGCGCACACCAACATCGATACCGACCACAGCATGCGGTGATTTGGCGATGTTGGCGGGTCGGCCCTTGTTGGCGACGATCACCTGGAAGGAGCAGAACCAGCGTCCCGCCTGACGCGACACCGTGGCCGATAGAATCCGGGCGGCCCCAGCCTCCAATCGTCGCGCAAGCTTACGGGTCGACTCATGGGTGCGGATACAGCCGAGCCGAGGCAACACCACATGATGGCGGTCCGATGCGACACGAATCGCGCCCGTGGTGAACCGCACCGAACGACCCGCTGCATGCTTGGCCTTGAAGCGCGGGAACCCCACACGTGCACCGGCCCGCTCACCGGCGCGCGATTTGTCCCACGCCTCCAAAGCCCGCGCCAACGCGTCAAGACCCGTGTTGTAGGCCTCCTTACTGTTGGCTGGCCACCACGGCGCTACGCCTTCTTTGCGCTGATTCCAAGCCTTGCGCAGCTTCGCCAACGACCACCCCTGTGCCGGCGTGAGCTCAAGCTCGGCGATCCCGTAGCTGCGTTCAGCCGACCGCTGATCCAGGTTGGCCTTAACCATGCCAAGCATGTGGTTGAACGCAAACCGGGCGGCACCGCAATGCGACTCCAACATAGGGAGCTGGGCTGGCGACGGATCCAGTGCGAACCGGTATGCCTGTGCTGTCCAGCCGGTGGGGATCTCAAACCGCGGCGTCAAGAGCTCCACCCGGCCACGGGCCAACCCTGGTCAACGTCCACGTCACCACCTTGGCACACCACTCCGACAGACCCACACATACACAGCCGCGCGGACGCGTTGTCGAAACATTCACAACTACTCGCCGCGACCCGCGGTCTGGTCAGCGGCCACATGCCAGACCTCGACGCCCCGTCGCGACCGAATCACTACCGCCAGCACAGCGATCATGGCCAGCGGCAGTATCAGTCGCGCGGAGCGTCTTGGCGAACACATGGTTGTGGGCCTAGGAGGACTCGAACCTCCGACCTCTTCGTTATCAGCGAAGCGCTCTAACCGCCTGAGCTATAGGCCCGCACTCGCGTACGGCCGAGCGACGAGATTACCGCACCGGATGCCTTCGGCACTAATCCCGGTCGGCGAGGGTGACTTCCACGCCGCCGATGAGGTCGGTCGTCAGGTTGTAGACGAACGCCCCGATCGTGGCCATCGCGGTGAGCAGCACGATGTTCACCAGGCCGATCAGCACCGCGCCACCGAAGATCGTGCCGCTGGCCATGATCGCTGTGCTGGCGGTAGTGATTCGGTCG
>NZ_LZKJ01000107.1 GCF_001672775.1 Mycobacterium kyorinense | reverse complement strand
CGTTGCCGCCGCCGAACCACCAGAGGCATTTGTCGAAAGCACGAAGCGGCGAACGCGGCTCCAGCGAGCCCACCCATGCCGGGTTCGCGGCAGTGACGGTTCGCGCGGCCGCGAACAACTCCCGCGCAATCCGCGCGTAAGCCTCGGGATGATCCCATCTTTCTGGGATACCGAGGCTAGACCGGACAAAACTGTCGTATACAGGGATTCGCCATGGCAGAAGCCAGTGCAGCACTTTGGAGGCGAGCGAATACTCTCGCCGCTGAACGCCCATTGCCATGCTCTGGCGGACGAGGGTTGCGACCTGGTTGGTTGCGTATTCTTCGCCGCCCAGTTGCGGGGTGTCGGTTGGCTCGAGCAGTTCGGGTGACCAGTCCAGGGTGAGGAGAGCCCTCGCCATGGCGGACTTAGTTTCGGTGCGAACGCCTTGCACGCCCCACCAGCTTTTGATTGTCCAAACGAGTTCCTCGAGGACTCGTGCATCATCGTTGTTAAGCAGTGCAGCGCGGCAGTGCGTCGAGAGACACCACAGCACTCTTTCCATCTCCCCATAGCGAGAGTTGAAACTGTGCACGGCCTCGGCTAGCTCGTGCTCGGACGCTTCGTTCAGTCGTACTTCCCGTCTTCGCACCAACCGGTTGGGGCGTTCACCAGGAGTCGCTCCAAATTCTCTGAGCGCCTTGCTCACTACATGAGCGGTGGGGTGATCCGATCCCGCGACGACCCTCTCAAGCTTGCGAAGACTTGTGGCGATTTGCTGCTCCTCGTCGCTGAGCAACCCGTCGAACGACGGCTCGAGAAGGTAGGCGTGCCGCGGGGTTGCCAGGTACGCCACCCTGTCAAGGAATATTTGCAGTCGCCGCGCAGCGATTGCCGGCGGCCCGTTACCAATGTTCACGACGTTGAACAGGTCTCCCCATAAGCGGCCCCATGCGGATTCTTCGATCGTTAGGACGGTTCCTAATTGTTTGGGTTCGGTGGCTCTGGGCTCGAGAGCGGTGCGTATTTCGTCGGCGAGTTCGTGGAAGTCTTCGTCGTTGAGTGAGTAACCAACGAATAGGAGGTGTTTGGTGACCAGCAGCGCTTGCACGATCCCGTAGAGCGCGCCTCGTTGGTGTCGGAGCCGCATGTAATCCGAGCGAGTCAAGACGATGTCATTGGCGGCGCTGTGGTGAAGAGACCCATGCAGCTTCAAAAGCCAAGGCCGTTTCTGCTGCACCTGTCCGTAAGGTAAAACCGTGATGGCTTCTTCCACTGTCCGGCCGTCGTAGGCGGAGGCTCGTTCAAAAAGGTTGTCGTAGTTAGTGGTTACTACCTGCTGAGCGCCCAAGGAGGCGAGCAGCGCGTGGGTCAGCCCAATGTGTAGATCACTACGGCCTAGCTCCTCCTCGAGCTTCGACAGCAATAACGGGCGGCCGAGGTCATTCTCAATAAGAGTGGCATAGTCACGAGGGTCCAGTGATGAAAGGCTTTGTCGTTCGGGACCGGATAGGTCATTTAGCCGGGATTCTGACAGCCGCTCCAGCAACTGACGCCAGTCGGGAAGGTTTACATCGCGGCTAGCACCGGCACCGATGAACAGCACCAGGCCTTCCGCTTGGGACTCAGCCGCCAGGTTCTCAGCCAGCTCGTGCTCTTCGGTAGTTAGCGGCCACTGCTGCACTGCACGCGCTGCCTGCACCGCCGACCATGCGAGAGCATCGTAGGTGCACAAAACGAAGTCGACATGAGCCTCGGCCGCCACGCGGTCGAGTTTTTCGAGCAACGGCCGAAGCGTGTGCCCTTTGACTCCACGCAGGCCTCCCTGGCCTGTCCCGATCAGTGGAAGCGCCAGTCGCGGCGGCTGATCTGATTGGCTTCGAGCAAGGTGCGCGACGGAGACGCCGACGAACTCGTCGATCAGCGGCAAGAGTTGATCAATTCGGGCGGCGATTCCTTCGGGCCCTGACGTTGGGGTCGTATAAACATTGCCTAGGACGATTAGCGGGATAGCGTTGTGTTTATAGGCGATCGCTCGGCGGCCGCCCCAGCTGTACCCGGTAAGGCGAGGCGACTTAACCTCAAGGCCTTCTCGAGCCCACGGCTCTATATTGAAGCCGCCGTCGGTTGGGCAAAGCCACGCATCGCACATGATCGTTCTGATGTCCGCCTTGACGACAAATACGTGCCCGCGAATTGTGATGCTTTTTGTTTGCGCGGCCATGTTTGGTACCCCCAGGTGCGTCAGTCAGTAATGTTAGAAAGTACCTGAAGAAAGTTAGTCGATCGCCCGTCCAACAACTCGACGCCGCCGTTCCTGCGACGGAAGTCCGTCATCGGCGTTTGGCGAGCCTCATCCTCAGCTAGGCGATCTGGTCGTGAAGCAGTGTCGCGCCTCCGCCGTGCGCCATCCCCATCGCGGCCCGTGTCACTACTGAGTCCTCCGCGCCGCTGTCGCTGAGTGAGAAGTTCGGCGTAAGCATTTGGCACCCGATGCTGGGGCGTTCTTCGGCTTTTGCGGACCGACTACTTGTCAGCCCTGGCCAGATTCAGCGGAAGGCCGGGCAGGGATGTCGCATCGGCGCCCCGAATCTGAGCAAAGCTCTAACGCAACTGGTTTGCGGATTTTCTCGCCCGAATGCGGTTATGGTTTCCAAGGGTCAGTGGCTGGATCTAGAAACGCTCGAGCGATGATCGTGAGTAGCTCTCCCACTGCTCGCCGATCGAATTGCATGATCTGGGAAGTGCTGCCGTCTTTAGCGTATGTCTCCAACTGCAGGATCCGACCGCCGGTCGGCTTCTCATCATAGAACCATCCACACTTATGTTCGGCCTGGAAGCGAGCATTGCGATCGCCGCGGTACTCAAACGAAGTGATCAGTGACATGCGCCTCCTTGATCTTGCTCGCTCGCCAATAATGCATTCTTTGACTGGTCTGGCAGATGTACTGGCGGTTACCCGACGAACGCTTGATTTAAAACTGGACGTCATCTGCCTGGAAAAGGTGAGTCGACACCTGCGCAATCTGCTCCACAGCCGAGGCTTGCGGGCTCACCCGCGGCGCGCTTGTGATGTGCGTTGATGGCCATCAGGCAGGCATCGGTTCAGTTGCCGCGAAGCGGGCGGCGCGACGCGCGCGCCGATCCTTGTGTCGACTGGGGAAAGTAGACCTAGGCACTCAATCCCGAACCAAACGCGGGACGATCACCGCGCGGTGTCAGGCCTGCCGGCTATCGTTACGCTGTGCCGTCGTCACCATCAGAAGTCTCGAAGAAGCATGGTGGGTACGGTGTGCGTCTTGTTCGAGGGCCGTTCCTCAACCTTTCGCCGCACCCCGACCACATCAACGACGTCGACTCCTTCCTGGCATACGTGCGAGCCGTTCGGAAAAAAACTAAAGCTCCTCTGGCTGCAGATTTCTTTAGCGGGGCAGGAGGGCTGAGTCTCGGGTTGGAGAAGGCCGGTTTCAAGGTTGTACTGGGCGCGGACCACGAACCGTTCGCCAACCGGACTCATGCTCACCATTTCGGTGGTCTATCCGTCGACTGGGATCTTTCGGATCCGGCAATCGTTGCCAAGTTGGGCGACCTTCTCAACGACGCACAAATTGATCTAGTCGCCGGTGGTCCGCCGTGTCAGCCATTTTCGAGGGCAGGCCGTTCTATGCTTCGGTACCGGGTTCAGCGACGCCTGCGCGACCCACACGACGAACGTCGAGACTTATGGCGATCCTTCCTCGAGATCGTCGACCGAGCTCGGCCCAAGGCAGTGCTGATGGAAAACGTTCCGGACATGGCTCTCGACCGTGAGATGTTCATCCTCCGCAGCATGGTTGAAGAGCTCGAGCAAATGGGTTACTCGGTCGAAGAACGCGTGGTCGACACATGGCGCTACGGGGTGCCCCAGTTTCGCCAGCGCCTGATATTGGTCGCTCTGAGTGACAATACCGAGTTCAGATGGCCGGCGGAGACTTCGGAGCCGGTCAGCGTATGGAACGCAATCGGGGATCTTCCGGAAGTAGAGGGCGGATGGCGTCCGGAGGGCGGCGAGCACGGCTGGGCGGAGTACGCAGGGCCGATCACGCAGTTCCAACGCGAGATGCGCAACGGGGTCGCATTTGAGGATGCACACAAGGTGTTCGATCACATCACCCGGCCCGTCCGAGATGACGATCGCGAAGCGTTCGAGTCGATGACGCATGCATCGAAATACACCGACCTAAAAAAGGAGCACCAGCGCTATCGCGGTGACATCTTCGATGACAAATACAACAGGTTGAACGAGAACGACTTGTCACGGACGATTACTGCGCACATCGCCAAGGATGGTTACTGGTACATCCACCCGCGACAGAGCCGCACACTGACTGTGCGTGAGGCAGCTCGATTACAGACGTTCCCTGACGACTTCAGGTTTGACGGGCCACCGTCCGCGGCCTTCCGCCAGATCGGAAATGCTGTTCCACCAAGGCTCGGTTTCGTGGTAGGACTCGCTATCCGCGAATCGTTGGACGAGCCTCGAGACGCGGGCCCCTCCACCCGTGAGACCGCCCAGACGCTGGCCGAGTGGATGAACAAATCGCAACATGTCCGTGCGCTTCCTTGGCTGCAGTGGGTTCGCAACCGACCGCCGTCACGGTGGCTGGTCATCAGCGCAGAGGAATTGCTCGACCGAGCGCCTGCGTCACTGGTGCGAAGAGCTTGGAAGCTGTTGCAGGAGAACGACAAACCCTGGGCATTGCCTTCAGCCAAGCACCGGGAGTTCGAAGAACATCTTCGATTCATTGTCGAGAACACCGGACGCGAACAGAGAGCTGAAAAAATTCTGACGCTGCGAGATCGGGTGGCAAACGGACCGCAGATGTTGGAGGGCTCAGCTGACGAACTACGTGCGGGGATCAGTCTGTCTGAGTCCATCGCGGACCTAGCGGTGCTGGTCGCACCGATCGAATCACGGCCCGTGACCGATGCGGGACCGGAGGAGCCGGTCCTTGTGACGAAAGGTGTGCTGCGCGTTGCCAGTCGATTCCAATCCAACGATGCCGACCGCAAGAACCGGCTGACCGATGGCAGACTTGCCGTGGCTCGCATGGTCGGCTTTGGCGACTACTCCCGCGCCGCGCACCTTGGCCTCATCGAACTCGCCAATAGTTGGTGTAGGCCTGTCAACCCAGAGTGCCCTGAGTGCCCGCTGCGGACAAACTGCGCGGAGGGAAAACGGGAGATGGGATCGACCCCTTCGCTCTTCGGACCTGATTAGAGGCCTAGGGCCTTCGCGATCTTCGGTTCAGTTCTGCGAAGTTCGGCCATGATCTTCTTGAAAGCGTTGACCTCCCCGACATCGAGAGCCGCACCCTTCAGAGCAAGCCCAACATCTAGGCCTGCCGGGAAGTTGTCGGTTATGTGACGATCACGTTCGCCCTTCGACTTGGACGA
>NZ_LZKJ01000106.1 GCF_001672775.1 Mycobacterium kyorinense | reverse complement strand
ACAGTGATCACTCTCCAATCGAAGGGTGCTCACTTTTCGACCGGAATCACCTGCTCACTTTTCGACCGGAACCGACAGCCTCCGGGCTGGCAAATCGTAGAAGGACCAGTGGAGCCTTTCTACGGGCAGACGCCATCACCCGGAGCCACGCAATACATGATCACTGCGCCCGACGGCACCCAACCAACTGTGTGGGAATTAGTAAGGCTAGGAGTACTAGATGAGTATGGACCGCCCCTTGGACGATAAAACCCGGGAACTTCAAATCCAGGTCGATCGGCTGTCGGAGGAGCTGGGAGCACGCCCTATGCCTGTCGGACTGCGGACCAATGACGGCCTCAATATTTTCGTCGCCGACGACGGTTCCTATCACTTTACTTTCTACGAGCGGGGCAAGCTCGGTTTCGATAAAAAGGGCAGCCTCGATGACCTTCTCTACTGGTACTGCGAAAGCATCGTTACACGCCAAGCCGCCAAGCAAGTGGGTGACCGTGCAGAACGCTTTAAATATGAGTACCAAGTGCTGAGCCACTTGAATATTGATTGGGCAAAGAGAAATGTCCGGGAGACTGCGGCTATGTTCCGCAAATACAGCCAGCCGGAGGACATTGCCTTACTTCCCGACATTGGCGAAGCGCTGTGACACTCACATACGGTCCCCCGGTAGCGCGTCCCCCAGCCACCACGGGTGAACATGAATATTCGAAATGCTGCCTGCACCTTTTTTGATTTACAGATAGACTTGATTTAGCGGCTAAATTGACACCGGTTCAGCACATTCCACAAGGGCGCGGTTAGCTGTTGCGTTCGGGGATATTTGGCAGCAGTTCTACATCTTCGTCTTTGCCCCAACGCCGTAGCCAGCCCGCGGTTTCGCGTACACAGCGCTTGGCCCAGCGCGGATCAAGTTGGTTGAGCAGTTCATATTGTTTGGCCCACATCAGGACGCGGAATTTCTCGTTTTGGGCGGTGTACTGCGCAGAGTATGAACAGCCGATGTTAAAAGTGATGCCCTCAGCGAACCAGTAGAGAACGTCGTCGATCTCGCCGACGCGGTCGAAGTTCGGCCTGCCACGCTCCCAGTAGCTGTAGTGATATCTGCCCCCGTCATCGATGAAGATGTTCAAGTCGTCGTTCCTCAAAAGGACCCCGACCTCGACTGGTTCAGTGTTCAGCGCCGCCGCGAGCCGATTGATTTCTGACTGCAGACGGGCCGTCTTGTCATCAACCAGAGCGCTCGACCCCACTTCCTCGATTTGCGTTGGGCTGCTTGCTTCACCCACATTCCTGCCGTCGCAATCTCTACGATTCGAATCGGATGCGGTCGCGGATGCACTTGACACGATATTGCGAGCATCAGCGAGACTGCTGGGCAACGAAGTCCGTTAGGTCATGGCAGGCCCACCGCATAGTCAGTTAACGGTCGGCGACGAGCTGCATGACACGAAAACGCTAGCTTACCTGCGTCTCTGGGAGTGGCCAGGGCCGGGATCGAACCGGCGACCTTCCGCTTTTCAGGCGGACGCTCATACCGACTGAGCTACCTGGCCGGAAGGCACCGTGTGCCTCGCCGTAATGGCGACCCTGACGGGACTCGAACCCGCGACCTCCGCCGTGACAGGGCGGCGCGCTAACCAACTGCGCCACAGGGCCTTGTTGCACTGCCTGCTCCGCGTCGCCGCGTCGCGGTACCCCCTACGGGATTCGAACCCGCGCTACCGCCTTGAAAGGGCGGCGTCCTAGGCCGCTAGACGAAGGGGGCCAGAACCGAATCTCTCCGGGGTACTCGCAACATGGTTCCGTTGTGAGCCAAGTCAGCTTAGGCCACCGCAGACCCAATCCTCAAACGAGCCCCGCCGGCGGACGCAGTATCCTGTCCGTCGCAGCCCCTATAGCTCAGTTGGTAGAGCTACGGACTTTTAATCCGCAGGTCCTAGGTTCGAGTCCTAGTGGGGGCACCATCAGTATCGGATGACCTCGGCTGATGTCGCAGGCTGTTTCGGCTGATCCTTGACACTGGTTTCGGTTGATCCTTGACTCCCACCCTGCGACCTCACGCATTTCGGGTACTCCCGCCTCATGAGAGGAATGTCACGGCGCACCTTTGGGCTGCTCGCGGCGGGCATCAGTGCCACCGGTATGGCAGCCGCCTGCGGCTCCAAGCCGGAGAGCACCCCGACGAGCCCACCGCCGCCGGCTCCTGGGCCGGGAGTGGGCTTCGTCTTGTCACACGAGCAGTTCACGACCGCCCAGCTTGTCGACCAGGCGCAGGCAGCCGAACAGGCCGGGTTCCGCTACCTGTGGGCCAGCGACCACATTCAGCCGTGGCAGGACAACGAGAGCCATTCGATGTTTCCGTGGATCACGCTGGCGTTGGTTGGCCAGCGGACGCAGCATGTTCCGTTCGGCACCGGCGTGACGTGTCCGATCTATCGGTTTCACCCGACGACGGTGGCGCACGCCTTCGCCTCGCTGGCGGTGCTCTACCCGGGCCGGGTGTTCCTCGGCGTCGGCACCGGTGAACGCCTCAACGAGCAAGCCGCCACTACACAGTTCGGGCCTTATCGTGAGCGCCACGACCGACTGATCGAGGCCATCCAGCTCATCTGTCAGCTATGGAGCGGCCAACGAATCTCATTCCAGGGCCGATACTTTCAAACCAATCAGCTCAAAATCTACGACCTGCCGCCGTCGCCGCCGCCCATCTTCGTCGCCGCGGGCGGACCGAAGAGTGCGCACCTGGCCGGGCAGTACGGCGACGGCTGGATTGCGCAGGCCGACAGCATGACAGACCAGAAACTGCTGGCCGCGTTCAACCGCGGAGCCAAAGACTCCGGTCGCGATCCAGCCAGCCTGGCCAAGCGCGGTGAGATGTTCGCCGTCGTCGGCGCTCAGGATGAAATCCACCGCGCCGCCCAACTCTGGCGGTTCACCGGCGGCGCCGTCGACCAGCCCAACCCCGTCGACATCCAACAGGCGGCCCAAGCCAATCCGCTGGAGAAAGTGATCGATGGCTGGACCACCGGCACTGATGCAGCCACCCACATCAAAGCCGTGCAGGCAGTTCTCGACGCCGGCACGACGCCCTTCATGCACTTCCCCCAGCAGGACCCGAAAACGGCGATCGATTT
Source organism: Mycobacterium kyorinense (assembly GCF_001672775.1). Classification (GTDB taxonomy): domain Bacteria; phylum Actinomycetota; class Actinomycetes; order Mycobacteriales; family Mycobacteriaceae; genus Mycobacterium; species Mycobacterium kyorinense_A. Next base: position 17,092 of record NZ_LZKJ01000106.1, on the reverse strand, counting down.
CTACCGCGCCCAGGTCCTACCTCGGCTGCACTAATTCAGCGCCGCGCGGATGTAGCCGACATCGCCGAACGGCATCTCGCCGTCGCCCAGCGGCCGCAGCCCGTACTCGACAAAGAGATCGGCATTGCTGCTGCCGATCGTCTGCCAGCCGCGGTGAGACAAGTAGGCGGCTGTCTCTTTACGTTCGCCGAAGTACAGGAGATCGGTCATCTCCAGGTCGTAGCCGTACTGGCGCCACCGTTCAGCCAGTTCCGCGGTGCGTTCGCGCTGTGCCTCGGTGATGTTGTCGACGGTCTCAGTACCCAGCCGGCTGCCGCGAGCACTGAGCCGGGTGATGTTGTCCAACAGCCGATCCTGGGCCTCCGGCGGCAGGTAGCCCAGCAGCCCCTCGGTGAGCCATGCGGTGGGCCGGTCCGGGCGGAAGCCCGCACCCTGCAGCGCGGTCGGCCAATCGTCGCGCAAGTCGATGGCCACCGGGCGGCGATCCGATGACGGCCGCACACCCAACTCGGCAAGTGTCCGCGTCTTGAACTCGATCACTTGCGGCTGGTCGACCTCGAACACCGTTGTGCCATCCGGCCAAGGCAACCGGTAGGCGCGCGCGTCAAGTCCCGACGCCAAGATCACCACCTGACGGATGCCCGTGGCCGTCGCGTCGGCGAAGAAGTCGTCGAAGTACTTGGTTCGCACCGCCAGGTTTTCCGACATGCGGTCGAAGTCCAGAGCCGGGTCCTCGATGTCGGTGCCGGCGAGTTCCCCACGAGCGAACTTGGTGAAGAACTCCACGCCGACCGCCGTAACCAACGACTCGGCGAATGGGTCATTGATCAGCGGATCGGGCCGTTTGCTGGCTACTGCCCGCTGCGCGGCGACGGCCGTGGCCGTCGCTCCCACACTGGACGCCAGATCCCAAGAGTCACCATCGGTACGTGCCATAACATCCTCCGCACTATCAGAATACTTAGTTAGTATAACAAGTATTCTGACGAGGTGATTCCGGCGGTCAACGCACAGCGCTGAGGTAAGTCACGTCGGCGAACGCCGCAGCGACCTCGTCGTCGGGATAGACGAAGCCGTTGTCGGCATGCAGTTGCGCGACGGTGCGGTGAGTGACCCGCCAATCGTCTCGCGCCAAGTGGTCGATGATGTGGCTGCGCTCGAAGTGGTAGACCAAGTCGTTGAAGTCGATGTCAAACCCGAGCTCACTCATCCGCTCGTGATGAGTACGCCACCGTTCGTCGGCGAAAATTGTTGTGTCCGGCACGAATTCGCAGGCCAGCTGGCTGCCGCCGGAACTCAGCGTGGTGATGTTGTCGAACAGCGCATCCTGGGCGTCGGGCGGCAGGTACACCACGAGACCCTCTGCGCTCCACGCAGCGGGCGCATCGGCGTCGAACCCGGCGGCACGCAGCGCCGCCGGCCAGTCGTCGCGCAGGTCGACGGCAACAGTGCGCCGCTCGGCAGTCGGCTCGGCGCCGAGACTGCTCAGTGTCGTGGTCTTGAACTCGACGACCTCGGGCAGATCGACTTCGTAGACCACCGTGCCGGCCGGCCAGGGCAAGCGATAGGCCCGAGCATCCAATCCGGCCGCCAGGATGACTGCTTGGCGGACACCGCTTTTCGTCGCGCCGAGAAAGAACTGGTCATAGAACCGGGTCCGGACCCCCATCCCCCGGGCCATGCGGTCCGGATCGAATTCGGAGTCCGCCTCGACGGGAATCTCATGGTTGACCAGGCGGGTGTAGACATCGATGCCGACTGCCCGCACCAGCGGCGCGGCGAACGGGTCGTCGATCAGCGGCTCCGGCCCCGCCGCGGCCAGCGCGCGCTGAGCGGCAACCATCGTCGCTGTCGCCCCGACGCTCGACGCTAGATCCCAGCTGTCGCTTTCGGAACGCATCGGCATGCTCCTATCTCGCTTTTCATTAATATAGATCAGCTAGTTATTCGCGGAGGCGCCGGAGCTAGGCTTGACATCCCCACTGATTCCTGCACTACTATTTGCGTATGCATGCAGATACTAGGGCACCTCGATTGCCGGACGATCAGGTCAGTCTGGTGGTCGAAGTGTTTCGGATGTTGGCCGACGCCACTCGGGTCCAGGTGCTGTGGGCACTTACCGAACGCGAGATGTCGGTCAACGAGCTCGCCGAGCACGTCGGCAAACCGGCGCCATCGGTCTCCCAGCACCTCGCGAAGTTGCGGATGGCACGACTGGTGCGCACCCGCCGCGAAGGAACCACGATTTTCTACAGCGTGGAAAACGAGCACATCTGCCAGCTGGTCACTGACGCCGTCTTCAACGCCGAGCACGCCGGCCCAGGGGTTCCACCGCACCACCGCTCCGATGAGCGGCTGCAGGTGGTTGCCAAAGCGACAGCACAACAAAGGAGATGAGAATCATGTCGCACCACACCCACCCCCACGAAACACCGCACGCCCACGAGCACGAACACGACGGCCTCGCTCACACGCACGAGCACACCAGCCACGAGCATGAGCACGTCGAGCACGACCACGCTCACACCCACGACGACGGCACCGAGCATGCGCACCAGCACGTGCATCAGTCAGGCCTGGAGGAAGCACACAGCCACGCCCACTAAGGGGCACGCGTTACACGTTGGGGCAGTAGTGCTTTGGGTCGCCGCGCTCGTCCAGCGGAGGCAGGTTACGCGCGGGCGTGTGCACCAGCGGTGTCTCGGCCGGGATGCGACCGGTGGCGCGGTCCCACCCGGCGCGAGCCCGCGGATGCTTGCGGTAACGCGGAGGCACCACGGCGAAGACCAGGCGCACGACGTCGCCGAGCCGGCGATGTAGCCATTCGTCGCGGCGCGACCAGCTGTAGCCCATCAGCTCTCGCACCGGCGGATCGTAGAGGCCAACCGTCAACCAGACGAAGAACGGCGCCATCAGTTTTCGTTGTAACCGCCATAACCAATCCGGGATCCACTGCGCAAAGGGCGGTTTGGGCAAAACCGTGAGGTCGAGTACTTCACGTGCCGCCCAATTGTTTTCCAGCACCTCGCGGCACATGTGGTCCCAGTAGACCTGGAACTCCTCCCAGCTTTTCGGCACCGGGCGCATGCTCATGCCGTACATCCGGTACCACTCGACATGCTCGTCGAATAGCTGACGCTTCTGCGCCTCGGTGATGCCGCCACAGAACCGCTCGGCCACGTGCAATGTGCCGACGAAGAAGGTGGAGTGCGCCCAGTAAAAGACGTCGGGATTCAGCGCGTGATAGCGGCGGCCCTGCGCGTCCGTGCCCTTGATGTCGGTGTGGTAGTCGCGCACCTCGGCGCCGGTCGTCGGGGCGCGGTCGCCGTCGAAAACGACGCCGCCGATCGGGTAGAGCGACCGCAGCAGCCGTGGCCAGCGCTCCCGGAAGAACGTCGAGTGGTCTTCGACCGCGGCGCCCAGCTGCGGGTGCATGTTCTGCATGGAACCGGCCCAGGGGCCCTGGAGCATGCCGCGCCAATCGCCGAAGTATTTCCACGTCAGCGAGTCGGGTCCGAGCGGCATCGGCGGCGCGTCGTATCCCAACGGCGACACTGGACAGCCGCTGGCCACTTCGTCGGACCCGCCTTCGCTGGTCAGCGGGTGCGCCTCAGAAGTATCTTGAGTCACTGGTGAGGTTCCTGTCGGTCGTCAGTCAACCTGACTACATGCGTTGTCACTATCCAGTTTAGGAGTGCTGTGTCGTCGGGTCAACGACGGGGCCGCTGGTCCGGTGTCCCCCTGGAGGATCGCCAGGCGCTGCGCCGCGACAAACTCGTCGGCGCCGGCGTGCAGTTACTCGGCGAAGAAGGTGGCCCCGCCCTGACCGTGCGGGCGGTATGCCGGGAAGCCGGACTCACCGAGCGCTACTTCTACGAAAGTTTCTCCGACCGTGACGAATTCGTCCGCGCGGTTTACGACGACGTCTGCACACGCGCGATGTCGACACTGATGTCGGCCAGCACACCGCGAGAGGCCGTCGAGCGATTCGTCGCACTGATGGTCGACGACCCGGTCCGTGGCCGGGTGCTGCTGCTGGCCCCCGGGGTCGAGCCCGTGCTGACCCGCTCCGGCGCAGAATGGATGCCCAGCTTCATCGACTTGCTGCAGCGCAAGCTGACCCAGATCGGCGATCCCATCCGCCAGCACATGGTGGCCACCAGCTTGATCGGCGGCCTGACCGCGCTGTTCACCGCCTACCTGGACGGACGCCTGGCGGCCAGCCGCGAACAGTTCATCGATTACTGCGTCGACATGCTGCTCAGCCGGGCGACCACGTACTAGCGCCACGCCGGGCGCAAACTTGATGCTACTGGCATACACAGATATATTGACTGCAACCAACAGACACAGATAACTGGAGGGGCCATGTCGGCAGACTTGACCGACCTACAGCTGTTGCAGGAACTCGAGCCGGTCGTCGAGAAAAACCTGAACCGGCATATGTCGATGCATAAGAACTGGAACCCGCATGACTACATCCCGTGGTCGGACGGGAAGAACTTCTATGCGCTCGGCGGGCAGGACTGGGAGCCCGAGCAGTCCCAGCTTTCCGACGTCGCCCAGGTGGCGATGGTGCAGAACCTGATGACCGAGGACAACCTGCCGTCCTATCACCGCGAGATCGCGATGAACTTCGGCATGGACGGCGCCTGGGGCCAGTGGGTCAACCGCTGGACCGCCGAGGAAAACCGACACGGTATCGCGCTGCGCGACTATCTGGTGGTGACCCGCGCCGTCGACCCGGTGGAGTTGGAGAAGCTACGCATCGAGGTCGTCAACCGTGGCTTCAGCCCGGGCCAAAACCACCAGGTCCGAGATGACTTGTTCGCCGAGAGCCTGTTCGACTCGGTCATCTACGTCACGTTCCAGGAGCTGGCCACCCGGATTTCGCACCGCAACACCGGCAAAGCCTGCGACGAGTCGATCGCCGACCAGCTGCTGGCCAAAATCTCGGCCGACGAGAACCTGCACATGATCTTCTACCGGGACGTCAGCGAGGCCGGGTTCTCCATCGCGCCCAACCAGGCGATGAAGTCGCTGCACAAGGTGCTGCGCAATTTCCAGATGCCCGGCTTCCAGGTGCCGGAGTTCCGGCGCAAGGCCGTGATGATCGCCGTCGGCGGGGTGTATGACCCGCGCATCCATCTCGACGACGTGGTGATGCCGGTGCTGAAGAAGTGGCGCATCTTCGAGCGTGAGGACTTCACCGGTGAAGCCGCCGCGTTGCGTGACGACCTCGGTGTGCTGATCAAGGAGCTCGAGCAGACCTGCGAGAAGTTCGAGGTGTCCAAGCAGCGCCAACTCGACCGGGAAGCCCGCACGGGCAAGAGGACCACGGCGTACGAGCTGCATCAAACCGCAGGCACGCTGACGATGAGCCGGCGGTAGCGCGCCGTTGCGCATAGGCCCCATCACGCTCGCCAGCCCGGTGGTGCTGGCCCCAATGGCGGGCGTGACCAACGTCGCATTCCGCACGCTGTGCCGTGAGCTGGAGCAAGCCAAGGTCGGCACGGTCAGCGGCCTTTACGTCTGCGAGATGGTCACCGCGCGTGCGCTCGTCGAGCGGCATCCAGCCACCATGCACATGACGACGTTCTCCGCCGACGAGTCCCCGCGATCGCTGCAGCTATACACCGTCGACCCGGCCACCACGTATGAGGCCGTCAAGATGATCGCCGACGAGAACCTGGCCGATCACATCGACATGAACTTCGGCTGCCCGGTGCCCAAAGTGACTCGTCGCGGCGGCGGCGCCGCGCTGCCGTTCAAGCGGCGGCTGTTCGGGCAAATCGTCGCGGCAGCCGTGAGAGGAACCGCCAGCTCCGGTATTCCCATCACCGTGAAGTTCCGCGTCGGTATCGACGACGCCCACCACACCCACTTGGATGCGGGCCGGATTGCAGAAACCGAAGGGGCGGCCGCCGTGGCCTTGCACGCCAGAACCGCGGCGCAGCGCTACTCCGGCGCCGCGGACTGGGACCAGATCGCCGCGCTCAAGCAGCATGTGCGAACGATCCCGGTGCTGGGCAACGGGGACATCTTCGACGCCAGCGACGCCCTGACCATGATGGCCGCCACCGGCTGCGACGGCGTCGTCATCGGCCGCGGCTGCCTGGGCCGTCCCTGGCTGTTCGCCGAACTGTCAGCCGCCTTCACCGGCAATCCACCCCCTGCCCCGCCAACCCTGGGCGAGGTCGCTGACATCGTCCGCCGCCATGGAGTGCTGTTGGCCGCCCATTTCGGCGAAGACAAGGGCATGCGTGATATCCGCAAACACATCGCCTGGTATCTGCACGGGTTCCCGGCCGGATCCGAGCTGCGGCGGGCGTTGGCGCTGGTCAAAACATTGGCCGAGCTCGACGTGTTGCTTGACCAACTGGACACAGATGTTCTTTTTCCGGATGCGGCCACCGGGCCGCGCGGCCGGCAGGGATCGCCGGCAAAGGTCGCCCTGCCCGACGGCTGGCTGACCGACCGCGACGACTGCACGGTGCCGGCGGGCGCCGACATCATGCACTCGGGTGGCTGAATCGACACCTTCTCGACATCGCGTTTCAGCCGACGGCTGGCTACGATGTGGAACTTGTTGCAACGTGCCCGTGGCGGGACCCGCCTCGGCGCCGCTGTACGAGAGCTAGAACAATGGGCGCGACCGCGCCGGTTGCGTGGGACTGCAGTGCTGCCACCGCCAGCACTGCCCTGATGTATGCGCACGAACACACAGATGTTTACGGGCATCTCATCGGAGCTTCGGAGGCCGGTAGGACATGAGTGACGGCGACTTTGGCGCCGATGAAGCCACTCCCGGCCATTCGCACGCCCCGGGCGCCGCGCCGTGGGAACGGTTCGGTTCGCCGGCCCACGACGCGGGCTCCGTCAGTCGATGGTCACCGCCGCCAACCGAGCCCGCTGACACCGACGACGGCGAGCCGACCGGATGCCACACCGGGGGCGGGCTCAGCGTCGCCGAACTGATCGCCAAGGTTGGCGGTCAGACGACCATTCGACCCAGCCATCGTCGCGCGGCCAAGGAAACCGAATCGCCAGAACCGGTCCCCTCCACACCCGAGGACCAGCCGGAGTACCGCTACGACGCCTACGCCGTATCGACCTCATCGGCCTATGCGTCTGAGCTGCCGGATCTCGAGGTGGCTCACCGCCCACGGCGCAGCCCCCAGTCGCAAGAGACCACCGTGCTGCCGACGGTGCCGGAAAAGGTGCCGCCGGCGCGGATCGCGGGAACTGCGACGGACGACCAAGCCTTGGCACCGGAACCGAAGCGCCAGCGCCGCCCGCTGTTGGCGGCCGGCCGCTCGCTGGCTGCCGTGATCGCCGTGTTGTCGTTGGCGTTGACCGGCGGGGCGTGGCAGTGGAGCGCCTCGAAAAACAACCGGCTCAACACGATCAGCGCGCTGGACCCGCATTCGCGCGACATCGTCGACCCCAATGGGCAATACGGCGACGAGAACTTCCTGATTGTCGGCGTCGACTCGCGTGCCGGGGAGAACAGCGAGATGGGTGCCGGGGACACCGAAGACGCCGGCGGCGCCCGCTCGGACACCATCATGCTGGTCAACATCCCGGCGAACCGTAAACGGGTGGTCGCGGTGTCGTTTCCGCGCGACCTGGCGATTACGCCGTTGAAATGCGAGGCCTGGAACCCCGACACCGGCGCCTACGGCCCGCTCTACGACGAGGACACCGGGACCTACGGGTCCAGATACGTCTACACCGAGACCAAACTGAACTCTGCGTTCGCGTTCGGCGGCCCCAAGTGTCTGGTGAAGGTCATCCAAAAGTTGTCCGGCCTGAGCATCAACAGGTTCATGGCCATCGACTTCGCCGGCTTCGCGAAAATGGTCGACGCGCTCGGCGGCGTCGAGGTCTGCAGCACGACTCCGCTGAAGGACTACGAGTTGGGCACGGTGCTCGACCACGCCGGCCGCCAGGTCATCGACGGCACAACGGCGCTCAACTACGTCCGGGCACGCAACGTCACCACCGAGAACAACGGCGACTACGGGCGCATCAAACGCCAGCAGCTGTTTTTGTCGTCGCTGCTGCGTTCGCTGATTTCCAGGGACACATTCTTTTCGCTGACCAAACTCAACAACGTCGTCAACATGTTCATCGGCGACAGCTACGTCGACAACGTCAAGACCAAAGACCTGGTGGACCTCGGCCAATCGGTGCAAGGCGTCTCGGCGGGGCACATCACCTTCGTGACCGTACCGACCGGTGAAACCGACGAGAACGGCGACGAGCCGCCCCGCAATGCCGACATGCGGGCGCTCTTCGACGCCATCATCAACGATGACCCGCTGCCCGGGGAAAACGACAAGAACGCGACGGCGAGCCTGTCCAGCCAGTCCACGACCAGCACCGCACCGCAGCCCAGCCCGACCACCGAGGCTCATGCCGAGCAGGTCCAAGCCGTGACCGCGGCTCCCCAGGACATCACCGTTCAGGTCTTGAACTCGACCGGCAAGACGGGTCTGGCCGCCACCGCCACCGACGAACTGCAACAGCAGGGTTTCAACGTCATGGAACCGTCCGACTACCCGAGCTCACTGAAATCCACCACGGTCTTCTTCTCACCCGGCAACGAGCAAGCCGCCGCCACAGTGGCGTCGACGCTGGCCAATTCAAAGGTTGAGCGGGTCAGCGGAATTCACGGGGTGCAGCTGGTTCTCGGGTCGGACTTCTCCAAAGTGAGTGCGCCGCCACCCAGCGGCTCGTCGGTCAGCGTGCAAATCGACCGCAACGCACACAGCACACCCACCAAACTTCCGGAAGACTTGACGGTCACCAACGCCGCCGACACCACCTGCGAGTAACCGCAGGAGTTTTCGCGTGCATGAGTGCCGCTTCATGCCATTTCCGCGGCTAAGAACGTAGTCTTGGCGATATGCGGACCGCCTACCATGAACAACTTTCGGGGCTCTCCGAACGACTCGGCGAGATGTGCGGCTTGGCCGGAGTCGCCATGGAACGTGCAACACAGGCGCTGCTGCAGGCAGATTTGGTGCTGGCCGAGCAGGTTATCTCCGACCACGAAAAAATCGCGACGCTGAGCGCCCGCGCGGAGGAAAGCGCTTTCGTGTTGTTGGCCTTGCAGGCTCCCGTCGCCGGTGATCTGCGGGCGATTGTCAGCGCGATCCAGATGGTCGCAGACATCGACCGGATGGGCGCGCTGGCCCTGCACGTCGCCAAGATCGCACGCCGGCGTCACCCCCAGCACGCGCTACCCGAAGAGGTCAACGGCTATTTTGCCGAAATGGGCAGGGTAGCAGTCGAATTGGGAAACAGCGCGCAGGAGGTGCTGCTGTCGCGTGACCCAGAGAAGGCGGCGCGGATCCGGGAAGAAGACGACGCCATGGACGACCTGCATCGGCACTTGTTCACGGTGCTGATGGACCGGGAGTGGAAGCACGGCGTAGCTGCCGCCGTCGACGTCACGTTGCTGGGGCGTTTTTACGAGCGCTTCGCCGATCACGCCGTCGAGGTGGCGCGTCGCGTCATCTTCCAGGCGACCGGCAAGTTCCCCGAAGACGACGCGGTGCCCACGTCGGGCTAGCCGAAACGGCCGGAAATGTAGTCTTCGGTGGCCTTCTGGGTCGGGTTGGAAAAAATCTTCTCGGTGTCGTCGATCTCGACCAGCCGACCGGGTTTGCCGACGGCCTCCAGGTTGAAAAATGCGGTTTGGTTGCTGACGCGTGCGGCCTGCTGCATGTTGTGGGTGACGATGACGATGGTGTAGTCCTGCTTGAGCTCGGCGATCAGATCTTCGATCGCCATCGTCGAGATCGGGTCCAACGCCGAACACGGCTCGTCCATCAGCAACACATCGGGCTGCACCGCGATGGCCCGCGCGATACACAATCGCTGCTGCTGGCCACCGGACAACCCGCCGCCGGGCCTGTCCAACCGGTCTTTGACCTCGTCCCACAGGTTGGCGCCGCGTAGTGAGTATTCGGCGGTGTCGTCGAGTGTTTTGCGGTTGCGCACACCCTGGAGCTTCAATCCAGCCACCACGTTGTCGCGTATCGACATGGTGGGAAATGGGTTTGGCCGCTGAAACACCATCCCGATTGCCCGGCGTACGCCGACAGGGTCGATGCCCGAGCCGTAGATGTCGTCGTCGTCGAGCAGCACCGTACCCTCGACGCGGGCGCCCGGAAGAACTTCGTGCATGCGGTTGAGCGTGCGCAACACCGTCGTCTTGCCGCACCCGGACGGGCCGATGAACGCGGTTACGCTGCGAGGAAGAACCGACAGCGATACGTCGGCGACCGCGTGGAACGACCCGTAATAGATGTTGAGGTCTTTGAGGTCCAACCTCTTAGCCAACGCACGCTCCTGCGTAGAATTTCTTCGGCTCAACGACTTTCGCGACCACCCTGGTCCCGACACCGACGACGGCGATCAGCATGAGCATCACCGCATCGCCCCACAGCCGATCGACCGATGACGAGCTGGCGCCCGCGCCGGTCGGCGGTCTGGTGACACATCATACCGGCCAGTATGTCGGAGATGCCGAAGTGCTGGTCTCATAGCTTCCTGTTCTGCCCTCTATCTTTCGCCTCGGTAGCCACCGGATCAATCAATCGATTGCGTTGATCGCAGCAACCAGGCGCGTCTTGAACTTATCCGGCAGTGGTACGTAGCCGGCCGACGAGAGGCCGCTCTGACCGTCATGGGTGGCCACGTTCAGAAATGACTTCACCGCCCCAGAGGTCGCCACGTCGTAGCCCCGGGAACACACGATCTCGTAGATCGCCAACAGCAACGGGTAGGCATCGGGCTCTCTGGTGCTGTAGAGCGCTTGCAGATCCAACTTGAGGTCGTTGCCGCTGCCGATGAACTTGGCGTCCTCGATCGCGTTGGCGGCTGTGTGATCGGTGAGGGCGACGGCGCCGCTGCCGGTGTCGATCTGGGCATACGAGATCCGGGCCTGATCAGCGAAGCTTTTCTCGACATAGCCAATGGCGCCGGGAGTGGACTGCACGGCCTGCGCCACGCCGCCCGAGGTCTGCGCGCCGTCGCCTACGCCGCCCTGAAAATCGGTGCCGGTGCCCTTGGTCCAGGCTTGCGGGGCGGCCGCGACCAGGTACTTCTGGAAATTGTCGGTGGTGCCCGACGGGTCTGAGCGGTAGATCGGGGTGATCTCGAGGTCTGGTAGCGCAACAGCGGGGTTCAATGCGGCGATCAGCGGATCACGCCAACTGGTGATGGCGCCGCTGAAGATTCGGGCCAGCACGTCGGCGTTGACGATCAGCGGATTCACCCCATCGAGGTGGTAGGCCACCGCAACCGGTCCGAACACCAACGGCAAATGCCACACCGGATGGCCATGGCAGCGTTTGGCTGCCGGATTGATCTGGTCGGATCGCAACGGCGAGTCCGAGCCGGCGAAATCGACATGCCCTGCGACGAACTGCTCGCGTCCGGCGGCCGAACCGGTCGCGTTGTAGGAGACGTTGTTGCCCGCGCACAACCGGCCCCAGGCTTGGTTGAACAACGCGATCGCATTCTGTTGGGCGGTCGAGCCTTCACCGGTCAGCTCATCCTTGCCGCCGCATTTAACCGATCCCTTCGATGTCGCGGTGGAGGCGCCGATGTTGTCGTCGCTGCCGCACCCGGCTAAAACCACACTGGTGATGACCGCCGCAACCAACGCCTTACCCACCGTGTTGCGCTTCACTGATCTCGCTTTCTCACCGATGAAGTTCGCAGCTCGATCTTTACGCTAGTGAGTTCACCGGGCCATCCGAAACCGGTTCGCCGGTATTGGATGATGCCGCTATCGCCGGCCAGCCGCGCGGACTATGTCAGGGATCGTTTGCGGCATAGGCGGTGTCGACGCTGGCGACGGCGAATCCCAGCTGCTGATAGGTGCGCAGCGCGGCCGTGTTGTCAGATTCCACGTAGAGCATCACCGTGGGGTCGGGGGTGCCGGCCAGCCGGTGCGCCAGGTATTCGATCCCCACGGAGGTCAGTACACGGCCAAGGCCGCGGCCTTGCGCAGACGGGTCGACACCGACGACATAGACCTCACCCAGGCCCGCTTTGTCGGGATGCACCTTGGTCCAGTGAAAGCCCAGCAGCTCGTCGGTCGTTTCGTCGAACGCCAAAAACAGCCCGTCCGGGTCGAACCATGGCTCGCTGTGGCGTTCGGTCAGGTCGGCCGACGTCCAGCCACTCTGTTCTGGATGTCCGGCGAATGCGGCGTTGTTGACGCGAAGCAGCTCAGCATCGTCGCTGCTTCCCGCGTAGGTGCGCATCCGCACACCTTCCGGCGTTGTGGGCGAGGCGGCGTTGTCCAAGGAACGGCGCATCTGGATCAACTCGCGCACCGGTATCAGATTCAGCGCCGCGGCGGTCGCCCGGGCCGCGTCCAATGTGCCGTGTGCCCAGAAGCGGTTGCGCGCATCGGTTTTCGCCAAGGCTGCCTCGATCAGGGCGCTGCCGATACCGCGCCGTCGGGCGTGCGGATGCACCACAAGCTCGGCCATGCCGACAGAATCGTCGTGCGATGGGCTGAGGTTGAGATAGCCGATTACGGTGTCACCGTCCTGGCCGGCGACCAAGACGTGTTCGGTGCGATCGTGGCCCAACTCCCGCAGCACTTGCTCACCGACCGGTGCTACGCCATCGAATTCGGTTGTCGCCGTGACTAGTTCACGCACTTGCTGCTGCTCGGCCGCAGTCAGCTCCGAGCGCCAGTCCGGCCGGGTCACTGGCTGTGCAACGGGTCGACCAGCGGGTCTTGGCTCGTGTCCAGTTCTGGCTCGTTGTCCGGGGCGGTGTCCGAGTCCTCGCCCGATGAGCGACCGCGGGCAGGCCGGACTGCCTTGTAGCCCACGTTGCGTACCGTTCCGATCAGCGATTCGTATTCCGGGCCGAGCTTGGCCCGGAGCCGTCGCACGTGCACGTCGACGGTTCGGGTGCCGCCGAAGAAGTCATAGCCCCATACTTCGTGCAGCAGCTGCGCGCGGGTGAACACCCGGCCGGCGTGCTGCGCAAGGTACTTCAGCAGTTCGAATTCCTTATACGTGAGATCCAATGGACGGCCGCGCAGTCGCGCCGTGTAAGTGCCTTCGTCGATCACCAATTCACCGAGACTGATTTTGCCGGCGGACTCCTGGTCGGCCAGGCCACCGCGCCTGCCAACCAGCAGGCGCAGCCGGGCATCGATCTCACCGGGCCCGGTACCGGGCAGCAGAATCTCGTCAAGGCCCCAGTCGGCGTTGATCGCCACCAGCCCACCTTCGCTGACCACCGCCACCACCGGGATCGACCGGCCCGTGGTGCCCAGCAGGCGGCACAGGCCGCGCGCCGCCGGCAGATCATTGCGCGCGTCGACAAGCACGATGTCGGCACTGCCGGCTTCCAGCAGCGAGGAGACGTCGGCCGCGGCGGCTCGCACCGTGTGGGCGAGCAACGACAACGATGGCAGGACCGAGTCGGGGTGCGGCTCCGCGGTCAGTAGCAGTAGATCCAACAAGCCCCTCCAGCGTCGTGGGAAAGGCGTCTCCCGAGATTCAGCGGCCAGGTGTACTAACGATAGCGTGCTACCTGCTGATTCGCCCGGTGACGATGCAGAGCGCGCAGCGCAATGAGGTGCGGGCATCCCCTGCTTGCGGGGGAGAATCGCGCGATCGAGAGCGTCAGGCGAGGTTGCAGCGAAGGACATGAACACTCCTAATTGGCAGCGCCACTGCGGCAGGCGTGCCGCGGTGGCATCTCCACTGTCTCCGCTCGGTAAACGGTTGTGATGGCTTCCTAATGGCCTCTTAACATCGCCGGGGGCGGTTTTTAACGGGTTCATGACTGTTAACGCTTTGTGGCACAGCCCAATCGCCACCGCTTGGCCCCGCCCGCGTGCGGAGCGACTCGGGCCGCCGCGGGCGCCCGGTGACGAGGCACGCCACAATAAGCGGATGCGTAGGGTGCTGGTCGGTGCGGCGGGCGTATTGCTCGCCGTCATGCTCGTGCTGATCGGGGCTGTCGGGATCGATTTCGGAATCACTGTCTACGCCGAGTACCGGTTGTCCCGCACGCTGCGTGACACCGCGCGTCTGGGGTCAGACCCCTTCGTCGCGATCCTCGGGTTTCCGGTCATCCCGCAGGCGATGCGCCGCCACTACGACGAGCTGGAGGTCAAAGCCACTGCCGTCGACCAGCCGCGGGTTGGCAAGGCCACGCTCGAGGCGACCATGCATTCCATCGGTCTGACCGAGGCGTCGTGGCTGATCCGGCCCGACGCCAAGCTTCCGGTCGGCAAGCTGGAGAGCCGCATCATCATCGACTCGACCCACCTCGGGCGATATTTGGGCATCACCGACCTGATGGTCGAGGCGCCACCACAGGAGACCAATGACGCCACCGGCGGCACCACCGAATCCGGGATCTCCGGCAGCCGCGGCCTGGTGTTCACCGGCACCCCGAAATCGGCACACTTTGACAAGCGAGTCAGCGTCTCGGTGGACCTGTCGATCACCGGCAAGGACCGGACCACCCTGGCGATTACTCCGACCGGCGTGCTGACCGGCCCGGATACCGCCAACCAGAAGGTGCCCGACGATAAACGCGACGCGGTGCTGGCCGCCTTCCGCCAACAGCTGCCCGACCAGAAGCTTCCGTTCGGGGTGGCGCCGACAAGCCAGGGGGCGCGCGGCTCCGATGTGATCATCGAAGGCATCACCGAGGGAGTAACGATCAGCCTCGACGGGTTCAACCAAGCATGACTGCCGTTGTCGCGATCGCGGCCGCGTTGGCGCTGGCGACCGGAATCGGGTGGCTGCTGACCCGCCGGGCCGGCCAAGTACGGCCGATCGATCCCCCCAGCACGCTGGACACCAGCGATCTCGGCCTGTCCGGCGACGGGCCGACCGTCGTGCATTTCAGCGCCCCCTGGTGTGGACCGTGCGACCGGGTGCGACGGGTGGTCAACCAGGTGTGCGCCGACCTTGGCGATGTGGCGCACGTGGAGATCGACATGGACGCCAACCCTGTTGCGGCGCGTCGGCTTTCGGTCCTGTCACTGCCCACCACATTCATCTTCGATGCCCACGGTCAGCAGCGCTATCGCACCGCAGGAGTCCCCAGGACCGACGAGCTGCGTTCGGCGCTGACCCCACTATTGGCTTGACTGTCGGGCCATTGGGTAAGCTGTGCGTCGTGTCCGCCCGCCTTGAGCTCGTGCTCACCAAGCGCCGCGCAGTCGATCTGTGCCGCACCGCGGGTTGTTGCTGTTGTTGTAGCTGCTGAGTAGCGCAGTTCGCGCCGCTCTCGGAGCAGCCATTCTGGCGTGCCTCCAGCCCTTCCGTTGTCAACAGGAGCAGCTCTTTGTCGTCGAAATCCACCACCACCATCCAGGTAGACGTGCGCGGTCCCCGGTTCGTCGCCTGGGTCACCACCGCAGTGCTGGTGGCCACGCTGATTGTCGCCGCATCCAGCGCACAGACCGCTGCCGTCATACTGGCCGGGCAGGCCGTCGTCTTCGCGATCGGCGCCTGGGCCGGGCCGCGCCGCCACCCCTACGGCCTGATATTCGCCAACCTGGTGGCGCCGCGGTTGGGGCCGGTGCGCGACCGTGAACCGGTGGCCCCGCTGAAGTTCGCTCAGCTGGTTGGCCTTGTGTTCGCCGTCGTCGGCGTTTCCGGGTTCGCTGCCGGCGTTCCCCTGCTCGGAATCATCGCCACCGCGGCCGCACTGGTGGCGGCCTTCCTCAACGCGGCCTTTGGCATCTGCCTGGGTTGCCAGCTCTACCCGCTCGTGACGCACCTGCGTAACCAACCGAAAGGATCCACGCCATGGCACGCTCCGACGTCCTAGTCTCGACTGACTGGGCCGAGAGCAATCTCGACGCCGCCAACACCGTCTTCGTCGAGGTCGACGAGGACACCAGCGCCTACGACACCGGTCATATCGCCGGTGCGGTCAAGCTGGACTGGCGCGCCGACTTGCAAGACCCGGTCCGGCGCGACTTCGTCGACGCCCAGCAGTTCTCCAAGTTGCTGAGTGACCGCGGTATCTCCAACGACGACACCGTGATCCTGTACGGCGGCAACAACAACTGGTTCGCCGCCTACGCCTACTGGTACTTCAAGCTGTACGGCCACGAGAAGGTCAAGCTGCTCGACGGCGGCCGCAAGAAGTGGGAGCTCGACGGTCGTCCACTGTCCGCCGACGCCGTCAAGCGCCCCGCCACGTCGTACACCGCCAAGGCCCCCGACAACTCGATTCGGGCCTTCCGCGACGAGGTCATCGACGCCATCAACGCCAAGAACCTGGTCGACGTCCGCTCCCCCGACGAGTTCTCCGGCAAGATCCTGGCGCCCGCACACCTGCCCCAGGAGCAAAGCCAGCGGCCCGGGCACATCCCGAGCGCGATCAACGTGCCGTGGAGCAAGGCGGCTAACGAGGACGGCACCTTCAAGTCCGACGAGGACTTGGCCAAGCTCTACGCCGACGCCGGCCTGGACGGGTCGAAGGAAACCATCGCCTACTGCCGGATCGGGGAGCGGTCGTCGCACACCTGGTTCGTGCTGCAGGAATTGCTCGGACATCAGAACGTCAAGAACTACGACGGCAGTTGGACAGAATACGGCTCCCTGGTTGGGGCCCCGATCGAGTTGGGAAGCTGATATGTGCTCTGCACCGAAGCAAGGACAGACGTTGCCGGCCAGCGTCGACCTGGAGAAGGAGACGGTGATCACCGGTCGCGTCGTGGACGGCTCCGGACAGGCCGTCGGCGGCGCGTTCGTGCGCCTGCTGGACTCCTCTGACGAGTTCACCGCCGAGGTCGTCGCATCGGCCACCGGTGACTTCCGGTTCTTCGCCGCACCCGGATCGTGGACGCTGCGTGCGCTCTCGGCCGCCGGCAACGGTGACGCGGTCGTGTCGCCGTCGGGCGCGGGCATCCACGAGGTCGACGTCAAGATCGCCTGACGCCCGTTTTTATCGGGCGAGCGTGCGTGTCCCCGGTCGACACGCCGATGCACTGACCGGGTTTGCGCTCAGTGTCAGGGTGATGGTGCTGCGTTGCGGTGTGTCGGCGTGACAGGGCCGCTTCGCGGTGGTT
>NZ_LZKJ01000105.1 GCF_001672775.1 Mycobacterium kyorinense | reverse complement strand
GTCGAAGAAAGCGGCAGGCCACGGGGTTTCGTGATGCCAGCCATCCCCGCTCAGTTTTTCATCGACCTGACCACCGTTGGTGGCGTGTCAAGGACCCCCGCCGAATTCCAGCATCTGCTCAATCATGTTTCGGTGTTGTCTGCCCGAGGCGTCAAACTCGATGACGTTCAACGTTATTCGCTGCTGCGCGAAGTCGCCTCCGCCCTGGCGTTTCTTCACAAGCACGGTGTGTGCGTCGGTGATATCTCACCGAAAAACCTGCTGTTCTCGCTGACGCCGCACGAAGCGGTCTACTTCATCGACTGCGACGCCATGCGGATCAACGCCGTCTCGGCGCTGCCCCAGATGGAAACCCCGGGCTGGGACGCACCCCCCGGCGAAGAACTGGCCACCATCTACACCGACACCTACAAACTCGGGCTGCTGGCCCTGCGCCTGCTCGCCGGCGACCACGACACCAAAAACCCCCACCACCTACCCCCCACCACACCAGAACTGTTGCGCCAGATCATCACCGACACCTTGACCAACCAACCACACCAACGCCCACTACCCGAAGCCTGGACCTACGTACTGGGCCACGCCATCGAACACGCCCAACACCAAACAAA
>NZ_LZKJ01000104.1 GCF_001672775.1 Mycobacterium kyorinense | reverse complement strand
CTATCAGGCTCGCCACGTCGACATCGACGGCTGCACCTACCGTGAGGGCCTCTCGGCGGTACGCATCGACGGCGGCGTGGCCGGCAATGTCATCCCCGATGCGGCGTCGGTGACGGTCAACTTCCGGTTCGCCCCCGACCGCTCGCCCGACGCCGCGCTGCAACACGTGCACGAGGTGTTCGACGGGCTCGAGGTGGATATCGAACAGACGGACTGCGCCGCCGGCGCGCTGCCAGGTCTGGGCAAGCCCGCCGCCAAGGCGCTGGTCGAGGCGGCCGACGGGCAGGTCCGGGCGAAATACGGCTGGACCGACGTCGCGCGGTTCGCGGCCCGCGGTATCCCGGCGGTCAACTACGGCCCTGGCGACCCCAACGTGGCCCATCGCCGCGACGAGCGGGTACCGGTCGAGCAGATCACCGCCGCCGTGGACATGCTGCGCCGCTACCTATCCAGCTGAGCGCGCTTGGCCTGCGCGGCGCCGTCGGCGGCTGCCGGATGAAACCCCGCATCGGCCAGGTCGGCGGACACGTCGGCCAGCGCGGCCGGATCACCCGCTGCCAGCGCGCGGGCGTGAGCCAGCGTGAGCCGGCCAAGCACACAGTCCACTTCGAGCGCGAGGCGCTCGGCGCGATACACCGCGCTGGTGTCGCCGAGCCGGGCGGCGTCCTGCAGCGCCCGAAGCGCGATCGCCGACTGCCCGCCGCGTTCGGCGGCCTGCACAGCTTCCCGGGCGGCGACGATGGCGCCGGTGGTGTCGCCGCGTGTCGCCTTCGACCATGCCTTGGCCAAGGCCAGCTCCGGAGCGAACAGCGCCGACTTCAGACCGTGCCGCGACTCGGCTCGGCTGAAAGCCTTTGCCGCCGCAAGCTGTTCGCCTTGCTGGCCCAGCGCCTGGGCGAGCAGGGACAGCGACAGCGGGCCCCACGAATAGCCGGTGCGCTCCAGCGTGGCCGCCGCGGGCTCCAGCAGCGCCACCGCAGTGTCGAAGTCACCCTGGGCAATCGCCACGTACCCGACCAGCACCTCGCCGATCGCCCGTCCCGGCTGCTGCAGCTCGGCGAAATCGGTATGGCGCTGCGCCAACGAGCGCGCCGCGTCCAGCCGCCCGGCCATCAGCAGCGCCGTGACTCGGGCTAACCCGCTGGTGAACCTCAACAAGCCCGGGTGCTCGGCGGCCACCGCGCGGGCGGCGAGCGCCTCGACGTCGCCGAAGCGGCCGATCCGGGCCGAGCACAGTGCCGCAGCCGAAGCCGCCCACCCGATGTCGCCGGCATGCGGGGAAGCCAGCACCTCGTCGGCCAGGCGCAAGGCGCGCAGCGGCGTACCCGCATTCATGGCAAAGGTGGCCGCCAGCCCGTCGATCATCGCCCGGGCCGCCGCCGTCGATGCGTACCGCCGAGAGGCCCTCACGGTAGGTGCAGCCGTCGATGTCGACGTGGCGAGCCTGATAGTTCGCGAGCCGGTCCAGTACCGCGCCCAGCTTGTGAATCGCGTTGTCGCCCAACCACGATCGCGCCGAGTGGGCGCGCGTTCCGTTCGCGTGGATCACGGCGCGCAGCGTGCCTTGACAGCCGGCCTCGATGTAGCCGGCGGTCGGCTCGCCAAGGATGGCCACATCGGCGGCCAGCCAGTCCGGCAACTCACGCTCGACGCGGCCCAAACCGTTTGAGGCGGCGTCGATTTCCTCACAGTCGTAGAACACCAGGGTCAGGTCGTGCGCCGGGTCGGTGACGGTGGCCGCCAGGTGTAGAAACACGGCGTCACCGGACTTCATGTCGGCGGTCCCGCAGCCGTAGAGCAGGTCGCCGTCTCGGCGACTGGGCACGTTGTCGGCGATCGGAACGGTGTCGAGGTGCCCGGCCAGCAATACCCGGGTCGGCTTGCCGGATTGCGTGCGGGCCAGCACGGCGTCGCCGTTACGGATGACTTCGAAATTCGATGTCTGCGCGCGCAGCGCGGCCTCGACCTCGTCGGCGATGTGTGCTTCGTGTCGCGACTCGCTGGGGATGTCGACCAATGCCGCGGTCAGCGCGATCGGATCCCCGGCTAAGTCCAGCACCGCTCCAGCCTAGTAGCGTGGCCACTGTGACTGCAGCTTCGGGTATTGGGCTGGCGACACTCGCCGCCGACGGGTCGGTGCTCGACACTTGGTTCCCCGCACCGGAACTGATCGATGCCGGTGAAAGCGGCACCGTACGGCTGTCGGTGGCCGAGGTTCCCGACGAGTTCGCCGCCTTGGCGGGCCGCGACGACGACCGCGGCACCGAGACCGTCGCGGTGCGCACGGTGATCGGTTCGCTGGAGGATAAGACCACCGACGCCTACGACGCCTATCTGCGCCTGCATTTGCTCTCGCATCGGCTGGTCGCGCCGCACGGGCTCAACGCCGACGGATTCTTCGGCGTGTTGACCAATGTGGTGTGGACCAATCACGGGCCTTGCGCCGTCGAGGGTTTCGAGGTGGTGCGGGCGCGGCTGCGCGGTCGCGGGCCGGTCACCGTCTACGGGATCGACAAGTTCCCGCGGATGGTCGACTATGTGGTGCCGGCCGGGGTGCGGATCGCCGACGCCGACCGGGTGCGGTTGGGTGCGCATCTGGCGCCCGGCACCACGGTGATGCACGAGGGATTCGTCAACTACAACGCGGGAACGCTGGGCGCGTCGATGGTGGAGGGCCGCATCTCGGCGGGCGTGGTGGTCGACGACGGCTCCGACATCGGCGGCGGCGCGTCGATCATGGGCACGCTGTCGGGCGGTGGCACCGCGGTGATCTCGATCGGCAAGCGTTGTCTGCTCGGCGCCAACGCAGGGCTGGGCATCTCGCTGGGCGACGACTGTGTCGTCGAGGCCGGCTTGTATGTCACCGCCGGCACCAAGATCGCGATGCCCGACGGGGCCACGGTCAAGGCCGGTGAACTGTCCGGCGGTAACAACATGCTGTTCCGCCGCAATTCGCTGACCGGTGCGGTCGAGGTGGTCTCCCGCGACGGCCACGGCATCGCGCTCAACGAAGACCTGCACGCCAACTAACTTTTTGCCGCGAGCGTGCGTGCTTGTACGGCGACACGCCGCTAACGGCGTGCAACTACGCACGCTCGCGGCTAGGGCAGCAGCTCCTTCTTGAGCACCTTGCCCATCGCATTGCGCGGCAGGCTGTCGACCATCCGGACCTCGCGGGGCCGCTTATGGACCGAAAGCTGCTGGGCCACATAGTCAATCAGCTCAGCAGTATCGGCGTCACCAACAACGAACGCGACAATGCGCTGGCCCAGGTCCTCATCGGGCAGCCCGACCACGGCCGCCTCGCGCACGCCGGAATGGCCCAGCAGCGCCGTCTCGATTTCGCCGGCCCCGACCCGGTAGCCGCCCGACTTGATCAGATCGACCGACTCGCGGCCCACAATGCGATGCATCCCGTCGCCGTCGACCACCGCGGCGTCACCAGTGCGATACCAGCCGTCGGCGTCGAACGCCTCGGCGGTGGCGTCCGGCCGGTTCAGGTAGCCGTCGAACACTGTCGGCCCCCGAACCTGAAGCCGCCCAATGGTTTCGCCGTCGCAAGCCACCGAACCGCCGGCGTCGTCGACCAGCCGGGTCTGCACGCCGGTTAACGGCAGGCCCACCCAGCCGGGGCGGCGTTCCCCGTCGGCGCGGGTGGACACCGTGATCAGCGATTCAGTACTGCCGTACCGTTCGACCGGCGCGTGCCCGGTAAGCCCGACCAGCTTGTCGAATACCGGCACCGGCAACCCCGCGCTGCCCGACACCAGCAGCCGCGCCGGCCGCAGCGCGTCGGCGGCGGCGCTATCGGCAACGATCCGCGACCACACCGTCGGCACCCCGAAATACAGTGTGCCCCCAGCTGCGGCGTAGCCCTCGGGTGTGGGTTTTCCGGTGTGCACGAAGCGGTTTCCGACCCGCAGCGAACCGAGCAGACCCAGCACCAGGCCGTGCACGTGAAACAGCGGCAGTCCGTGCACCAAGACATCGTCGGCGCTCCACTGCCAGGCCTGCGCCAAAGCGTCCAGGTCCGCGGCGATCGCGCGCCGGCTCAGCGGCACCCCCTTGGGCGGACCGGTGGTGCCCGAGGTGTAGATGATCAGCGCGGTGGCGTCGGGCGCCGGTTCGGGATAGCGATGCCATGAGCGGGCGTGCAACCGCACCGGGATGTGGGGCAGGCCCTCCGGCTCGTCGGGCACCTGCCCCAGCCATGCCTGGGCACCGGAATCGGTGAGGATGTGGCGTCGTTCGGCCTGGCCGACGTCGGCGGGCACCGGCACCACCGGGACACCGGCGAGCAGGCAACCGGTTATCGCCAGCACGGTCGCCGCAGTCGGGGTGGCTAGTACCGCAACCCGGCCCGCGCCGCCGACTCGCTCGGCCACCGACGTGGCGGCGCCGACCAAATCGCTGCGGCTCAACGTCACGTTGCCGATGTGGACGGCGTCACCGATATCCGTGGCGGCTGCGGGGTTCAGCGAGGTCAGCAGCACGTGAGCGAGACTACCGGGCGCGCGACCGCGGGGCGCGTCACGCGACTCATGCGCGGTTCAGGCGGTCAAGGGCAAGGTCCGTGATGGCGTGGGGAAATGCCGCGAGCGCGTCGTCGCCATCCTCGAGATGCCAGATGCCCGAGAGCGCCGACCACGACGCGATCCAGCGCAACAGGTCATCGCGGTCGATGTCGGCGGCCTTGCCAACGATATGCAGGCGCACGTCGAAGTTCGGGATGGCGTCCTCGGGCGTGAAGTTGGTGAAGATGTTGCAGTAGTCGAACTCTCGGGGCCCCACGATTCCCTTTGGGTCGATGGCCAACCATCCTCGATTCCGCCGTCGAGGACGTTTTCATGGTGCAGATCGCCATGCAGCAGCACCGGTCTGACATCGCGTTCCAAGAGTTGGTCCGCAATCTGCCTGACCTGCTCGAACCGGGGGCTGGTATCGGCGAACAAGGACGCGAACCAGCCACGCAGGGAGGGGAATTCGGTCAATCGCTCGAGAGTGTGGCGGTGCAGTCGGGCAGCTACGGCGCACAGCGCCCGTGTTGCAGCGGTGTCGTCGGTCACCCGCGAACGTAGCGTTGCCCCCACCCGTTCCAGCACCATCGCGTTGCCGTCGCGTGCGAGTAGCCGGACAGCGCCGTGCCCGTCCCATGTCTCCAGTGCTCGCGCGCCGGCCAGTTCCTCCGGTTCGTTTGTCACCTTCAACAATGCCGCTCGTCCCTCGAAGGTGACCGGTGCGACCACCGATGCCAGCGAGGGCCACGGCGCCCCGTCGGGACGTACCCCGAGCCGGATCACCGCAGCATCGACCTCCGCGATCGACGGCTTCGGCATCAGCGGCACCCGACAATGATTCCAAGCCGCTGCCGGCTCGACGCGGCGCCTGTTGGCTTCTGTTGACGCGACCAGCTAATATTGAGGAATAATATCCGTTAAATAACCCCAGCGACGAAGAGGCACCCGAGGTGGACGACGAACGGCAAGGCCGCCAGCGGCAGCGTTGGCCGCGCAATCGGCAACGTGAACGGGTGCTTCAACTGGTCCGCGAGCATGACGGGGCAGTCGACGCGGCCGAACTCGCCGCGCAGATGGGGCTGCACGTGACCACGGTGCGTTTTCATCTCGACGCGCTGTGCGATCAGGGCGCGATCACACGCACCCGCATCACACCGACCGGCGTCGGGCGGCCCCGCACCGGCTACGCAGCGGTGGAAGGCCAGCTCGACTATCAGATTCTCGCGGAGATCCTGGCCCTGGAGCTCGGCGACACCACCGACAAGCGCCGGCGCCGTGCCGAACGCGCCGGGCGGCGCTGGGCCGAACGCATCACGGCCGGATCCGCGTCGGGACCCACTGAAGCCGAACAAGGCGAGGTTCTCGATCGCCGGGCGCAGCGAACGACCGAGGTTTTCCAGCGGATGGGATTCGGGCCCGAACTGAACCCGCCCGCCGACAGCCGCACGCGCACGATCCGCCTGCACGGCTGCCCGGTGCGCGAACTGGCCGCCGCACACCCGGAGGTGGGGTGCGCGCTGCATCGGGGACTACTCGAGGGTCTCGTCTCCGACCGCCAAAGCCCAAGACTGCAAGCCGACTTGCAACCGTTCGTCGAACCGGAATTGTGCATCGCGCACGTGATCGCCAATGACTGACCTACAGGTGTTAGCCGAGCAAGAATGCGCGGACCTGACGGATCGCGCCGATGTCGAGGCGTTGCTACGACGGTTCTATGGCCGCGTGCTCGACGACGACGTTCTGGCCGAACCGTTCAGCGAAGTGCGCGCCCGGGGACTGGACACGCACATCCCGAGGATGTGCGACTTTTGGGAGACGGTGCTGTTCCGCGCCGGTCTCTACAAGGGCAGTGCGCTGCACGCACACCGCCACGTCCACGACCGGACTGCGCTGTCCGGAGGTCACTTCGTTCGCTGGCTGTCGACGTGGCAGAACACCGTCGACGAGATGTACAGCGGGCCTGTCGCCGACCAGGCGAAGGTTCAGGCCACCAGGATCGCCTGGGCCATGCACCGCCGGCTTACCGGCGGTGACTCGCCGGAACTCGATACCCTGCTGAAGCGCTGACCGAACTTACGGGGCGCCCGATGTACGCCTCGCTGCGCATCCTTCTCACCATGTGCGGGTAGTGCAGCTCGAAGGCCGGGCGCTCGGAGCGGATGCGGGGCAGCTCAGTGAAGTTGTGCCGCGGCGGCGGGCAACTGGTGGCCCACTCCAGCGAGTTGCCGTACCCCCACGGATCGTCGACGGCGACCACGTCGCCGTAGCGCCAGCTCTTGAAGACGTTCCAGACGAACGGAAGCATCGACGCGCCCAGGATGAACGCGCCAATGGTGGAGACGACGTTGAGCGCCTGGAAGCCGTCGGTGGGCAGGTAGTCGGCATAGCGCCGCGGCATACCTCTACTGCCGAGCCAGTGTTGCACCAAGAACGTGGTGTGAAAACCGATCAATGTCAGCCAGAAGTGCAGCTTGCCCAGCCGCTCGTCGAGCAGCCGGCCGGTCATCTTGGGGAACCAGAAATAGATGCCCGCGAAGGTGGCGAACACGATGGTGCCGAACAACACGTAGTGGAAATGAGCAACCAGAAAATACGTGTCGGTGACGTGGAAATCCAGCGGCGGGCTGGCCAACAGTACCCCCGACAGTCCACCGAGCAGGAAGGTGACCGCGAAGCCGATCGAGAACAGCATCGGCGTCTCAAAGGTCAACTGACCCTTCCACATGGTGCCGATCCAGTTGAAGAACTTGATCCCGGTCGGCACCGCGATCATGTACGACATGAAGCTGAAGAACGGCAGCAGCACCGCCCCGGTGGCGAACATGTGGTGCGCCCACACCGCGGTCGACAGGCCGGCGATGGACATCGTCGCGTAAACCATTGTGGTGTAGCCGAAGACAGGTTTGCGGGAGAATACCGGGAAGATCTCGGTGACGATGCCGAAGAACGGCAGTGCGACGATGTAGACCTCGGGGTGGCCGAAGAACCAGAACAGGTGTTGCCACAGAATCGCGCCGCCGTTGGCGGGGTCGTAGATGTGTGCACCGAGGTGCCGGTCGTAGGCGAGCCCGAACAGCGCGGCGGTCAGCAGCGGAAAGACCATCAGCACCATGATCGACGTGATCATGATGTTCCAGGTGAAGATCGGCATCCGGAACATCGTCATGCCGGGAGCGCGCATGCACACGACGGTGGTGATCATGTTGACCGCACCCAGGATGGTGCCCAGACCCGCGACGATCAGACCCATAATCCAGAGGTCTCCTCCGGCGCCGGCGGAGTGCACGGCGTCGGACAGCGGCGTATAGGCCGTCCATCCGAAATCAGCGGCTCCGCCGGGGCTGACGAAACCCGACACCGTGATCAGCGCACCGAACAGGTACAGCCAATACGACAACGCGTTCAGCCGGGGGAACGCCACATCGGGTGCGCCGATCTGCAGTGGCAGAACCAGATTGGCGAAGCCGAAGACAATGGGAGTGGCGTACAGCAGCAGCATGACCGTGCCGTGCATGGTGAACAACTGGTTGTACTGCTCGTTGGACAGGAACTGCAGGCCCGGCGCGGCCAACTCGGTGCGCATCAGCAATGCCATCAGCCCGCCGGCAAAGAAAAAGGCGAACGTCGTGACCATGTACATGATGCCGATCAGCTTGTGATCGGTGGTGGTCACCAGCTTGTAGACCAGCGTCCCCTTGAACCCGGTCCGTGGCGGATAGGGCCGAACCGCAGTCAGCCCACTGTCAACAGGTGCGCGAATTGCAAGATCTGCCATCGGTCGCCCTCTGCCCATGCCGTCGCCGTCGGCGGCATCGGATCTCATCCGTTATAAAGGACTATAATACTCTTAATAGCCCTGGTGGAATACCCCCGGCGGTGGCCCAAAGTCCTTTCCAACTGAGGTCTTCCTGCTCTGGGCCGGCCGGTGAGAGCACGGCAGCCTAAGAGTGACATCAGTTTCTGCGATGCATCGAAGGCGGCACGGGCAATGAATGCGCATTTTCCCGATCGCGAGGCGATCCGCACGGCCCTCACCCTGGCCGGCCGGGCGCCGTCGATCTACAACTCACAACCATGGCGCTGGCAGGTCAGCGACGACGCACTGGATCTGTTGGTCGACCCGGACCTGCGATTGCCCGGCGCCGACCCCGACGGCCGAGAGCTGATCCTGAGCTGCGGTGCGGCGCTGAATCATTGCGTGATCGCGCTTGCCGCGCTGGGCTGGCGGGCTCGCGTGCACCGACTGCCCGACCCGGACAACCCCGATCATCTGGCGCGCATCGAAGTATGTTGCTGTGACGTCGATCAGGTCGATGTCATGCTGGCGGCGGCGATCCCGCGGCGGCGAACCGACCGGCGAATTTACAGCTCCTGGCCGGTGCCCGACGGCGACATCGCACTCATGGGAGCGCGGGCCGCCCGCAGCGGCGTGATGTTGCGCCGCGTCGACCCGGTGGACAAGCTCAACAAGATTGTCGCGCAGGCGGTCTGGAGCCACGCGGGCAACCATGACTATGTCGCCGAACTCACCGCGTGGAGCGGGCGGTACGGCTCGGTGGCCGGCGTGCCTGCACGCAACATACCGACGCCCAGCCCGGCGGCGGTGATACCCGGGCGGCTGTTCGCCGGTCCTGCCCTGGCGCAGCCGCCCGGCGTCTCCCCCGCCGACGACAACGCGGTCATCCTGGCTTTGGGCACCCAAGCCGACGACCGGCTGGCCCGGCTGCGCGCCGGCGAAGCCACCAGCGTGGTGCTGTTGACGGCCACATCGATAGGTTTGGCCAGCTGCCCGGTCACCGAGCCGCTGGAGATCACCGAAACCCGCGATGCGATCCGATCAGATGTGTTCGGCGCCAGCGGATACCCGCAGATGTTGCTTCGGGTCGGCTGGGCGCCGGTCAACGCCGATCCGTTGCCGTCGACCCCACGTCGTGAAGTCAGCGACATCGTCGAGTGGCGGACCGAGTGTGAGCAACATGCTTTCGCATAGCACGAGACGCGGCATCGTGGTCGGCGTAGACGGGTCACCGTCGTCGAAAGTCGCGGTGGACTGGGCAGCCCGGGAGGCTTCGCTGCGCGGCATTCCGCTGACGGTGGTGTACGCGGCGCCGGCCGTGGCGGCCCGTCGGCGGGCGCACCGGATCATCGACGACGCTATGCGGGTCGCCCAGGACAGCGCGGGGCGCGAGTCGCCGCTGCTGCTGTCCACCGCGGTGCTGCCCACCGATCCCGTCGAGGCACTGGTGGAGATGTCCCGCGTAGCCGAGATGGTCGTGGTTGGACCACGCCGCAGCACCTGGCGACGCGCGTTGTCCCGGTCGGTCAGCGCGGCGGTGGTGCGCGAATCTCATTGCCCGGTAGCGGTTATCCACGATGAGGATCCGCTGATGCCGTACCCGGCGCACGCGCCGGTGCTTGCCTCCGAGCGGGCAACCAGGCTTGCGCGCCAAGAAGCAGCGCGGCGAGGCGTCGAACTGGTCATCTCCGCAGAGTCGGCGGCGCGCCTGGTCGAACAGTCCGAGGATGCCCAGCTGGTCGTCGTCGACGACCAGCTGGGCGCAACGGTCGCACAGCGCGCGCGGATGCCGGTGCTGGTGACCCGCTGAAGCTGAATGGGTAAGTGGCTACAGGTGGCTTGCCCGCACGGTCAGCACTGGGCACTCGACGGGCCTATCCGCGCCGCAGTCCCGGCTGGCCCTCACGAAAACCTCGACCGACTCCGCGTTTTGCGCAAGGTAACGGCAAAGGCTGCCGCGGACGACGGTCGGTTCGACCGTCACGTCGGGATACAGCCGTGTCCAGCGGGCGACTTGACGACCGAGATGCGCTCGCGCCAAACGTTTTCCGTCGCCGATGTCCTCTGGTATCTCCGGATACCACGCCGCGACCGCGCGAAGCGGCACCCGCCGCAGCCGCGCCTCTTCGAAGGCATGGTGTAGCGCTGTCCCGTTGTCCACCTCGACCAGAATGCTGCGGGGCCGGCGCTTGACCGCCCGGCTTGGTGACACGCCGACGACCGCCACTGGACACTGGGCCAGCGCGGGTAGGGCCGCTGCGACGGAACCGCTACCGCGGCATGCATGTTTGGTTCCGATCGAGCCGACGCAGAGGATCGCGGCCGACCGCGACTCCTCGGCCAACTTAGCCAGCGGCTTCCCGGTCAGCGTCTCAGTTTCGATCTTGACCGGTTCTCCGGTGGCCTCGACGGCGCGCTGCGCGCAGTACAACGCCGTACGCGCAGAAGCGAATTGACTGCGATCGGAATCAGCGGCAGACGGATCGGCCGGATCGATGACGTACACCAGACGCAGTGGGATGTCCCGGCCGACGGCCTCATCGACCGCCCAAAGCGCCGCCTGGATCGCGGCCCTGGATCCGTCCACGCCTACCACAACTGCGGGAGCTGAACAAGAGTCACACATCGCGATCACCTTGCTTCCCAACGTCAACGCTTTACTGATGATCACGTTAGGAGCGCACAGCAGCGCTGTTGAGGGCCCTTTGTCACCTAACCGCGGCCATTGGTCCTTTCTGCGAGGTTTGCTGTAGCACAACCGTCTGTCGCAACGGCATGATCAAGCGAAACGCGAATCCGGCGTTTCGTCCGAGCGCAGCGGGTTAAATACAGGGCAATCGTCCACCGACCAGAAGGGTCTTCGGTATGGCAACCGAACCGGCAGAGGCGCAGCGCTCCACTTCGGCAACTTCAGAACCGTTGATCGGTAAGGGCTGGGTTCAGGGTGTGGCACTGGTGATGATCTTCGGCTTCCTGGTGATGGGCATTCTGGCCTACCGCACCTACACGGCCTCGATGCCGATGCCCGACAAGGTGGTCAGCGAATCCGGCCAGCCGCTGTTCACCGGTGCCGATATCACTCGCGGCCAGGAGCTCTTCCAGGCTCGCGGGTTGATGGAGTACGGGTCGGTGCTCGGCCACGGCGCCTACCTCGGACCGGATCGCACCGCCGAGTACCTACGCGTGGCGACCGATAATGTCGCCGACCAGTGGCGGGGCCAAGGTATCAGCGACCCGCACGACCGGGTGGTGACCGAGTTCCGCACCAATCGCTATAACCCTGACACCAAGACGCTGGTGTTCACCGACCGGCAGGCACGGGCATTCGAGGACATCCAGAAGTACTACGCGACGTATTTCGGTGAGGACTCCACGAAGTACGGCTTCCTGCCGCACATGATCACCGACAAAGCCCAGATCCACGACCTCACCGCGTTTTTCGCGTGGACGGCATGGGCCGCGGCAGCCGAACGGCCGGGCCACAGCTACACCTACACCAACAACTGGCCCGCGGAGAAGCGCGTCGACAACGGCCCGACCGCTCAGGTCATCGTGTGGTCGGCGCTGTCACTGGTCGCACTCCTCGGCGGGATCGGGATCATGTTCGCGGTCTACGGGCGCTGGAGCCAGAAGATCGGGTGGCATGGCGACGCAACCTCGTCCACGCTGTCCTTCCGCGAGCCGGGCGAGGTGAGCCTGACACCGGCGCAGCGCGCCACGATCTGGTTCTTCGCGATCGTGTCGGTGCTGTTCTTGGCGCAAACCCTGGTCGGCGCGGCCGCCCAGCACTACCGCGCCGACCTGTCGACGTTCTTCGGCCTGGACCTGGCCCGGATCCTGCCGTACAACCTGGCGCGGACCTGGCATGTGCAGCTGTCGCTGTTCTGGACCGCGGCGGCGTTTCTGGCCGGCGGCATCTTCCTGGTGCCGTTCATCGCGCGCCGCGAACCGCGACGCCAGAGCTGGCTGGCCTACGGGCTGCTGGGCGCGGTCGCGATCGTGGTGTTCGGGTCGCTGATCAGCGAAGCACTGTCGATCTACGGCGTGATCCCTCCCGGCGGCCTGCTCTCCCAACAGTGGGAGTACCTGGACCTGCCGCGGTTGTGGCAGATCCTGCTGTGCGTCGGCATGTTCCTGTGGATCGTGATCATCTGGCGTGGCATGCGCACCCGGCTGCGCACCGAATCGAAGATGAACCTGCCGTGGCTGTTTTTCTTCGCCGGCCTGGCCATCCCGGTCTTCTACACGGTCGGCCTGCTGGCCGGCAGCGCAACCCACTTCTCGGTCGCCGATTTCTGGCGATTCTGGGTGGTGCACCTGTGGGTGGAGGATTTCCTCGAGCTGTTCACCACGGTGATGGTGGCCTACATCTTCGTGCTGCTCGGGGTGGTGCGCGAACGGATCGCGCTCGGGGTGATCTTCCTCGACATCATCCTGTACTCGGCCGGCGGCGTGATCGGCACGATGCACCATCTGTACTTCTCCGGTACCCCGGTGGAACACATGGCCCTGGGCGCCTTCTTCTCCGCGGCCGAGGTCATCCCGCTGACCTTCCTGACCGTGGAAGCGTGGGCGTTCCTGCAACTGGGATCCCGTCAGCAGGCCGGTGACGCCAAGCCGTTCCCCCACCGCTGGGCCGTGCTGTTCCTGGTTGCCGTCGGATTCTGGAACTTCGTCGGCGCCGGGATTTTCGGGTTCCTGATCAACCTGCCGATCGTGTCCTACTACCAGATCGGCACCGCGTTGACAGCCAACCACGGTCACGCGGCCATGATGGGCGTCTACGGCATGCTGGCCGTCGGCTTGGCGATGTTCGCGTTCCGCTACGTGATTCCGGCCGACAAATGGCCGGAAAAATGGGCCCGGATCTCGTTCTGGGGAATGAACCTCGGGCTGGCGTGGATGGTGTTCGCGACGCTGTTGCCACTCGGCGTACTGCAGCTGTACCACTCGGTCAACGACGGCTACTACGAAGCGCGCTCACTGGGTTTCATCGCCCAGCCCGGCAACGCGCTGCTGGAATGGCTGCGGCTGCCCGGTGACGTCATCCTCATCGTCGGCGGGGTGCTGCCGTTCATCTACATCGCACTGCTGGCGTTGCGTCATTCCCGGTCCGGCGCGGTCGCCGACGAGTTGCCCGAGCATCCGCTCTACACCGAATTGTCCACCGCCGCCGAACAACCCGCGGCACCGGCGAAGGAGTGACGATGACAGCGCCCACGGCGTCGGTGTGGCTGGTCGCCGGCTACGCGCTGGTGCTGGTGGCGATTGCGTGGGGCTTCGACGCGATGGCGAAGCGGGTGTCCAAACAGGCGGCGCGCTGGCGCACCGGGAACTTCGTCTACCGCCCCGACCACGATGCGTGGGTCTGTCCGCAAGACCACTGGCTGTGGCCGACGTCGTTCGATCCGCAGCACCGGGTGATGCGGTACCGGGCGCTGCCCGTGGTGTGCAACAGCTGTCCGGTGAAGTCCACCTGTACGACCTCAGACCACGGCCGGGAAATCAACCGTGAGATCGACCCGTGGCCGCACTCGGATGCCGGCCGCTTCCATCGTGGAATCGCCTGTTTTGTGGCCGCACTCGGGGTGATCATGCCGCTGGCGATGCTGATCGGCCGGCACAGCGCCGTCGATCTGCTGATCCTGGGTGGCGCCGCCGCGCTGGTGGTGACCGCTGGACTGCCGCTGGCCCGACACTTGTGGAACTCGCCGTCGAACGCCCCCGAATACCTGCCGCACCGAACCGGCCTGGAAGATCAGGTGGCCGTCGCGATCGACCGGTATTCCACCCGGTGGGGCAGCGATTGGGCGCAGAAGGAGGACAGCCCCCAGTGACTGGTGTGGTGATCGTCGTGGTGTTGGCCGTGCTGGCTGCGCTGGTGGTGCTGGCGTTCTTTTCGCTGGTGGTGCTGCGCGAGTACGAGCGCGGCGTGGTGTTCCGGATGGGTCATGCCCGGCCGTTGTATCAGCCCGGATTGAAGTTCCTGATCCCGTTGGCGGACAGGATGATCCGGGTGGATCAACGGGTCGTGACGTTGACGATCCCGCCGCAGGAGGTGATCACCAGAGACAACGTGCCGGCCCGAGTGAACGCAGTGGTGATGTTTCAGGTCGTCGACCCGTTGAAAGCCATCCTGGCGGTGGAGAACTTCGCGGTGG
>NZ_LZKJ01000103.1 GCF_001672775.1 Mycobacterium kyorinense | reverse complement strand
CGCCCCGACACCACACCGCCACCCGGTAGACCATCGACCAACTCGGCCAACCCGCCCAACAACTGATCACGGTCCGAACCGATGACCACCGCCCGATGCTCAAAGGTCGACCGCCCCGCCAGCGACCACCCCACATCAACGAGGTCCAGCTCAGTGTGGTCCGCAACGTAGCCTGCCAACTGGACAGCTTGCTTACCCAGTGCGGCAGCATTTTTGGCGGAGATCACCCACGGCACCACCGGCGGCGTCGCCCTCGGCTGCTCGACCGGCGCCTCCACCGCCGGAGCCGCCTCCACAATCACGTGCGCATTGGTGCCCGAAATCCCAAACGACGAGATCCCCGCCCGACGCACCTTGCCATCAGCCGGCCACGGACGGGATTCGGTCAACAACTCCACCGCACCCGCCGACCAATCCACATGCGGACTCGGCGCATCCACATGCAACGTCGCGGGAAGCACATCATGGCGCATGGCCTGCACCATCTTGATCACACCCGCCACCCCGGCCGCCGCCTGCGTGTGACCCATATTCGACTTGATCGACCCCAACCACAACGGCGCACTGCGATCTTGCCCATAAGTGGCCAACAACGCCTGCGCCTCAATCGGATCCCCCAACGTCGTGCCAGTGCCATGCCCTTCGACGACATCCACTTCCGCAGCACTCAACCCCGCATTAGCCAACGCCGCCCGCACCACCCGCTGCTGCGAAGGACCATTAGGCGCCGTCAACCCATTCGACGCACCATCCTGGTTGACCGCCGAACCCCGCACCACCGCCAACACCGGATGCCCCAACCGCACCGCATCCGAGAGCCGCTCCACCACCAACATCCCCCCACCCTCGGA
>NZ_LZKJ01000102.1 GCF_001672775.1 Mycobacterium kyorinense | reverse complement strand
CGTAATACTCTGCGACGTTGGCGGCGGGCGGCTCGAAATTCAGAAATGTGACCAGGAGGTCTGCGCCGTCGGCCAGGGACTTTAGCGTCGTGGCGATATCCTCCCAGTACTGGATAACTGACTCGCCAATTTCGCGAGACGACCTGATCAGTTCCCGCACCCTCCAGAAGCTGCGGAAGAAACGGGTCCAGAAATCGCGGTGCGCGCCCCACCACACTTCTGTATCCGGCCCGTAGGGGAGCGCCTCCAGCCCCGTTGACTTGGCGAAGTCGATCAAGTCGGGTGGGACAGCAACGCACACCTCGTGTCCGCGGCGCATAAGTTCACAGCCAACAGCGACGCAGGGTTCGACGTCGCCACGACTTCCATAGCTTGCCAGCACAACTTTCATCGCGGACCCTTCCGCATGAACACACCTTCCGACCTGTAGCGAACTGCGCTGTAGCAACCGATCTTTGGCGTTGGGTAGTAACAGCCAACGGCGAGAGTGCGGTGTAATGCATGATGCGACTAGCACTTTAAAGCAGTCAACGTAAACTGTTGCGCGTTTCAACTAACCGGATTTACAAATTCTCAATTTGCGCGCCGATTCTCAGGTTGGCTGGTGACGTGGCGCAGGCGCAAAAAGCCAGACAAGTCGCCGCGAGCGCGGAGGTATAGCTCGTCATGCCTAGAGTCTCGGGCAGCAAGCACACTTCGGAGATTGTTGCGCCATATAACGATTCGCGACAATAATTTCGGTCCCCCGTCTATCCTGCCGCTATGAGTCAGAGCCGACGTACTGCCGCGAAGCACGCATCCGTGTCCCCGGCGGCGCAAAACGGGACTGCGGCCAGGCCGATCGCTCTTTTTGTGCTGGGTGCGCCTCGGTCGGGAACGTCGGCGGTCACGCGGGTTCTCTCACTTTGCGGGGCCGCGCTCCCAACGGGAATGGCGGGTGCCGACCGGAACAATCCGCGGGGCTATTGGGAGCCTCGCGCATCTCTCCATATCAACAACTCGATCTTGCATCGCAACGGCAGCACTACGTTCGACACGTCACTGCACCTGCAAGATGAAGGTGGGTTCGACGCGCAAGAGAAGGCCCGCTGCGTCGCCGAAATCGGGTCGTTTCTTTCCACGTTGCCGGCTGCGCCGCTCGTGGTCATCAAGGACCCGAGGATTACGCTGCTGTCCGGCCTGTGGTTCGAGGCGGCGCGGACGGCTGGATTCGATGTCGCGGCAGTGATTCCGGTGCGCCACCCGCAAGAGGTCATCGCCTCGGGTGCGGCGGCTCTGCTCACCGCGCCGGACCTCGCGACGGCATTGTGGCTGAAATTCAATCTCCTCTCCGAAAGGGATACGCGCGGCCTGCCGCGTGTATTCGTCGATTACGCCAGCTTCCTTGAGGACTGGCGCCGGGAAATAAAGCGGATTTCGGTCGCGCTCGCAATTGACCTCGACGCCCGCGACGAGGGTGCGATCGAGGAGTTTCTCACACCGGATCTTCACCGCCAGCAACACGGCGGCGCGGTGACGGAGCCCTTCGGCACCGACTGGATTTCCGTAACCTACGACGCGCTGTGCGCGGCCACGCGTGACGAGCCCTGGGATCAGGCAACGCTCGACCGCGTTTTGGAGGCGTATCGGGCGAGCGAACGTGGTTACCGGGCGGTTTTCGAGAATGCTCAGCAATTGCACAAAATCTATCGGTTCATGCCGCCGCGCTTCCTGAAGCTCCGCAACGGAATCGTCGCTATGGCTCACCGACGCAGGGGGACGTGGGCGTAGACCATTCGGCAGGTCTGCGGATAAACGCCTAGCCCAGAGCTTCCGGATTCCAGGTCGACTGCGCCGGCATCGCGTTATGCTGCCGAGCGACTAAGCCGGGGCGCCAGGCCCCCGCTTTCATCTGGCAGAACGCGCACGGGGAGTGAAGGGCTGAGGTCCGCGATGAAATTTGTGCTGTCCTTTTATGGCACTCGTGGTGACGTGGAACCCGGGCTGGCCGTGGGCCGTGAGTTGGCACGTCGTGGGCACGAGGTGCGAATGGCCGTTCCGGGCGATCTTGTTGGCGTTGCCGAGGCGGCCGGCGTCGCGGCAGTTGCCTATGGTCCTGATCCGCGGGTGTGGCAGGACGTGAACCGCGACTTCTGGGCGCGTTTCCTGCGCAAGTTCTGGAGGAACTTCTGGCGGGTGCGGGACCTGGCCGGGCTGTTGCGTGAGGATTGGCAGTTGGTGACCGAGTTTTGGCAGGACGTCAGCTCGACGCTGACGTCGTTGGCGCAGGGGGCCGATCTACTGTTCACCGGCGTCCTCGGCGAAGAGGCGGCCGGCAACGTCGCTGAGCATTACGGCATTCCGTTAGCCACGCTGCATGTCTTCCCGATGCGGCCCAACGGCCAGCTTGTTCCGGGTATGCCGGCG
>NZ_LZKJ01000101.1 GCF_001672775.1 Mycobacterium kyorinense | reverse complement strand
GCGATTCAACCAGGTCGACAACGGATTCATCGGGATTCGCGGCAAGCTTGACGCAGCAGCCGCCGGCCAGCAGCACATCGCCGAACTTCTCGAAGGCCTCATCGCCGACCAGGGCTGAGCCGGCCTATGCCTCAATGAGTCTCAGTCGGCGGTAAGCGCTTTCGATCTGGGTCTTGGCTTCGGCCGGCACCTCGGCTTGCGGCGGACGCGAATGCGGATAGCCGCCGACCGGCAGCCCGAGCAGCGATGCAGCGTACTTGAACGCACCGCCCCAATGGGTGAAGTAATCGGGTCGGCCCGGATAGCAGGTGAACCAGGAACCCATGTCGATGTCGAACTGGTCCAGGCCCGAATCACGCCCGTAGTCCATCGCCTCCACGAGCTTGTCGTTGACGATCAGCTCCCAATACTCCGACAGCAACCGCCGCTGCGGCGTCTCGAACAGGTAGCCGGCGGTGCCCAATTGCGCTGGGCAGACGATTCCGTCGCGCAGCCAGCCGGCCCGGTACACCGTTTTGTCGCATTCCCACAGCACCAGACCGGGCGCCAGCTCATGCAGCAGTCGGCTGGCAGCCGGCCGGAAGGCGCCCTCCTTCGTCGCGCACACCGCCGGGATTTCGTGGTAAATGCTCGCGCTCTCGGCCGGGCTCAACACGTAGCCTGAGGACGGCGAATTGAACATGCCCAGCGCGATGTCGGTGCGTTCAGCGATATAGGTGAAAAACCGCAGCACTCCCTCGCCGCCGTGAGCCTCCATCATCGGGGTCTGGATATAGGCGATGTCGGCGCCGGCGCGCTGCGCGTGCAGCGTCAGATCAAGGCAATCCTTGGCCGACATGGCTGCGGTGCAGGCCTGGACGACGACATCCGGGTTGACGACCCTGGCTTCTTCGA
>NZ_LZKJ01000100.1 GCF_001672775.1 Mycobacterium kyorinense | reverse complement strand
AGGTGACCCGCGATCTGCTGCTCCATGCTGTCACCGGGATAGGGAGTGGCGCCGGTGAGGCACTCATAGAGCACACACGCCAACGAGTAGACATCGGAGCGGGCATCGGCGGCGCCGGTGGTGAAGCGCTCCGGGGCCATATAGTGCAAAGTGCCCACCATCATGCCGGTGCTGGTCAGTCTGGCGGCTGAGGCGTCGTGAGCGATACCGAAATCGATCAAATACACAAAATCGTCACCGGTCACTAATGCGTTGGACGGCTTGATATCACGGTGCACCAGCCCGTGTTGATGCGCAGCGTTAAGCGCCGCCGCCAGCTGTTCGATCACCTGGACAGCTCGCTGCGGGCTCATCGACCCGTCACGCTGCAGCAGACTGTGCATGTCGATGCCCTCGATGACCGGCATCACCAAATACAGCCGGCCGTCGATCTCCCCCGCCTCAAAGATCGGGATGATGTGCGGCTCGGTCAACCGGGCGGCGGTATAAGCCTCACGGCGGAACCTGTCTTCATAGCCCCGTTCGCTGGCCAACTCCGGCGGCAGCACCTTGATCGCCACATCGCGACCCATCACGGTGTCGTGGGCCTTGTACACCTTGCCCATGCCACCTTCGCCGATCAGTTCGATCAGCCGGTAACGCCCAAACGCAACCTCATCCACCGGTCGGGCCTTTCTCACCCACCCTGGTGGGACATGCTAGCGACCCACCGCCCTCCCTACCGGCTGATTTGCCGACCCGGTGATCGCCCCGGCCAACGCGCGCCGACCGCCGGTTGAAATCCCTTGCCATGACCGTCCTGACGAGCTTTGGCTGCGCACTCAGGTTGACGCGCGCGACCATTAAGTTGTGCTGCAGGCGTTTTGGTTACCTCACGACAGCGGTGCGATGCGTCAATCCGCCGCCAGCTTCAACACTCGATTGCCGCCGGAGTCGCTGACATAGACGTTGCCGGCGCTATCCACCGCCACACCCTCAAACGCCGACCCACCTTGTGAGGCTGCGACGCCGGTGAACGGCAACACGGACTGCACGTTTGACCCCGACGACAGCTTCACCACCCGACTGCTCCCGGACTGACCACCGTAATCGGTGACATAAACATTTCCTGCGCTGTCCACCGCCACGCCGCGCGGACCTACTAGACCGGTGAACGGCAACACAGCCTGCACGCTCGAACCGGACGACAGCTTCACCACCTGCCCGCCGACATAATCGGCGACATACAGATTGCCGGTGCTGTCCACCGTCACGCCGTTGGGACAGCCGATACCGGTGAACGGCAACGCCGCTTGCGTCTTCGACCCTGCCGCCAGTTGCAGCACCCGATCGTTCTTACAGTCACTGACGTAGAGATTGCCGGCGCCGTCCACCGCCGCACCGGATGGAGTGTTGAGTCCCGTGAACGGCAGCACGGTCTGGGCGCTCGACCCGGCCGCCAGCTTCAGCACCCGATTGTTCGATGAGTCAACGACATAGAGGTTGCCGGCGCTGTCGAGCGCCACGCCATCGGGAAATACGAGGCCGCTGAACGGCAGCACTATCGGAGAGCTCGAACCTGCCGCCAGCTTCAACACCCGGCCGTTGAGAGAGGCGGACTGATACTCGTCGGTGACGTAGAGGTTGCCGGCGCTGTCCACCGCGACGCTGTTCGGGCCGGTGACGCCGGTGAACGGCAGCACCGCCGGCGCGGGTTGGGCGTGTCCTGGCGGGGGTGCGGACGAGTGCGGCCACAGAAGGTATGCCTTGATGCCGCCGACAGCCAGAATCACGATGATCCCGGCGACAACGGCTAACGTCACCCGCATCGGTTTGCGACGCCACCACGGTGGCGATGTACTACTCCGGTCCATCGGCCGGCCTCCATAACCCGCGCGTCAGATATTACCGATCCGGCCCGAAAGCCGAATCGCGTTTGACGAGCAGGCAGGCGACGGCCGGCAGACGGGGGTCGAACAGGTCTGCAACCGGCGTCATTTCCACCTCGCACTCGGTATGATCAGCCCGATCGAGTTCGAAAACCAACGAACTGCGGGCGAGGCGATATGGCGGCCTTCGAAAAGGTGGCGGGCGGACAGCCCGAAGAGCCGCTGGGCTACCTCGTCGTCGACGACGGCAGTTCCAAACGCAGTGTGCCGATTTTTGATCAGCTCTTTGTCGGTCGGGAATGCGCTGGTATCGGCGAGCGACGCAGGCTGCTGATCGACGACCCCGAGATTTCCCGCACGCATCTCGAGATCCGGCTCGATGCCGCAAGCGATCAGGCTTTCGTGGTGGACACCAGCAGCAATGGCACGTCGGTCAACGGCGTGCGCCTAGAACGCGCGGTGCTGTTGCCGATCCGCCCGGGCGACGAGATCCGGGTAGGCGGTGTGTCGCTTATCTTTTCATCGCAACAGTTCACCGCCGTGCCTGCGAAGGTCGTGCAGCGCACGCGGGTACGGATCGGCCAGGCCGCCATGGTCATGGTGGTCGGCGACATTGTCAACTACTCGACAATCTCGCAAGTAACAGACGAGCAAGTCATGGCGCAAAGCCTGCACACGCTGTGGAATCGGCTAGGCGGCGTCCTGCAGGCCCACCACGGCAGCCTCAATCACTACGCCGGCGATGCGTTGTTCGCGGTCTGGGAGACCAGCAGGTTCCCGAATGCCGCCGAGCTCGCGGTCGACTTCGCCCTCGCCGCGAATGAGCTTGTCGCGCAACTCGCCCCCGAGCTGCCGTTACGCGGGCCGGACGGCTCGCCGATCCACATGGGCTGGGGTGTGGTGCGGGGAATGGCCGCCTTGGCCGCAATGACAAGGTCGGTCGACGCGGTGATCGGCGACGCGACCAACGTGGCGTTCCGGTTGTCCGGGCTCGCGGGTCGCCAGGGGCGGGCGGCAGTGATGGTGACCAGCGGCGTGCATCGCGCCGTTGAAGCACACTTCGATTGGGGTGCAAGCGAATCCGTCGAGATCAAAGGCCGAAGCGGGATGGAGGTCGTATTTCCGGTCATCGCCCGCAAGGCGACCGGGTCAGACTCCCCCATCACAGAACCGACGCCTTCGCAAGACGTTCCTCAGCGTTAGCGCTGCGCAATCGTGGCGGCGGGCGACCTTGCAATGCGGACAATGGGGACGCCGACCACCAAAATTCACCAAGAATCTTTCACTCAATCACTCTATCGGTGAGGGCGTGGCCGCAACGCCTACATACCTTGGCGTCGCGGCTGAATTTCCCACAGGCCGGGCACTTTTTGAAGTATCCGTCGTTCGCGTTCACGACGCGCGAGACTGGCCACGTCTCGGTCGTGTCGGTCTGCGGGGGACCCGTGCCGCGACCCCGGGCCACCAACTTGTTCAGTCGCGAGGCACACGTGAAAAACACCGACGCCGCGGCAGCGGCCTGAACCCAGCCCCCCACGTCGCGGATCATCACGCCGGTGATGATCCCCAAGACCCCTGCCAGCATCCCTAAAACAAGGCCGACGAATCGAAACTTCTCCCACCCTGACAATTGCCGCCACATCGCCCACAACCTCCCTGAACACCCAGAACCGAGGTGTTCGAAGGACGAAATCATATGCTCCGGGTAAGGGTGCGGGGGTTGCCTTGGCGGATTCTTGGCGGCGCCGGCGGGCGACGCAACCGGCCATTCGAGATGTACCCTGCTCAATTTCCAGGCACGCCTTTGCGGCAGGTCGCGCATGTTCATGGGGCTATCCCAGACTAATCACCGCGCCGTCGGGCAGCGATCTATCCCACCATCCGCCAAAGGTTTTCAACCGATGATGGTAGCGATTGGGCAAAGAGAAAGGCATACGATGTCCCCCCGGAATACAGCTTTACGCATTTCACTTCACCAGGCGCGCACTCAAAGCCCTAGCGCTGCACTAAATTTATGATCCGCGGCAAGGCTTCACGGGTCGCGATCCGGCCGATCTCGCGGGCCCGGTCGATCTGGTGCCACTCGAGAAATCCGATACTGCTCGTGTCGGCGTGGATCGCGAGGTCGGCCCGCGCCAGCACCTCCGACGATGCCATCGCGCTACCAATCGTCATGGTGCGCATGAGCGTGTCCATGAGGTTCGGCACCCGTGGCGATCGCGCCGGGTCTGTTCTCAAGGCGGAGTTTGGCGCCTGACCGCTGCCTACCGTCACCGCGATCAACGGGCCGTCCTCACGTTCCAAAGCTGCTACGGGCAGGTTGTCGAGCACACCCCCGTCGACGTGCAGCGTCCCGTCGTAAACGACGGGCGCGTACAGACCTGGCACCCGCAAAGAACAACCGACTACGTCGGCCATCAAGCCTCGCCGATGCACAACGGCCCGCCGGTCCAGCAGATCGACACTGATGCAACGGAATTCGTGCGGCAGTTCTTCGACCAGTTGCCCGTCGAAAGCGTTGCGGAGGGCCGCCAGCGTGCGCCGCCCGCGGATCAGCCCCTTGGACGGCAACGTGTAGTCGCTGGTCGGGTTGCTGCGGATGAAGTACTCGTAGATAGTGGCGTCTACCGCAGCAGCCTCCCTACTGGTGGCTGCGAGGCCCGCGATGATCGCTCCCATACTGGTCCCCGCGTAACGGTCGACCGTCACCCCCGCGGCCTCAAGCTCCTGCAGCACCCCAAGATGGGCGAATGCCCGCGCGGCACCACCACTGAGAACCAGCCCGATCGAGCGGCCAGCGAGGCGCGCGGCTAGCGGACGCAAGTCATCAGCCGCGTGGTCGGGCCGGACCGGATGCACCGACCGCGGCGTTATCAGTTCCTCCCACGCGCGCCGGTGTTCCCGGCTGGCCGGCGGCCCTGCTAGCACCAGGTCCGCACACGCAGCCCGTGGCGGCAGCGTTTCCGCTCGCGGTGCGGGGTCACCCGACACGAGCACGACACGATCGGCCGACCGCAGACAGAAATCACGCCAGTCGCCGTCATCGGCGCATGCGTGCAACACCACCTTGTCCGCAGCGCGCTCGGCTCGGTCCAACCCGTCACGGTCGACGCGGCCCGGGTTCGCCACTCGTAGCCGACTCGATAACGCGGTGATCAGTTCGGTGGCCACCAGCGATACGGGCGCGCCGGTGTCGGCGCCGACGACAGCGATGACCACCGCGGGTGCCGGCCTGCGCTGTATTGCGGGCGGCGGGTTTTCGTACAACCGGGTTGCGAGCGCTCGGACTAGCGATGCGAGCACGCCCGAGTCGGCAATCTTGTCGAATTCCGCCTTGGTGACTCGGATGAGCGCGGAGTCACGCACGGCGCGAACGGACGCGG
>NZ_LZKJ01000099.1 GCF_001672775.1 Mycobacterium kyorinense | reverse complement strand
GCTGCCTGGCCGGCCTGCCCCATCGGGTTGGTGGTGGTCGGCGGCTGGTCGAACGTCGTCAACGCCGACGCGGCCGCTGAGGCGCCGGCGTAGCCATACATCGCCACCGCATCCTGGGCCCACATCTCCGAGTAGTGCGCCTCGGTCGCGGCGATAGCCGGAAAGTTCTGCCCGAAGAAGTTCGTCGCGATCAGCATCATCAGCTGCGCCCGGTTAGCCGCGATCACCGGCGGCGGCACCGTCATCGCAAAGGCGGCCTCATAGGCAATCGCGGCGGCCTTGGCCTGGACCGCCGCCTGCTCGGCCCGTGCCGCGGTGGTGGACAACCACGTCACATAGGGCGCGGCGGCCGCGGCCATCGAAATCGACGCCGGGCCGCGCCACTCACTGGTCAGCTGCGTGATCACCCTGTCGTAATCGATTGCGGCGGACTCCAACTCGGCGGCCAGCCACCGCCAGGACGACGCCGCGGACATCATCGCCGCCGACCCCGGTCCGGCATACATGCGAGCGGAGTTGACCTCTGGCGGTAACGCCCCGAAATCCAGCACTACGTCTCCTCTAGCTGGTCGCGGCGGCGTTGGCGGCTTCCGTGGCCGCGTACGAACCGGCGCTGGTGCCCAGCATGTTCACGAACATGTCGTGAATTGCCGCGGCTTGGACGCTGGCCGCCTGATACATCCGGGCATGCGTGGCGAACTGTGCCGCCGTCAGCGCCGAAATCTCATCGGCTGCCGGCGGCACTATTCCCGTCGTCGGGCCCGCCGCAGCCGCATTCTGCGCCGCCACTGACGCGCCGATAGCCACCAAATTGCGAGCCGCAGCGGATAGCACCTCCGGCTGGGTTTCTACGAACGCCACGCTGATTTCTCCTCAGTGCTCGGTCTCAACGGCCTTCACGAGCCGCTCGCTAGCGACGTTAGATGGCCGGGAGCCGACTGTGCACTACCAACGACGAGTGTTCACCTAAAGATAGAAAGAGTTCATTACTGCGTACCGCTGACGCCTCTGAACGCCTTATATCTTCATTAGTGAACTTATGTCTCAGATAGTGGATCGCAGCCGTCGCCGATGGCGAGGAAGGGCATCGCATTCGTGACTACGAGGTCGAGTAGATCGGCAGGCTGTAGCGACCGACGAGGCCAGGACGTCAAGTAGTGGATTACGGAGCATTACCGCCGGAAGTCAACTCTGGCCGGATGTACGCCGGCGCGGGCGCGGGACCGATGTTGGCGGCCGCCGCTGCCTGGGACGTGTTGGCCACCGACCTGTACACGACCGCGTCCTGCTACGGCTCGGCGATCTCCGAAATCAGTGGCCTGTGG
>NZ_LZKJ01000098.1 GCF_001672775.1 Mycobacterium kyorinense | reverse complement strand
CACTTAATGCACGCGTCCGCCCAAAAGACGTGTCACAAGTGGCCACTCGGCGGCACGTTAAGTAGGTAATCTGCGGTTGATCAGCAGCGCCGCCAAGGCGGCCAGCGCCAGGATCAACGAGCCGAGCCGCAGCCAGCCCACGCTGGCGTCGCCGCGGATCGTCTCGTAGCCGATCTGCTGCTGCAACGTCGCGTAGACCTCTTTGAGCTGCTGCAGATTCGACGCGCTGTAGTTGTTGCCTCCGGAGAGTTCGGCGACCTTTTTCATCGTGGTGTCGTCGACGGGAACCGGCTGGCGCTGGCCGTTGATGTCGACGAACCCGTAAGGGGTGCCGAAAGAAATCGTGGAGATCGGCACGCCCTGGTCCTTGGCGGTGCGCGCCGCGGTGAACGCGCCCTTGGGGTTGTCGGGGTTGGTCGGCACCGTTTCCTTGCCGTCGGAGAACAACACGATGCGGCCCGGCGGCGGGGTATCTCCGCCGCCGATGACCGCGCCGACGGTGGCGATGGCCTGCAGCGCGGTGAAGATGCCTTCGCCGGTGGCCGTGCGGTCAGCGAACTGCAACTTGTCCAGCGCGGCTTTGGTCGCCTCCCGGTTGGTGGTCGGCTGCACCAGGACCGTCGCAGTCCCGGCATAGGCGATCAGCCCGAGGTTGATGCCGGGGGTCAGCTCGCCGGCGAACTCTTTGGCGGCCACCTGGGCGGCGACCATGCGGTTGGGGTCGACGTCGGTGGCGCGCATCGACTGCGACACGTCGATCACCAGCATCACCACCGCGCGGTTCCGCGGAATGCGCACATCGTGGGTGGGGCCGGCCATCGCGATGGTCAACAGCACCAACGAGATCGTCAACAGGATCGCCGCCAGATGCCGCCAACGGGTGGGCTGTTTGGGCGCCACGCTTTCCAGCAGCTCCATGTTGGCAAAGCGCAGCATCCGCCGCTGCCGGGCCACCTGGGCGATGATGTAGAGCGCGACGATGCCGAGAACCACCAGCAGGAACAGAAACCACCACGCGTGGGCGAACCCGGTCAGGGTCATCGGCCCGAGCAACGGCAAACTCATTGGCGCCCCGCCAGAGCGCCCCGCCGACGAGACTCGACGAAGCGGACGATGTCGGCAATCCAGTCGCGGTCGGTGCGCAACGACATCAGCGGCGCGCCGCAGCTGCGGAAGGTGCGCTTCACCTCGGCGCGATGGGCCGCCGCCGCCTTGGCGAAGTCGTCGCGCAGCTGCGCGTCGACGGTGAACTCGCGGGTGACGCCGGATTCGGCGTCTTGCAGGACGACGTCACCGACGTCGGGCAGTTCCACGTCGCGCGGGTCGAGCA
Source organism: Mycobacterium kyorinense (assembly GCF_001672775.1). GTDB lineage: Bacteria > Actinomycetota > Actinomycetes > Mycobacteriales > Mycobacteriaceae > Mycobacterium > Mycobacterium kyorinense_A. The sequence continues at coordinate 29,832 of NZ_LZKJ01000098.1, read as the reverse complement.
CCTCGATGCCGAGCACCTCATGGCGGGCCGCGATCGCGCGCAGCGGGCGCATCCAATTGATCGGGCCGAGGAAGTCGCTGATGATCACGGCCATTCCGCGGCGGCGCTCGGGCCGACGCAGCGCGTCAATGGCCGCCGCCAGATCACCGCGCACTCCGACCGGCGCCTTGGGCGTGGTGGCGATGGTGCGCAGCAGCGTCTGTTCATGCTGGCGCCCGGAGCGGGCGGGCACCCGGATAGTCTGCGCGCCGTTGGCGACCAGCGCGCCGAGCCGGTTGCCGCCGCCGCTGTTGAGGAAGGTGATGGCAGCCGCGGCCGCCACCGCCAGGTCACGTTTCTCGCAGACGGCGGTGCCGAAGTCCAGGCTGGCCGACATGTCGACCACCAACCAGGTCTCCAGTTCGCGGTCGGCGATCATCTGGCGGACATGGGGGTGAGTGGTACGCGCGGTGACCGCCCAGTCCATCCGCCGCACGTCGTCGCCGGGCTGATACTCCCGCGACTCCCCCGGCTCGGACCCCGGGCCGGGGATCAGGCCGAGGTGATCACCGTGCAAGACGCCGTCAAGCTTGCGTTTGACGGTCAGCTCGAGGGTGCGCAGCGCTGCCGACAGCTTCGGGTCGTCGATGTTGCCGCGTTGCATCGACGGCGGATGGACTACCGCCCGCGACTCGGAATCAGTCACCGACCGCTAGCCGCGGTCGCGGCGCCCTGCATCACTGGGGGCACCGAATGTCCTTGTTGTGGAACGGCGTTCACTTGCGGCATGGCGACGGTTTGCAGAACGCGGTTGATGACGATCTCCGGGGAGATTTCGTCGGCGAGCGCGTCGTAGGTGAGCACCAGCCGGTGGCGCAATACGTCGGGGATGACCTCGACGACGTCCTGCGGGATCACGTAGTCACGGCCACGCACCAACGCCAGCGAACGCGCCGCGGCGATGATGCCCAGCGACGCACGCGGTGACGCGCCGAACGAGATCCAGCTCTTGACGTCGTTCATCCCGAGCTGCTCCGGGTGGCGGGTGGCGGTGACGACGCGCACCACGTAGTCGACCAAGGCATGGTGCACGAAGTTGTTGGATGCGATCTCCTGCAGCCGGAGCAGGTCGCCGGTGTCGAGGATCTGCTTGGGCTCCGGGGGCTTGACCCCCATTCGGTAGATGATCTCGCGCTCCTCCTCCGGTGAGGGGTAGCCGACGTTGATCTTGAAAAGGAAGCGGTCGCGCTGAGCCTCGGGCAGCGGGTAGACACCTTCGTGCTCGATCGGGTTCTGGGTGGCCATCACCAAAAACGGGTTGGGCAGCGGGAAGGTCTTGCCGCCGATGGAGACGTGGCGTTCCTGCATGACCTCCAGCAGCGCCGACTGCACCTTGGCCGGTGCCCGGTTGATCTCGTCGGCGAGCAGGAAGTTGACCACCACCGGGCCGAGCTCGGTGTCGAACTCCTCCTTGCCCTGCCGGTAGATGCGAGTACCGATGATGTCGGTGGGCACGAGGTCCGGCGTGAACTGGATACGGGCGAACGTCCCGCCGACCACCCGGGCGAAGGTCTCCACCGCCAGGGTCTTGGCCACACCCGGCACGCCTTCGAGCAGCACATGGCCTTTGGACAGCAGGCCTACCAGCATCCGCTCCACCAGCTGGTCCTGGCCCACGATGATCCGCTTGACCTCGAAAATCGCCCGTTCCAGGGTGTGTACCTCGGCAGCCAGCCCGTTGCCACCGCCGGGCGGCGCCGCGTGCGCCGGCGTCGTCGGCGGTCCGCCCGGACCCGAGTACCCGCTGGCGCCACCTGCTGATGTCATCGATACAACCCTTCCACAGCTCTATCCAGACACGACTGCTCGCACGACGAACGTCGCGGGGCAGCGGCGTGCCCGCGTTCAACTATTCCAGGCCGCCCGGATTCCGTCGACGCGGCCGTTGCACTCGCATGCCCGTCAGTACTCGATGATCCGGGTGAGGAACGGCGTCATGCCGGCTGTCCGCACCGGACTGACCGTGACTTTGCCGGCGATACTGGATGCTTCGAGCATCTGGCCCTGCCCCAGGTACATGGTGACGTGCTGACCGCCGCCAGGACCGTAGAAGATCAGGTCACCGCGTTTGGCCTGCGACGGTGGTATATGCCGGCCGGCGGTGTACTGATCACCGGAGAATCGCGGGATCAGCACGCCGACCCCGGCGAACGCATACCGCATCAGACCCGAGCAGTCGAAACCGACGGTGTCTGCGCCGGAGTCCACTCCTTTGCTGGGGCCGTTGGGGGTGCCGCCACCCCACGAATACGGCACCCCCATCTGCGACGACCCACGCTTGATCACGTACTCGACGGCCTGGCGGCCATACACCCGGGGAATCCGGGTCGGCGCAGTGCTCGCGGTGTTGTTTCCGCCCAGGTTGATTCCCAGCCCACCGAGGAACTGGCGCCCCAGATCGAGCGTGCTCTGGGTCGCCTGGGCGGTGGCGTTCAACGAGGCGTTGGCGATTGCGACCGGGTCCCCCGGCGCACCGGCACTGATCACCGCCGGCAACGTCGGGTCCCAGCCACCCTCCTCGGCGCCGGCGGGACTGGCCAGAGCGAACAGCAGCCCGATCACCGCCAACATCGCCCAGGTCAGCTTGATTGCACGAGATGCCTTGTGCAGCACTACTATTCTCACTGTCAGTACTCGATGTAGCGGACCACGTAGGGCGTCATCCCACTGGTGCGCACCGGGGACACCTTCACCGTCTGCCCGACGTCGGGAGCCTCGAGCATCTGACCCTGACCGAGGTAGATCGTGACGTGCTGGCTGCCGCCGGGGCCGTAGAAGATCACGTCGCCGCGGCGCATCTGCGCGGACGGGATTTTGCGGCCCAGGTTGTACTGCGAACCCGAATAATGCGGCAGCTTGATGCCCACCCCGGCGAACGAATACAGCACCAGACCCGAGCAGTCGAAGCCGACGGTGCCCGAGCCCGAGCCGATGCCGTTGCTCGGGCCGGCGGCATTGCCACCGCCCCACGAATACGGCACGCCGATCTGCGACATGCCGCGCCGGATCACGTATTCCGACGCCTGCCGTCCATAGACCCGCGGGATCCGACCGTTGGTGATGCCCGGGTCAGGGGCGTCGGGCTTGATGAGGCCCACCGATTGCAGAAACTTGCGCCCCATATTGGCGGTGACCTGCGACGAGGTCGCCGAAATCCCCAGGACGGTGTTGATGACGGCAATCGGGTCGCCGGGAACGTTAGCGCTGGGCACCATCGGAAGCGTCGGGTCCCACACCCCGTCCCACTGACCGGGGTTGCGGGCCGGCGCTGCCGCCGCACCTTGCGCGCCAGGATCCCAGCGATCACCGGTGGGCGACGCCGCCCGCGGGCCGGCACCTGGTCCGCCCCCCGGTGCCGACCAATTGCGGGCGGCGTCGAGTCTGGCCCGGGCTGCGTCGCGTTCGGCGCCCAGACGATGTACTTCCTGCTGTTGCTCGGCGAACTTGCGGTGGGCGTTGGTGAGCGCTGCCACCGCAGCATCCTGGCTGGATTGGGCGTCGGCAGCGGCCTTGTCGGCCTTCTGCTTGGCTAACCGCGCCGCGGACTCCTTGTTCACCTGCTCGGTGCGGGCCCGTTGCAGGTTGTCCATCACGCGCTGCGAACTGACGGCCAGCGCCCGCCCGGCGGTGGCGGTGGCGATCATGTCGTCGGGACCGGCAGCGGTCAGGTAGCTGTCCGACGGACCATTGATATAGGTGGCTGCCGCGAAGCTGTCGAACCGGCGCTGGGCCGCGTTGATGGCGGCGGTGGCGTCCTTGACTCCCTGCTGGCTGACCTCGACGTCATGCTGGGCCGCGGCGGCGTTGTCGCGCGCGGTTTCCACGTCGACCAGGGCTTTGTTGACGCTTTCCTGTTCGGTCCGAATGGCTGCGCTCAGATCCTGCAAGCGTTGGTCGGCGTTGGCGACGTCAGCGATCAGTGCCGCCAACGTGTCCGGGGCGGCACCGGGATCCGCTGCCGCGAGCCCCGGTGTGCCCAGTAGCACGACCACGCTGAGCCCCGCCGGGGCAAGCGGGCGGGCCAGCTTGGCGGCCAATCGAAGGCTCGGGGCCAGTCGAGAAAGCGAGCCGCGGCGGATGCGCCTCATTAGTCTCCCTATGGCTCAACGCGGACGGACGGCGTCGGCCCCAGTTTTCACTGGAAGCACGAAAAGAACACAAACATCACTTGCACCGTAAGTCACAGGTGGCCCATTGGAAACTTTAGTCACAAATTACAAGTCTGTAATTGAAATGATTGTGACCCAACGGTGACCTGGCCAATTTGCCCCGGCCAGCAGGCTTGAGACCGCGACTATGCGACACGCGTCGCATACAGGGAGCTAGACGCTTTGCTCCGGCCGGCTATCCGCCGCTTCGACCTCGTGTTCGGACGTTGCTGAACGCCTGGCTCGCAACTGCAGAATCCGGGTCCCGATAACGGCGGCCAGGACACCGATCAGCAGCACTATTGTCAATGCCGCCCAGGGGAACTGCGGCGTATTCAGCTGGTGCAAGAAATTCTGCGCGGAGACCACCGGGTTGCCGGTCTTGGCGTTGTCTTCGCCGATCTCCAGCGTCGACCGCGGAAAGTGAGTGCTGTAGGAACCGACGAACGATGGGCTGAGCACCAGCACGGTGGCGTCCGGGTGGTCGGAACCGACCACGGTGGCAACATCGCGCAACGGTGGATCGTTCGGCGGGTTGTGGTCGAGCACGACGATCTTGAGGTCGATGCCGTCGGCACGGGCCTGGTCGACCACCTGAAGCAGAGCCGGCTTGACCGCTGCCGGAGCGCTGACGGACTCGGCGTCGATCTGCCCTCGGACCAGCGCCATGCACTGATCAGGCGGTGTCGCCGGATCGGCGCCGACGGTGCCACAGATCTCGCCCGGAATGTATACGGGCGCATGCGGGGTGGTCACGGATCAAGACCGTACCGCCCGGCGGCGAGGCAGGTGGCAAGACGCCCTGAGGTGGCAGAACCTCCCGCTTGTCGGGGAAGCTGCGCAGTCGGATCCCGCTGGCCGACGATGTGATGACAGCAGCCGCGGACTGGACAACACTGTGGAGTACGGGCAGCCGCCCAGAATGCAGGACAAGCGTACTGTTAAGGTAGTTTCACCCCGCCGGCACGGCCCGTCGACGGGCACAACTAGCGGCGACCGCAGCCTCGGATGCAGCCGGGCGCTGGGGGCACCTCCCGCTTGCGGGGGCCGGGTCGCCACCGAACTCAATAACGGGAGTTGATGTGAGCAGCAAGGATTCGGTGAATTCGTTCGACGCCTCCAACACCTTGAAGGTCGGCGAGAAGAGTTATCAGATCTATCGCCTCGCCGCGGTGCCGGGCACCGAGAAACTCCCCTACAGCCTGAAGGTCCTGGCCGAAAACCTGCTGCGCAACGAGGATGGCAGCAACATCACCAAGGATCACATTCAGGCCATCGCCAACTGGGACCCCGAGGCCGAGCCCAGCATCGAAATCCAGTACACGCCAGCGCGAGTGGTGATGCAGGACTTCACCGGCGTGCCCTGCATCGTCGACTTGGCCACCATGCGTGAGGCCGTCGGCGACCTGGGCGGCAACCCTGACAAGGTCAACCCGTTGGCACCGGCCGACCTGGTGATCGACCACTCGGTGATCGCCGACCTATTCGGTCGCGCAGATGCGTTCGAGCGCAACGTCGAGATCGAGTACGAACGCAATGGGGAGCGCTACCAGTTCCTGCGTTGGGGACAGGGCGCCTTCCAGGACTTCAAGGTGGTGCCCCCCGGAACCGGCATCGTGCACCAGGTCAACATCGAATACCTGGCCAGCGTGGTGATGGAGCGCGACGGGGTGGCCTACCCGGACACCTGTGTGGGAACCGACTCGCACACCACGATGGTCAACGGCCTGGGCGTGCTGGGCTGGGGCGTGGGCGGCATCGAGGCCGAGGCCGCGATGCTCGGACAACCGGTGTCCATGCTGATTCCGCGGGTGGTCGGCTTCAAGCTGACCGGTGAGATCCAGCCGGGCGTGACCGCCACCGACGTCGTGCTCACCGTCACCGAGATGCTGCGCGAGCACGGAGTGGTCGGCAAGTTCGTCGAGTTCTACGGCGAGGGCGTGGCCGAAGTGCCGTTGGCCAACCGGGCCACGCTGGGCAACATGAGTCCCGAATTCGGCTCTACCGCAGCGATTTTCCCGATCGACCAGGAGACTATCGACTACCTGCGGTTCACCGGGCGCACCGACGAGCAGTTGGCGCTCGTCGAGGCATACGCCAAAGAACAGGGCATGTGGCACGACCCGGCCCACGAGCCGGCCTTCTCCGAATACATCGAACTCAACCTGTCCGATGTGGTGCCGTCAATCGCCGGGCCGAAGCGTCCGCAGGATCGGATCGCACTGTCCGACGCGAAAGCCACCTTCCGCGAGCAGATTCCGAACTACGTCGGCGACGATCCCGACAAGCAGGAGTACACGAAGCTCGACGAGGCCGTCGACGAAACGTTCCCGGCCAGCGATGCGGTGCGCAACATATCGTTCGCCGAGAACGGCGACACCCCCGCGAGCAAGTCAGCCGCTGTTCATGCCGAAGGCCGTGTCAGCAACCCCATTTCGGTGCAGTCCAAGGAACTGGGAGACTTCGTGATCGACCACGGCGCGGTGGTGATCGCAGCGGTCACGTCGTGCACCAACACCTCCAACCCCGAAGTGATGCTGGGCGCGGCGCTGTTGGCACGCAACGCCGTCGAGAAAGGCTTGGCCTCCAAGCCGTGGGTGAAGACCACCATGGCGCCCGGCTCGCAGGTTGTTCACGACTACTACGAAAAAGCCGGTCTATGGCCGTATCTGGAGAAACTGGGCTTCTACCTGGTCGGCTACGGCTGCACGACGTGCATCGGCAACTCCGGCCCACTGCCCGAGGAAATCTCGAAAGCGATCAACAACAACGACCTGTCGGTCGCGGCGGTGCTGTCGGGCAACCGCAACTTCGAGGGTCGCATCAACCCGGACGTCAAGATGAACTACCTGGCTTCTCCCCCGCTGGTGGTCGCCTACGCGCTGGCCGGCTCGATGGACTTCGATTTCGAATCGCAGCCGCTCGGTACCGATAAAGAGGGCAACGACGTTTTCCTGCGCGACATCTGGCCGTCGCAGAAAGATGTCTCCGACACCATCGCCTCGGCGATCAACCAGGAGATGTTCACCAAGAACTACGCCGACGTGTTCAAAGGCGACGAGCGGTGGCGCAACCTGCCCACGCCCAGCGGCAATACCTTTGAGTGGGACACCGATTCGACTTACGTGCGTAAGCCGCCGTACTTCGAGGGGATGTCGGCCGACCCGGAACCGGTCAGCGACATCAGCGGCGCCCGGGTGCTGGCGCTGCTGGGCGATTCGGTGACCACCGACCACATCTCGCCGGCGGGCAGCATCAAGCCGGGGACTCCGGCGGCCCAGTACCTCGACGAGCATGGGGTCGAGCGCAAGGACTACAACTCCTTCGGGTCGCGGCGCGGCAACCACGAGGTGATGATCCGCGGCACCTTCGCCAACATCCGGTTGCGCAACCTGCTGCTCGACGACGTGGCCGGCGGGTACACCCGCGACTTCACCCAGGACGGCGGGCCGCAGGCGTTTATCTACGACGCGGCGCAAAACTATGCGGCACAAAACGTTCCGCTGGTGGTGCTGGGCGGCAAGGAGTACGGGTCCGGGTCGTCGCGGGACTGGGCGGCCAAGGGCACGCTGTTGCTGGGTGTGCGGGCGGTGATCGCCGAGTCGTTCGAGCGTATCCACCGCTCCAACCTGATCGGCATGGGCGTGATCCCGCTGCAGTTCCCGGAGGGCCGCAGCGCCGAGTCGCTGGGGCTCGACGGCACCGAGGTGTTCGACATCACCGGTATCGAGGAACTCAACGACGGCAAGACGCCGAAGACGGTGCATGTCAAGGCCAGCAAGGAGGGCGGTAAGCCGGTTGAATTCGATGCGGTGGTGCGCATCGACACCCCCGGTGAGGCCGACTACTACCGCAACGGCGGCATCCTGCAGTACGTGCTGCGCAACATGCTCAGGTCGAACTAGCCGGCGTCGCCTGTGCCCAAGGTCAGCCAGGACCATCTGGCGGCCCGACGTCGTCAAATCCTCGACGGCGCTCGCCGCTGCTTTGCCGAGTACGGCTACGAGAACGCGACGGTGCGTCGGCTCGAGCGGGCCATCGGGTTGTCGCGGGGTGCGATCTTTCACCACTTCCGCGACAAGGACACGCTGTTCTTCGAGCTGGCACGCGAAGATGCCGAGCGGATGGCGGCCGTGGCATCCCGCGAGGGGCTGATCCAGGTGATGCGTGACTTGCTCGCTGCGCCCGACCAGTTCGATTGGCTTGCCACGCGATTGGAGATCGCCCGCAAGCTGCGCAACGACCCCGCGTTCAGCCGGGGGTGGGCGGAGCGTTCCGCCGAGCTCGCCGCGGCGACCACAGCTCGGTTGCGGCGGCAGAAGCAGGCGGGCCGGCTACGCGACGACGTGCCCAGCGACGTGTTGCAGTGCTACCTGGACCTGGTGCTGGACGGGTTGGTGGCCCGGCTCGCATCCGGTGAAGATGTGCAACGCCTTGCCGCCGTGCTGGATTTGGTCGAAAGCTCGGTGCGGCAGAGCTAGTTCGTTGTCCCTGCGCGAGAGTGCGAGCAACCCAGGTTCAAATACGGAGTGTCGGCGGGGACACGCACGCTCGCGCCAGAAAAGTCAGGCTGTGCGGGTGCGGTGGTTGGGCCCGCCGCGGCTGCGCATCGGCGTGCCCGACTCGCGCAGCATGCTGTGAATTGATCCATACGATCGGCCGGTGGACGCCACCAGCTTGCGAATGCTGGCCCCACCCTCATACGCGCTGCGCAACTCGACCAGCAGTTGGTCGCGTGTTTTCTTCGACTTCCTCATCGGCACCTCCCCGCTTCGCTGGAACCCCACGCGCATCAGCGTAGGAAGCGGCCGTCGTCGCCGGACCGATTTCGCGAAATCGCCGTCAGGCCAACTCGATGAGATCCCGATACTCGTCGGACCAATGGTCTTCGGTGCCATCGGGCAGCAGCACGACGCGTTGCGGATCCAGCGCCTCGGCCGCTCCGGGATCGTGCGTCACCAGTACCACCGCGCCGGTGTAACTGCGCAGCGCATCGAGCACCTGTTCGCGCGAAGCTGGATCGAGATTGTTGGTGGGCTCGTCGAGCAGCAACACATTTGCGGTGGACGCCACTAGCCCGGCCAGCGCCAGCCGAGTCTTCTCTCCACCGGAAAGCGTGCCGGCCAACTGGTCGAGCTGCGGCCCGCTGAACATGAACGCACCCAGCAGACCACGCAAATCCTGCTCACCGGAGTCGGGCGCCGCGTGCCGGATGTTCTGCCATACCGTCGCAGTGTCGTCGAGGGTGTCGTGTTCCTGCGCGAAATACCCGATTTTCAAACCATGTCCAGGCGCCAGCGCTCCGGCGTCGGCTTGCTCGACACCGGCCAGCAGCCGCAACAGCGTCGTCTTGCCGGCGCCGTTGAGCCCGAGCACCACCACCCGTGACCCACGGTCGATGGCCAGATCGACGCCGGTGAACACTTCCAACGAGCCGTACGTCTTGGTCAGCCCGTTGGCAACCAGCGGCGTGCGACCGCACGCTGCCGGACTCGGGAATTTGATCCGGGCAACCTTGTCGGCTGCGCGCTCTTCGTCCAGCGCAGCCATCATCCGATCGGCACGCCGCAACATGTTTTGCGCTGCAACGGCTTTGGTTGCCTTGGCGCCCAGCTTGGCGGCCTGGGTGCGCAATGCGGTGGCTTTGCGTTCGGCGTTCACCCGTTCCCGGCGGCGGCGCTGCTCATCGGTGGCGCGGGCATCCAGATACTTCTGCCAGCCCATGTTGTACACGTCGACCTCGCCGCGCACGGCGTCGAGGAACCACACCCGATTGACGACATCGGCCAGCAGGTCGACGTTGTGGCTGATCACCACCAGCCCGCCAGTATGGGTGCGTAGGAAATCCCGCAGCCAGCCCAGTGAATCGGCGTCGAGGTGGTTGGTCGGCTCGTCGAGTAAAAGGGTGGTGGCCGAACCTGCGCCGGTATCGGATGCGGCGAACAGGATGCGCGCCAACTCCACCCGGCGCCGCTGTCCGCCCGACAAGGTGCGCAGCGGCTGAGTCAACACCCGTTCGGGCAGCCCGAGACTGGCGCAAATCCGGCCCGCTTCGCTTTCGGCACCGTAGCCGCCCAGCGCGGCGAATCGCTCCTCGAGTTGGCCGTAGCGGCGCACGGCGCGATCGCGAGCGTCGTCGTCGGCGACCTCGGCCATCAGCGCCTGTTGCTTTTCCAGATCGGTCAGCAGCGTGTCGAGGCCGCGGGCGGAGAGCACCCGGTCGCGGGCCAACACGTCGAGGTCGCCCTCTTTGGGATCCTGCGGCAGATAACCGATCTCGCCGGTGCGGGCCACCGTGCCGGCATACGGCTCGCCCTCGCCGGCGAGGATGCGCAGCGTGGTGGTCTTGCCGGCGCCGTTGCGTCCGACTAACCCGATGCGGTCACCGGGCTGCACCCGCAGTGCCGGTCCGTCAGCGGAGAGCAGTGTGCGCGCGCCAGCGCGGACCTCGAGGTCCGTTGCCGTGATCACGGTCACTCTCCTATTCGGATGGCGTTACTTGTCGTCGGTGAACACAGCCGGCCGCTTCTCTGCGCGCGCGGCGACCGCCTCTTCGAAATTGGCGGTGAGCAGACGAACAAAAAGCTGTCCCAGGCCTTCGGCCTGCATGTGCCCCTCCAGGTTAGCGGCGTCCAGTCCACTCCACAGTGTGCGCTTGGTCAACTCGATTCCCGGCCGGGAGAACGCGGCGATGCGCTCAGCCATCGCATAGCAGGTGTCCAGCAGCTGGTCGCCGGGGACCTGACGCGACACCAGCCCGATCCGTTCGGCTTCCTCAGCGTCGACGTCGCGGCCGGTGAGCATGAGCTCGAAGGCGCGCGATGACCCGATGGCCCGTGGCAGTAGATAGCTCAGGCCGAGCTCGCTGGCGGTCAGCCCGTTGTTGATGCCGGCGGCGCGGAAATACGCTTCGGTCGACGCAACCCGGATATCGGCGGCCAGCGCCAAACACAGCCCCCCGCCGATCGCAGCGCCGTTGACCGCGGCGATCACCGGTTGATGCAGGCGCCGCAGCCCGAGGATGACGTCGTCGAGCAGTTCCATCGAGCGCAGCGCATACGTCGGCCGGGTCAGCCCGTCGACGTGCGGCACGGCTCCCGCCGATTTGTGGTCGGCGCCAGAGGAAAAACCTCGACCGGCGCCGGTCAGCACGACCACCCGTACCGAGTTGTCGTAGGTAATCTCCTGCAGGGTCGCTTTGAGCGGGACCATGACGTCGAACGCCATGGAGTTCATCCGCTCCGGCCGGTTGAGGGTGATCTGCGCGACCGACGGCCGCGGATGCTCGACGAGTACGTAGTTCACGAAACTGCACGCTATCGCGTGCAGTGCTTGCGATCCTCGCTACGCCTGGTCGTCGGACTGCTGGGCCGCGATCGCGGCGTCGATGTCGAAGTCCTTGACCTTTTGCACCAGCTCCTCCAACGCCGGCGGCGGCAGCGCGCCGGCCTGGTTGAAGACCAGCTTGCCCTTCTTGAAGGCCATCAGCGTGGGGATGGAGCGGATCTCGGCGGCCGCAGCCAGCTGCTGCTCGGCTTCGGTGTCGACTTTGGCATGCACGACGTCGGGGTGTTTCTCCGACGATGCGGCAAAGGTCGGCGCGAACGCGCGACACGGCCCACACCAGGATGCCCAGAAGTCGACGAGCACGATGTCGTTGCCGTTGATGGTGTCGTTGAACTGTTCAGCGGTGAGGTCTAGGGTAGTCACCCCCTGCTCAACGTCACGAGCTGCGCCGATGTTCCCGGGGGTGCGACATCCGTCGCGCGTTGGGTGTGAGCTGAGGGCTTTCAGAGTGAAGCCTGGGCGACGAAGTGGCCGGATTTTCGCCCTGTGTTCACACTGAAAGCCGTGAGTTCACACTCGACGTGACGTCACGTCAGGTGGTCGTAGTCGCCGCGGACCCAGGCCGCGTGGCGCGCCGCCGATCGCTGGACGGCGGCCTGCCCGTCGGTGTCGATCGAATTGGTGAACAGGCCGTAGATGCGGTCGAACCGCAGTCCCGACAGCGTGTCGGCCATCCGCTGCACCACCGCCGCCGACAACGGCAGCCGATTCGGGTAGCTGCGCAAAAACCCGACCGTGCGCCGATCCGGGTTGGGAAACACGGTGTCGCCGACCAGCAGCACGCCGCGGCCGTCGGCGCCGTCGCTCCAGCAGGCCACCGCGCTGCCGGGGAAATGCCCGCCGACCCGGGCGACCGTCAGCGACGGCGCCAGCGTCAGGCGGTCCGACCACTGCTCGATCACCGGATCGGGGCGCATCACCCATTCGGCGTCGGCGGCGTTGACGTATACCGGGACGCCGCCGAGCCGATGACTCCACTCCACCTGCGCGCCGAACATGTGCGGGTGGCTGCTCGCGATCCCGATGACCGGACCGCGCTCGGCTACCGCGGCGACGGCAGCGTCGTCGACAAAACCGGAGGGATCCCACAACACGTTGCCGGCGTTGGTGCACACCAGCTTTCCCAGTTGCCCGATGCCCAACGGCGGTGAACTTCCAATGCCGAGAAGCCCGCTTTCGATTTCGGTGACCTGCGACCGCATTCCTTCTGCGGCCAACTCTTCGAGCGTCGCCCACTGTTGGCCGGCGCTGGGCACCCATTGCCGTTCGTCGGCGCAGATCTTGCACACCGCCGACGCGGTCGCATGCTCGACGCCACAGGTCCTGCACACCCAGAACATGGTTCCAACTCTAAGCGCGGCTGATGACTGTTCGATCCGCCGCCGCAGCGGGTACCCGCGTGTACTGCAAACCAGGCCGGAGACCCGCCATGTCCGCCACCCCGCATATTCGCCGACTGACAGCCGCCACGGTGGCTGCCTTCACCGCATTGTCGATCGCCGCATGCGGGAATTCGAATAACGAAAACGCCGGTAAACCCAGCGCTTCGGCAAGCCCGACGACGAGTGCGGCGAGTTCTGCGCCCAATCCGCCGCCGGCGCCGCCGATGGGCCACGACCACGTCGAAGGCCTGGTCCGATCGGTATCGGGCAACACGATCCAGCTGACCCAGCGCGACAGGGCCGCGGTGACGGTCGACTTCACACCAGCGACGATGGTCACGGAGTTGCGTCCGGCTCAGCTGACCGACGTCACCCACGGCAGTTGCGTCGACATCGAGCCCGTCGCGCAGAGCGCCCCCGCTGGCGGGCCGGTCCCCGCACAGTCGGTGACGATCAGCCCTTCCGTGGGCGGCAAGTGCCCGCCGCCTCCACCCGGCGGGCCGCCCGCCGGTGTTTCAGGGACGGTCAAGTCAGTGACGGGCAACGCCATTGCCGTCGACAGCACCGATCCGACCGGCAAGACCGTGCACACCGACGTCAACGTCAGCGACTCGACCACCTACCAAAAACACGCAGTCACCAACGAACAAGCGATCCAGAATGGCAAGTGCCTGGCTGCACAGGGAACTCAGGACAGCGGTGTGCTGCATGCGGACAGCATCGACTTGGAACCGTGCCCACCGATGGGCCGTCCACACCACCACTTCCGCATCCCCCGCCTGCCCCACTTCCACCGCTAGGCCAAGCTGCGCGGACGGCGTGAAATCGGCTGCGCTGTAGCAACTCTCGCGCGGTCGTCGGTGATGTCGGACCCTACGGTTGCGTCACCGTAGGTTACGGTTGCGTCAGCGTAGGTTACGCTTGCGTACCCATTCCCGCCTCGGAGACACTGCGTTGCAGTTCGACAGGGAAGGGGGAACCCGGTGGGGCACTACATCGCCAATGTTCGCGATCTCAAGTTCAATCTGTTCGAGGTACTCAACATCGGCGGCGTCCTGGGGGCCGGCCGCTACCGCGATCTCGACACTGACACGGCCTCTTCGATGCTCGACGAGGTCGCCCGCTTGGCAGAGGGACCGGTCGCGGACTCCTTCGCCGACGGCGACCGCAATCCACCAGTCTTCGACCCGCAACGCCACACGATCAGCGTCCCGGCCGAGTTCGCCAAATCCGTGCAGGCGGTCAAAGACGCCGAATGGTGGCGGATCGGACTTGCCGAGGGAATCGGCGGCATTCCCGCGCCGGCCCCACTGACCTGGGCAGTCACCGAGATGCTGCTCTCCGCGAATCCGTCTGCGGGCTTCTTCTACAACCTCGGTCCGGCGATGGCCCACGCGCTGTACATCGAGGGCACCGACGAGCAGAAGCGGTGGGCGGCCGCGGGCCTTCAGCGCGGCTGGTCAGCCACCATGGTGCTGACCGAAGCAGACGCCGGTTCTGATGTCGGGGCAGGCCGCACCAAAGCCATTGCGCAACCGGACGGCACCTGGCACATCGAGGGCGTCAAGCGGTTCATCTCCGGCGGCGACGTGGGCGACACCACCGAGAACATCTTCCATCTCGTCCTTGCCCGGCCCGAGGGCGCCGGCCCCGGCACCAAAGGGCTGAGCCTGTTCTACGTGCCCAAGTACCTATTCGATCCCGACACGTTCGAACTAGGTTCGCGCAACGGCGTTTTCGCTACCGGGCTGGAACACAAGATGGGCCTGAAGTCCTCCCCCACCTGCGAGTTGACCTTCGGCGGCCATGGCGTGCCGGCCGTTGGCTACCTGGTCGGCGACGTGCACAACGGGATCGCGCAAATGTTCACCGTTATCACCCACGCCCGCATGACAATCGGCGTCAAATCGGCCGGAACACTGTCCACCGGGTACCTCAACGCACTGGCCTTCGCCAAGGAGCGGGTGCAGGGCCCGGATCTGACGCTGATGAGCGACGAGGCCGCCGCCCGGGTGACCATCATGCATCACCCCGACGTGCGGCGCAGCTTGATGACCCAGAAGGCCTACGCCGAAGGCCTGCGCGCACTCTATATGTATGCCGCGGCCCACCAGGAACACGCCGTGGCACAACAGATTTCAGACATCGAGCCAGACATGGCGGCCCGAGTCGCCGATTTGCTGCTACCCGTGGTCAAAGGAGCGGGCTCGGAACGGGCCTACGAAACGCTCACCGAGTCGCTGCAGACGCTGGGCGGGTCGGGGTATTCGGCCGATTACCCCCTCGAACAGTACATCCGCGACGCCAAGATCGATTCGCTCTACGAGGGCACCACCGCCATCCAGGCACTGGACTTCTTTTTCCGCAAAGTCATTCGCGACGGCGGAACGGCGTTAAACCACGTGGCGTCCCAGATCCGCCACACTGTCGATACCTGCGATGAGACGCTACGAGAACCCGCCCTGCGGCTTGGCGTCGCAGTCGACGATGTCCACGCGATGACGACCGCGCTGAGCCGATACTTCATGGCGGCCGCCCAGCACGTGTCGGAGGTCTACAAGGTAGGGCTTGCGTCCGTGCGATTCCTGCTCGCCGTCGGCGATCTGCTCATCGGCTGGCGGCTACTGGTGCAGGCCGATGTCGCGACAGCGGCCCTCGCCGACGTGGCAACGAACAATGACGACGCGTTCTACCGAGGCAAGATCGCGGCCGCGTCGTTCTTCGCCAAAAACATGCTTCCGAGCCTGACGGCGCTGCGCGGCATCATCGAATCCCTCGACGACGCCATCATGCGTATGCCGGAGGCGGCGTTCTAATTCTTGCCCCGCCACACCCGTTCGAATGGCAGGCGCCACGCCCTGGGGGCAATCAACTGATGGATCGCATTCGGCCCCCACGAGTCGAGGTCATAGCTGCGCACGGGCGGTGGATCGTCCAACAACGGTGCCGAGATCTCCCACAGTCGTTCGATGCCTTCGGCCGTCGTGTACAACGTGCGGTCACCACGCATCGCGTCGAGAAGGAGCCGTTCGTAGGCCTCGAGGACCTCGCCGGCATGACCGGTCTCTTCGACCGTGAACTGCAGGCTCAGTTTGTCCAGCTTCATGCCCGGCCCGGGCCGCTTGCCGTAGAACGACAGCGACATCTTGCCCACATCGGCGAGATCAAACGTCAAGTGATCCGGACCATGTTGCCCCACACCGGATCCGGGCGGAAACATGCTCTTCGGTGGCTCGTTGAAGGCGATCGAGATGATGCGCTGGCCCTCCGCGAGACCCTTGCCGGTCCGGAGATAAAACGGGACACCCGCCCACCGCCAGTTGTCGATCTCGCACTTGAGCGCGACGAACGTATCGGTGTCCGATCCCGCTGACACCCCGGGCTCGTCGAGGTAGCCCTTGTACTGTCCGCGCACGACGTGGGTTGGATCGAGCGGGCGCATCGAGCGGAACACCTTGTTCTTCTCGTCGGTGATCGCATGCGGAGCCAACTCGGTGGGCGGTTCCATCGCCACGAACGCCAGAATCTGGAACAAATGCGTGACCACCATGTCCCGGAACGCCCCCACCGACTCGTAGAACTGCGCGCGCCCCTCCAACGTGAGCTTCTCGGGCACGTCGATTTGGATGTGGTCGATGAAGTTTCGGTTCCAAATCGGCTCGAACAACCCGTTCGCGAACCGGAAGGCCAGAATGTTCTGCGCGGGCTCTTTGCCGAGAAAGTGGTCGATCCGGAAGATCCGTTCTTCCTCGAAGCGTTGATGGATCGACTCGTTGAGTTCCCGCGCGCTCTGCAGATCGGTGCCGAACGGCTTCTCCATGACCACGCGGGAGTGCTGCACCAAGTCCGCCTCGTGCAGGGTCTCCAGAACTGCCATCGCCGCCGACGGCGGCACGCTCAGATAGTGCAGGAGCCGGGCATCACCGCCGAGTTCCTCGATCTGCTCGCGCACGGCGGTGCCTAATGCTTCTGCGCCGGCACTCTGCGGGAGGTAGGTCAAGTTTGTCTTGAACCGGTCGAGTGATTCATCGGAGACCTCGTGGCTGGAGAACTCGTGGCAGGCCTTATGCGCCAGCTTGCGAAAGGCGTCGGTGTCGAGGTCGTCCAGTGACGTGCCGACGATGCGGATTTCGGGAGCGAGGTTCGAGCAGGAAAGATGGAACATGCCCGGCAGTAACTTGCGGCGCGCTAAATCACCTGTGGCGCCGAAAATGACGACGACGTGCGGCTCCGTACTTCTGCCCGCTCGGTCGGCTTCCCGGGACTTCGCCGAATCAGTCATAACCATGGTAGGTAGCCAGAGACGCGTGCGACGAAACCCAACCGCGCAGGTCAGTGGCGCCTGCTCAGGCCGTCGCGTCAGACAGTGAAGCCGAGCGCGCGCAGTTGGTCGCGGCCGTCGTCGGTGATCTTGTCCGGCCCCCACGGCGGGTTCCACACCCAGTTGATCCGCAGCTCGTCGACCAACCCGGCGCCGATCAGCGCGGCGCGCGTCTGGTCTTCGATGACGTCGGTGAGCGGACAGGCCGGCGACGTCAGGGTCATATCGATCAGCGCGATGGTGCCTTCCTCGCCCTCCTCCAGGCCCAAGCCGTAGACCAGGCCCAGATCCACGACGTTGATGCCCAGCTCGGGGTCGACGACGTCGTGCATCGCTTCATCGACGTCGGCGAGCAATTCGTTATCCGGTGCGGCGGTTTCGCTCATCCTTACCCTCCTCGAGGTCTGCGCTGGCTTGAGCCAGCGCATCTTTAAATGCCATCCAGCCCAACAGCGCGCATTTGACGCGCGCCGGGTACTTGGCGACTCCGGCGAACGCGATGCCGTCGCCGAGCACGTCCTCATCGCCTTCGACGGTTCCGCGTGAGGACACCATCTCGGTGAACGCGGTGACGGCCTTGATCGCCTGCCCCACGCTCTGCCCGATCACCTGCTCGGTGAGCACCGAGGTCGCCGCCTGGCTGATCGAGCAACCCTGGCCGTCGTAGGACACGTCGACGACCTGTTCGCCGTCGTCGGACAGCATCACCCGCAGGGTCACGTCGTCACCACAGACCGGGTTCTTGTGATAGACCTCCGCACCGAACGGCTCCCGCAACCCGCGGTGCTGCGGATGCTTGTAGTGATCGAGGATCACGTCCTGATACATCTGCTCAAGGCGCACAATCAGGCCCCGCCGAAAAAGTCCAATGCGCGTCGCACACCGGCCACCAACCGGTCCACCTCGTCGAAGGTGTTGTACACCGCAAACGACGCCCGGGCAGTGGCGGCAATGCCGAACCTGGCATGCAGGGGCATCGCGCAGTGGTGCCCGACCCGCACGGCAACACCCTCGTCGTCGAGAACCTGCCCGACGTCATGGGCGTGCACACCGTCGACGACGAACGACACCGGCGAGCCCCGGTTTTCCATCGTGGCGGGGCCAATGATCCGCACGCCGTCGATGGCCGACAGACCCTCGAGCGCGGCGGCGGTGAGTGAGCGTTCGTGGCTTTCGACGGCGTCCATGCCGACGGCTTGCAGGTAGCGTGCCGCCGCACCCAATCCGACGACCTGGGAGGTCATCGGGGTGCCGGCCTCAAAACGTTGCGGCACCGGCGCGTAGCTGCTGGTCGGCATGGTGACCGTCTCGATCATCGAGCCGCCGGTGAGAAACGGGGGCATCGCGTCGAGCAGCTCGCGGCGGCCGTAGAGCACACCGATCCCGTTGGGCCCCAGCATTTTATGCCCAGAGAACGCCGCGAAGTCGACACCGAGCGCGTGCAGGTCGACCGGCTCGTGCGGCACTGACTGGCAAGCGTCCAGTACGGTCAGCGCACCCACGTCGCGGGCTTTGGCTACCAGTTCGTCCACCGGGGCCAGCGCGCCGGTGACATTCGAATGATGGCTGAACGCAACGATTTTGACGCGGTCGTCGAGCTGCAAGGACTCCAGGTCGATACGGCCGTCGTCGGTGACGCCGTACCAACGCAGTGTGGCGCCGGTGCGCCTGGCGAGCTCCTGCCACGGCACCAGGTTGGCGTGGTGCTCGAGCTCGGTGGTGACGATGACGTCGCCCGGGCCAACAGCATGCTCAAAGCGGCTGTCGCCCAGCACATAGGACACCAGGTTGAGCGCCTCGGTCGCGTTCTTGGTGAACACCAGCTCGTCGGTGTCGGCGCCGACGAACTGCGCGACATCAGCGCGTCCCTGTTCGTAGGCGTCGGTGGCCTCTTCCATCAACTGGTGCGCGCCGCGGTGCACGCCGCCGTTGGAGGTGACGACAAACTCCCGTTCGGCGTCGAGCACCTGCACCGGTCGCTGGGAGGTGGCACCGGAGTCCAAGTACGCCAGCTGTTTTCCGCCGCGCATCACGCGTTTGAGGATCGGGAAGTCCGCGCGGATCGCAGCAACGTCAACTGGAGCCATGGATCAGGCTCCCGTGGCCGCCGTCGTTTGGGTGAATCGCTCGTAACCGTTTTCTTCGAGTTCGTCGGCCAACTCCGGACCGCCCGATTCGATGATCCGCCCGCCGACGAACACGTGCACGAACTGCGGACGGATGTAGCGGAGGATACGGGTGTAGTGCGTGATCAACAGGATGCCGCCGTGCTCGGACTCCGCGTAGCGGTTGACGCCCTCGCTGACTACCCGCAGCGCGTCGACGTCCAGGCCCGAGTCGGTCTCGTCGAGGATCGCGATCTTGGGCTTCAACAGGCCCAGCTGCAGGATCTCGTGGCGCTTCTTCTCACCGCCGGAGAAGCCTTCGTTGACACTGCGCTCGGCGAAAGCCGGGTCGATGTCGAGGTCGTCCATCGCGGCCTTGACCTCTTTGACCCAGTGCCGCAGTTTGGGTGCCTCGCCGCGCACGGCGGTGGCAGCGCTGCGCAGGAAGTTCGACATCGACACGCCCGGTACCTCGACGGGGTACTGCATGGCCAAAAACAGTCCCGCGCGGGCACGTTCGTCCACGCTCATGTCCAGCACGTCGGCGCCGTCGAGCGTGATCGACCCGGAAGTCACCTGGTATTTCGGGTGGCCGGCGATCGCGTACGACAGGGTGGACTTGCCGGACCCGTTGGGGCCCATCACCGCATGGGTTTCATCGGAGCGCACGGTGAGATTCACGCCGTTGAGGATCGGGATGTCGTGCTCACCGTTCGACGGGTCGGCGACGCTGACGTGCAGGTCTTTGATTTCCAGAGTGGTCATGAGGCTGTTGTTCTCGATTCCGTGATGGCCAGTTCGTGTTCGATGGCTGTGGTCAGGCGCTCACGCACCTCGGGGACCGCGATCTTGCCGATGATTTCCCCGAAGAAGCCGCGCACCACCAGCCGGCGGGCCTGCTCTTCGGGGATACCGCGAGACCGCAGATAAAACAGCTGCTCGTCGTCGAATCGTCCGGTGGCGCTGGCGTGTCCGGCGCCGGCGATTTCACCGGTCTCGATCTCGAGGTTGGGCACCGAGTCGGCGCGGGCCCCGTCGGTCAGCACCAGATTGCGGTTGACTTCGAAGGTGTCGGTGCCGGTGGCCTCGGCCCGGATCAGGACGTCACCCACCCAGACGGTGTGCGCGTCGGGCAGGTTGGATTCCGGATCTCCCTGCAGCGCACCCTTGTACAGCACGTTGGACTTGCAGTCCGGCTGAGCGTGGTCGATCAGCAGTCGCGACTCGAGATGCTGGCCGTCGTCGGCGAAGTACAGCCCGAGCAGCTCGGCGTCCCCGCCCGGTGCGGCGAACCGCACATTGCCGGTCATCCGCACCAGCTCACCGCCGAGCGTGACGGCGACGTGGCGCAGCACCGCGTCCTTGCCCAGCCGGGCGTGGTGGGCACTGACGTGCACGGTGTCGTCGGCCCAGTCCGCGATCCACACCACCGTGAGCCGGGCGGCGTTGCCGACGACGAATTCGACGTTGTCAGCGTAGGTTCCGCTGCCCCGATGGTCGATGACCACGACCGCCTCGGCGAGCTCGTCGACCCGGATCTGCAAATGCCCGTAGGCCGTTGCGCCCTTACCGGGGCCTTCGACCGTGATATCCACCGGGTCAGCGGTGTTCACAGTCACCACCGTTGCGGCGTTGAACGACGAAAACGCTTCCGCGGCAACACGGTCGGTGGGCACACCGCCCTCGCCGAGGCGCTGGTCGCCGCGCCGGACCGTTTCCACGGTTACCCCGGGCCGCTCGGCGACATTGATCGTGGCGTGGCCGGTAGCGGGCGCCGAGCCGTCGTGCAGGCCCCGCAGCCGCCGCAGCGGGGTGAACCGCCAGATCTCGTCGCGGTGCCCTGGCACCTCGAAGGCGTCGACGTCGAACGAGGCGAACTGCTCGCCTTTGTTCACTGCAGTGAGAGCCGAACCCTCAACCGCTTCGGTCAGATTCGTCACTATCCGACCGCGCCTTCCATCTGCAGCTCGATCAGCCGGTTGAGCTCCAGGGCGTACTCCATGGGCAGCTCTTTGGCGATCGGCTCGACGAAGCCGCGCACCACCATCGCCATGGCTTCATCCTCGGTCAGGCCGCGGCTCATCAGATAGAAGAGTTGGTTCTCGCTGACCTTGGACACCGTGGCCTCGTGGCCCATCGTGACGTCGTCCTCGCGGATGTCGACATAGGGGTAGGTGTCGCTTCGGCTGATCGTATCCACCAGCAGCGCATCGCATTTGACGCTGGAGCGCGATCCGTGCGCTCCCTTGTTGACCTGCACCAAACCGCGGTACGACGACCGGCCACCGCTACGGGCCACCGACTTGGACACGATGTTGCTCGACGTATTGGGCGCCAGGTGCAGCATTTTGGCGCCGGTGTCCTGGTGCTGGCCTTCGCCGGCGAACGCCACCGACAGCACTTCGCCTTTGGCGTGCTCACCGGTCATCCAGACCGCCGGGTACTTCATGGTGACCTTGGACCCGATGTTGCCGTCGACCCATTCCATGGTGGCGCCGGCCTCGGCGCGGGCCCGCTTGGTGACCAGGTTGTAGACGTTGTTCGACCAGTTCTGGATCGTGGTGTAACGGCAACGGCCGCCGGGCTTCACGATGATTTCCACCACCGCCGAGTGCAGCGAGTCCGACTTGTAAATCGGCGCGGTGCAGCCCTCGATGTAGTGGACGTAGGCGTCCTCGTCGACGATGATCAGGGTCCGCTCGAACTGGCCCATGTTCTCGGTGTTGATCCGGAAGTAGGCCTGCAGCGGGATATCGACGTGCACACCCGGTGGGACGTAAATGAACGACCCGCCACTCCAGACCGCAGTATTGAGCGCAGAAAACTTGTTGTCCCCGGCCGGGATTACCGTTCCGAAATATTTTTGGAAAATTTCGGGCTGCTCCCGCAAACCAGAATCGGTGTCCAAGAAGATGACACCTTGAGCCTCTAAATCCTCTCTGATCTGGTGGTAAACCACTTCTGACTCATACTGAGCCGCTACTCCAGCAACCAATCGCTGCTTTTCTGCTTCGGGAATCCCGAGCCGGTCATAGGTATTGCGAATATCTTCTGGCAAATCTTCCCAAGACGCAGCCTGCTTCTCGGTGGAGCGCACGAAGTACTTGATGTTGTCGAAATCGATGCCCTCGAGGTTGGAACCCCACTTGGGCATCGGCTTGCGGTCGAAGATGCGCAGCGCCTTGAGCCGGTTCTCCAGCATCCACTCCGGCTCGTTCTTCTTGGCGGAGATATCGCGCACCACCGCCTCGGACAGCCCGCGCTGCGCGCTGGCGCCCGCGACGTCGGAGTCGGCCCAGCCGTACCCGTACCGCCCCAGCGAGGCGATGGCCTCTTCCTGCGACAGCGGTTCACCCAGCTTGTGGACCTCGGGGATGGTCGTCATTGCGACGCTCCTTGTGTGCTCGTGGTGGCTTCGACGCGGGCTGTGCGCCGAAGGGATTGCGTCATCTCAGGGTTCAGCGGCACGTGCGTAGTGCAGGCGCAATCACCGTTGACGATGGTCGCCAACCGCTGCACGTGAGTTCCCAGCACCTCGGCCATGGCCTGCTGCTCGGCTTCGCACAATTCCGGGAATTCCTCGGCGACGTGCGACACCGGGCAGTGGTGCTGGCAGATCTGCACACCGTGAATCGGGCCGTCGACCCGCGTCGTGCTCGCGACGTAACCGGCTTTGGTGAATGCGCCCGCGATCCGCTCGGCAGTCGCCTCGAGATCGCTGTCGGCCTCGGAATCGGCCTGGTCAACATCGGACAAGATCGCATCGATGCGCTGCCGAGCGAAGGTGCGCACCGCGTCCTCACCACCGATCTCCCGAAGCTGGCGCATCGCCGCCGCTGCCAAGTCGTCGTAGCTGTGGTCCAGTTTCGCGCGACCGGCCGAGGTCAGTCGGTACCGTTTCGCCGGGCGCCCGCGACCGGCCTGCTGCCACGCTGCGGGTCGCACCGACTCGGCGTCACCCGCCTCGATCAGGACATCCAGATGGCGCCGCACCCCGGCTGCCGACAGGCCCAACGCATCACTGATCTGCCCCGCCGTGATCGAGCCGGATTCCAGCAGCAACCGCACCACCGCGCTTCGGGTATGGCGGTCGTGCGACGAGGCAGTCGCGGCTGCGTCGACGCCTGCGCTGACCGCTCGGACGTCGGACCGGAATTTCACAACACCAGTGTGTCAAAATTCGCGCGACGGGTCCAGCGAGGCTGGACCCTACGGCAGCTGGGCCTGATGGCGGCGACCCGCTGCGCCCGGCTCCGCCGCGCTTGCGATCGCCGCTACGCTGCATTGGTGGCAGCCCGCCAACACACGCTGAGTTCGTCGATTGCCAGTTGGCATGGCGACGAAAAGGCCGTCGGGTCGCCGCTCAACGATAGTGAACTGGTCGCGGTCCGACGCACCCGGTTGTTCGGCGCGTCAGGCACCGTGTTGATGGCCATCGGCGCCCTAGGGGCCGGTGCTCGCCCGGTGGTGCAGGACCCGACCTTCGGGGTTCGGCTGCTCAACCTGCCGTCGCGCATCCAAACGGTGTCGCTGACGATGACCACCACCGGCGCGGTGATGATGGCGCTGGCCTGGCTGATGCTGGGCCGATTCGCCCTGGGCGACCGGCGCATGTCGCGCGGCGAGCTGGACCGAACGCTGCTGTTGTGGGTATTGCCGCTGCTGGCGGCGCCGCCGATGTACAGCAAGGACGTCTACTCCTACCTGGCGCAAAGCCAGATCTGCCGGGAAGGTCTCGACCCCTACCGGGTCGGTCCTGCGCCGGGCTTGGGCCTTGGCCATGTGTTCACGCTGTCGGTGCCCAGTCTGTGGCGGGAGACGCCCGCCCCCTATGGGCCGCTGTTCTTGTGGGTGGGCCGCGGGATTTCGGAGTTGACCGGGGAAAACATCGTCGCCGCCGTGCTGTGTCATCGGCTGGTGGTGTTGATCGGCGTCGGCCTGATCGTGTGGGCAACCCCGCGGCTGGCCCGCCGGTGCGGGGTGGCCGAGGTCAGCGCACTGTGGTTGGGGGCGGCCAATCCGCTGCTGATCATGCATCTGGTGGCCGGGATCCACAACGAGGCGCTGATGCTCGGCCTGATGCTGACCGGTACCGAGTTCGCGCTGCGTGGCCTCGACTCGGGGCGGGCGCTGCTGCCCCACCACCTGCCGCGGGATCAAAGTCAACGCCAAGACTGGGCGCCGCTGGGCATGCTGATCGGCGGGGCGGTGCTGATCACGCTGTCCTCGCAGGTGAAATTGCCGTCACTGCTCGCGTTGGGATTTGTGGCGATGGCCCTGGCCTACCGGTGGGGCGGCAACCTGCGAGCGCTGTTGCTGGCCGGCGGGCTGATGACCGGGCTGGCCTTGGCGGTCATGGCGGTGGTCGGCTGGGCCAGCCGGCTCGGCTTCGGTTGGATCTACACGCTGGGCACCGCCAACGTGGTGCGCAGCTGGATGTCGCCGCCGACGCTGTTGGCGTTGGGTACCGGCCAAGTCGGGATTCTGCTGGGCCTGGGCGACCACACCACCGCGGTGTTGTCGCTGACCCGCGGCATCGGTGTGCTGATCATCGCGGTGATGGTGGCCTGGCTGCTGGTGGCGGTGTTCCGAGGCCGATTGCATCCGGTCGGCGGGCTCGGCGTCGCGCTGGGCATCACCGTGCTGCTGTTTCCGGTGGTGCAGCCGTGGTACCTGTTGTGGGCGATCATCCCGCTGGCTGCCTGGGCCACCCGCCCCGGCTTCCGGATCGCGGCGATCGGCGTCACGATCGTCGTCGGCGTTTTCGGGCCGACCGCCAACGGTGATCGCTTCGCGTTGTTCCAGATCGTCGACGCCACGGTGGCCAGCACAGTCATCGTGCTGCTGCTGATCGCCGTGACCTACACCCGATTGCCATGGCGGGCGCTGCCGACCACCGGCCGCGAGCTAATCCACGATGCGGTGGCCCCGGATGTGGTGAGCGCCACCGAGACCCGGCAACCCACGCCGGTAGCTGACGCTTACGCTGAATCCCCGTGAGCTCGGATGTCCGCGTGCGGTTGCGCGGGGTCTGCAAGCAGTACGGGTCGACAACCGCCGTGGCCAACCTCGACCTCGACGTGCACGCCGCTGAGGTGTTCGCGCTGCTAGGCCCGAACGGCGCCGGCAAGACGACGACCGTCGAGATGTGTGAGGGTTTCGTCCGCCCGGACGCCGGCAGCATCGAAGTGCTCGGCCTGAACCCGATCACCGACAACGCCCGGCTGCGGGAACGCATCGGCGTGATGTTGCAGGGTGGCGGCGGCTACCCGGCCGCGCGCGCCGGCGAGATGCTCGACCTGGTCGCCGCCTATGCCGCCGATCCGCTGGATCCGCAGTGGCTGCTGAGCACGCTGGGTCTGACCGACGCCGCACGAACCACCTATCGGCGGCTATCCGGCGGTCAGCAGCAGCGGCTGGCGTTGGCCTGCGCGCTCGTCGGCCGTCCCGAACTGGTGTTTCTCGACGAACCCACCGCCGGGATGGACGCGCACGCCCGGTTGACGGTGTGGGAGTTGATCGATGCGCTGCGCCGCGACGGCGTGACCGTAGTGCTGACCACCCACCAGCTCAAGGAAGCCGAAGAGCTCGCTGACCGGCTGGTGATCATCGACCACGGCGCCACCGTGGCCGCCGGGACGCCGGCCGAGCTGATGCGCAGCGGCGCCAAAGACCAGCTGCGGTTCAGCGCCCCACCGCGACTTGACCTGTCGCTGCTGGTTTCCGCGCTGCCGGAGGACTATCAGGCGACCGAGATGGCGCCAGGCGAGTATCTGGTCGAAGGCCCGGTGGACCCGCAGGTGCTGGCCACCGTGACCGCATGGTGCGCGCAGATCGACGTGTTGGCCACCGGCATGCGGGTGGAGCAGCGCAGCCTCGAAGACGTGTTCTTGGATCTGACCGGGCGGGAGCTGCGGTCGTGAGTGAGACGCTATTCCCGCCGGGCACCTTCACCCCCAACCCGCACCCCAACACCGTGCAGCGAATGTTGGCCGCGCAGTTCAGCCTCGAACTCAAGCTACTGTTGCGCAACGGTGAGCAACTGCTGCTCACCATGTTCATTCCGATCACCCTGCTGGTGGGGCTCACGCTGTTGCCGCTGGGGTCGTTCGGCGACGACCGCGCAGCCACGTTTGTACCGGTGATCATGGCATTGGCGGTAATTTCCACCGCGTTCACCGGCCAGGCAATCGCGGTTGCGTTCGATCGCCGCTACGGCGCGCTCAAACGGTTGGGCGCCACCGCGTTGCCGGTATGGGGCATCATCGCCGGCAAGTCGCTGGCAGTGGTGACGGTGGTGTTCTTACAGTCAATCATACTGGGCGGCATCGGTTTTGGCCTTGGCTGGCGTCCACATGTCGCGGGTCTGGCATTAGGTGCAGGCATCATCGCACTCGGCACGGCAGGGTTCGCCGCACTGGGCCTGCTCCTGGGCGGCACGCTGCGCGCCGAGATCGTGTTGGCAGTCGCCAACCTGCTGTGGTTCGTCTTCGCCGGGTTGGGCGCATTGACCCTGGATATGGAAACGGTCCCAACAGCGGTCAAGTGGGCTGCCCGGCTCACGCCCTCCGGTGCGCTGACCGAGGCGCTGTCGCAGGCGATGAGCGTGTCGCTGGACTGGTTCGGCATCGTCGTGTTGGCGGTGTGGGGAGCGCTGGGCGGGTTGGCGGCATTGCGCTGGTTCCGCTTCACCTGAGGGCGGCCGCGCCCCAGCGCCACGCTGGCGTGACGCTCGGCACTCACCGCCACGCTGGCGTGACGTTCGAGGACGGCACGGGCGCCGCGAGCCCCTACTACGCGATGTAGTTATTTGTCGCTTACCATCGAGGTCGTGACCTTGCCCGTCGGACGATGGCTGCTGCGGCTGGTGGATGTGCTGCCCATGCCCAGCTTGGGCGCGCAGCGCCTCATCGCCGCGGCGGTCATTCTGACCCAGGGCGGCATCGCGGTCACCGGCGCGATCGTCCGCGTCACCGCATCCGGGCTGGGTTGCCCCACCTGGCCGCAGTGTTTTCCCGGCAGTTTCACCCCGGTCGCGGTCGCAGAGGTGCCCCGCATCCATCAGGCGGTCGAATTCGGCAACCGCATGGTGACTTTCGCCGTCGTCATCGCGGCCGCACTGGCGGTGCTGGCCGTCACCCGGGCCCGGCGTCGCACCGAGGTCCTCGTCTACGCCTGGTTGATGCCCGCCTCGACGGTGCTGCAGGCAGTGATCGGTGGCATCACCGTGCTCACCGGTCTGCTGTGGTGGACGGTGGCAGTCCATCTGCTGGCGTCGATGACGATGGTGTGGCTGGCCGTGCTGCTCTACGTCAAGGTCGGCGAACCCGACGAGGGTGTCGTCACCCGCCGGGTGGTGGCACCGCTGCGCGGGCTCACCGCGCTCAGCGCGGTCACGCTGGCCGCAGTGCTGGTGACCGGCACGCTGGTCACCGCGGCCGGGCCACACGCCGGCGACACCAGCCCGGTGCGGACGGTGCCGCGGCTGAAGATCGAGGTCACCACGCTGGTGCATATGCATTCATCGCTGCTGGTGGCCTATCTGGCACTGCTGGTGGGGCTGGGCTTCGGGCTGCTCGCGGTGCATGCGCCCAGGCCGGTGCTGCTGCGGCTGGGCGTGCTGGTCGTGCTGGTATGCGGGCAAGGTGTGATCGGGACCGTGCAGTTTTTCACCGGGGTACCGCCTGCACTGGTGGCGCTGCATGTCGCCGGTGCGGCCGTATGCACCGCGGCGACGGCCGCGCTATGGGCGTCGATGCGAGAACGGGCCCAGGCCCAGCCGCTCCAGGGCGGACTCGACGCACACGGCGAACTGGCGCTCGGCGACCTCGCGCCCAGCGTGGTCCAATAGCTCCCAACCCAGCGTCGGCCCCACCAGGTCAAGACTGGCCAACCGCGCGTCGGGCGGGCCCCCCGTGACATCGGCGCGCGCGTAGAGCAACTCGCCGGTGCCGATGCCCAGGTGTCGGGCAGCGGCGTCCAACGCGGCATACCCGACGTCCCACAGTTCGAAGTCGGCGTCCACCGACCGTCGCCGGGTGAACGCGTGGGATTGGGTGCCGCCCAGAAACACCAGCGCCGTCGGCTCGGCGATCGCGTCCACCTGTGTCGGCACTCCGGTCTGCGCCAGGTCGCGCAGGTATCGCTCGGTGGTGTTCCAGGCCACGACGTCGGGCGCGTTGAGCAAGTTGGGCACGCGTCGGCTCCAGGTCAAAAACTCGTCGAGCCGGCCGTCGGCGCCCGCGCGCAAGATCACCAGGTCGGCGTGCATGGTGTCGGGGTCATCCCACGACATCCAGCGAGCATGCAACCCGCGCTTGCGCAGCGCGGTGACCAGCCCGGCCTCGTCGCCGTTGCCGGCCAGCACGATCCGGGGATGCCGAATGTCGGGGCGGGCCAACTTCATGCGCACTTCACACTTGCGGATGATAGTGGGCATGCATGCAATCGAAGTCGCCGAAATTGGTGGGCCGGAAGTTTTGCACTACACCGACAAGCCGCAGCCCTCTCCCCGCGCCGGCGAAGTGCTCATCAAAGCCGAAGCGATCGGCGTCAACTTCATCGACACCTACTTCCGGTCCGGCCAGTATCCCCGCGAGCTCCCGTTCATCCTCGGCACGGAGGTGGCCGGGACAGTGGCGGCCGTCGGCGACGACGTGAGCGCCCTAGCGGTAGGCGACCGAGTCGTGACCGCAACCGCCTCTGGCGCCTATGCCGAATTCTGCACGGCACCGGCTGAATTCGTAGCTCCCCTGCCGTCCGCTGTTGATTTCGACGTCGCGGCCTCGGCACTGCTGAAGGGGATGACGGCCCACTATCTGCTCAAGTCGGTCTATCCCGCCGCGCCCGACGACACCGTGCTGGTGCACGCGGGAGCGGGCGGGGTCGGCCTGATCCTGACGCAGTGGGCGGTCAGCTTGGGTGTCCGGGTGATCACCACCGTGTCGACGCCGGCCAAAGCCGAGCTGTCCCGCCAAGCCGGCGCCGCCGAGGTGCTGGACTACCCCGGCGACGATGTCGACGAATTCGCCAGGCGGATACGCGAATCGACCGACGGCGACGGCGTCGCCGCCGTGTATGACGGTGTCGGGGCCAACACCTTCGACGCCAGCCTGGCCAGCCTTGCGATGCGCGGGACATTGGCCTTGTTCGGCGCGGCCAGCGGTCCGGTCCCGCCGGTTGACCCGCAACGACTCAACGCCGCCGGCTCGGTATACCTCACCCGGCCGTCACTCGTCCACTTCACCCGTACTGGCGACGAATTCGGCTGGCGCAGTGGGGAATTGTTCGACGCTATCGCCGCTGGCTCGATCACGGTGACCGTCAGCGAACGCTATCCGCTAGCCAAGGCCGCTCAAGCGCACCGCGATCTGCAGGACCGAAAAACGGTCGGCTCGATCGTGCTGGTGCCTTAGCCGCCCCATTTGGCGGCTTCGGCTTGGTCGCGGGCCAGCATGGCCATGGTGTTGGCCTCATGGGTGCCCGCCATG
>NZ_LZKJ01000097.1 GCF_001672775.1 Mycobacterium kyorinense | reverse complement strand
GCATCAACCCCGCCTTGGCCGCAAACGCCGACTGCGACGCCACCAACTGCGGAATATGGGCATCCAACAAACTCATCACTCACATCCTTTCATCGATTTCCAGTCATCGTGATACACCGTTCTGTGTCAGTTATGTTCTCCCCCTTCGCCATTGGTGCCGGTAGCCGCATCGGACTGCCAGCTTCCCGGCACCATCGGCATGGCCGGGCCCGCGCCGAAACCATTGCCGGCCAGTGTGGTCAGTCCCGCCGCATCGGCGATGGTGTCCTTATCCAACGTTCCGGCAAATCCCAGCCGTCCCGCCCCGTTGTCCGACGCCACCGTGGCGGCCACCGGCTCCTTGACCGGGTCTGCGCTCCAGTCCGGGTCCACTTCGACGTTCATATCGGCGAACTCGTCGGCGTGGTCGTAGAGCGCGGCACGTCGGCGCCGTCGGGCCCGCGACTTCTGCCGGCTCGACACTCCCGCGGCAGCGGCGGCCGGAATGTGGGAAGCCGGCGCTTTGGCGCCCTCACGGTCATGCAACGTCGGGCCGGGTCCACCCGCGGGGCCGAAACCTGCCACCGCATAACCGAAACCCGCCGTCGCCGGTGCGGCGGCCGGCGCGGCACCGGCCGCCGCACCGGCTGCGGGAGCCGAGGCCGGGGTTGCCGCCGGCGTGGCCACCCCGGGAGCCAGTCCGGCGACCGGCATGGCTTGAGCGGCCGCGGTGACGGATGGTCCCACGACCGCGGGCACGGCCATCGCCACCGGGGGCGTCATCGTCATCAGTGAATTGACGCCCAGGCCGATGAGCAGCGGCAGCAGAATCGGAGCACTCAAGATCATCGCCCAGGTCGGCCAGCCGATCAGGTTGAAGAACACTTGATAGCCGACAAAGAACGCGAGCACCAGGGGGTTCGCCAGCAAAAACGGGAAGACGTCCTTGAGCTGGTTGAGCATATCCCTGAGGGATCTCAGAAGATCCGAGAGCCACGACTGTGGCTGCACGGGTGCGTTGCTCTGCAACGTCGACGCGTTGTTGCTTTCTCCCACACCGGGTTTCATCACTTGCGGCGCGGGAGTGGTGCGCGGGGCGGAGGCCAGTGCCGTGCCGGACACCGCGTGGTAGGTGGCCATTGTGGTGGCGGCCTGAATCCACATCCGCACGTAGTCGGCCTCGTTGAGCGCAATCGGGATCGTGTTGACGCCGAAGAAGTTGGTCGCCACCAGCACGCCGTGGATCATGTGGTTGGCGGCCAATTCGGGCAGCGTCGGCATCCCGGCCAACGCGACGGTATAGGCGGCCGCCGCGGTCTCGTGCTGTGCGGCCGCGCCGGCGCTGTTCGCACTGGCCAGCGTGAGCCAGGCCAGATACGGAGCATGGGCGGCGACATACTGCTCAGCGCTTGGGCCGACCCAGCTTCCGGCCTGCACCGCGCCCAGCACGGTGGTGAGTTCTCCTGCCGCCGAGGCGTACTCGGTACTCAACGACGTCCACGCCGCCGCGGCCGCCAACAGCGACCCTGGTCCCGGACCGCTGCTCAGCAACGCCGAATGCACCTCCGGCGGTGAGGCCATCCAGATCGGCGCGAACATTTGTCAGCCGCCGGCAACCAGGTAGGACGAGGCCGCGGTGGCATCTCCAACGGCATAGCTGACCCCCGACTGTCCGACACCGACACCGGAACGGCCGAGCTCTTCGACACCCTCGGCGGCCACCGCGGCATGCTCGCTGCCCTGGGCGCTGAATCCCACGGCGGTCTGCAGTGAGACCGGATCAGCCGCCGCAGGCACCACCGCGGTGATCAACGGGGCCGCGCCTGCGTGCGCTGCCGCGAGCCGGGCGGTGATCGCTTCGACGGCAGCGCTGGCTGCGGCGAGACCTTCGGGAACAACTTGCAGCGTCATGGCAGGTACTCCTTTCGACGAATCTCATCGACCATCAACGGCCACCCTCTCCTCAACGAGCGGATTGACCAACTGCACATACGTGGGACTGTCGCTGTCGCCCAACAGGATTGCCCGACCGGCGGGCAACCGATCGAATCGCTGACCGCGGATCTTGCCCCCGTCGGCCGGATTACCGGACAACATCAGTGTGGTCGCCTGCAGATCGTTGAGCCTGCGCATCAGCGGGCTGGTCATCAGCGCGTGCGCCGATCCGGTGGCCCGGGCAGTGACGATCACCCGGAGACCCAGATCGCCGGCCTGGGCCAGCAGGCCGATCAGGTTGGTCCACGGCCGCTGCCCGATGTAGGGCCCGGTCATCGCCGGGGTGTCCGGGATCTGGTCGACGTCGTCGATGATCAGGTAGTGGGTGTGGCCCTGATATGACCACCCGCTCAGCTCGGCTGCCGACAGCCCCGCCGGCGGCCGGCGCTGCTCGATCAGCGCCGACAGGCCGAGCATCGCCGGGATGACCCGGTCGATGTTGGCGGTGTACTCGTTGTCCGGGAACAGCGGCTCGTCGACAAGGTGCAGTCGGCGGTCCAGCACGGTGAACGCGACACGATCGGCTGTGCTGTGCTCGCGGATGGTGCGGATGATGTGGCGCAGCAGCGTGGTCTTACCCGACTTCGTGTCACCGAGGACCAACAGCAGTGGGTTTTCGGCGAAGTCGAGTTCGACTGCGGCCAAGTCCTCTTCGCGCTGGCCGATGACCACCCGATCCGGGCCTCGAGAGGTGGCACCGACTGCGGCCGGCGTGAGGTTGGTGGGCAGCAACCGCACCGGTGGTGCCGACATTCCGGGATGACGCGCGTTGATTTCGCCCACCTGAGCCAGGTCCGGGGCTGCGAACAAGAAGTGCTCGGCGGCCATGGTCAGACCACGACCGGGTTGGTCGGGCGGCACCGCCTCGGCCGGGCGGCGCAGCGCGCCCACGACGCGGACGTTGCTGTCGCGCGGGTCGTGCAGCTTGAGCTCCAGCCGCAACCCGAGCCCGTCCCGCATCGCCAGCGGAACCTCCAGCCAGCTCGGGGTGGTGATGATCACGTGGATGCCGTAGGCCAGGCCGACGTTGACCAGTTCGGTGACCTTGGCCAGCAACGGGTTTCGGGTGTTGAACTGATCGGTGTTGTCCCGGCTGAACGCATAGAGGTTGTCGATCACCAAAAACACCTCGCCGAACCCGTCGTCGGGCGCGGACTCGTGCCGGTTCCGGAACACCTCGCGCTGTTGCCGCAGCCGCAGCAACTGCTCGAGTTCGCCGAAGGTGCGACGGATGCGCTCCGGTTCCAGCGGCGAGGCCACACTGCCGACATGCGCGAGATCCTCGAGGGCCCGCAGCTGGCCACCGCCGTAGTCCAGGCAGTAGAAACTCACCTCGGCAGGTGAGTGCAGGTTTGCGGCCGAGAGGATGAACGTCTGCAGCGCAGTCGATTTGCCCGACTTGGCGCCCCCGTGGATCACCATGTTGCCCGCGGCCGATCGGGCGTCGAACACAAGCGGGTCGCGGCGCATCTCGAACGGCTTGTCGATCTCGCCCAGCGGCCAGCGCCACTGCCGTTGCGGCACCGCCGCGCGGGCCAGCACGGTGCTCAGTGGGATCGGGTCATCGAGCGGCGGCAGCCACAACTCGGGCGCGCGCGGCCCGTAGCGCGCGAGCTGGTCGCCGATCGTGGCGATCAATTTGCGCGGCGGCCCGGTCTGCTCATCGTCGTCGCTGCTGGCGATCACCGTGTTCTGATCCGGCTCGACTCGGCCGGCCGGGAACAGCTTGGGCTCGGGAACAGCGTGCACCACAAGGGTCTTGGCGGCCCGCGGTGGATCGTAGATGCCGTCGACGTAGGTGCTGCGGAACTTGATCGGTGCCGCCCCCGGCGCCGGCACCAGGAAGCCGACGCCTTTGTGCTCCTTGCCGGATTCGATGTGATACGCGTCCTCCACACCGATGATCTGTCGCGAAACGGCGGGGCTGGCCACCTTCAGCCCGATCCGGTAGGAGGTGTTCTTGTCGATGTCCTTGATCTTGCCGATGTCCAGGGTCTGCGAGGCGAACAGGATGTGGATGCGGAACGAGCGACCCTTACGAGCTACGTAGTCGAACAGTTCGGCGTACTCGGGATGGTCGGCGAGCATCAGCGTGAACTCGTCGGCCACCACGAACAGCGTCGGGATCGGAGCCAGGTCGTGGCCGGCTGCGATCGCATTCTCGTATTCGGTCACCGAGTTGAATGCGCTGCCTTGGACCTGCCGTCCCGCCTCACGCAGCAGCATTTCTCGACGGGCGACTTCGCCGCGCAGCGTGTCGGCAAACCGGTCGGCCAGCGCCTTCTTCTCGGCCATGTTGGAGATGACCGCGACAACCTGCGGGAAGTGCCGGAAAATGTCGGCGCCGGCCTCACCCTTGAAGTCCGCGTAGATCACGATCAGCCGATCGGCTGAGTGAGTCGTCAACAGCGACAAGAGGATCGACATCAAGGTCTGGGACTTCCCGGCGCCCGTCATACCGATCATCAGGCCGTGCGGGCCCATCCCGCCTTCGGCTTCGTCCTTGAGGTCGAAGATCAGCGGCTCACCGGTCGCGGTGACTCCGACCGGGACCCGCAACTCGTCGTCTCGGCGGCGCGGCGCCCACAACGTCGGCACGTCGAGCCGGGAGGCATCGGGGATTCCCAGCAACGTGGTGAAGGTGGCACCGCGGGTGGCCGCCGACTGCAGGCCGCTGTGTGTCGGGTTGGAATCCCACCGGGACAGCCGGCGAGCCAGGTGGCCGGCGTCGTCGGCACCGAAACCGTCGGCGGTGTCGATGTAGCGCTGCCAGCCACCGGTCTGCCAACGCTCGATGACACCGTCGGCGATCCGCAGGATCGGCCGTTCGGGATCGGAATACTGCTCACGATGCGGCGCTTTGGTCGATCGGTGCACCACCGTGACACCGGCCCGGCCGAAGGCCAACGGCGAGGCGTTCAGGTCGTAATCGGGATCGTCGACGACAATCAGCAAGTGCCGCAACGTGTCCGCTGGTGTACCGGTGAACGCCGGACGATCAGCCAGTGCCGGAGCCAGTAGTGAGATCAGTTCGTCCGGCCGCGCAGACAGGTAGCGGGCGGGACCGACGCCGTCGAGCTCGCCGGGAATGTCGGCGTGCGGCAACCACTTCAGCCAGGACCAGTGCGGCGCCTCCACATCGGGGGTAGCCAGCGCGATCCCGAGCACGGTGGGGTCATGCCAGGTCACGGCCTGAGCGATCCACGCGCGCAGCGCCGCGTGCACCTCGTCCCGATCGCCGAGCACGGTGATCCGCGAGACCTTGGTCAGGTCGATACCGGCTGGAACATCGGAGACAGTCCGCTGGGTGTCCAGCAGGCTGCGTAATGCGCTGTGCGACACCGGTTCCAGATCGATCTCGTCGGCGGTGTCGTTGACGCGCAGTGCAGTGTCCAGCGGCGCCGAGTGCAACCCGGCCCGCAGCACCAGGAAGTCGGCATCGTGTGGGTCGCGTTCCCACTGGCGCCGTGAACCGGGGATCGCGGCCAGTTCGACCGGGTCGGGGTGCGACCACTGCGCAGCGGCCCGCTGCTCGGCGGCCTGCGCGCGGATGTTGTCACGGACCACCGACAGGTAGCGCAGGTAGTCAGCGCGCTCGGCATCGACTTCCTCGGTGCGCATCTTGTTGTCGGTGCCGCGGTACAGCGCAGTTGCGGCCAGCAGCAGCACGAACGGAAAGAACAGGGTCTGCGGGGAGATCACCCGCATCCCGGTGGCGACCATCGCGACGATCATCCCCACGATCAGGATCACGATGACCACCGGCAGCGCCCGCCGCAGCATCGACGGCGGTATGGCCCGCTGCAGTTCGGGCGGCGCCTCGATGTTGATGGCGCCCTTGCGGGTCGCCGGCGGTGGCAGCCGACGGCGGGCCTCGAAGATCAGTCGGCTCATCGTGTCTCCAGCTCGGCGTTGGCGGTCCGGCCGGGCTTGGCGTCGGGGGCCAAGCCGTCGTGGGCCAGCAGCGCGTCGGCGCGCGACAGTGTCGGGCCGGGCGCGAACAATGACAGCACCGACCACGGGATGGGGGTCGGGGGTGGAGTCAATCCAAGTGCTTCAACAGTTTTCGCGCGGCCCGTGGAATCGGTGGCTTCGTTGTCGATGCCGTAGCGCACACCCGTGTCGGAAATCCAGAACAGGGACCCGGCGGCCGGTGACGCCGCGTCTTGACCGACGGTCTGAGTGAAGTAGCCGCTGCCGGGCGCCAACGCGACGCGGGTGGCAACGCCGTTGGTCCCGGCGCCGACCAGTTCGCCGGTGTGCACCGCCTCGGGTATCGGAAGTGCCGAGCCCGACAACAACGTCAGCGAGTTGGTGGCGGCCCCGGCGGCCTTGCTCCAGTTGACGCACGTCACCGGGTCATGGGCGGCGTCGACCAGGCTGATCCGCTGATGCGGATAGCGGTCGGTGTCGAGCATCCGTGACACCGGCAGCCGGGCGACCTCGTCGGCGCCCAGTCGTGGCGGCTGGTCCAGGCCGTAGGAGTTCGCGTTGCGGAGCACCGCGGCCAGCACCGGCGAAATCGGCTGCAGCCCATCGGGCAATACCGCGTAGTACAACACCGAGTTGTCCGCCGCGTAGGCGACGACGACGGCACCGATCGGCGCCGGGGCGGACAGTCCGTATGCCGGTGGGTTGCCCGCCTCGGGGATCGCCGGTGCGGTCAGGGCCGGCGCTTCGGGAATCGCATTGAACAAGCCCGCGGCGATCGGCCGGGGTTTGGGCACCTCCGCGCCGAAGCCCAGCGCACCGGTGACGGCCCGGTCGGCCAGATCGATGCGGCTGCGTCGGCCGTCCCAGAGCAGCCACGTGCCGGTGGGGTTGGCGGTCAGGATCGCCCGGCCCGCCGGAAGCAGCGCGGCACGCGCGCCGCTGGTTTCCAGGGGTCCTGCGATCACCGTGACGCCGGTGGCCGGCCCGCCGACGCCGTCGCACACCGTCCAGTCCGCGTCCTTGGCGGTGTTTTGCACCATCCGCTCGGGAGCGCCCGGGATCCCGATCAGGTTGCCGCGCGGAAACTTGTCCAGCTCACTGCTTTTCACCGTAGTGGGATTGACCGGGCGACCGGCGATGAGCCGGGCCGAGGTCAGGTTGAGCACCGGGTGCAGCCGGTCCCCGACCCGCACGTACAGCGCGGCGGTGGACCGGTCGGCCAGTACGGCGTTGTTGGCCGCCGACCCGTTGGGCCGGATCAGCGAGAACACGAAACAGCCGACCAGCAGGGTGACGCCGATCAGCACCCCCATCATCACCGCGCGGGTCTGGGTGCGCAGCGGGTCGACGAGCATCCGGGTGTCATGCAGGGCAACACCGGAGGCGATCCGGCGCATCACGAACCGCCAGCCGGTCACCTGGTGGCGGGTGACAAAGCCGCGCCGGTAATCCACCTTGTCGGGGTTGTCGTTGACCGGGGTGCGCGACGAGAACGAGCGCCGCTCGTCGTCGAGTTCGGGGTTGCTCATGCCGGCTCCCACAAGTTCAGGCCACGCAGCAGCGGCTCCACCGAGTTGCTGACATCAGGAGCGGTAATCGTCATCAACTCCTCGTCGGTGAATTCACCGCTTTCGGCTTTCTCCGAGTGGTCCAACCGGAATTCCCGTTCCTCTTCGGATCTTTCGACGGTGTTACGAACGAAGCGGCCGTTACCGGCGATGTCGAGGCTGCGCCGTTGCACCCCGGCCGCGTCGGGTCTCGTCGAGTTAGCCAGCCGGTCGAACAACGCCTCGAGATCGTCGAGTGCGGCCTGTTCGAAGACGCTGTCGCGCTTGGCCGCCATGTGGGTGGCGATTTCGACCAACTCCGAGGCCGAGTACGACGGGAAGTCGATATTGCGGGTGAACCGTGACCGCAGACCCTCGTTGGTGTCGAGGAACCGATCCAGGTCGGCCCGATAACCGGCGACGATGACGACCAGGCGATCGCGGTCGTTTTCCATCCTGGCCAGCAGCGTGTCGATCGCGACCAGGCCGAAGTCGTTCTTGGCGCCGGTGGCCACCAGCGCGTAGGCCTCGTCGAGGAACAGCACCCCGTCCAGCGCGCTGTCGATGATCGCGTTGGTCTTGGCCTCGGTTTCACCGATGTGCTGGCCGATCAAGTCGGCGCGATGCACCTCTTTGATGTTCTCTTTCTTCAAAAGCCCGAGGCCGCAATAGATTTTGGCGACGACGCGGGCAATGGTGGTCTTACCGGTCCCGGGTGGGCCGGTGAAGACCAGGTGGTAGGTGCGTTGCGCCACCTCCAGGCCGCGCTGCTCGCGCAGCAATCCCATCGCCACCGAACTCTTCAGCCGCTGCACCTGGTTTTTGACTTGTTCCAGACCGATGAACTCGCTGAGTTCGCGTTCGGCCTCCGCCAGCAGCGCAGCCTTGCGTTCGTGGGCTTCGGGGTCGATGAAATCCTCGGCGCCGGGTTCGGTGTGGGGATCCCACGGGTCGGTGCGTGCGTCGATGCGGGCCGCGGTGGTGGTGACGATCCCGAACGTGGGATCCGACAACGCATGCTCGACCTGGTCGTTCTCCGGGTTGGCCGCGTAGAGATCCTGCAGCACCTCCCGGGCGGTGTCCTCGTCGTCGTCGGCCCGCAGCGTCAGCGCTTTGGCCAGCGCACCATCGACTGCGGCGACGGCGACCGGACCATCGGGCTCTTCGAGGTACGACAGCGCCGGGGCGAACATGCCGAGCCGGGCCAACGCGATACCCAGGGTGATCTTGGCGGCGTGAGCATAGGTCTCGTCCAAGTCGGCGTCGTTGACGATCGGGGTCAGCAACTTGACGACATCCGACCACCGCTCGGCGCGGTACTGGATTGCGACCGCAACCCACCGGGCGTCGAGCCAGCTCGGCCGGCGTTCGGTGACATCGATGACCACCTGGTGGGCCTCGGCGTATTTCCCGTCGGCGGCCAGCGCGGCGGCGTAGGCGAGGTGGAAGCCGTCGGGCTCGGTGGCGCGGAACTGCAGATACAGCCCGGTGTCGTAGCGGAAGCCCAGGGCGCCCGGCGCCAGCTCGACCTGTCTCTGCAGTACGCCGGCGGTGGCCGCGGTCCGTGAAACGGCTTCCAGCACATGGGCAGACACATCGCCGGCAGCGGCCAGCCCGGTCCAGGCATCGCACTGGTCGTATGCGATGCGGGTCAGCGCGGTGAACCCGGACTTGGCGGCAGTCAGGTCGGCGGGGCGACGCCGGTCATAGACGGTCAGCCCCAACGCCCGGCAGCAGGTGGCGAATCGACTGATGACGTCATCGTCGACGCGGACCGCTGCGGGCCGGGTCGCGAGCGTGCCAGTGTCAGCGCTTTCCACGACCCCGTCGCCTCCCCTCCGTAATAGCATTGCCTAAGCTAACTTCGCTGAAGTTAGCATTGCTTAAGCTAAGTGTCGAGATCGCCCCTTGGGGCCACGGCGTGGCCTCGCTCACCCGCGGACGCGGACGCTCCTGCTGCACATCAGCAGCCATGGCAGCCCCCTTTCGAGATTCTTCGAGGTTCACAGCCGAGGCTCGGTCGGACGAGGTCGCGTCGGTCGGCACGATACTCCGCGACGGCCGTTAATGAAAATGAGTGTCATTAGCGTTGAGGCGCGCGGCAAAGCGGACAAAGTGGTCGGCGTCCTCAGAGTCGGTGGCGCATAGGGAATCACCAGAAGGCTATGGGCAGTCATTCGGCCGGCTCCAAACCGTCGTGGACCGGCCCAACAGGTAGTCGGTAGCAGGCGCCCTTCGGTTCCATCGCTCCCTATTCCTTCTCCGGCTTCCCACTCGCCAGCGCAGTGCTCGGCGACCTGAGTAGGCATCGCCGCCGAGGGGACCCCGGGTGGGTATCAGGACAAGAGCCTGGTCGGCAAGAGCGGACCGAATCGCCATTTAGAACTGCAATTAGCGGATCATATACGGCTTAGCGCTCCGCATCTACGGAGATAGATGCGCGCTTTAGCAACAGCCTGGGTTGCGGTGGCGTTTAGGCCTTGACGGCGCTGACCAGCGTATTGCGAGCGACCATCGGACCGGCTTCTGTGTCCGGTCCCGGCACTGGCCTGCCGACGTCACGCAGGTACTCGGCCAACGGGGTGGGCGTGGCGGACCAGCCGCGCTCGCCGAACCACTGCTCGGCCGGTGCGCACTGCTCGTTGTAGACAAGCTGAAAGAACAGCCGCGGGTCACCTTGGGCCGTTGCGGCCTTCTCTTCTTCGAGGGCGGCGGCGAAATAGTCGTCAGGCAATGGAGCGCCGTCCTCGACAGCCAGGTGCGAGCCCGGCGCGGCCAGCGCGTCGATCCCGGTGAACAGCTGATGCTGCGCGGCGGCCGGGAGATAGATCAGCAGACCCTCGGCAATCCAGGCGGAGGGCTTGTCCGGATCAAACCCGCTGTCCCGCAGCGCTTGCGGCCAGTCGTCGCGCAGGTCGACGGCGACCTCGCGGCGCTCGGCACGTGAACTGGCGCCGTGCTGGTCGAGCACGCCACGCTTGAAATCGAGAACCTCGGGGCGGTCCAGCTCAAAGATCGTCGTCCCGTCGGGCCAGGGCAGCCGGTAGGCGCGGGAGTCCAGCCCGGCAGCCAAGATGACCACCTGGCGGACACCGTCGTCGGCCGCGCGCCGGAAATAGCCGTCGAAATACTTCGTGCGCGCGCCCTGGAAATTGACGAAATGCTCACCGAACTCGGGTGTTTTCAGTTGGTGGTCGGGAACGTCGCCGTCGAGCACACCGGCCCAGTCACCGCCCACGGCGCGGCAGAAGATCTCCGCGAACGGGTCGACAACCAGCGGCTCGGGCTTTTGCGCCTCCAAAGCTCGAGCGGTCGCCACGAATAACGCGGTCGAACCGACACTCGTTGTGATGTCCCAGCTGTCGCCTTCGGTACGCACTCAACCGACCTTACGCCCGTGCGCCAGGCGTCAGTCCCGCTGGGGCCCAAGCGCAATCGTCAGACCAGGGGGCGGCCGGACTTGATCCGCCGGTCCAAGTCCCACAGCAACACGTTGAACGGGAACCGCCGGATAAAGCCGGGCAGAAGTTTGTTGACAGTGCGCAGCACGCCCATCAAGCGGTCGAACCGCCGCTGCTTGGCGGCGTCCCAGGGGAGCTGCATCTCGTCGCGGAAGCGTTGCGGCAAAAAGCCGGTGGTGATCAGCAGCGCGGGCTTCTCGGCCCAGCGTTGCAGCGGACCAGGCAACGTCATGCCCCGCATCCGTGACGCGGCGATCGGATACAGGTAGTCGCGCACGGTGTCGTCGATGTGCACCTTGTCTACCGATTCCTGCCAATACTTGTCGAACGCGGCGCGGTCGGCCGGCCACATTTCCGGTGGCACCTGCAACGTGGTACCGAGCACCATGCCCTCGCGGTAGTGCTGTTCGGCGTCGGCTTCGTCGATCTCGCCGATGAAGGTGCGATAGAAATCGACGCCACCCTTGTAGAGGCATGCGGCCACCCACAGCTGCAGCTCCGGGTCGAAGGCGTTGTATTCGACCGGGCTATCCGACGTCGAGTAGACCTCGGCGTGCGCACGGTTGACCGCCCGACGAAACGCAGCTTTCTGGGCGTCACTGCCGGCCATCGCCACCGCGAGGTAGGTGAACGTGGTGCGGGCCCGCTTGATGGGGTGCAAGTCCACCCGGCCGCTTTCCACCCGGCTCTCCACGACTCCGTAGCCCACACCGGGCCGGGCCAACTGCATGATCACGTTGGCCGGGCCGAGTAGCAGCGCCATGCCCATCAACTGGTCGTCGATGCGGGGGGCCCGCTTGGGGCGGCGGCGCGCCAGTGCCGGTACCGGCGGATCGCTGACCGGTCGTTCGACGTGTTGGGTTGTCATCGCCTACCTGCTCCGCTAATTCTGATAACACTTGTTTCCCGATATTGCCGCTCGGCTCACCGCGATGTCAAGATGGGACGCATGGCCGCGACGGAGACGACGAGCGCCCGCCCGTACCGCGGGGTCGAGCCGGCCGACCGGCTGGCCGAGCGGCGGGGACGGCTGCTTCGGGCCGGCCTGGACTTGCTGGGGGCCAGCGAGCAGGAGTGGTCAGAGTTGACGGTGCGCGCCATCTGCCGACGAGCCGGGGTGACCGCCCGCTACTTCTACGAGAGCTTCGCCGACAAAGATGCGTTCGTCAGTGCGGTGTTCGACTGGGTGGTAGCCGATCTCGCGCACGCAACGCAGGCTTCCGTCGACGCGGTGTCCCCCGACCAGCAATCCCGCGCCGGGATGAGCAATATCGTGCAGACCATCTCCGGTGACCCGCGCGTCGGGCGCCTGCTGTTCAGCGCACACTTGACCGACCCGGTGCTGGTGCGCAAACGCGTGGAATCCACCGCACTGTTCGCCACGCTGCTGGGTAGGCACGCCGGTCAGGTCTCGCGGATCCCGGAGAACGACCGCATCGCGGCCGCCGCGCACTTCGTGGTCGGCGGGGTCGGGCAAACCATCAGCGCCTGGTTAGCCGGCGCGGTGTCGCTGACCCCCGACGAACTCGTCGAGCAACTCACCACGACCCTCGACCGGCTGGCCGATCCGGCGTTGTATCGCGACTGAGCCCCGGCGCTACCCGCTAGTTGCCCACCGGCACCCGCCGGTCCGCGGCCGTCTTGGGTTCCGTCCGCGCATCGCTCTCGCCGAATTCTTTCGTCCAGCAAGCGAACTCAAGCGTGATGCCGTCGGGGTCCTGAAAGTAGAACGACCGCACGTACACACCGGGATGCACGGTGGCCGAGACCTGCATCTCGCTCTCGTCGTGGTTGAGCACCGGACCGACCCGCACGCCCTTCTCCTTGAGCCGCTTGCGGTAGTCGTCGAACTTCTCAGCCGGCACATGGAAGGCCAGGTGGTTCATCGTGCTGACGGCACTGGTGATCTCGCCGATCCCGGGGATCGCGGCCGGCGACGAGATGCCCGGCACCCGGTCGGCCGCTCCGGCGAACCAGAAGAACGCGACGCAATCGCCGTTGCCGGCGTCGAAGAAAAAATGTTGGCCCTGGCCACCCGGCAGATCCAGCGATTTGACCAACGGCATGCCCAGCACATTGCTGTAGAAGTCCACCGTGCGGGCCATGTCCGAACACACCAGCGCGACGTGATTGATGCCGCCGAGTTCGAATTCGGTGTTGGTGTTGTGCGGCTTGATCATCTTCCGACTCCCGTTCGTCGGCGGGTGGATTGCCGATTCGTGGCGAATACCCAAAACTGAATCTAACATCAGATTCAGTTCTCTTCCAGGGGTCGCGAGGGTCGCAGGGGT
This sequence comes from Mycobacterium kyorinense, assembly GCF_001672775.1. Lineage (GTDB taxonomy): Bacteria > Actinomycetota > Actinomycetes > Mycobacteriales > Mycobacteriaceae > Mycobacterium > Mycobacterium kyorinense_A. Next base: position 5,814 of record NZ_LZKJ01000097.1, on the reverse strand, counting down.
CGCAGGGGTCGCGGGGGTCGCGAGGAAAGGAGCCGTCCGGTGTCAGCTGTGTCCGAGCAATCCGGCGCACGCGTCGAGTTACCGACGCATCGCGGCCGGCGGACACAGGCCGCCATTGACGCCGCCGCCCGTGCCGTCATCGCTCGCAAGGGAATCCTCGCCGCGACCATCGCCGACATCGCGACCGAAGCGGGCCGATCGACGGCATCGTTCTACAACTACTACGACTCCAAAGAGGCCATGGTCCGGCAGTGGGCGTTGCGGTTTCGCGACGAAGCCAACGACCGTGCGAAATCGATCACCCGGCATGGTCTTTCGAACCGCGAACGCGCCCATCAAGCCGCTGCCGCGCACTGGCACACCTACCGCCACCGGCTCGCGGAGATGATCGGCGTGTCACAGCTGGCAATCATCAACGACGACTTCGCGCAGTACTGGGCCGAAATCTGTGCGGGACCGATCGCCTTCATCGCCGAAACCGTGCGGCGTGCGCAGGGCGACGGCTACTGCCCCGACGACGATCCGCAATTGGTTGCAGTCGCGATCGTGGCGATGTTCAACCAGTTCTGCTATCTGCAGCTGAGCGGCGCCCGCTCCGACGAGGCCGGTGAACCCGACGACGAGGCCTGTATCAGGACGCTGGCCAACATCTTCTATCGAGCCATCTACTCCAAGGAGGTCGACTGACGTGACTCGCAACACCGGAGCACCGGGCGTTCTCCGCGAATTCGTCGGGCTACCATCACCGACCGCCCGCCGCGCCGGCGCCGGGGGGCACCCCTGCCAAGGCCTGTATCACCGCGGTGTGGGCCGCAAGCCCAAAGTGGCGCTGATCGCCACGCACTACCAAATCGACTTCTCCGAGCACTATCTCGCCGACTACATGGCCACCCGCGGCATCGGGTTTCTGGGCTGGAACACCCGGTTCCGCGGTTTTGAGAGCAGCTTTCTCCTCGACCATGCTCTCGTCGACATCGGCGTCGGCGTCCGCTGGCTTCGTGAGGTCCAAGGTGTGGAAACGATTGTGCTACTGGGCAACTCCGGCGGCGGCTCGTTGATGGCCGCCTACCAGTCGCAAGCCGTCGACCCGAATGTGACGCCACTGCCCGGTATGCGGCCCGCGGCTGGATTGACCGAGTTGTTGCCCGCCGACGGGTATGTCGCCAGCGCGGCCCATCCCGGGCGCCCCGACGTGTTGACCGCATGGATGGACGGCGCCGTCGTCGACGAGAACGACCCTGTCGCCACCGACCCAGACCTCGACCTGTTCGACGAAGACAACGGTCCGCCCTATTCACCGGAGTTTCTCACCCGCTACCGCGCCGCGCAGACGGCACGCAACCACGCCATCACTGAATGGGCCGAAAAAGAGTTGAAACGCGTTCAGGCCGCGGGGTTTTCCGACGTCCCCTTCACTGTGATGCGGACCTGGGCCGATCCCCGGATGGTCGATCCGAGCATCGAGCCCACCAAGCGTCAGCCCAACATGTGCTATGCGGGCACCCCGGCCAAGGCGAATCGTTCCGCACACGGCATTGCGGCGGCATGCACGCTGCGCAACTGGCTGAGCATGTGGAGTTTGCGAACCGCGCAGACCCGAGCCGAACCGCATCTGAGGCGCATCACCTGCCCCGGGCTGGTCATCAACGCCGAAGCCGACACGGGCGTGTTTCCGTCGGACGCGCAACGCATCTGCGACGCGTTGGCCGGCACCGACAAGTCACTGTGCACCATCGATACCGATCACTACTTCACCACGCCGGGTGCGCGCAGCGAGCAGGCCGACACAATCGCCAAGTGGATTGCCAAGCGGTGGCGCTGAGAGTTCTCGCCCACTTCGTTCCCGGTGACAAGGTGCTGGATTTCGTTGCGCCGGAGGCGGACTGGTTGGATATCCGGTGGTGCGCCGAGGACGACGACGACAGCTTCTACCGTGAGCTGCCCGAAGCCGAGGTGATTTGGCATGTGCTGCGGCCGCTGTCTGGAGCCGATCTGCGGCGCGCGCACCGACTGCGCCTGGTGCACAAGCTCGGGGCCGGAGTCAACACTATCGACGTCGAGACCGCCACCGAGCGCGGCATCGCGGTGGCCAACATGCCGGGCGCCAACGCGCCGTCGGTGGCCGAGGGAGCGGTGCTGCTGATGCTGGCCGCCCTGCGCCGGCTGCCCGCGCTGGATTGCGCCACCCGCGACGGTCGCGGCTGGCCGGCCGACCCGCGGCTGGGCGAAACCGTGCGCGATATCGGCGGCTGCACCGTCGGCCTCATCGGGTACGGGAACATCGCCAAACGGGTCGAGCGGATCGTGGCGGCGATGGGCGCGGTCGTGCTGCACACCCGCACCCGCGACGACGGACTGCCGGGCTGGCGGCCGCTGGTTGAGCTGTTGGCCGCCAGCGACATCGTCTCGCTGCACCTGCCGTTGACGGCCGACACCCGCAGTCTGCTCGACCGTGACCGGCTGGCCCGGCTGAAGCCGGAAGCGGTGCTGGTCAACACCTCGCGCGGCGAGATCGTCGACGAAGATGCCCTGGTAGAGGCGCTACGCGGCGGCCGGCTGGCCGCCGCGGGTCTGGACGTCTTCGCCGTCGAGCCGCCGGCAGCCGACAGCCCGTTGTTGAGGCTGGCCAACGTCGTCTTGACACCGCACGTCAGCTGGTACACCGCCGACACCATGCGCCGCTATCTCATCGAAGCCGTCGCCAACTGCCGGCGGCTGCGCGACGGGCAACCGGCCGCGCAGGTAGTCAATCAACCAACCGGTTATTAAATTGAGGGGACGACGGTCCCGAAGGAAGGCGAGCAATGCCGATCGCGATAACTTCTGAGCATCAAGACCTGGCCGACTCGGTGCGGTCCCTGGTAGCGCGGGTAGCGCCGTCGGAGGTGTTGCATGCCGCGCTGGAAACGCCGATCGACAACCCGCCGCCCTACTGGCAGACGGCCGCCGACCAAGGCTTGCAGGGCGTGCACTTGGCCGAGGCCGTCGGCGGGCAGGGTTTCGGCATCCTCGAACTGGCTGTTGTGCTCGCCGAGTTCGGGTACGGCGCGGTGCCCGGTCCGTTTGTGCCGTCGGCGATTGCCAGCGCGCTGATCTCGGCACACGACCCCGACGCCAAAGTGCTGAACGACCTGGCCTCGGGCGCCGCCGTCGCCGCTTACGCGTTGGATTCGGGGCTGACCGCCACCCGCCACGGCGACGGATTGGTGATCCGCGGCGAAGTGCGGGCGGTGCCGGCGGCGGCTCAGGCGTCGGTCCTGGTGCTCCCAGTGGCGATCGACAGTGGCGAGGAATGGGTGGTGCTGCGCGCCGATCAACTCGAGATCGAACCGGTGCAGAGCGTGGACCCGCTGCGTCCGATCGCCCACGTCCGCGCTAACGCCGTCGAGGTCGGTGACGATGCGGTGCTGAGCAACCTCAGCATGACGCTGGCGCACGCGCTGATGTCGACCTTGCTGTCGGCCGAGGCCGTCGGGGTCGCGCGGTGGGCCACCGACACGGCGTCGGAGTACGCCAAGATCCGCGAACAGTTCGGCAGACCGATCGGTCAGTTCCAGGCCATCAAACACAAGTGCGCCGAGATGATCGCCGACACCGAGCGGGCCACCGCGGCCGTCTGGGATGCTGCCCGCGCGATCGACGAAGCACGCCAAAACGATTGGGACGTACAGGCATCGGCGGTCGAGTTCGCGGCTGCGGTGGCGGCGACGCTGGCACCGGCCGCCGCGCAGCACTGCACGCAGGATTGCATTCAGGTGCACGGCGGCATCGGCTTCACCTGGGAACACGACACCAACGTCTACTACCGGCGCGCGTTGATGCTGGCCGCCTCCTTCGGCCGCACCTCCGAGTACCCGCAGCGGGTGGTCGACACCGCCACCGGCACCGGTATGCGCAAAGTCGACATCGACCTGGATCCCGACACTGAGAAACTGCGAGCCGAAATCCGCGAGGAAGTGGCTGCGCTCAAAGCGATCCCGCGCGAGGAGCGCAACGCCGCGATCGCCGAAGGCGGATGGGTGCTGCCGTATCTGCCGACACCGTGGGGTCGCGCGTCCAGCCCGGTCGAGCAGATCATCGTCGCCCAGGAGTTCAGCACCGGCCGGGTCAAACGGCCACAGATCGGTATCGCGTCGTGGATCGTCCCGTCGATCGTCGCGTTCGGCACCGAGGAGCAGAAGCAACGGTTCCTGCCGCCGACCTTCCGCGGCGAAATGATCTGGTGCCAGCTGTTTTCCGAGCCTGGCGCGGGTTCCGACCTGGCAGGGCTGACCACCAAGGCCACCCGCGCCGACGGCGGCTGGCGCATCACCGGCCAGAAGATCTGGACCACCGCCGCGCAGTTCTCGCAGTGGGGGGCGCTGCTGGCCAGGACCAACCCCGATGCTCCGAAACACAATGGGATCACCTACTTCCTGCTGGACATGAACAGTGAAGGGGTGGAAGTCAAACCGCTGCGCGAGCTCACCGGTGGCGCGATGTTCAACACCGTCTTCATCGACGACGTGTTCGTGCCGGACGAGTTGGTGCTCGGCGAGGTCGACCGGGGCTGGGAGGTGAGCCGCAATACGCTGACCGCAGAACGGGTTTCGATCGGCAGCAGCGAAGCGCCGTTCCTGGCCAACCTCGACCAGTTGGTCGAGTTTGTGCGCGACGGTCAGTTCGACCAGGTCGCGCAGAACCGGGCGGGGCAGTTGATCGCCGAGGGCCACGCCGCCAAGCTGCTCAACATGCGCTCGACGCTGCTGACGCTGGCCGGGGGTGACGCGATGCCCTCGGCGGCCATCTCCAAGCTGCTGTCGATGCGTACTGGTCAGGGCTATGCCGAGTTCGCGGTGTCCACCTTCGGCGCCGATGCCGCGATCGGCGACCCGGAGCAGCTGCCCGGCAAGTGGGCCGAGTATCTGCTGGCCAGCCGGGCCACCACGATTTATGGCGGCACGTCGGAGGTGCAACTCAACATCATCGCCGAGCGGCTGCTGGGCCTCCCCCGCGACCCGTAGGCCCTTTCTGGCGCGAGCGTGCGTGTCCCCGGTCGACACGCCGAAGCTTTCACCGTTTCTGCGCACGCTCGCGCCCGCGCGGCAAGCCTGCAGCACCGATGCTCGTCGGCCGGTGCTAGGTTCGCCGGCATGACCGAAGCCCCGCCCGATCGCCGCAACCGTGCGGATGGCAGCGAGCGCGAGACCCTGGAGTCGTTCCTCGACGACTACCGAGACATCGTGGTACGCAAGGTTTCCGGTCTGTCCGACGCCGACGCCCGTCGCCGCTTGGTTTCGTCACCGACGACGGTGGGCGGGTTGGTCAAGCACCTACGCTGGGCGGAATACGGCTGGTTCGATCAGCTGCTTCAGGAGCGGATCAGCGACAACCGCCGCACGCATGACCGGGCATGGGAATTCGAGTTTCTTCCTGAGGAATCACTGGCCACGTTGGTCGCGGATTACCGAACGCAGTGCGACGAGTCGCGACGGATAGCGGCGCGCTACCCGCTGGATCACGCGGTGCCGCATGTCCGGCTCGGACAGGTGTCGCTGCGCTGGATGTACGTGCACATGATCGAGGAGACAGCCCGTCACACCGGACAGCTCGACATCCTGCGCGAACAACTCGACGGCACAACCGGTTTCGCCGGGTAGGCGCGTGGGCGCGAGCGTGCGCAAACCCGGGAATTGGCCCGGCGTGTCGACCGGGGACACATTGCTCCTATGTCAAGCGGCTGCGTGAAGGTCGGGTTGTTGGCGGGTTTGGTGGTCGGCGTGTAGGCGACGAAAGACGTTGCGGGCGAGGTGGCGTTTGAGGCAGCGCAGGGCC
>NZ_LZKJ01000096.1 GCF_001672775.1 Mycobacterium kyorinense | reverse complement strand
GCACCGCCGACGAGAGCGCGCCCGTCGCCACGGCCAGCGTCAATCCCACCCAGTCCACCCGCAGCGCCTGGGTGTACTGGGTACCCAGCACCGCAATCAGTCCGAAGAACACGAACACCGCTGCTTCGCCAAAACCCGCATAGCCGTAGGGTTTCGAGCCTCCGGTGTACAGCCAGGCGCCGGCGATACAGGCCAGCCCCACCGCTACCAGCCATAGCGCGCTCGTCCACGCCAGCACCAGCCCGGCGATTGCGCCGACGGTCAGGCTCACCACGGCGACCGCCAGCACCGACCGTGGTGTCGCCAGCCGCGACCCCACCAGCCGCACCGGGCCTGCCCGGTCGTCGTCGGTGCCGCGGATGCCGTCGGAGTAGTCGTTGGCGAAGTTGACCCCGATGATGAATGCCACCGCTACGGCGAGCGCCAGCAGCGCCTTCCACCACACTGCGGCGTGTAACCACGCCGCAGCGCCGGTGCCCGCGATGACGGGGGCGACCGCGTTGGGAAGTGTGCGCGGTCTCGCGCCGGCGATCCACTGCGTAAGGCTGGCCACCGCCTGATCCTTCCACGGCCATGTCGGAGAATGAGCGCATGATCGGAGTGATCGGCGGCAGCGGCTTCTACACCTTCTTCGGAGCCGACGCGCGCCGCGTCAACCTCGACACCCCGTTCGGCGAGCCCAGCGCGCCGGTCACGGTCGGCACGGTCGGCGAGCACGAGGTCGCCTTCCTGCCTCGTCACGGCGCCAACCACCAGTATTCGGCGCACACCGTGCCGTATCGGGCCAACATGTGGGCGCTGCGCGCGCTGGGGGTGCGACGAGTCTTTGCGCCGTGTGCCGTTGGGAGCTTGACCGCTGACCTCGGGCCCGGCTCGGTGGTGGTGCCCGATCAGTTGGTCGACCGCACCCACGGTCGCGCCGACACGTACTTCGATTCCGGCGGGGCACACGTGGCCTTCGCCGACCCGTACTGTCCGGCGCTGCGCACCGCGGTGACCGGACTGCCCGGCGTGGTCGACGGCGGCACCATGGTGGTGATTCAAGGGCCGCGGTTTTCCACTCGCGCGGAAAGCCAGTGGTTCGCGGCCGCGGGGTTCACCCTGATCAACATGACCGGTTACCCGGAAGCCGTGCTCGCTCGTGAACTCGAAATATGCTATGCGTCAATCGCTTTGGTGACCGATCTGGATGCCGGCATCGAGGTGGGCGGGGGCGTGACGGCTATCGACGTGTTCAGTGAATTCGAGAAGAACATCGAGCCGTTCAAGAAGCTGGTCTATGAGGCAATTGGTCAGGTCGCCGGTGAGCACACCTGCACCCAGTGCCTGTCACAGAGCGGCGTCGAGCTGCCGTTCGAGCTGCCGTGAGTGTCGGCTAGGTCGTGTCGTCGGATGCCCGAAAGATCTTGGGCGCTTGGGTGTGTGGTGAGTCGTTGCCGCGGTAGATCCGCGGCGCGTCGTCGACGGCAACCGGCCGGGAGATCGTGACTGGCCGTCGTTGGTGTAGTCGGCCGGTGCCGATAGCCACGGCGAGGATGCACAGGGCCAGCCCGCACAGCACCACGTCGAACGTGCTGGTGATCTGTTGCGCGAGATTGCTGCCATAGACCGCATTCACGTCGGCGGGACCGGCCAGTCGGGGAGCCAACGCGACCCCTACCACGATCCGAGAAACCGTGAGCACGAACAGAACTCCACATAGTGACGCGATAACGGCCACTGGCAGTGTGCGGTTGACCAAGTTCAGATACAACCACACCGCAAGCACCGCGGTGACCAGATCGAATGCGGCCATCGCCGCGCTGTCGTAGGGCGAGTACGGCAGGTTCAAAACGATGGACACGACGATGTCGGTGATTCGCATCAACACCGAGCCGATGCACCATACGATGATCAGTACCAAGCCTTTTCGCGCGGTCCGCCGCCATGTATTTTGAGCGATCTGCTGGTCGGCCAGGATGCGCAACAACGTCAGCGGTGCAAATACCGCGGCGGCTACCGCCCACGCCAGATAGCCTTCGAATCCCACTCCGGTCGTCGAGGTGTTCTGCGCAATGCCGTGGAACCCGTCGATATCGCGGCCGACGTTAAGGCTCCACACGATCAGACCGGCGATCAGCGTCGATGCTCCCAGCCCAACCACCGTCAGCCGAGAATCCGTGCTGCGCTGCATAATCCATCGAGATGCCACGACGACGGTGACCAACGCCACGACGCCATACACGATGGCTGTCGCGATGATCGCGAGGTTTTGCTTGCCGAAGCCGGACGAACCCGTCGGCAGCGCCGCTTTGATCCGCCAGAACAAATTGAACACCACGCTCAGTACAGCGAGGGCTATCGATGCGTAGCCGATCAGCGGCGCCGAACGCAGCCATCCGCGCAACCTGTCGTCGTCGACGGTGCCGGTGATCGGCGGTTGCGCGCTCAACACTGCGCCGGCGACGCCAAGCCATGCCCCCGGGCCCACACCGCCTGGCACCGTAGCGGTCCCGCCGTATCGCACGGTCTGAACCACATCGAAAAGCACAAAGCCCAACACCATCAACAGGTAGGGGACGTTGAGCGCGGCTCGCACCGCAGGACCGAGGCGTCGACCGCCGGCGATAGCGGCCAGCGAAAGCACCGTGCACGCGATCAGCAGCGCAAAGAGTGCGCCACGGCTATTGGGGACGGTGAGGCCGAAATACAGATTCCACGGGAATACCAGCGCAAGTATCAACAGCACGGCGGCGGTCACCGCGCAGCTGATGTTCCACCGGCGGATCGACGTGCGGCTCACCAGCGATCGCGGTGGTTGCTCGGTCGGAGTCCGCGCAATCCTTGGCTTGCCGCCATGACGGGCAGCAGGCGTGTCATCGCGGCTATTGCTCACGGAAACGACAGTACTTCGAAGCGCGTTGGATGGTGCGGCCAGCTAACGACGGAAGTGCAGGTCCCGGGGCATCCGCGCTCAGATGTCCCCGGGATGGCATACGCTGGCTAACTCGGCGGGAGTGCAACCCGGGCTTCGATCGTTGAACCTTTGTCGGCCGAACGGTTGATGCTGCAGTGTCAGGAGAGGAGACCCGCGATGGACGTAGCTCTAGGCGTCGCGGTGGACGGTCCGGTTGCCCGTCTGACACTCGTTGGCGCGGGGGCCGACAGTGATGTAGTGATCGACGAGTCCGTGGTTGACGTGGGGGCGGACCCCATCGACAAGCTGGCCGAGACGGTGGTTGGCACGCATCGGCTGTTGGCAGCAGAAGATCATCGGCTGGTCGGGACTCGGCTGTGGTGGTCGGATCAGCGTCAGGCCGGTGAATTGCGGCAGACGCTCGACGATTCCGGCGTTCAGAATGTGACGTTGTTGCCGGAGGCCGAGGCGGAAACGTCGCTGATCGCGTCGTCTGCCGTCACGCCTGACGCCGACGAAACGGGAGCCACCTCATCGTTGCCGTTGTCGTCACCAGACGATCCTGAATTCGCGACGGCGCGGGCCGCCGCGGTGTCCGCGGGCTCGGCGACGACTCAGGCGGGCATGCCAGCGCAAGACTCGACGATGCTGGCCCCGGCGGCCACGATGGCCGATGCGGCTATGCCGGCCGATGCGACGACAATCAATGAGCCGGCTGCGGAGGCGACGGGTGCGGGTCAGCAGTTGGCCTACTCGATGACCGACGACGACTCCGAGCTGCTGTCGATGGACTACGCCGGAGACGACGACGAGTACGACTACGACTACGACCAAACCGAAGCAATGGGCGTCGCGGCGCCGGTCGGCCGTGCCTTGCTGATCGGCAGCTCCGTCGGCGGGATCTTGGTGGCGGGGTGCGCTGCGCTGGCCGTCGCAGTGACGATCGGTGTCCGGCCAACCGCGGCCAATCCGGTGCAGCCGCACGTGCAACCGCAACAGCAACAACAAAAACCGGTACCGGGAAACTTCATGCCGGTGTTGCCGGCGCCCAACGCGCCGAGCCCGCAAGTTCAGCCGCCGGCCGTCAGTCCCGGGGGTTCCCCGCAGGGCGTCTCGGGTCCGGCGCCGGCTCCGGCGGCGCCGCCTGCGCCTGCGCCGGCTGCCCCTCCCGCGGTCGACCAAGCACCTCCTGCCGCTCCGCCGGCACCTGGGTTCAACCCGGTGCCCATCCCGATACCGATTCCGCTTCCCATTCATGTGCCGCAGGGACCGATCGGCATTGGCGGTAACCAAGGTGGCGGAAGTCAGACCGGCGGCGGTCCGAACGGCAGTAGCCAAAGCGGTGGCGGTCAGACTGGCGGCGGTCCGAACGGCGGGTCCCAAAACGGTGGCGGTCAGACTGGCGGCGGTCCGAACGGCGGGAGCCAAAACGGTGGCGGTCAGACCGGTGGCGGTCCGAACGGCGGGTCCCAAAACGGTGGCGGTCAGACCGGTGGCGGTCCGAACGGCGGGTCCCAAAACGGTGGCGGTCAGACTGGCGGCAGCCATAACGGAGGCAGCGGGACTGGCGGCAACGAAAGCGGCAGTGGCGGTACGGGTTCGGGCGGCGCCGGGTCTGGCAACACCGGTGGTGAGAGTGGCTCGGGTAGCCCAGGGTCCGGCGGCACCGGATCTGGTGGCGCGGGGTCGGGCAACACTGGATCTGGCGGCGCCGGCTCGGGCTCGGGTAGCACCGGCAGCGGAAGTGGGTCGGGTAGCACCGGCGGTGGCAGCGGCTCAGGCAGCACCGGCGGCGGAAGCGGTTCCGGTAGCGCCGGCAGCGGAAGTGGGTCGGGTAGCACCGGCGGTGGCAGCGGTTCTCCCAGCGGCGGTTCGGGCAGCACCAGTGGCGGCGGCTTCGGGTCCGGCGGGGCCGGCTCAGGCAGCAGCAGTTCTGGCAGCAGCAGCGGCGGTTTTGGGTCGGGTAGTTCCGGCGGCTTCGGCTCAGGCGGCGGGAGCGGTTCGGGGAGTATCGGTGGCGGAAGCGGCTCTTCCGGCGGCGGGTTCGGCTCAGGCGGCAGTAGCTCTGGCGGCTCCGGCGGCGGGTTCGGCTCAGGCGGTAGCAGCTCGGGGGGCTTTGGCTCTGGTGGAGGCTTCGGATCCGGTGGTTCCGGGTCGAGCAGCAGCGGTTCCGGCGGTGCAAGTACCGGTGGCTGACCCAGCTCGCTCACCCAAAATTTTGGTGCTCTAGCCGCCTCTAGGACCGCGATACGATACTTTCGCCAACCGAATATGACTCGGTTCGGCGCCAAAGTCAGCCGAAGTATTGGGGCTCTCATGGGTGAGTTGAAGGTAGATCCAGCCGCTGTGCACGCGTCTGGCGTCGAGTTGCATCAGGTGGCGCAGGCACTGCACTCCGAACTATCCGCAACCGACGAGCAGATCGCTGCATCGCAGGCGGGGTGGGTCGGCCAGTCCGCCCAAGCCCTGGCAGCAAAAGCCGCTGAATGGCGCGAGGCGACCCAATCCCACCACAGCGATCTCACCACCCACGGCCACAACTTTGTGCAAACCGCACGCGCCTACCGCGGGGTGGACGACGAGGCTGCCGATCAGGTAGACCACGCCGCATCCGCGATCGGGCCTGCACCGGCCGACCCGCGCTGATCCGATGAGCTTGTCGATCGCCGACATCGATCGGTGGGACTCGGATGCGATCAACGCGGTCAGTCAAGCAAGCACCAACCGTGCCCAATCGACCACCCAGGCAAGCGGCGCATTGGGCGGATTGTCCGCATTCGACTCCTGGCAAGGTCCGGCGTCCACGGCGGCGCTGGCCCGAACGCAGCAGCACGCCACCGGACTCGACACTCACGGCCAGGATGCCTCTGGAATCGCGAGTGCCACCCGAGTTGCCGCGAACGAGGTCAACCAGATCAAGACCGAGCTGAGTTCACTTCGGGCCAGCGCCGCCAGTTGGGGAATCCGCATCGACCCGGTGACCAGCAGGGCCATTCCGCCGCCCAATCTCGAC
>NZ_LZKJ01000095.1 GCF_001672775.1 Mycobacterium kyorinense | reverse complement strand
AAAGCAAGACACCAAAAACTGGCATCAAAAACACCACACCCCCAACCACGGGACGGCCAAAGGGCATGGCAAAAAAACAACAACAAACAAAAACCACCAAACACACTATTGAGTTCTCAAACAACACCCGTGAACAGGCAACCCTGCCACTATACTCCGCGGCACAGGCGCGGTCAACTCCGGGTCGTTCCGCTATAGAGGCTCGACGAGAGTCGTTAAGTCCCAGTTATTCTACCCGCTCGATCTCCGCCCCGAGACTGACCAGGTTTTCCACAAACAGCGGATAGCCGCGATCAATGTGGAAGACATCGTGCACTTCTGTGTCGCCGTCGGCTACCAGCCCAGCGAGCACCAGACCCGCTCCCGCCCGGATATCCGACGACCACACCGGCGCGCTGGACAGTTGCGGGATGCCCCGAACGACTGCGTGGTGCCCGTCGGTGCGGGCATCGGCGCCGAGCCGGATCATTTCCTCGACGAACCGGAACCGCGCCTCGAACACGTTCTCAGTGATCATCGAGGTCCCGTCGGCGATCGACGCCAGGCCGATCGCCATCGGCTGCAAATCGGTGGGAAAGCCGGGGAAGGGCAATGTCGCGACGTTCACCGCTTTCGGGCGCTCGTACTGCGCTACCCGGAAGCTGTCGTCGGTCTGAGTGACGGTGGCGCCGGCGTCGTGGAGCTTGTGCAGCACGACCTGCAGATGCGCTGGGTCGATACCGGTCACCGAGATGTCGCCCCGGGTCATCGCGGCCGCGATGCCCCAGGTCGCGGCGACGATCCGGTCTCCGATCACCCGGTGCTCGGTGGGATACAGCCGCGGCACGCCGGTGATCGTCATCGTCGGCGAACCCGCGCCTTCGACCTGGGCGCCCATCTGGTTCAACATCGTGCACAGGTCGACGACATCGGGTTCGCGCGCCGCATTGTGGATCGTCGTGACGCCCTCGGCGACGACCGCGGCCATCAGGATGTTCTCGGTGGCTCCCACTGATGGGAACTCCAGCTGAATCTCTGCACCGCGCAGCGTATCTGCGTGGGCGACGACGCAACCGTGCTCGATGTTGCAGTGCGCGCCCAGTTGTCGCAAACCAGCCTGGTGCATGTCCAGCGGACGTGATCCGATGGCGTCGCCCCCGGGCAACGCAACCTTGGCCCGTTTGCACCGTCCGACGAGGGGGCCCAAGACGCAGACCGACGCGCGGAACTGACGGACCGCGGCGAAGTCGGCGTCGTACTTCGGCTCGTCCGGGGAGGTGATGCGCACGGTTGACCCGGACAGTTCGACGGTGGCACCCAGGCCGCGTAGCACTTCCGCCATCAGTGGGACATCGAGAATATCCGGGCAATTGGTGATCGTGCTGGTGCCCTCGGCCAACAGCGTCGCGGCCATCAACTTCAGGACGCTGTTCTTGGCGCCCCCAACAGCAACTTCGCCAGATAACCGGTTGCCCCCGGTCACCACGAAACGCTCAGCCACGCAGGTCAGTTTAGTGAGCGGTACCGCGCGTGTCAGTCAGCCCGGTACCGTTTTGAGCCATGGCCGTACACCTGACCCGCATCTACACCCGCACCGGCGACGACGGGACCACCGGGTTGAGCGATTTCTCGCGGGTGCCGAAGACCGATGCGCGGCTGGTCGCCTACGCAGACTGCGACGAAGCGAATGCAACAATCGGCACCGCAATCGCGCTGGGAAATCCCGAACAGCGCATAGCCGACGTGCTGCGGCAGGTCCAAAACGACCTCTTCGATGCCGGCGCTGATCTGTCGACCCCGGTCGTCGAGAATCCGAAATATCCCCCGCTACGCGTCGGCCAGCCTTACATCGATCGACTGGAAGCGTGGTGTGACGAGTTCAACGAAGGTCTGCCAGCGCTGAATTCCTTTATATTGCCCGGTGGTTCACCACTTTCGGCGTTGCTTCACGTCGCCAGAACTGTCGTGCGCCGCGCCGAGCGCTCGGCGTGGGCAGCCGTCGACGAACATCCCTCGGACGTCAGCACGCTGCCCGCGAAGTACTTGAATCGCTTGTCCGACTTGCTGTTCATCTTGTCTCGGCTGGCCAACCCCGGCGGCGACGTGCTGTGGCGGCCGGGCGGCGGGCAACTCGAGCCGCCCGCCAACTAAGAGCATCAGGTGCTGCGGCGCCGCGCCCGCGGCGAGGGACGAGACTCCAGCCACGACAGAAACGCGGTCAATGCGCCTCGGTCAAGAGCGATTTCATATCCCCACCGGCGGTCCTGGGTTGTGTCGCGCAGTTCCAGTACGACGATCTCTTCGGTCATGATGTCGAATTCGTCGCCGCGTGGTGAGCGTCGCGAGATGATCTCGATACCACGCCTGCTCAGCCGGCGATCAGGCCACAACCGAACGCTGGACAGCCGATAGAACGCGGCCTCGCCGCCGCGGTATCGGATTACCCCGTGCCGCCAGCCATGGCCACCGGTGGCAGGGATGTCGCGCATGATGGCCGCCGTGCCGCCCTGGCGCAGCTTCCACAGCCGATAACTCAGCGCAACAACGGCAATTCCCAGCACGGCGATGAGCACGACCATGGCGATCGTGGGCGCGCTCATCGGCCGCTGCCGCGCTAATCGAGCGCGCCGACGGCGCGCAATCTAGCGCGGCCCCGGGCCGCGGTGCGTGGGTCGTCGGACTCGGAGTCCTGTTTGGCAGCGGCCTCGTCGATCTCCGATTCGAATTCCGCGGACTCCGCGAGAATGCTGACGCCCTCCTCGGTTACCGACAGAAAGCCGCCGTCCACCGCAATACGTAAATCGTCTTCACCCTCGCGCTCGACACGCACCATCGCGTCATCGACCAACTGGGCGACTAGAGGGATATGCCTTGGCATGATACCGATCTCGCCCACGGTGGTACGGGTGAAGATGAACGTCGCCTTGCCAGACCAGATCTTGCGGTCGACGGCGACGATCTCGACGTCCAACTCGGCCACGTCACACCCAACCTTCCTTGACGCTTGGTCGCGGGTAAGAACGAATCACAGTTTGGCGCCGAGGCTTTCAGCTTTCTTGGCCAGGTCGTCGAGACCGCCGATCAAGAAGAAGGCCTGCTCGGGCAAGTGGTCGAACTCGCCCTTTGCCAGTTTGTCGAATGCCTCGATGGTCTCCTTCAGCGGCACCGTGGAACCCGGCTGGCCGGTGAACTGTTCGGCGGCCATCATGTTCTGGGAGAGGAACCGCTCGATGCGCCGCGCACGCTGGACTTGCTGCTTGTCCTCCTCGGACAGCTCGTCGATACCGAGGATCGCGATGATGTCCTGAAGGTCCTTGTAACGCTGGAGGATTCGGATGACTTCCTGCGCCACGCGGTAATGCTCGTCGCCCACCACGCTCGGGTCGAGAATCGTGGAGCTGGAGGCCAGCGGGTCCACCGCCGGGAAGATGCCCTTGGAGAACACCGTTCGGCTCAGCTCGGTGGTGGCGTCCAAGTGCGCGAAGGTGGTCGCCGGGGCGGGGTCGGTGTAGTCGTCGGCCGGGACGTAGACGGCCTGCATCGACGTGATGGACCGGCCCCGCGTCGAGGTGATGCGTTCCTGCAACTCGCCCATCTCGTCGGCCAGTGTCGGCTGGTAGCCCACCGCCGACGGCATCCGGCCGAGCAGCGTCGACACTTCCGATCCGGCCTGGGTGAACCGGAAGATGTTGTCGATGAACAGCAGGACGTCCTGCCCCTCTTCGTCGCGGAAGTACTCCGCCATCGTCAGCGCGGACAGCGCGACCCGCATACGGGTGCCGGGCGGCTCGTCCATCTGACCGAACACCAGCGCGGTGTCCTTGAGCACGTCGGCCTCGCCGAGCTCGACCCACAGGTCGTTGCCCTCGCGGGTGCGCTCACCGACACCGGCGAACACCGAAGTGCCGCCGAAGTTCCGGGCGATCCGGTTGATCATCTCCTGGATGAGCACGGTCTTGCCGACGCCGGCACCGCCGAACAGCGCGATTTTGCCGCCGCGCACATACGGCGTGAGCAGGTCGACGACCTTCAGGCCGGTCTCCAGCATCTCGGTGCGCGGCTCCAGCTCGTCGAACGCCGGCGGCTTGCGGTGAATCGGCCAGTGGTCGAAGTCCTTGCCGTAATCCTTCTCGTCGAGGCAGTCACCGAGCGCGTTGAAAACGTGGCCCTTGACCCCTTCGCCGACCGGCACCGAGATCGAATCGCCGGTGTCGATCACCTCAACGCCACGCACCAGCCCGTCGGTGGGCTGGAGCGAGATCGTGCGCACCAGGTTGTCGCCGAGGTGCTGAGCGACCTCCAACGTCAAGGTTTTCGCCAGCTCTTTGAACGTAACCTCGGCGTGTAGCGCGTTGAACAGCTCCGGCACGGAACCCCGCGGGAACTCGACGTCGACCACGGGCCCGGTAACCCGCACCACGCGGCCGTTGGTGTCGGTCTTCTCTTTCTTAGCCGACTTTTGGGTGGTAGCAGCCATGTCTTCTTCGCTTCCTGATGGGGTCTTAGCTGAAGGCCTCGGCGAGCGCGTTTGCGCCACCAACGATTTCGCTGATTTCCTGAGTGATCTGACCCTGCCGCTCGCGGTTGGCCGCCAGCGTGAGTTCCTTGATTAGGTCGTCGGCGTTGTCGGTGGCCGACTTCATCGCCCGCTGACGCGACGCCAGCTCTGACGCTGCCGCTTCGAGCAGCGCCGCATACACGCGCGTGGTCAGGTAGCGCGGCAGCAGCGACTCGAATAGCGTTGTGGCATCGGGCTCGAACGAGTACAGCGTGTGCAGACCGGTCTCCTCCCCGACGTACTCGACCACCATCGGGGCGATCCGGTGTGCCACGGCCGATTGCGACATCATCGACTTGAACTCGGTGTAGACGATGTGCAACTCGTCGACGCCGGCGGTGTCGTCGGATCCACGATCGTCACCATTGTCGCCGGCCCCGGACATGAAGGCATCAACCAGCGTGTCGGCGATCTCGACGGCGTTCTCATACTGCGGCTGCTCGGAGAAACCGGTCCACGATTCGACGATGTCCCAATTCCGGAAAGTGTAGTAATTCAGCGCCTTTCGACCAACCACATAGAGCACCGGCGTCTTGCCTTCCTCCCGTATCAGGGAGAACAGCTCCTCGGCACGACGAAAGATGCTCGAGTTGTACGCGCCGCAGAGGCCACGGTCGGACGACACCACCAGAACGCCGGCCCGCTTGCGGTTGGGGCGCTCGACGAGCAGTGGATGATCCAGAGCCGCTTCGCTGGCCAGAGTCGTGAGCATCCCGGTGATGCCGGTGACATAGGGGCGAGCCGACTCGAGGCGGGCCTGCGCCCGGCCGATACGCGACGTCGCAATCAGCTCTTGGGCTTTGGTGATCTTCTTGATCGACCCGGCGGAGCGAATTCTGCCCCGCAATTCGCGAAGGGTGGCAGCCATCCTTGATTACTTCTTCTTCTTTGGGGCGGGCTTGTGGACGCGGACCGCTTCTTTACCCAAGTCTTCTTCGTCGAGGGCTTCGACGTGCTCATCGGGCACCACCGACCCGCCGCCGGTGGCCGCGAAGCCCTTCTTGAAGTTGTTGACCACCTCGGTCAGTTTGTCGGCGGTCTCTTCGCTGAGCTTCTGGGATTCCCGAATCTCGGAGAGGATCTGCTCTTCGGAGGCCCGAACATGGTCGAGGAACTCAACCTCGAAACGGTTGATGTCTTCGACCGGCACCGAGTCCAGGTGGCCGGATGTGCCCAAGAAGATCGAAATCACCTGCTCCTCAACGGGCATCGGGCGAGATTGCGGTTGCTTGAGCAGCTCGACCAGTCGCGCACCGCGCTCCAACTGTGCTTTGGACGTGGCGTCGAGGTCGGAGGCGAACGCCGCGAACGACTCCAGCTCGCGGTACTGCGAGAGGTCCAAACGGAGACTTCCGGCTACTTCTTTCATAGCCTTGATCTGCGCCGCGCCGCCCACCCGCGACACCGAGACACCGACGTTGATGGCCGGGCGTACACCCTGGTTGAACAGGTCGGACTCCAGGAAGCACTGGCCGTCGGTGATCGAGATGACGTTGGTCGGGATGTAGGCCGAGATGTCGTTGGCCTTGGTCTCGATGATCGGCAGACCGGTCAGCGAGCCGCCCCCCAACTCATCGGACAGCTTGGCGCACCGTTCCAGCAGCCGCGAATGCAGGTAGAACACGTCGCCGGGATAGGCCTCGCGGCCCGGTGGCCGACGCAGCAGCAGCGAGATCGCCCGGTAGGCCTCGGCTTGCTTGCTCAGGTCGTCGAACACGATCAGCACGTGCTTGCCGTCGTACATCCAGTGCTGCGCGATCGCCGAGCCGGTGTAGGGCGCAAGCCATTTGAAGCCGGCCGAATCCGACGCGGGCGCGGCGACGATCGTCGTGTAGTCCATCGCGCCGCCTTCTTCCAGAGTGCGGCGCACGGCGGCGATGGTGGTGCCCTTTTGGCCGATCGCGACATAGACGCATCGCACCTGCTTTTCGGCGTCGCCGGATTCCCAGTTCTGCCGCTGGTTGAGAATGGTGTCGACGCATACCGCGGTCTTTCCGGTCTTGCGGTCGCCGATGATCAGCTGACGCTGGCCGCGCCCGATCGGGGTCATCGAGTCGACGGCTTTGATACCGGTCTGCAGCGGCTCCTTGACGCCTTGACGCTGCACCACCGATGGCGCCTGAATCTCCAACGCCCGGCGGTCGTCCGCGTCGATGTCGCCGCGGCCGTCGATCGGCTGGCCGAGCGGGTTGACCACCCGGCCGAGGAACGCATCGCCGACCGGGACTGACAGCACCTCGCCGGTGCGCTTGACCTGTTGGCCTTCTTCGATGTTTTCGAAGTCACCCAGGATCACCGCGCCGACACTGTGTTCGTCGAGGTTGAGCGCCACACCCAGCACACCGCCGGGAAACTCGAGTAGTTCCTGGGTCATCACCGACGGCAAGCCCTCGACGTGCGCGATGCCGTCCCCGGCGTCGACGACGGTGCCGACCTCTTCGCGCGCGGTGTCGGAGGTGAACGAGCTAACGTATTCCTCGATCGCGCCCTGAATGTCTTCAGCGGCGATTGTCAACTCTGCCATGGCTTTTCGTCTTCCTGCTTGTTGATTGTGATGTCCAATTGGTGTTTCAGTCCGGCAGCTGGGTCTCGGCTGCGGCGAGACGCGACGAAAGCGTACCGTCGATTACCTCGTCGCCGACCGAGATGGAAAGTCCGCCCAGCAGTTTGGGGTCGATCTGCATCTGCACCGTCACTGGGTGGCCGTAGATCCGGCTCAGCACCTCGGTGAGCCGGGTGCGTTGCTGGTCGCTGAGTTCCGCCGCCGCACTGACATGCGCGACAACCTCGCCACGGCGGGCCACCGCCACCTCGGCCAAGCCGAGCACAGCGTCTTCGGCGGGTTCGCCCCGCAACAACTCGATGGTTTGGGACAGCAGCGCGACGGAGATCGGATTGACCCGCGTGCCGGCGCTGTCGAGCACCTTGCGCAGCAACTGGACACGGCCTTCGGCGGGCACGCCGTAATCACCGAGCAGTACTGCCAGCCGAGGCTCGGCGTCGAGGATCCGACTGAACCAGAAGAGCTGATCTTCCACCTCGTCGACCTGGTCGGTCCGTTCGGCGCGCGTCAACAATGCTTGCCGCGCAACGTGTTCGATGGCATCGGCCAAGTCGGAGTTGGTGGACCAGCGGGCCGACACGGCGGCGCGGAGTATGTCAAGCGTGGGTTCTTCGACCTTGTCGGACACCAGCCGCTCGAGCAACCGGACTCGGGCGGCCGCATCCTCGGAGGGCACTGTCAGATACCGGGTGACCACGACTTCGCGGTTCAGCATCGCGGCTACCGATGCCAGTTCGTCGCTCAGGGTCGACAGCTTCTTGTCGTCCAAACCGTCGGCGATTTCGCCGAACCGGTCCACCAATTCGGTCAGCGCCCGGCGGCTGGCCGAGCGCAACCTCGCCAGAACCGGATATTCGACCTCGGCTTGTGACGGCGCCATCGCATCGAGGTCGTCGAGGAAGCGGTCGACGGTGGCGGCTTGCTGGGCGGCGTCGGCGACGTAACCGCGTACCAATTCCCCTGCCCGCCGCACGGATTCGGCGCCGAGGTCCTGGCGAAGCTGACGCACCAGCTGCGCCCGCAGTAGCTCGACCTGCTTGGCGCCCTGAACTTTGATGCGCTCGACTTCGACGTCGGCCTGAGCCCGCAGTTGCTCGGCGATACGTCCGGCGTCTGCGTGGGCCTCTTCGGTGACCCGGTGCGCCTCCGCCTTAGCCTCCTCCAGCGCCTTGTTGTGGGCGTCGCTGGCCTCGGCAAGCCGCTCGGCGGCAGTCGCGGAGTCTTCCAACTCTTTTCGCACCGTCTCTTGGCGCTCAACCATCAGCCTGCGCACCGGCGGGACGACGAAGCGCCACACCAGCAGCACGATGACGATGAATCCGGCCAACTGCCCGAAAAAGGTCGACATCTCGGTTACCGCCCCGATCCGGCGGTCGTGATCGAGGTGGTGATTTCGACCCCCAGGATGCGGTTGGCCAACGTCGTGGAGATGCGGTCCACTTGCGAGCGCAGCTCGGCTGCGACCGCGTCGCCCTCCCGCTTGAGTTGGTCCCCGGCGTCTCGCAATGTCGAGGACACCTGCTCTTCGGCGCGAGCACGCATGTCCTCGACGACCTTGCGGCCCTCGGCCCGGGCGTCGTCTCGGGCGGCCGAGGCCTCAACCCGGGCTTCGGACATCGCTTTCTCGTAGTCTTCCTGGGCAGCGGCGAACTGCTCGGCCGACTTCTTGTTGTCCTCCAGCGTCTTGGTGACCATGTTCTCGCGCTCATGCAGCACCCTCATGATCGGCGGCACAACGAAAGTGCCGATCACGCCGAGCACGATCAAGAAGATGATCAGCTCGACGAAAAAGGTGCCGTTGGGAATGAGGAAGTTGTTGCCTCCCTCGGCTGCCTGGTTGGTGGCCAAGGCCAAAGCGCTCATATCACCCATCTCTATTGATCAGGCGAGGGGGTTGGCAAAGACGAACAGCGCCATGAACGCCAGGTTGATGAAGTACATGGCCTCCACCAGACCGACGGTGATGAAGAACGGCGTGAACAACCGGCCCTGTGCCTCGGGTTGCCGAGCAACGCCGGAGATCAGCGCGTTACCGGCGATGCCGTCACCGATAGCGGCACCAACGGCGCCGCCGCCCAAGATCAGTCCGCCGCCGATGAGCGCACCCATCGCGATTTGCGGATCTACTCCTGCCATTCCATACCCTCCTTGCTGGCTGGTAGCGGTCTACCAGTTTTCTGTCGTGGTCCTGCGCTCGGCGAGCCGGCCCTGTTAGTCGTGTTCTTCCAACTCCATCGCCTGGGCGAAGTACAAGATAGTCAGCAGCGCGAAGATGAACGCCTGGATCAACCCGACGAACAAATCGAACGCCTTCCACACTGCGTTGGGGGCCCACATGACAAACGGCGGGAACAGCGCGATCAGCGCCACCAGAATCCCGCCGGCGAAGATGTTGCCGAAAAGCCGGAGCGACAACGAGACCGGCTTAGCGACCTCTTCCACCAAGTTGAACGGGGCCATGAACGCGACGTGGCCCTTAAGCACTCTGAACGGATGCCCCAGGATGCCGCGGCGCCAGAAACCGGCCGCGTGGTAGCAGATGAAGACGAACAACGCCAGCGCCAGAACGTAGTTGATGTCGGCGGCCGCTGACGAAAGCAACTCGCTGGCATGCCCGTGCTCATCCTTGTACTGCAGAGGAAGCACCGACAGCCAGTTCGAAATCAGGATGTAAACGAAGATCGTCACGGCCAGCGGCAATACGAACGGCGCGATCCGCATGCCGATCGCGCTCTCGATCTGGTTGCGCATACCGATGGTGATCGCCTCGAAAAACAGTTGGACTCCACCCGGCACTCCGCTCGAGGTGACTTTGGCGCGCAGGAAGAACGCCAGCGCGATCACGATCACCGCGGCGATCGCACTCGACAAGATTGTGTCCGTGTTGACGGTCAGCCCGAACCAGTCGGCTTTGTGATGCTCACCGACTTCGATTGCAGCCTCGGCCAGCAGCGCCCTAGTCATCGCCGTCTCGCCTCCCCTCAGTTCCGGCACCGTCCAGCCCCAGGTCGGCGGTTCCCGTGCGTAGCTTTTTCCAAACCGGCAGTGCGGTGCTCAGTACTAGTAACACCTGGAAAAGCGCAAGCCCGAACACCACACCGAGTCCCTCGGGCTTGAAGATGAAGGCGATGACCAGCCCGATCACGGAGATCACCAACAATCGGCCCGCCGAATTGACCGCCATCTTCGACTTGAGCGGGTGCGCGTCGGCGGTGATCACCGCGACCGAACGCCGCACGCCGAGTGCGTTGAGCAAACCCATCAAGAGGCCGATCCCGAAGAACACACCGACCATCAGGTGGCCAAGTGAAGCGGCGGCGGCGATCGCCACGGCGGTCAGCGCAACGCACACTATGAGTAGCCGAACCGGCCGGAATGCAACAGACGGAAACACCAACGGCGCGTCCTGCGCTGGCGTTGTCACTGCTGCACCTCAGTCCTCGCTCGGTCGTCGCGTGGGGGGCGTTGCCTGGTTGAATGTTGCGTGGCCCGTTGAGCGTATCGGAGGGCAATCAGCACGCTCGAGTCACCCAAGGAATAGCTCCCCATGTCGGTCTTACAACGGCCGATCAGACGTGAGTCCGACGGCCGGGTGGCCGGCAACCCGCGAGGTTTCTTCGGGTTCTAGCTGCACCGTACCACATCGGCGGTGACTCTACTACTCCTCGTCGTAGACGTCGTCGCGGCGGCGTAAAAGCGGAATCAACGTCGCGATCGTCGCGATCGCAATCGCCCCCAGCATCACCGCTCCGGTGTCGCGCGGGTCGAAGAAAATCGTGCTTGCCGTGCCAAACGCGACGATGCCCACCCACAGGTAGATCAGCAGCACCACCCGACGATGCGAGTGACCGATCTGCAGCAGCCGATGGTGCAGGTGCATTTTGTCGGGACTAAATGGGCTCATTCCGGCCCGGGCACGCCGGATGATCGCCAACAGCATGTCCAGCGCCGGCACGAACATCACGGCCACCACCAACAGGAATGGCGACAGCAGAGCAAACACATCGCGGGCGCCATACGCATTCTGCGAGATCGGGCCGGCAGCGGTCGTCGACGCCGCGGCCAGCATCAGGCCGATCAGCATGGATCCGGAATCGCCCATGAAGATCCGGGCCCGGTGGAAGTTGTGCGGCAGAAAACCCAAACAGGCCCCGGCGAGTACCACCGAGATCACCGCTGGCGGGTAGAACAGCACGTCACCGCCGTGGTCGCGCAGCATCCCGACCGAAAACATGCAGAACGCCAGCGCGGTGATCAGTCCCAATCCAGCTGCCAGACCGTCCAGGCCGTCGACGAAATTCATTGCGTTGACGACAGATACGGTCAATGCCAGCGTGAGCAGGATCGAGGAGACCTGGTCTAGCACGATGGTGCCGACCCCGCCGAGCGGGATGTACAGCACGCTCCAGGCCACTCCCATGGTGACCAGCACACTGGCCGCGGTGATCTGCCCGGCGAACTTCGTCAGCGCGTCCAGGCCCCAGCGGTCGTCGATCAGGCCGATGCCCACGATCACCGCGCCGGCGACCAGCACAGCGGGCATGCCCGACGAGTAGACGAAGCCACGGGTCAGCGCGGGAAGCTGCGACGCGAGGAAGACGGCGGCCAGGACGCCGAGGTACATTGCCAACCCACCCATCCGTGGTGTCGGCGTCACGTGCACGTCGCGTTCGCGCGGGTAGGCGACCGCGCCGAACCGAGTGGCCAGCAGGCGTACTGGTCCGGTCGCGAAGTAGGTGATGATCGCGGCGGTCAGACCCACCAGAACCAGCTCGCGCAGCGGGACTCCGGCGCCGCGATCGGACAGGGCGAGCAGACCGCCGGCAAGGCTGTCCACGTCGCTAGACATTCGCAAGACCGTACTCCACGCAATAGCCCGAGCAGATTAGCCCGTCAAGCTGCTCGCATCGATCTCGAGCACCGCGGCGATAGCCTCGGCGGTGACCGGCCCCGGACGCACGATGCGCGGTGTGGGCGCCGTGAGGTCCAGGATCGTCGAGGCCGCCTGCTGGGCGGATGTGCCGGCGTCGAGATAGATCTCGACGAGATCTCCGAGCTGGCGACGGGCGTCGTCGGCGTCGACGGCGGGAGGGCTGCCGGAGACGTTGGCGCTGGACACCGCCATCGGCCCGACCTCGCGCAGTAATTCGATCGCCACCGGATGCAGCGGCATCCGCAGCATGACGGTGCCCCGGGCGTCACCGAGATCCCACTGCAGCGACGGGGCCTGCTGAATGACCAGGCTCAGCGCGCCGGGCCAAAACGCGCGGATCAGCGTCCGCACGTTCTGTGGAACGGTCAGGGCCAGGCCGTCGATGGTGTTCCAGGAACCGACCAGCACCGGCACCGGCATATCGCGTCCGCGGCGCTTGGCCGAAAGCAGCGCGGCCACCGCTGCTCCGTCGAACGCGTCAGCGCCGATCCCGTACACGGTGTCGGTCGGCAACACCACCAACCGGCCGTTTTTCACTGCCCCGGCCGCTGCCGCGATTCCGCGGGAACGCTGGTCTGGATCGGAGCAGTCGAAGAGCTCGCTCATGCGCCGCTCCTTTTGCGCGCGGTCACAAACCTCGGTCGGCCTGCCAGATCCTGTTGTGCTACGACATCGTCGAAAAGAGTTGTGTCGGACAGCAGTTGGGCAGTTTGGCGTGAGGTGGTGTCGTCGTGTTCGACCGCGAACAGACCGCCCGGACGCAGCCATCGTGCGGCAAGACCGACGACCGCGGAGATCACCGTCATGCCATCCGGGCCACCGAACACCGCGTGTGCCGGATCATGTTGAGAAATCTCAGGTTCCACTGGTGTGCCGTCGGGAACATAGGGCGGGTTGGCGACGACGAGATCGACCTGGCCGTCGAGCTCTGGAAGCAGGCCCGGGACGGTGACGTCGGCGCGCACGAGTTCAACCGCGGTGCCCGTGGAGTTCAGCCGCGCGTATTCGAGTGCCGTATCGGTGTCGTCGATTCCCAGCACCCGAGCCGTCGGCCAGTACCGCGACAGGGCGACGGCCAATGCTCCCGATCCGGTACAGATGTCGACGATGATCGGTTTGGCGGGAAGACGTTGTGCGATAGCCCATTCCAATAGAGCTTCGGTTTCGGGCCGCGGGACGAACACGCCAGGGCCGACACGAAGAGTTACCGGTCCGAAGTCCACGCTTCCGACGAGGTGCTGCAGCGGCACCCGGCGCGAACGCTCGGCGATGATCGCGTCGTAACGGGTGAAGAAATCGTCGTCGGGCGCCTCGAGCAGCGATAGCCGCCCCCGCTCGCTACCTACCACATGTGCGGCCAACTGTTCGGCATCGTAACGCGCAGAATCGATTCCGGCCTGTGCTAACGCAACGGCAGCGGAGTCGATCGCACGCCGCAGAGGAGTCGTCATGACTGTTGCAACCGGGCCTGACGGTCAGCAGCGCTCAGCGCGTCGAACAACGCGTCGAGGTCACCGTCGAGAACCTGGTCGAGATTGTGTGCCTTGAAACCGATTCGATGGTCGGTGACCCGGTTCTCCGGGAAGTTATAGGTGCGGATCCGCTCGCTGCGGTCCACCGTGCGGATCTGACTGGCCCGGTCGGCCGATGCGTCGGCCAATGCCTGTTCCTCGCGCATCGCCTGGAGGCGGGCCGCGAGGACCTGCAGGGCGCGGGCCTTGTTCTGCAGCTGGGACCGCTCGTTTTGGCAGGTGACCACGATGCCGGTGGGCAAGTGGGTGATTCGCACCGCGGAGTCGGTGGTGTTGACACCTTGGCCACCCTTGCCGGACGAGCGGTAGACGTCGATCCGCAGGTCCGATTCGTCGATCTGCACCTCGCCGACTTCCTCGGGTTCCGGATACACCAATACCCCGGCTGCCGAAGTGTGAACGCGTCCTTGGGATTCGGTCACCGGAACCCGTTGTACCCGGTGCACTCCGCCCTCGAACTTCATCCGCGACCACACGCCGTCGGCGGAGTCGCCCTTGCTGGCAATGGTTAAGGTGGCGTCTTTGTAGCCGCCCAGATCCGACGTGGTTTCGTCCAGCACGGTCACCGTCCAGCCGTGCCGTTCGGCGTAGCGGATGTACATCCGGGCCAGGTCGGCGGCGAAGAGGGCGGATTCTTCGCCGCCCTCCCCCGATTTGACCTCGAGCACGATGTCGTCGGCGTCGTGCGGGTCGCGCGGCGCCAGCATGTCGGCGAATTGGGTTTCCAGTTCGGCCGCCCGGGCTTCCAGGTCAGTGATTTCAGCGGCGAACGACTCGTCGGAAGCCGCCAGCTCCCGGGCGGTCTCTAAGTCGCCGCGCACTGTTTCCAGCTTGCGGTGAGTCGCCACGATCGGCGCCAACTGCGCAAACCGTCGACCGACTTTGCGGGCATCGGCGGGGTTGCTGTGCAGTTCGGGGTCGGCCAGCCGACGTTCGAGGTCGGCGTGTTCGGCCAGCAGTGCATCGATGGCTTGGACGCTTTGCGTCATGCTGGCCCCTTTCCGCGATGCCGCCGACCCGAACACAAAACGACGCCCGACCTGTGCGGGTTCCGCGACAGGTTCGGGCGTCGGTGCTACTTGTCGGCTTCAGCCTGCTCGGACTTGGCTTCCTTTTCGGCGCCGGCTTTGCGCTTGCCGTAGCGCTTCTCGAAGCGAGCCACCCGGCCGCCGCTGTCCAGGATCTTCTGCTTGCCCGTGTAGAACGGGTGGCACTGCGAGCAGACCTCGACCACGATGCGGCCGCTTTCCTTGGTGCTGCGGGTCTGGAACGTGTTGCCGCAACCGCAGACCACGGTGGTCTCGCCGTATGCGGGATGAATGTCAGATTTCATGATTTCCTCTTCGATCGTCGGCCGCCGGGTCGCCCGCATCACATCGGCGATGGGACGTGAACCGGAACCTGAGGTGTCGGCGGTTGATTATGCCAGGTCAGCCACCCTCATCCCAAACGCAGGGATGGTCCTGCGCATTCCCGGGCGCCGGTCGGGTCAACCGGCGCTGACCTGGCAATCGCCTCGGCGGTCCAGGACGGCATAGGCGTTGCCGCGTCCGATCCGGGCCCACAGCTGCCCGCCTTCCGGCGCGGCGCCGCGCGCCCGCAGCTCCCGTTTGAGGATCTTGTTGGTCGCCGTGCTGGGCAGGCTATCGGTGATCCAGACGTAACGCGGCCACGCTTTGGGCGACAAATCGGGTTGGTCGGCCAGAAACACGCCGAACTCCTCGGGCGTCAACTCGGCGTTGTCGGCGAGCACCACCGCGGCCATTACCTGGTCGCCGACCTGCTCGTCGGGGACGCCATACACCGCGACCTGGCTGATGGCCGGCACCCGTTGCAGGATGCGCTCGATGGGCGCCGTGGTCATGTTCTCGCCGTCGACGCGCAGCCACTCCCCGCTGCGCCCGGCGAAGTAGATCCAGCCCTGTTCGTCGCGGTAGGCCAGGTCACCCGACCAGAACATGCCGTGCCGCAGCCGCGCGTCGGTGGCATCGGGGTCGTTGTAATAGCCGGCGAATAGCCCGGCGCCGGACGTGTTCACCAGTTCGCCGACCGCTTCTTCGGCGTTGGTCAGGGCGCCGTCGTCGTCGAAGGTGGCCACCGGGCATTCGCTGTGGGTGTCGGGGTTGTAGATGGCGACGCCCGGAAAGCCGCGGCCCAGCGAACCGGGCGGGCACCCGTCCTCGCGGATGATGATGATGGCGCCCTCGGTGGAGCCGAAGCCGTCCCACACCGTGCAATCGAAGCGGCGGCTGAACTCGGCGATGTCGCGATCGCTGGCCTCGTTGCCGAATGCGACGCGAAGCGGGTTGTCGTGATCGTCGGGTTGCTCGGGCGTGGCCAGCACGTAGGCCAGTGGCTTGCCGACGTAGTTCATGTAGGTCACGCCGTACCGGCGAAGGTCGGGCAGCAAACCGGATGCCGAAAAGGTGGCGGGCACCATCGCCGCACCGGAGCCGGTTGCCACGCTCCAGCCGGCCAGTAACGCGTTGGAGTGGAACAGCGGCATCGACAGATAGCAGACGCCGGAAGCGTCGACCCCGAACCGCTCGATCAGCGACGCGCCGGCGAACAGCACGGTCAGATGCATGACCTGTACCGCCTTGGGTTCGCCGCTGGTCCCCGAGGTGAAGATCATCATGAAGGTGTCGGTCGGCGCGACCTCCCGATAAGGGGTCAGGGTGTCGGCCGCGCCCCGAACCGCCGACCAGTCGCTGCTCGAGGTGTCCAGCACCCGCACTCCGGGCAGGTCCAGACCGTCGAGCAGTGGGCGGTGTGCGGCATCGGTGAGCAGTATCTGGCAATCGGCGCGCAGGATGTCTCTGGTCAGGGCGTCACCGCGGCGGGTGTCGTTGATGCCGCACAACACGTAACCGCCCAGCGCGGCGGCCGCCATGGCAGTGAGCATCTCCGGGGTGTTGCCCAGCAATGCACCGACGTGCAGCGGTCGCTCGGGATCGGCGATGCCGATCAGCGCGGCGGCGGCCGCCGAGGCATCCGCCAGATGTTCACGCCAGGTCCACACCCGGTCGCCGTATTTCACCGCGGGAGCGTCGTCGGCAACCCGTTCGCGAAGCAGTTGCTGAAGAGTGTCCGCCACGGATTCGCACATTACCGACGCGGCGTCGATTGCTGGGCGGTACGGCGATGCGCTTCGCCCGCGTTGATGTGCTACGTCCGGTTAGTCGTTGTCCATTCCGGGCGTCGTCTTCGACACCTGCACCAGGAACTCGTAGTTGGTCTTGGTCTTGCGCAGCTGCGACATCAACAAGTCGATGGCCTGGTGGGAATCCAGCCCCGAGAGCACGCGGCGTAGCTTGTGCACAATTCCGAATTCGTCGGGCGACAGCAGCAGTTCGTCTTTGCGCGTACCCGACGGGTTCACGTCGACTGCCGGGAACACCCGTCGTTCAGAGATCTTGCGGTCCAGCTTGAGTTCGGCGTTACCGGTGCCCTTGAACTCCTCGAAAATGACTGTGTCACCAGTGGATCCGGTCTCCACCATCGCGGTGGCGATGATCGTCAGCGATCCGCCTTCTTCGATGTTGCGGGCCGCGCCGAGGAAACGCTTCGGCGGATACAGCGCCGTGGAGTCGACACCACCGGAGAGGATGCGGCCCGATGCCGGAGACGCGTTGTTGTAGGCGCGGCCGAGGCGGGTGATCGAGTCGAGCAGCACGACGACGTCCTTGCCCTGCTCCACGAGCCGCTTGGCGCGCTCAATCGCCAACTCGGCCACCGACGTGTGGTCTGACGGCGGCCGGTCGAAGGTGGAGGCAATGACCTCCCCCTTGACCGAACGCGTCATGTCGGTGACCTCCTCAGGTCGCTCGTCGACGAGCACGACCATCAGGTGGCATTCCGGATTGTTCTTGGTGATCGCATTCGCGATGTCCTGCAGGATCGTGGTTTTACCGGCCTTGGGCGGCGACACGATCAGCGCGCGCTGGCCTTTACCGATCGGCATGATCAAATCGATCACCCGAGTGGTCAGCCGTTCGGGGGTGGTTTCCAGACGAAGCCGCTGGTTGGGATACAACGGGGTCAACTTGGAGAAATCGGGGCGCTTCTTGGCGTCCTCGACCGGCCCGCCGTTGACGCTGTCCAACCGGACCAACGGGTTGAACTTCTGCCGTTGGTTGGGTTGTTCGCCGTCCTTGGGTAGCCGCACAGCGCCGGTCACCGCGTCGCCGCGCCGTAAACCGTTCTTGCGCACCATATTCATCGAGACGTAGACGTCGTGCGGACCGGCCAGATAGCCGGACGTGCGCACGAACGCGTAGTTGTCGAGCACGTCGAGGATGCCGGCCACCGGCTGGACGACGTCGTCCTCGCGCAGTTCGGCTTCGGCCCCGTCGCCCGAGCGTTCGCCACGACGCCGCCGTTCCCGGAACCGGCGGCCCCGTCGGCCCTGGCGCCCGTCGCCGTCGTCGTCGCTGCCGCGGTTCTGCTGCCCGCCGCCGTCTCGCTGGCCTTGCTCGCCGGCTTTATCCGATTCGCGCTCGTCGGCTTTGGTGCTCTGTTGATCACGTCCGCGCTTGTCGGCGTCGTCCTGCTCGGATTTGTCGCTCTGTTGCTCGGGCGCGTCGTTGGCGGGTGATCCCGCTTGGCGTGATGCGCCGCGGCGTTCCCGGCGCGGTGCCTCGGACTCAGTGGAGGCTGCGGTTGAGTCGATCGAGTTGTCGTCGGATTTGCCGCTATCGCTGTCCGGCGCACCGTTGGTGTGCCCGCGGCTTTCCCGGATCGCGGCAATCAGTTCGTTCTTGCGCATCCCGGAGGTGCCTTTGACACCGACCCGATTGGCCAGTGCACGCAGTTCGGGCAGCACCATCGTCGACAGTGAACCGTCCGACTCTTTTTTGGCATCCACCGCCGACGTGGCTTCGTCTGAGGCGGCGGGAGTGTTTGTGGTCACGGAATTCGACAGCTTCTGGTCGTCAGTGCTGTCGCCAGCCGTGATGAGGTCCGTATCAGTCACGGATTTCCTTTCTTTCCCTCGCTGATCAGATCACGCGAGGGGTTCGTAGCATTCAGCCAAATCGCCGAGTGCTGCCAACCATCGACTCTGCAACGGTGATCACCACGATCGGCGGTATATATGGCGAACCATCGTCCATGAGAAGAATTGGTGGTTGTCCTAGCCGCAATCCAGTATTGATGCAGATGCAGATGCTGCGATTGGCTGGACGGCTCCGAGGATAACCCGCTTTGTGGTCGGAAGCAAGAAACTCCGCTCTGGCCTGTTGGGGTCAATTGGAGGCGGCAACGCCGGCGCTCCAGCGAACTCCGTCGCCGACGGTCATCTCGCTGACAGCGAACCCGTTGACGAGGCCATATTCGAGGGCCTCAGCGGGCAACTCCGGCTCCGTGCTCAACGCGATCACCGCAGGTCCGGCACCGGAAAGCACGGCTGGAATACCACAACGCCGCAATAAGCGTAGGTATTCCGCTGAGGTCGACATCGCGGGGGCCCGCTGCGGCTGGTGCAGCACATCCTCAGTGGCCAGCATCAGCAGATCGGGCCGCTCCGTCAGCGCGACTACCAACAGTGCTGCGCGGCTGATGTTGAAGCGGGCGTCATCGTGGCTGACCTGCGTGGGAAGCAACATCCGCGTCTCGGCGGTGGAGGAGCGATCTTCGGGAATCGCGGGAAACAGGTGGATGTCGGGGTGGAGTCGCAGCCGTACCGCCGCGAAGCCCGGCGGGTTGCAGCTGCGGTCGATCCACGACACCACTGCGCCACCTAGCACCGAGGCCGCCGCGTTGTCGGGATGACCTTCGAATTCCGACGCCAGTTGGATGAGCTGATCCTGGCTTAGCGGCGTCGAATCCGCTTGCGCCAGAAGGCCATTAACCGATGCTAGGCCGCCGACCACGGCCGCCGCCGATGAACCGAGACCCCGCGAGTGTGGAATGACGTTGCGGCACCGCACGACCAAGCCGGGCGCGCTGACGCCCGCCGCCCGCAGTCCGCACCGGATGGCTCGGACCACCAGGTGATGCGCGTCCCGGGGAAGCTGGTCGGCATCTTGGCCCTCGACCTCAATCTGAACGCCGGAATCCGTTGTCTCGACGATGATTTCGTCGTAGACACTCAACGCCAAGCCGATGCTGTCGAAGCCCGGGCCAAGGTTGGCGCTGGACGCCGCAACGGTGGCGGTTGCCAGCAGCCCGGCCGGCAGCATTTGTGTCATGCGAGTCCCAACTTCGCGACCACGGCCACCGGGTCCACCGGCACGGCCGAGACGCTCGGCATGTCCTTCAGCGCGGTGTCCGGATCCTTGAGGCCATTGCCGGTCACGGTACATACCACCGTCGATCCACGCGACACCCAGCCGTCCTCGATGGATTTGAGCAGTCCGGCGATGCTGGCAGCAGACGCGGGTTCGACGAAGATCCCTTCGGCGCGCGCCACCAGGTGATAGGCCGCCAGAATCTCGTCATCGGTGGCGGCCAGGAAGCGTCCGTTGGATTGTTGTTGCGCCTCGACGGCCGAGGACCACGACGCGGGCGAGCCGATCCGGATCGCCGTCGCGATGGTGTCCGGGTGACGCACCGGCTCCCCCAACACCAGCGGCGCCGCGCCGGCCGCCTGGGTGCCCAACATTCGCGGCAGTTTATCGGTGATGCCCTGGCGGTGGTATTCGTTGTAGCCCTTCCAATACGCGGTGATGTTGCCCGCGTTGCCGACGGGGAGCGCGTGTACGTCCGGCGCGCTGCCCAACGCATCGACGATTTCGAAGGCGGCCGTTTTCTGTCCTTCGATGCGTACCGGGTTGACAGAGTTGACCAAGGAGATCGTCGGGAAGTCTGCCGCCATCTTGCGGGCAAGTTCCAGACAGTCGTCGAAGTTGCCGTCGATTTGAATGATCTTGGCGCCGTGCATCACCGCCTGAGCCAGCTTGCCCATCGCGATTTTGCCCTGCGGTATCAACACCGCACAGGTGATGCCCGCGCGCGCAGCGTATGCGGCCGCCGAGGCCGAGGTGTTGCCGGTCGACGCGCACAGCACGGCCTGCTGGCCGCGGGCCACCGCATCGGTGACCGCCATCGTCATGCCGCGGTCTTTGAACGAACCGGTTGGGTTGAGGCCCTCGACCTTCAAATGCACTGTGCAGCCGGTCTGCTCGGACAGCGTGGTCGCGTGGATCAACGGGGTGCCGCCCTCGAGCAACGTGACGGGCGTCCAGTCATCGCCGACCGGCAAGCGGTCGCGGTAGGCGGCAATCACGCCCGGCCAGGGCCGGTGCGTACCGGTTTTGGCGGTGCTCGTGGGACTCATGCGCTGGTTCCTTCCAGTCGCAGCACGCTGGCCACGGCCTGGACTGCATCCAGATCGGCCAGTGCGGCGACAGTTTCCGACAATGCGCTGTCGTTGGCCCAGTGGGTCACGACCACGACGCGTGCTCCAACCCGCTGGCCGTCGTCGTCGACGACGCCTTCCTGGCGGACCTCGGCGATACTGACTTCGCGTTTGGCGAACTCAGCTGCGACGGACGAGAGTACGCCCGGCTCGTCGGTGACGTTCATCCTGACGTAATAGCGAGTCGAGATGAGGCCCATCGGGGCGATCGGCAGCTGGGCATAGCGGGACTCACGCGGGCCGCGGCTGCGCATTACCCGGTTGCGCGCGGCCATCACCAAGTCGCCGGTCACCGCCGACGCCGTCGGCGTCCCGCCGGCGCCCTGACCGTAGAACATCAGCCGCCCGGCGGCTTCGGCTTCCACGACGACGGCGTTGAATGCTCCGTTGACCGTGGCCAGCGGATGCTCGAACGGCACCAGCGCTGGATACACCCGTGCGGATACCCGTTGCTTTTCGCCCGGGGGAGTAACGCGTTCGCAGATCGACAACAGCTTGATGGTGCAGCCCAGGGCCCGTGCGGCCGCGAAGTCGTCCGGGGTGATCTTGGTGATGCCTTCACGGTAGACGTCATCGGCGGTAACGCGGGTGTGGAAGGCGATCGACGCCAAGATCGCGGCCTTGGCGGCGGCGTCGTAGCCTTCGACGTCGGCGGTGGGGTCGGCCTCGGCATAGCCCAGCGCGCTCGCGTCGGACAGAGCACTCGCGTAATCGGCACCGGTCGAATCCATCTCGGAGAGGATGTAGTTGGTGGTGCCGTTGACGATGCCGGCCACCCGTTGCACGGTGTCGCCGGCCAGCGACTGGGTCAGCGGGCGGATGACCGGGATCGCACCGGCCACCGCCGCCTCGAAATACAGGTCCACGTTGGCGCTTTCGGCCGCCTGCGCCAACTCCCCGGTGGAGGTCGACAGCAGGGCCTTGTTGGCGGTGACGACAGACTTGCCACGCTCGAGCGCGGTCAGGATCGCCTTACGGGCCGGTTCGACCGGCCCCATCAGTTCGATGACGATGTCGACGTCTTCACGCGAGACCAGTTCTTCGACATTGTCGGTGAGCAACTCGACCGGCACACCCCGGTCGGCGGCGACCCGTCGCACGCCAATACCGCGCAGCACCAGCGGCGCGCCGATCCGGGCCGCGAGGTCCTCGGCACTGTCTTCGATGATCCGGACGACTTCGCTGCCGACGTTTCCCAGTCCCAGTACCGCTACCCCGACTGGCGTTTCAACTCCGCTCACGACTCACCTCCAGACACAGTAGATCGTCGACCGTCTCGCGGCGCAGAATCAGCCGAGCTTGCCCGTCGCGCACCGCCACAACCGCGGGACGGCCAATCAGGTTGTAGCGACTCGACAGCGAATAGCAATACGCGCCGGTCGCTGCGACGGCCACCAGGTCACCTGGCCGCAAGTCGGCAGGCACCCAGGTGTCGCGGACGACGATATCTCCACTCTCACAATGCTTTCCGACGACGCGGGCCAGTGTCGGCGGGGCGTCGCTGGCGCGGGAGACCAGCCGGACGTCGTACTCGGCCCCGTAGAGAGAGGTGCGGATGTTGTCGCTCATGCCGCCGTCGACGCTGACGTAACAGCGGTGCGCAGTCGCGCTCACATCGACGTTCTTGACGGTGCCGACCTCGTAGAGGGTAATGGTTCCCGGCCCGGCGATGGCACGTCCCGGTTCGACGATGAGCCGCGGTGCGGGCAAGCCGACCGCCGCCGATTCGTGGTGCACGATGGTACTGAGCTTGGCGGCCAGATCTTGTATCGGCGGCGGATCGTCGGGCGGGAGATACGAGATACCCAGTCCACCACCAAGATCGACGATGGACATCTGCGTGGTCTTGTCGACGCCGAACTCAGCCACCACGTCGCGCAGCAGCCCGATGACGCGGTGCGCGGCCAGCTCGAACCCGCCGACGTCGAAGATTTGCGACCCGATGTGACTGTGCAGGCCGACAAGCCTGAGGTGATCGGCGGCAAAGACCCGGCGCACCGCGGCCATCGCCGCACCGTTGGCCAGTGAGAGGCCGAACTTCTGGTCCTCGTGTGCCGTGGAGATGAATTCGTGGGTGTGGGCCTCGACGCCGACGGTGACCCGGACCAGAACGTCCTGAACGACACCGGCCTCACCGGCGATCGCGTCGAGGCGCTCGATCTCGGTCATCGAGTCCAGCACGACATGGCCGATTCCGGCCTTGACCGCCGCGGTCAACTCGGCCACCGATTTGTTGTTGCCGTGCAGGGCGATCCGCTCAGCGGGGAAATTGGCATGCAATGCGACGGCCAGCTCTCCGCCAGTGCACACGTCGAGCGACAGTCCCTCTTCGTTGATCCAGCGTGCGACCTCGGTGCACAGGAACGCCTTGGCGGCGTAGTGCACGTTGGCTCCGCCGCCGAATGCGGCCGCGATCTCTTGGCACCGGGACCGGAAGTCGTCTTCGTCGATGATGAATAGCGGTGTGCCGTATTCGCGTGCCAGCTCGGTCACTTTCGTCCCAGCGAGACTGACTACGCCGTCGTCGCTGCGAACTGCGTTGCGCGGCCACACATTCGACGCCAGCTGCAGCATCTCCTGTGCGGATTGCGGCTGCGGCGGCGCGCTGGCGTGATGGCTTTCTTCGGCGTGCCTCGGGCCGGCCGGATGCGCGTTCACATTCGCTCCGGAGCGCTGACACCCAGGATGGCCAAACCGTTGGCGATGACCTGGCGGGTGGCCTGACACAGCGCGAGCCGTGCGGTGTGCAGATCGGTGGGTTCCTCGTCGCCTTGCGGCAACACCCGGCACGAGTCGTAAAAGCGGTGGTAGTCGCCGGCGAGGTCTTCCAGGTAGCGGCACACCCGGTGCGGTTCCCGTAGTGCGGCCGCGGTTTTCAGCACCCGCGGGAATTCGCCGAGGCTGCGGATCAGTGTGCCTTCTTTGTCGTGAGTGAGCAGCTCGAGGTGGCCGGTGCCGGGGATCAGGCCCAGTTCGGCGGCGTTGCGAGCCAACGCGGAGAGCCGAGCATGCGCGTATTGCACGTAATAGACCGGGTTTTCGTTGGACGCCGACGACCACAGCGCCAGGTCGATATCGATCGGGGTATCGACCGAGGACCGGATCAGGCTGTAGCGCGCGGCGTCGACGCCGATGGCCTCCACCAAGTCGTCGAGGGTGATCACGGTGCCGGCGCGCTTGCTCATCTTCACAGGCTGGCCGTCGCGGACGAGGTTGACCATCTGGCCGATGAGGACTTCGACGGCGGCCGGATCGTCGCCGAACGCCGCCGCGGCGGCCTTCAGCCGGGAGATGTAGCCGTGGTGGTCGGCGCCGAGCATGTAGATGCACAAGTCGAAACCGCGCTGCCGCTTGTCCAAGTAGTAGGCAAGGTCGCCGGCGATGTAGGCGGGCCGACCGTCGCTTTTGATGACAACGCGATCCTTGTCGTCACCAAATGCGCTGGTGCGCAACCATGTTGCGCCGTCCTTCTCGTAGATGTTGCCGTTAGCGCGGAGTTTGTCGATGGCTTGGGCGACGCGGCCGCTGCTGTGCATCGACTCTTCGTGGGTGTAGACGTCGAAGTCGGTGCCGAAGTCGTGCAGCGACTCCTTGATGTGGGTGAACATCAAATCGACGCCGATCGCCCGGAAGGTTTCGTGCTGTTGGGCTTCTGCTTGGCTGAGCGCGCCGGGGGCTTTTTCAAGCACCTGGGCGGCGATGTCGTTGATGTAGCTGCCCGCGTAGCCGTCCTCGGGCGTCGGCTCTCCCTTGGCTGCGGCGATCAGCGAGTTGGTGAACCGGTCGATCTGTGCGCCGTGGTCGTTGAAGTAGTACTCACGGGTGACGTGGGCGCCCTGCGTGGTCAGCAACCGGCCCAGGGCGTCGCCGACGGCGGCCCAGCGGGTGCCACCGATGTGGATGGGTCCGGTGGGGTTGGCCGAGACGAACTCCAGGTTGACGCGGTGGGTGGCCTGGGTGTCGGAGTGGCCGTAGGCCGCGCCGGCGTCGATGACGTTGTTGACGATGACGCCCTGCGCCGAGGCGTCCAAGCGCAGATTGATGAAGCCGGGTCCGGCTACCTCGGCCGAGGCGATGCCGTCTTGTTGCTTGAGCGCATCGGCGAGCCAGCCGGCGAGCTCACGGGGGTTGGCGCCGACCTTCTTGGCGAGTTGCAACGCCAGGTTGCTGGCGTAGTCGCCGTGCTCGGGGTTACGCGGCCGCTCAACCGTCACTGCGTCGGGCAACGCGGCAGCATCGAGCCCGTGCTCGGCCAGCACCGCGGTAGCGGTGGCCTTGAGCAACTGGGCCAGGTCGGCGGGGGTCACGAGGGTCCATCCTATTGGCTGGGGTGCCTGGGCCCCGAATCGCTCCGGTCGTCGGTCAGCCGCTTTGATGGGTTAGTCTGTCGGAGCCCCACGGCGCAGCATGTCACGCGTGCGCCCCCGTAGCTCAGGGGATAGAGCGTCTGCCTCCGGAGCAGAAGGCCGCAGGTTCGAATCCTGCCGGGGGCACTATCGTCGTCGCAGGTCAGAGGTGTTTCACGGTTCGAATCAACCTGACGCGGTCACTCGCCAGACGATTTGACGGACTTGGTGGCGCGAATGATCGCGGCGTGCATTCCGTCGGCGACTTGGTGAGTGAAAGTGACTGAGGCATCGGTGAATCCGGCCGCGGCGAGGCCGTCGAGGTACTCCTGCTTGGACAGGGCTCCGGCGATGCAGCCGAAGTAGGAGCCGCGCTCGGCGCGCTCGGGTCGAGTCAGATGGTCCTCCGCGACAACGTCGGAAATCCCGATCCGGCCACCGGAAACCAGGACCCGGAACATTTCGGCGAGCACGGCCGCTTTATCCACCGACAAGTTGATAACGCAATTGGAGATCACTACGTCGACGGCAGCGTCAGGCAACGGAATGTCCTCGATGGTGCCCTTGCGGAATTCGACGTTGGTGACGCCGGCTTTCGCTTTGTTCGCTTCGGCAAGGGCCAGCATCTCGTCGGTCATATCGACGCCGTAGGCGAACCCGTCCGGCCCGACGCGCTGCGCCGAGAGCAGAACGTCGATTCCACCCCCAGAGCCCAAATCAAGGACACGTTCGCCCTGGTGAAGCTCAGCGACCGCGGTCGGGTTGCCACAACCTAGGCTCGCTGCAACAACCTCGGCGGGTAACTCGGAATGTTCACCAGCGCTGTATAAGCCGGCGCCGAAAGTGTCGTTGAGGTCCGCCGAGCCGCCCGACGCGCAACAGCTCTCCGCAGTCAGCACGTCGTTGTTCGTGGCGCCGGTGCTCACCGCCGTCGCGGCGGCGGCGTAGCGCTCCCGTACTTGCTCGCGGAGTTCCGCGCCGTCGGTCGCCATTTCCATTCTCCTTCACATCGATGTTTGTCGATGTGATGAGGGTGGCGCATTCATCGATGGTTGTCAATGGGTATGGCAGAATCGGCGCATGGCACGCACTGCTACCCCCACGAGTGCGAATTCATCGCTCGTCGCCGACATGGCGGCGTGCTGCAGCCCGCTCACCGGTGCGGTGCTGGACAGTGCGGCCGCCGAACGGTTGGCCGCAGTGCTCAAAGCGCTTGCCGAGCCGACGCGGCTGCGCCTGGTATCCCTGATCGCGGCGCATGAGGGCGCCGAGGCGTGTGTCTGCGAGCTGACCGACCCCGTGGGTCTATCGCAGCCGACCGTGTCGCACCATTTGAAGATCCTCGTCGAGGCCGGGCTGATCGAACGGGAGCAGCGCGGTAAGTGGGCGTACTACCGGCTCGTGCCAGACGTGTTGGACATGCTGGCCGACACGCTAGGAAGCGCCACTCGCCAACACCATCGGGTGCGAGCTGCTGGAGAATCCTGACCGGGACTGAGCTGCTGGTGGCGACCGCTATGGTCACCGGCTCCGCGACATCGAATACGCGAAAGTGCAGCAGATATCAACGCGCAGCGTCACCGCGCGGCGGAGTCAGTCTCTTGGCGTCCGCGAATCTCTCGTCGTAACGCGATGATCTGCTTTTCCAGTTCGAAGATCGCCGTGCTGGTGTGACGGATCGCGACCAACATGACGACGAGTAGCTTGAGCGGGTTGCGCCCGGCTTTCACGCCCAGATCAGCCAGCGCGTCGCGAAGCCCGCGGCTGGTCACTGCCTCCGGATCGAGTTCGTAGTTGCGAATTTGGCTGAAACTTTGGTGTTCCGGGTTGTCCTCGTCGGGCTGTTCACCTTTTTTCATAACACCCGACCGTAGAGCAGGACACGACTAAGGCAGGGCGGTTTGGAGCCAACACCAGCGTGTCGATTACGTGATGTCGAGGTGGACGCGGGGCCAGGAATTGTTCGCGTAACCCTTCGGGTTCCAGAGCGACGCAGCCGATTCGGGGTGGGTCGCACCCGTCGCGTCCCACACGCGGGCCATCACCGTCAACGGTCCCGGCCCCGCCGTCACGGTCACCGACCAGTGCTGCCACGCCCATCGGCTCACCGGCGGATTGAGGTCGGCTTGGCGCCAGCTGCGGCCCTCATCGATCGACACGTCAACTCGGGCGATGCCGTGATCACCGTCGGCGAAGGCGTATCCATGAACTGTCAGCGCTCCGCCGGGAATTCGGTCACCATCGGTGGGAGCCAGAATGTCGCAATTCAGCACCACCGACGACAACGAAATGCCTTCCCCCGGTTCGGCGCTGTCGGGGTCGCGGTCGGCGGGCAGCAGCCGGTATGCGACCGCCTGAAAATAGTTCTGCGACGGCGCCTCTTGCACCGTGACGCTGTCGATCCACTTCACGCTGCGAGCTCCGATGTATCCCGGCACGACCACCCGCACCGGGCCGCCGTGGATCCGTGGCAGCGGCTGATCATTCATCTCCCATGCCAGCAGGACTTCGTCGGACATGGCCTTGTCCAACGGAATCGAACCACCGAAAACCTGAGCCGGCGACGCTATCGGCGACCTGTCCGGAGCGGCGAAGGCGACGTGCAAGCCGCGGTCACGGCGGGCAGCGGCAGCGTCGAGCACGTCTGCGAGCGCGACGCCGCGCCATACCGCCGTCGAGGTCGCGCCCGAGCCCCACGGATCCTCACCGGCAACGTGGCGGATCTCGTTGAACCCGGCGCGCCGGTTGCCCGCGCACTGCAGGGTGGCAACCACTGTGTGGACCTTGAAAGCGCTGGTCAGCTCCTCGAAGCCCAAGCTCAGCGGTTTGGCGACGAGTCCGTCGACACTCAGACGCCAGGACTGGGCAGGGATGTCGGGAATCGGGCCGTGATTGCGACAGTAGAACGTATCCAGCGGGGTGATCTCGCTTCTGGCCAGCTCGGCGGCCGCAGCTTCAGCGTTGAACGGGCAGCGCTCGTGCACGATGGTGGCCGCGCTCTTACCCCACATCTGTCCAGCTTGCCGCAAGATCGCGGTTTGCTGCGCAGTCTTGACGCGAGTCGCGAATCTCGCCTAAAGCGCAGCTGCCACGTCTGCGGCTCGCCGAAGTTGGTCGAGGTCGGAACTGGTTGGGATGAGTTGGATTTCGTCGGTGCCGATGGCCTCGAAGCTGCGCAGCACCGCGAGCAGTTCTTCCTCGCTACCGGCGAACCCCGTCGCGGGTGCCATCGCATCGACGTACTCCGCCGGTATCCAGTTCATGTAGCGGCGCAGGTGCCGGTGCACCTGATCACGCGCCTCCGAGCCGGACCCGAGTGCGAACCAGAACGACGTCGTCAAGTGGGGTTCGGGTTTGTTGGCCTCGGCCCAGGCGGCCCGTCCCACGTCGAACAGTTCGTTCTGCTTTCTGGCGTCGAGGTCCAGTGTGGTGCCGGCCAGACCGTCAGCCCAGGCGGAAGCGCTGCGGATGGTCTTGGGTCCGATGCTCCCGATCAGCAGCGGCGGCCCACCTGGCTGCACCGGTGAGGGTCCGACGGGCAGCACGGACTCGGTGATCTTCTCGCCGGCCCACACCCGCTTCATGATCGCCACCCGCTCGGCCATGCCGCGCATCGTTTGCGTCGCCACGTCTGCGCCCACCGCCTGATAATCCTCGTGGCGGCCGCCTATCCCGATACCGACGACTAGGCGGCCACCGCACAGCATGTCCCCCGTGGCCAGCGCCTTGGCCAGCATCACCGGGTCATGCAGCTGCGGCACGATGACCGTCGTCACCAACCGGGCTCGATCGGTCCACGCGGCCAGCGCACCCAGCAGGGTCAACGTTTCGGGGTTTTCGAACGCGATCCGCTCGCCCCAGCACAGCGATGAGAACGGGCCCTCGTCGATCGCCTGCGCCCAGGCCGCGAGCACGCCCGCATCCAAATTCGGCTCCATCACCGGCATCGTCATTGCTATCTGCACGACCGTGATTCTGGCAGCATGTCTCGGGTGGGCATCACCACCACCTCTATTGCACACCTTCGGCTCACCGTGACCGATATCGAGCGATCCCGCCAGTTCTACGAGAGTGTGTTCGGTTGGCCTGTTTTGCTCGAGGTACCCGACAACGCCGGGGCCGCGACCCGCAACCAGCTCGGGTTCCTGTTCGGTGGCGTCATCTACGATTTGGGCGGTGCGTTGATCGGTTTACGCCCGGTTGCGAACGACCGCTTTGACGAGGACCGCGTCGGCTTGGACCATCTCGCTTTCCGGGCCGCCAGCAAGGACGAATTAGATGCTGCGGCTGAGCATCTCGACGATTTGGGTATCGCCCACGAGCCGGTCAAGGACATCGGACCGTCGTACA
Organism: Mycobacterium kyorinense; assembly: GCF_001672775.1. Lineage (GTDB taxonomy): Bacteria > Actinomycetota > Actinomycetes > Mycobacteriales > Mycobacteriaceae > Mycobacterium > Mycobacterium kyorinense_A. The sequence goes on along the minus strand of NZ_LZKJ01000095.1, from coordinate 670 downwards.
TCCTGGAGTTCCGCGATCCGGACAACATCGCCTTGGAGTTGACCGCCCCGAAGTAGTCGACACCCTCCGCGAGCGTGCGAAGAATGACATCAGATACGGCGTGTCGACGTACAAACACGCACGCTCGCGGAGATATGGAGAAGCAAATGCCGATTGCGTTCAACCACACCATCGTCGCGGCCCGCGACAAGCGGGAGTCCGCGACGTTTCTCACCGAATTGTTCGGGCTGCCCGATCCGGTACCGTTCGGACACTTTTTGAGCGTCCGACTCGAGCACGGCGCCGACCTCGACTATTCCGAGGTGCCCGACGGCGCGGAGATCCATCCACAGCACTACGCGTTCCTGGTTTCTGAAGAGGACTTCGACGCGATCTACGGCAAGATCCAGTCGCGCGGGTTGCAGCACTGGGCGGATCCCCGAGGCCAGCGGCCCGGCGAGATCAACCGCAACGATGGCGGTCGCGGCGTGTACTTCCAAGACCCCAGCGGCCATTTTCTGGAGATCATCACCCGGCCATACGGTTCGGGCTAAGCGCTCGGTGCGCGAGCGACGCGAGCGTGCGCAAAACCGGCTTTTGACTCGGCGTGTCGGCCGGGGACACATTGCTCCTATGTCAAGCGGCTGCGTGAAGGTCGGGTTGGCGGGTTTGGTGGTCGGCGTGTAGGCGA
>NZ_LZKJ01000094.1 GCF_001672775.1 Mycobacterium kyorinense | reverse complement strand
GACCGGCAAGATCAAAGAGTCGGTGATCCGGATGAACAAGGGCACCAAGAACCCGGTGTATGACGCGATCGTCGTCGCGAACTCGACGGCGCCGATGCGGCGCATGGCCCGTCCGGCGATCCCGAGGTTGTAGAACATGTCCAGGTATTCCAGGAATGCGGCCTCGATGTCTATCGCCAGCGCATTGACCTGACCGCCATGCTCGGCGGTCGCGATCTTGAGTTCCTTGTAGGGCAGCGGAGGAACGTCGAACAGTTGCGCAATCCCTTGCCGCCCTTCGACTTCGACAAGCAGCACCTTGCGCCCGCCAGACGCCAAAGTCAGCGCGAGCGCGGCGGCAATCGTCGACTTGCCGGTGCCCCCCTTGCCGGTCACGAAATGCAGCCGGGCCTTCTCCAGGCGCGAGGGCCAGCCGATGGAACTCCCGCCGCTCGGTGTGGTCGCCACCAAAGCATGCTAACCAACAGGCGTTGTCACCCGACCGATAAGCTCAGGCTATGACCCAACCGACCGCCTGGGAGTACGCGACCGTCCCGCTGCTGACGCACGCCACCAAACAGATCCTGGACCAGTGGGGCGCCGACGGCTGGGAGTTGGTGTCGGTGCTGCCCGGACCGACCGGTGAGCAACACGTCGCATACCTGAAACGCCCGAAGTGAGCGCCTCGGCCCGGCTCGGACAACTGGGTATCGAGCTGCCCGAAGTAGTGAAGCCGCTGGCCTCCTATGTACCGGCGGTGCGTACCGGCAACCTGGTCTACACCTCGGGCCAGCTGCCCATGCAGGCCGGCAAGCTGACGCAGACCGGCAAGGTCGGCGTCGACGTCAGCCCCGAGGACGGCAAGGAGCTGGCGCGGATCTGCGCACTCAACGCGCTGGCCGCGGTGGATGCCCTGGTGGGCATCGACTCGGTGACCCAGGTCGTCAAGGTGGTCGGGTTCGTCGCCTCTGCGCCTGGGTTCAACGGCCAACCCGGTGTCGTCAACGGTGCGTCGGATCTGCTTGGCGAGGTGTTCGAGGACCGCGGCGCGCATGCCCGGTCGGCGGTCGGTGTTTCCGAGCTGCCGTTGAATGCGCCAGTGGAAGTCGAGTTGGTGGTGCAGGTCGGGTAGCGACTTGTTGGCCCACCCCGCATACGGACAATTGCGGCCGGTCACCGACACGGCGTCGGTGCTGTTGGCCGACAACCCCGGCAAGATGACGCTGGAGGGCACCAACACTTGGGTGCTGCGCGGCCCGCGCAGCGACGAGTTGGTGGTCGTCGATCCGGGACCCGATGACGACGAGCACATCGACCGGGTCGCGGGGCTCGGCCGGATTGCGCTGGTCCTGATCAGCCACCGGCACGGCGACCACACCGACGGCATCGACAAGTTGGTCGAGGCAACCGGAGCGACGGTGCGCTCAGTCGGCAGCGGATTCCTGCGCGGCCTCGGCGGTCACCTGGTTGACGGCGAGGTGATCGACGCTGCGGGCGTGACGATCAAGGTCATGGCAACGCCGGGGCACACCGCCGACTCGGTGTCGTTTGTCCTCGAGGACGCGGTGCTCACCGCGGACACGGTGCTGGGCCGCGGTACCACCGTCATCGACAAGGAAGACGGCAACCTGGCCGACTACCTCGACTCGCTGCGGCGGCTACAAGGCCTGGGCGCCCGCACCGTGCTGCCCGGCCACGGGCCGGATCTGCCTGACCTGGCGGCAGTCGCCGAGGAATATCTCGCCCACCGAGAAGAGCGCTTGGAACAGATCCGGGCGGCGCTGCAAGTGCTCGGCGACGACGCCACGCTGCGTCAGGTCGTCGAACACGTCTACGTCGACGTCGACCAGGAACTCTGGGACGTCGCCGAGTGGTCGGTACAGGCGCAGCTGGACTATCTGCGTCGTTAGCGACTTGTCGCGAGGCAGAAGCTACGGTCGTGGTTTTGGGCCCAACCACAGCCCTGGCTTCTGCTTCGCGGAGGCGGAACTACCGTGCGCGCCGGGCCAATCGCTCCGAGTCGGAGATCAACACGCTCTTGCCCTCCAGGCGAATCCAGCCCCGGTGGGCGAAATCGGCGAGCGCCTTGTTCACCGTTTCGCGTGACGCGCCGACCAGCTGAGCGATTTCCTCCTGGGTCAGGTCGTGGGTGACACGCATCGCGCCACCTTCCTGGGTGCCGAACCGCTGAGCGAGCTGCAGCAGCTGCTTGGCGACCCGGCCCGGCACGTCGGTGAAGATGAGGTCGGCGAGGTTGTTGTTGGTGCGGCGCAACCGGCGGGCCAGTACCCGCAGCAGCTGCTCGGCGATTTCAGGACGATCGGCGATCCAGGCCCGCAGCGCGTCGCGGTCCATCGACACCGCCCGCACCTCGGTGATCGTCGTCGCGCTGGAGGTCCGTGGCCCCGGGTCGAAGATCGAAAGCTCGCCGAACATGTCGGACGGGCCCATGATGGTCAGCAGGTTCTCCCTGCCGTCGGGGGACCGGCGGCCGATCTTGACCTTCCCGGCAACGATGATGTACAGCCGGTCGCCCGGCTCTCCTTCCGCGAAAACGGTGTGTCCGCGGGGGAAATCGACGGGCTGCAATTGCTTGGTCAGCGCTGCGACGGCGCTGGGCTCAACCCCCTGGAAGATTCCGGCCCTCGCCAGGATCTCGTCCACGTTGCCCCTTAGCTGTTTGAATTTCGTGTTACGCGCGAGCGCCCGACTCGCACCCTGGCGCTGTACCAACTTATGCGGTTAGTGACATGAGTCTAGAGGCCAGCCGTTAACTCGACGTGCCAACGCTACACACGATTGGCATGTCGGGGCGGCTCAAATTGCCGATTCGCCCGGGAATGCCGATGGCGGCCGGGGTTTGCGGACGGGCCGACGGCATAGTCGGCGCCGCTGTACCCGCGGCCCGGATCGTCGACGCGCTCACCACGCCGGCGGTGCAGGCCGTCGAGCGCCTCGGGCATGCCTTCGCGGGCCAGCGTGCCCATGTCGGCGGCGTCAGCCTGCTCGAGAAACTCCGCGACGTCGCGGGCGGTGAGCGTGTCGTCGACCAAACCCGATTCCAGGCGTTGCAAGCCGAACGTCGCTAACATCAGCAACCCCGGGATGAAGGCCACTAGCAACCACGACACAAGGAGCAAGTAAACACGGCAAAGGTCTCATCGGGATCACGAATTGACTGGATATTCCCCCAAGTACTCTGTCGGACGTGACAGTGGGCAAGCCCGCACGCGGCACTGCGGCGGCCTCCGCCGCCCCGGACCGGCGGTGGGCGGCGGAGACTCGCTTGGGTTTGGTTCGACGCGCGCGCCGGATGAATCGCAAGCTGGCCCAAGCTTTTCCACATGTCTATTGCGAGCTGGACTTCACGACGCCGCTGGAACTGACGGTAGCGACCATCCTCTCGGCGCAGAGCACCGACAAACGGGTCAACCTGACCACGCCGGCGTTGTTCGCCCGGTACCAGACTGCGCTTGACTACGCCCGCGCTGATCGCACCGAACTCGAGGAGCTGATCCGCCCCACCGGCTTCTACCGCAACAAGACGGCATCGTTGATCGGTCTGGGGCAGGCGCTGGTCGAGCGGTTCGCCGGCGAGGTGCCGGCCACCATGGCCGAGCTGGTCACGCTGCCCGGGGTGGGGCGCAAAACCGCCAACGTCATCCTCGGCAATGCCTTCGATATCCCTGGGATCACCGTCGACACACACTTCAAACGGCTGGTCGGGCGGTGGCGGTGGACTGCTGAGGAAGACCCGGTGAAGATCGAGCACGCTGTCGGCGAACTGATCGAGCGCGACGAATGGACGCTGCTCAGCCACCGGGTGATCTTCCACGGCCGCCGGGTGTGCCACGCCCGCAAACCGGCCTGCGGTGTATGCGTGCTGGCCAAGGACTGTCCGTCGTTCGGGACCGGTCCGACCGACCCGCTAATCGCGGCGCCGCTGGTGCAGGGACCGGAAACCGAGCATCTGCTGGCCTTGGCCGGGTTATAGGCCCGTCACATCACAAAGCCGTCATGACCGCCCGGACCCGCTGGACCGTCGCGATCCTCGTGGTGGTCGCGGCGCTGCTGGCCGCGTTGGTCGCCGAACTGCGCGACTACCGCGATAGCTCGCCGGCCCCGTCGACGAGCGGCCCGAGTCGCGAACACCGCGACGCCGACACCCCCGCGGCACTGGCCGGACCGCGGCAACGCGCCGACCTGCCCCCGTGTCCGCCCGCCGGTGACAACGCCGGACCGCCGGCGCTGCGCGATGTCACCGTGGAATGCGCGGCCGACGGCTCGGCCGTCGATGTCGGCCGCGCGCTGGCCGGCCGCCGGGTGGTGCTGAACCTGTGGGCGTATTGGTGCGAGCCGTGTAAGGCCGAGCTGCCCGCGATGGCCGAATATCAGCGCCGGGTCGGGTCGGCGGTAACGGTGATAACCGTGCACCAGGACGAGAACGAAACGGCGGCCTTGCTGCGGCTGGCGGAGTTGGGTGTGCGGTTGCCGACTCTGCAGGACGGCCGACGGCGGATCGCGGCCGCGTTGCGGGTGCCGAATGTGATGCCCGCGACGGTGGTGCTGGCCGCGGACGGTAGCGTTGCCCAGAGCTTGCCGCGGGCTTTCGCCACCGCCGACGAAATCGCGGCTGCGGTCGGAGATCATGCATGATGAGCCAGGCTGGCGCCGTGACGCGGGGGTCCCCCCGCTGGCGGGGCCGAGCCGGGCAATTGGACCACACCAGGGAGGCGCCGGTGAGCGCTGCGGTTCCGCTCACACCCGAGCTCGGGCCGCCGTGGCTGCGCCCACTGGTCGACAATGTCGGTGAGGTGCCGGAGGCCTTCCGGCGCCGGCTGCCCGCCGATGTCCTTGCGCTGGTCACCGCCGCGAAGGCGACGGCGGCGTTGCGCGGTGACGGGCGCGAAGCCGCGGTGCTGGTGCTGTTCTCGGGCCCGGAATCCGGTCCGGCCGACAGGTTTCCCGACGAAGCCGACCTGTTGGTCACTGTGCGGGCCTCGACATTGCGGCACCACGCGGGCCAGGCCGCGTTTCCCGGCGGCGCGGCCGATCCCGGAGACGACGGGCCGGTGGCCACCGCCCTGCGAGAAGCTCACGAAGAAACCGGAATCGACGTCGGCCGGCTGCGTCCACTGGCGACCCTGGAGCGAACGTTCATCGCGCCGTCGGGTTTTCATGTCGTCCCGGTACTGGCGTATTCCCCCGACCCCGGCCCGGTGGCAGTGGTCGACGAGGCCGAAACCGCAATCGTCGCGCGAGTCCCGCTGCGCGCTTTCGTCAATCCGGAAAACCGGCTGATGGTGTACCGCAGCGCGCTGCAGCGGCGCTTCGCCGGCCCGGCATTCTTGTTGAACGAAATGCTGGTGTGGGGTTTCACTGGTCAGGTGATCTCGGCGATGCTGGATGTCGCCGGCTGGGCGCAGCCGTGGGACACCAGTGATGTCCGCGAACTCGACGAGGCGATGGCCCTGGTCGGCGATGAGGGTGGTGCATGATGACCCCGTCACAGTGGATCGACATCGCGGTGCTGGCAATCGCCTTCGTCGCGGCCATCTCCGGTTGGCGCTCAGGCGCTTTGGGCTCACTGCTGTCGTTTGTCGGAGTGCTGCTCGGCGCGGTCGCCGGAGTGCTGCTGGCCCCGCACATCGTCAGCTACATCATGGCTCCGCGCGCCAAGTTGTTCGCTGCGCTGTTTTTGATCCTCGGACTGGTGGTCATCGGCGAGGTCGCCGGTGTCGTGCTGGGCCGGGCGGTGCGCGGGGCGATCCGCAGCCGCATCATCCGCTTCTTCGACTCGATGATCGGCGTGGCGGTGCAACTGGTTGTGGTGCTCATCGCGGCCTGGCTGCTGGCCACTCCGCTGACATCGTCGTCGGGACAGCCCAATCTCGCTGCTGCGGTGCGTGGTTCACGGGTGTTGGCTGAAGTCAACCAGGTTGCACCGCCCTGGCTGCAGACGGTGCCCAAGCGGCTGTCGTCGCTGCTGGACACCTCCGGTCTTCCGCAAGTACTTGGGCCGTTCGGCCGCACCCCGGTTGTCGCGGTCCCGACGCCCGATGCGGGGCTGGCCGGCAACCCGGTGGTGGCTGCCACCGAGCCCAGTGTGGTCAAGATCCGGGCCATCGCGCCCAGCTGTCAGAAAGTGTTGGAGGGCAGCGGATTCGTGCTGTCGCCGGATCGGGTGATGACCAACGCCCACGTGGTGGCCGGCGCGAACAACGTCACAGTGGAGGTCAGCGGAAACCCGTACGACGCGACCGTGGTCTCCTACGACCCCACCATCGACGTCGCTATTTTGGCGGTCCCGAATCTGCCGCCGGGCCCGCTGGCCTTCGCCAGCGCCCCGGCCAAGGGTGGCACCGACGCCTTGGTTCTGGGCTACCCCGGTGGCGGCGGCTTTGTGGCGACCCCGGCCCGGATCCGCGAGATCATCGAGTTGTCTGGCCCCGACATCTACCGCGACGCCACCGTCAATCGTGAGGTGTACACCGTCAGAGCCACTGTGGAGCAAGGTAATTCGGGTGGGCCACTCATCGACATGAACGGCAAGGTGCTCGGGGTCGTGTTCGGTGCCGCAGTCGACGACAACGACACCGGATTCGTGCTGACCGCCAAAGAGGTGAGCAGTCAGCTCGCCCAGATCGGCGACACCGCCCCGGTGGCCACCGGCGCCTGCGTCAGCTGAGCCCGTTGCGATACACCTGCTCCAAAAACCCCGCCAGGTGACCGTTGACTTCCTGCGGCGCCTCTTCATGGCTGAAATGCCCTGCGCCGGAGACCGTTACGTAACGGCCGTGGGGAGCGTAACGCCGCGTTCGCTCGACCGGATCGGCTAACACGTAGGGGTCGGCGCCGCCGCGGATGTGCAGTAGCGGAACGTTTGTGCCCCTGCTCATCGACCTCATGAACCGCCGGCCTTCGTCACGGAGCTGGCTGCGTACCGCCCAGCGCTGATACTCCAGGGCGGAGTGCGCCGCCGACGGGATCTGGATCGCCTGCCGCAAGTGGCCGATGGTTTCGGAAAAGTCTTCGGATGCAACCCATTTGGCGCTGGCACGGCTGTGCACCAAGTGTTCGATCTCGGCGGCGCCGTGCCGGGTCAGCGATCGCTCAGGCCACATCGGCACCTGGTAACGCAGCAGCGACGGCAGCAGCGCCCGAGCCTGCTCCTTGCAGGTCAGCGCTGATGCACGCAGCGCGGCGGGGTGGGGCGAGCTGATCACCGCGATCGCGCGCACCAGCCGGGAGTGCAGCACCGACGTGGCCCAGCACACCAGTCCGCCGTCGGCGTGGCCGACCAGGGTGGCCGACGAATGCCCGAGCGCGCGGATCAACCCGGCGGTGTCGCCGGCAAGCGTCCAACCGTCGTAGCCCCGGGGCGGTTTGTCGCTGCCGCCGTAGCCGCGCAGATCCACCGCGACCGCGCGCACGCCGGTCAAGCCGCGCAGCTGATGACGCCAGGACAACCAGAACGAGCCGAAGCCGTGCAACATGATGACCAGCGGCCGCGCCGTCTGCGGTGTGGCCGCATCTCGGTCAGCCGGGACTGCCTCGACGACGTGGAAGCGGATCCCGTTGGCGTGTACGTCCAGATGGCGCCATGGCCCGTCGATGCGGGTGACCGACGGATCCGGTGCTGCCATTTACCAGCCTGAGGGGTCGGCAGGGGTGCCGCCCGGCGTGAGCTGCCCCGTCGCGCCGTCGGCTTTGTCGTGACCCGGGGTGAACGCGGCGCGGGTCTCCTTGACCGATTCGATGGTCTGCTGCGGTCCGCGGATGCGGCGGACCTTCAAATAACCAAGCAGTGCCAGCAGGGCGGTGAAGACGACCATGACGCCGAACACGATCAGGAACGCAACCCAGCGCCATAGCCAGGTATCGAGCAGTTCGGCGACGAAGAAGAAGAAAAAGAACGTCGAGTAGAACAGCACCACCAGCGCGGAGATGAAGAAGACGCTGCCGGTCAGGCCCTTCTTGACGTCGCGGGTGATCTCCGCGCGGGCCAGTTCGACTTCGGCGCGGACCAGCGTCGACATCTGCGCGGTGGCGTCTTTGACCAGCTCGCCGATCGACGGTTCGACGGGCAGCGCATGCGGGTCGGTCAACGGAATCGTGGTGAGGGTATTGGGCACCCCGTCCTTGCCACCGTTACCACCGGCCTTCTTGCGGTCTGGCTTGCTCACGGACGGTCCCTCCCGGTTGGCTGTTGTCGCGGTTCATGTTGCCATGTGGTCCGGTGCCAGACGAGCGCAACCGAGATGGTCAGGGCAGGACAGCCGCTGCACCGGCCCGGCCACGTTAGACTGACGCATCCGTTCCGGATCCGCGACAGGAGTAGCCCTTTGCAGACAACGCATTGTCGGCTGCTGCGTGTAGGGGCGATGGCGGCGGTTGCCGCCTTGGTGTGCCTCGTGGGTCTACGCGCCACCAGCGCTGGGGCCGACGACAGGGTGCCGATCGGTGGCGGCGCCGGCATCGTCATCGACGGCGACACGTTGTGCACGCTGACCAGTATCGGCAACGACAACACCGGCGCACTGATCGGTTTCACCTCCGCGCATTGTGGTGGTCCGGGCGCTCAGGTCGCCGCCGAAGCCGCGCAGAATCGCGGCACGTTGGGCACCATGGTGGCCGGCAACGACATTCTCGATTACGCAGTCATCCGGTTCGACCCGGCCAAGGTGATCCCCGTCGCCGATCTCGGCGGATTCGTGATCAACGGCATCGGCCCCGATCCGGCGGCCGGTCAGATCGCCTGCAAGCAGGGCCGCACCACCGGCAACTCCTGCGGCGTCGTGTTCGGACCGGGCCAAGACCCGGGCACCCTCGTCATGCAGGTGTGCGGGCAGCCGGGCGACTCCGGGGCTCCGGTCGTCGTCGACAATCTGCTGGTCGGCATGATCCACGGCGCGTTCAGCGAAGCCCTGCCGACCTGCGTCATCAAATACATCCCGCTGCACACCCCGGCGACGGTGGTGTCGATCAACGCGGTGCTGGCCGACCTCGCCGCCAAGGGCCGCCCGGGCGCCGGATTCGTTCCCGTCTCGGCCAGCCCGGCTACTTAGCCGCGCGGATCGCGTCGAACACGTCGGGGTCGAGCAGTGTCGACGTGTCGCCGAGTTCGCGGTTCTCGGCGATGTCGCGCAGCAACCGGCGCATGATCTTGCCGCTGCGGGTTTTCGGCAACTCGGGCACCACATGAAGTTCGCGCGGCCGGGCAATCGGTGAGATCGTCCGGGCCACCTCGCCGCGCAGCTCTTCGATGATCTCTTCGTCGACGGTTTCGGGTTGATCGGCCTGGAGCACGACGAAGGCGCAAATCGCTTGTCCGGTGGTCTCGTCGGTGGCCCCGACCACTGCGGCCTCGGCCACCCCGGAGTGACCGACCAACGCCGACTCCACCTCGGCGGTGGAGATCCGGTGGCCGGACACATTCATCACGTCGTCGATGCGGCCCACCACCCAGATGGCGCCGTCCGCGTCGTAGCGAGCGCTGTCTCCGGCGAAGTACCAGCCCTGCTCGGCGAACTTGGACCAATAGGTTTCGCGGTAGCGGTCAGGGTCGCCCCAGATACCACGCAGCATGCCCGGCCACGGCTGGTCCATCACCAGATAGCCGGTGACGTGCTCGCCTTCGTCGCTGTCCGGCGGCGTGAGCGTGTTGCCGTCGTCATCGACGATCTTGGCCGAGATGCCCGGCAGCGGTGTCATCGCCGAGCCCGGCTTGGTCGCGGCCACACCGGGCAGCGGCGAGATCATCGACGCGCCGGTTTCGGTCTGCCACCAGGTGTCCACCACCGGGGTGCGGTCAGCGCCGACGACGGAGCGGTACCACCGCCAGGCTTCGGGGTTGATCGGTTCGCCGACCGATCCCAACAGCCGCAGGCTGGACAGGTCGTGCGCGTCGGGAATCTCGCGGCCCCACTTCATGAAGGTGCGGATCAACGTGGGGGCGGCGTAATAGATAGTGACGCCGCGCTTTTCGATGACCTCGAAATGGCGGTGCTGAGTGGGTGTGTCGGGGGTGCCTTCGTAAATCACCTGGCTGACGCCGTTGGACAGCGGGCCATAGACGCTGTAGGTGTGCCCGGTGACCCAGCCGATGTCGGCGGTGCACCAGAACACGTCGGTGTCGGGCTTGATGTCGAAGATGCTGTGGTGGGTGTACGAGGTCTGGGTGAGAAACCCTCCGCTGGTGTGCATGATGCCCTTGGGCTTGCCGGTGGTGCCCGAGGTGTAGAGCAAAAACAGCGGATGTTCGGCGTCGAAAGCTTCCGGAGTGTGTTCGGCCGGCGCCGAGTCGACGACGTCGTGCCACCACAGATCTCGACCCTCGGTCCAGGGCACGTCGATGCCGGTGCGCCGGACCACCAAAACATGCTCGACGGGGCTGTCGGCGCCGACCGCTTCGTCGGCCGCCTCCTTCAGCGGTGCCGGCTTGCCGCGCCGGAACTGGCCGTCGGCGGTGATCAGCAGCTTGGCCTCGGCATCGGCGATCCGGGCGCCCAGCGCCTTGGCGGTGAAACCGGCGAACACGACGCTGTGCATGATGCCCAGCCGCGCGCAAGCCAGCATCGCGATGATCGCCTCCGGAATCATCGGCAGATAGATCGCGACGCGGTCGCCGGCGACCAGCCCCAGCTTGCTCAGCGCGTTGGCGGCCTTGCAGACCTGCGCGTGCAACTCTGCATAGGTGAGTTCGCGGCTCTCGTCGACCGGTTCGCCTTCCCAGTAGATGGCGGTCCGGTCGCCGTGGCCCGCCTCGACGTGGCGGTCCAGACAGTTGTAGGCAACGTTGAGCCGGCCGCCGACGAACCATTTGGCGAACGGCGCTTCCGACCAGTCCAGCACCTGCTCGAACGGCGTCGCCCAGGACAGCCGGTTGGCCTGCTTGGCCCAGAACGCCAGCCGGTCCTGTTCGGCCTCGCGGTAGTCGCCGTCACCGACGTTCGCGTGTGCGGCGAACTCGTCCGGCGGCGGGTATGACGACGGCGCCTCGGCATGTGTTTCGGTCACCTCCTGAGCCTAGCTAGGGTCGCAGCCATGATGCGTGCGACGGCGGCGGCAGTTGTTGCCGTCGTGGCGCTAGCGGTGCTCACCGGGTGTGGCGGCCCGGCCGTGAATACCGACGTGGTGATGGTCAACGCCGGCGAGCCGCAAAACCCGCTGATCCCGACCAACACCAACGACAGCAACGGCGGCCGTATCATCGACCGGCTGTTTGCCGGGCTGATGTCCTACGACGCCGAGGGCACACCGTCATTGGAGGTGGCTCGGTCGGTCGACACCACCGACAACGTCAACTACCGCATCACGCTCAAACCGGGCTGGACCTTCACCGACGGGTCGCCGGTGACGGCGCACTCGTTCGTCGATGCCTGGAATTTCGGTGCGCTGACCACCAATGCCCAGCTGCAGCAGAGCTTCTTCAGCCCGATCGCCGGTTTCGACGAGGTCGCCGCCGCCACGCCGACCGCGACCACGATGTCCGGCCTGCACGTGGTCAACGACCACGAATTCACCGTCCGGCTCAAGGCGCCGACTATCGATTTCACACTGCGGCTTGGGTTTTCACCGTTCTACCCGCTACCTGACGCGGCCTTCGACGACATGGCGGCTTTCGGGCAGCATCCCGTCGGCAACGGTCCCTACCGGCTCGTCGACGGATACGCCTGGCAGCACAACGTCAAACTCGACCTGGTGCCCAACCCCGGCTACCACGGCAACCGCATGCCGCAGAACAAGGGGCTGCGCTTCGTTTTCTACGCGAATCTGGACACCGCCTATGCCGATCTGTTGTCGGCCAATCTCGATGTGCTGGACACTATTCCGCCCAGCGTGCTGCCGGTCTACCGCAAAGACCTCGGCGACCGCGCGGTCAGCGCGCCGGCGGCAAGCAACCGGGCTCTCGACACACCGCTGCGACTGGCCCATTTCGGCGGAGAGGAGGGCCGGCTGCGCCGGCTCGCGCTGTCTGCGGCGATCAACCGACCGCAGATCTGCCAGCAGTTCTTCGCCGGAACATGTTCGCCCGCCCGTGAATTCACGGCCAGTTCACTGCCTGGATTCGACCCGAACATCGACGGCAGCGAGGCATTGGACTTCGATCCGGACCGCGCGCGACGGCTGTGGGCACAGGCCGACGCCATCTCGACATGGGCCGGTCAGTACGCGATCGCCTACAACGCCGACGGCGGTCACCAGGAGTGGGTGGACGCGGTCGCCAACAGCATCAAGAACGTGCTGGGCATCGATGCCGCCGGGGCGCCACAGCCGACCTTCGCGGGGTTTCGCACCCAGATCACCCGTCGCACCATCACCACCGCCTTCCGCGCCGGCTGGCAAGGGGACTATCCGTCGATGCTGCAGTTCCTCGAGCCGCTGTTCGTCACTGCAGCCGGATCCAACGACGTCGGCTATTCCAACCCCGCGTTCGACACTGCGCTGGCCGACGCCGAAGCCGCGCCGACGCTGCCGCAATCCCATGCGCTGACCAATGCGGCGCAGCGAATCCTGTTGCGCGACATGCCCACCATCCCGTTGTGGTACACGATCGCCGTCGCGGGCAGGTCACCAGCGGTCAGTAATGTCGCGCTCACCTGGAACGGCCTGCCCGACTACGAACGCATCGTCAAGGCCTGACATGGGTTGGTACATCGCCCGACGCGTTGCCGTCATGATCCCGGTTTTCCTCGGCGCGACACTGATGATCTACGGGATGGTTTTCCTGCTGCCCGGCGACCCGCTGGCCGCGTTGGGTGGCGACCGGCCGTTGAGCCCCGCGGTGGCCGCGCAACTGCGTGCCCAATACCATCTCGACGACCCGTTCGTGCTGCAGTACCTGCACTACCTGGGCGGCATCCTGCGAGGTGATTTGGGCCACGCTTACTCCGGGCTGCCAGTCAGTACTGTTCTGGCACAAGCTTTTCCGGTGACCATTCGGCTTGCGCTGATCGCGCTGGCGGTCGAGGCGTTGCTGGGTATCGGGTTCGGGGTGGTCGCCGGGCTGCGCCGGGGCGGGATCTTCGACGCCGGCGTGCTGATCGCCAGCCTGGTCATTATCGCGGTCCCGATTTTCGTGCTGGGCTTTCTGGCGCAGTTCGTGTTCGGCGTTCGGTTGGGCATCGCGCCGGTGACCGTCGGTGATCAGGCGACGCTGGGGCGACTGCTGCTGCCGGGCATCGTGCTGGGTTCGGTGTCGTTCGCCTATGTGGTGCGGTTGACCCGCTCGGCGGTGGCCGCCAACGCGCACGCCGATTACGTGCGCACCGCCACCGCCAAGGGGTTGTCGCGGCCGCGGGTGGTGACAGTGCATATCCTGCGCAATTCTCTGATCCCGGTGGTGACCTTTCTCGGCGCAGATCTCGGTGCGCTGATGGGCGGAGCGATCGTCACCGAGGGCATCTTCAACATCCACGGTGTCGGCGGTGTGCTCTATCAGGCGGTCACCCGCCAGGAGGCGCCGACGGTGGTGTCGATCGTGACGGTGCTGGTGGTCATCTATCTGATCACCAATCTGTTGGTGGATTTGCTCTACGCCGCGCTAGACCCCCGGATCCGCTATGGCTGACCGTGAAGACCTTGGGGCAAGCGGCTTTTGGCGCGACACCTGGCGAGAACTACACGGTCGGCCCAAGTTTCTCTTCGCCGCGGCGCTGATCTTGCTCGTCGGTGTCATGGCGGCGTTTCCGGCATTGTTCACCGCCGCCGATCCCGGCTATGCCGATCCCAACCAGAGCATGCTGGCGCCGTCTGCGGCGCATTGGTTCGGCACTGATCTGCAGGGCCACGACATCTACGCCCGCACCGTCTATGGCGCGCGCGCGTCGATCACCGTCGGGCTGGGCGCCACCGCGGCGGTGTTCGTCATCGGTGGGGCGCTGGGGGCGTTGGCCGGTTTTTACGGCCGTTGGCTCGACGCGGTGGTCTCTCGGGTGGCCGACGTTTTCTTCGGAATCCCGTTGCTGCTGGCCGCCATCGTGCTGATGCAGGTGATGCATCACCGCACGGTGTGGACCGTGATCGCGATCCTGGCTTTATTCGGCTGGCCGCAGATCGCCCGGATCGCCCGCAGTGCGGTGATCGCCGTGCGGACCAGCGACTACATAGTGGCCGCAGAAGCGTTGGGGCTGGGTAGGTTTGCCATCTTGGTGCGCCACGCGCTGCCCAGCGCGATCGGCCCGGTTATCGCGGTCGCCACCATCGCGTTGGGAATGTTCATCGTCACCGAGGCCACGCTGTCCTACCTCGGTGTCGGGCTGCCGCCCTCGGTGGTGTCCTGGGGCGGTGATATCAACATCGACCAGACCCGGCTGCGGGCCGGCTCGCCGATCCTGTTCTATCCCGCGGGCGCGCTGGCGATCACGGTGCTGGCGTTCATGATGATGGGCGATGTCCTGCGGGATGCCCTCGACCCGGGGTCACGCTCATGGCGCGCATGACTGAACCGCTGCTGAGCGTGCAGGGTCTGGAAGTCCGCTTCGACGACGATGCGCCGACAGTCCGGGGCGTGGATCTGACGGTGCACCGCGGCCAGACCGTCGCGGTCGTCGGCGAGTCAGGGTCGGGGAAATCCACCACCGCCGCGGCCATTCTGGGGCTACTGCCCGGAGGTGGGCGGATCACCGCAGGCCGCATCGTGTTCGACGGTCTCGACATCACCGCGGCCGACCGGCGCCGCATCCGTTCGATCCGCGGCAGTGGCATCGGTTACGTGCCGCAGGATCCGATGACCAACCTGAACCCGGTCTGGAAAGTGGGCTTTCAGATCCGGGAGGCGCTGCGAGCCAACAACGTCGATGACGCCGATGCCGTACAGGTGCTCGGGGCGGTGGGGATGCCGGATCCGGTGACGCGGGCCAGGAGTTATCCGCATCAACTGTCCGGCGGGATGTGCCAGCGCGCGCTGATCGCGATCGGGCTCGCCAGCCGGCCACAACTGCTGATTGCCGACGAGCCGACCTCGGCCCTGGACGTCACCGTGCAGCGCCGGGTGCTCGACCACCTGCAACGTCTCACCGCTGAACTGGGCACCGCGGTACTGCTGATCACCCACGACTTGGCGCTGGCGGCCGAGCGCGCCGAGCACCTGATCGTCATGCACCGCGGCCTTGTCGTGGAAGCCGGCGCAGCACAGACCGTCTTGCAAGCTCCGCGGCATGACTACACCCGGCGACTGGTGGCCGCGGCCCCGTCGATGCACCGGCCCGTCGAGCGCACCCCCGTCGTCAGCGACGACGTGATCGTGGTCAACGGGCTGACCAAAGTCTTCCGGCAGTCGCACGGCGCACCGTGGCGCAGGACGGATTTCCGCGCCGTCGACGACGTGTCGTTTCGGCTGCGACGAGGGACCACGTTGGCAATTGCCGGCGAATCGGGATCGGGAAAATCCACATTGGCCCGGATGATGCTCGGGCTGTTGCAACCCACGTCGGGCGTGGTCAGTTTCGACGGTCAAGACATCGCCGCGCTGGGCCGCCGGGCGATGTTGGCGTTTCGTCGGCGGGTCCAGCCGGTGTTCCAGAATCCCTACAGCAGCCTGGACCCGATGTACTCGGTGTTCCGCGCGATCGAGGAGCCGCTGCGGATTCACCGGATCGGCGATGGCCGGCGCCGCCGCGCGGCGGTGCGCGAGCTGGCCGATCAGGTGGCGTTGCCGTCTGCACTGCTGAGCCGGCGACCACGCGAGCTGTCCGGCGGCCAGCGTCAGCGGGTGGCGATCGCCCGCGCCTTGGCGCTGCGCCCGGAGGTGCTGGTCTGCGACGAGGCGGTGTCGGCCCTCGACGTCGTCGTGCAGGCGCAGATCTTGGATCTGCTCACCGAGCTGCAGTCCGAGCTCGATCTGAGCTATGTGTTCATCAGCCACGATTTGGCGGTGATCCGACAGATCGCCGACGAGGTCGTGGTGATGCGCGCCGGGCGGGTGGTCGAGCACGCCCCCAGCACCGAGTTGTTCACCCGTCCGCGGCATGACTACACCCGCGAGCTGCTGGCGGCGATCCCCGGCGCCTAGGGTGACTGGTCATGACCGACCCGCTGGCACCGCTGATGGAGCTGCCCGGCGTCGCCGTCGCCGCCGAACAGGCACGCGACGCACTCGGCCAGGCCCATCGGCATAAGGCCAACCGGCGGGGCTGGCCGGTGACCGCCGCCGAGGCGGCGTTGCGGGCAGCGCGGGCCTCGTCGGTCTTGGATGGCGGGCCCATCCAGCTCGACGAGTCGGCGACCAGCGACCCGGTGTTCGGCGGTGCGCTGCGGGTGGCGCAGGCGCTCGAAGGCGGCGAGACCAACCTGGTGGCGGTGTGGCGGCGGGCGCCGCTGCAGGCGTTGGCGCGGCTGCACATGTTGGCGGCCGCCGATCAGGTCGACGAAGGTCGGTTGGGCCGGCCGCGGGCCGGCGCTGATGTCGGGCCGCGCCTGGAGCTGTTGGCAGAAGTGGTGAGTGGCGGCACCCGGGCGCCGGCACCGGTGGTCGCCGCAGTCGCGCACGGTGAGCTGCTGGCGTTGGCGCCGTTCGGCAGCGCGGACGGCGTGGTGGCCCGTGCGGTGTCGCGGCTGATCGCCATCGCCACCGGACTGGATCCGCACGGGCTGGGAGTACCCGAGGTGACGTGGATGCGTCGTGCCGCCGACTATCGCGACGCCGCGCACGGCTTCGCCGCAGGCACCGGCGCGGGCATGGCGGCTTGGCTGAAGTTGTGCTGCCGGGCCATGCAGGACGGTGGGCGGGAGGCGTTGTCGATTGCCGAATCGCTGGCCAAGTAGGTTGCCAGCGGTCGGCGTCAGCAAGGGTCGGACATGTGAAGCGGGCGGCGATCCGAAGAGTTCGGCTCACCGCCCGCTAGCACGGTACTCGGTTACCAAGCGTGCATTCTCGGGGTTGCGTGGGTGGCCTCGGCGATCTTGCGAGGCGCCCGGTTGCGGCCCTACCCAAAGGGCCGTCGAGGCCGTCCACTTCTCGCAATTACGCAGGCCCGCAACACTTCTGCCATTATCGCGGCTATGACTCCGCGTGGGTGCCGGGAACCGTGCTGGGGGCCCGGATTGGGAGATCGAACCTTCTCTTCCGGATCGACCTTGGCCTCACCGGGCTTCCGTGACTCCTTTGTACTACGTGACCCGTATCACAGCAAGTGTCAAATGAGTAAAG
Source organism: Mycobacterium kyorinense (assembly GCF_001672775.1). GTDB lineage: Bacteria > Actinomycetota > Actinomycetes > Mycobacteriales > Mycobacteriaceae > Mycobacterium > Mycobacterium kyorinense_A. Next base: position 16,867 of record NZ_LZKJ01000094.1, on the reverse strand, counting down.
CTTGGAAACAACTTGAAATAGCAATCGCAAGGAGTTTGCTGGCGAACTACCAAGCGAAGCGTCGCAGCAACGAATAGGTGACCGCTCCGGCGGCCAGCGCGCTGACCCCCACCGCGGCCGTTGTGGCGACCGCAGCCCCCGACGGTGCCGGGATGCGATCGCGCAGCGACACCGGACGGGAGAAACTGAGCACCGGCCATCCGCGGGCCGTCGCCTCCTTGCGCAGCGCACGGTCGGGATTGACCACACTCGGATGCCCGACCGCTTCCAGCATCGGTATATCGGTGATCGAGTCGGAGTACGCATAACAGTGCTCGAGCACGTACCCCTCGCGGGCGGCCAACTCGCGGATGGCCTGCACCTTGCCGTCGCCGTAGCAGTAGAACCCGATCTCTCCGGTGTACTTGCCGTCCTCGACGACCATGCGCGTGGCCATCGCGTGGGTGGCTCCCAACGCGCGGGCGATCGGCGCCACCAACTCGTCGCCGGATGCCGACACCACCACCACGTCGCGCCCGCACAATTTGTGCCCGGCGATCAGGTCGGCGGCTTCGGCGAACACCAACGGCGTCACGATGTCATGCAGCGTCTCGTTGACTATCGACTTGACCTGCTCGACATCCCACCCGGTGCACATGTTGGTCAGGTGTATACGCATCCGATCCATCTGATCGTGGTCGGCGCCGGACAACAGATAGAGGAACTGGGCATAGCTGGATTTGAGCACCGCCCGACGGTTGATCAAGCCCTGATTGAAGAACGGTCTACTGAACGCCAGCGTGCTGGACTTGGCGATGATGGTCTTGTCGAGATCGAAGAAAGCAGCGGTGCGGGCGGGCGGGACGGCGGTGTCCCGCACTTCCGGTGAAGTTTGCTGATCGGCGGCCGGGTCGGGGGCGGTCACCGGCTCAGCATAGGGCGGCGTTGGCCTGCGTCGCGAGAACCGCGGACAAAACAGCCGGTCAATTGAGGCGTGATCGCTCGCTGCGGCCGGCCACCGTCCGCTGCGCCGAGTTCGATGTCCTGCTTCCTTTTGCAAGCGGATCTTGCGCCCAATAGCCCTGTCGTGTGTATAGTAAGCGGTACTCGGCTTTGTGCCGAGGGTGGATCAGCCCGACCCCCCGGGGCTGATACACGACGACCCTCGCCTCCTCCCCCCCTGGCGGGGGTCGTCCCTTTTGCCGGGTTGGCCCATCGGGCGGCAATACTTCTTCGACATCCGCGCCGGCCGGTTTGCGCACAGATCCGACTTTGTCCACAGATCGCGGTTTGCCGCTGGCGCCCCCGGGACGCCGCCAGGCACGGTGAGCGGGTGGCTGCGACAACTGGTGTCACCGGTGTGCTGGCGCTGGTGGCCGAACCTCACCTGCGTGACGAAGTGGACCGGGTCGGCGCCGCTGTCGGCGTGCGGGTGGTCCATGTCCGCGACGGTTCGCCGGTGAGCCGCAAAGCGTGGTCGGCCGCCGCAGCGGTGTTGCTCGACGCGACGGCAGCGCGGCGTTGCGTGCGCAGTGCACTGCCGCGGCGCGCCCACGTCGTCGTGCTGACCGACAGCGAACCGGCGCCCGACACCTGGGCGGCGGCGGTCCAGGTCGGCGCCCAGCACGTCCTGGCGCTACCCGCGCACGAAGATGAGCTGGTCTGCGAGCTCGCCGAGGCCGGCGAATCGCGACGCGGTGGCCAGGGTCAAGGGCGGGCCGTCGCCGTTATTGGCGGCTGCGGCGGCGCCGGTGCCTCACTGTTCGCCGCCGCGCTGGCCTACAGCGCCGCCGAGCCGCTGCTGCTCGATCTCGACCCGTGGAGCGGAGGCATTGATCTGCTGCTCGGCGGCGAGAACACCGCCGGGTTGCGCTGGCCGGACGTGGCGTTGCAGGGCGGGCGGCTGCATTGGGCGGCGGTGCGCGAGGCGCTGCCGCGCCACCGCGGGATCAGCATGCTTTCGGGCACGCGGCGCGACCACGACCTGGAGCCCGGGGCGGTCAACGCCGTCGTCGATGCCGGCCGGCGCGGCGGTGCGACCGTCGTCTGCGACGTGCCCCGGCGGTTGACCGACGCCGCCCAAACCGCCCTGGATGCCGCCGATCTCGTCGTCGTGATCAGCCCGTGCGATGTCCGGGCCTGCGCGGCGACCGCGACGCTCGCCCCGGTACTCGCGGCCATCAATCCCAATATCGGACTGGTGGTGCGGGGCCCGTCGCCGGGCGGGCTGCGGGCCGGTGAGATCGCCCACATCACTGGCGTGCCGCTGCTGGCGTCGATGCGCGCCCAGCCGCGGCTTGCCGCGCAACTCGAACACGGCGGCCTGCCGTTGCGCCCCCGATCTGCGCTGGCGACGGCCGCGCGACGAGTTCTGACAGTCCTGCCGGCAGGCGACAGCGAAGCCCGCGCAGCATGACCGGTTCGCTCATCGACCGGGTGCGTGAGCGGCTGGCCGCAGAACCCGCTCCGCTGCGGCCCGCTGCGGTGGCCGAGGCGATCCGCGCCGAGTCGGGCGGGGTGCTCGGCGACACCGAGGTGCTGAGCAACCTTCGGATGCTGCAGACCGAGTTGACCGGTGCCGGAATCCTCGAGCCGCTGTTGTGCGCCGACGGCACTACCGATGTTCTGGTCACCGCGCCGGACGCGGTCTGGGTCGACGACGGCAACGGATTGCGGCGCAGCGCTGTCCGCTTCGCCGACGACGCGGATGTGCGACGGTTGGCGCAGCGGTTGGCGTTGGCCGCCGGTCGCCGGCTCGATGACGCCCAACCGTGGGTGGACGGCCAGCTGACCGGCGTGGGCGCCGCGGGCATTGCGGTGCGGCTGCACGCCGTGTTGCCGCCCATCGCCGACGGCGGCACCTGCCTGTCGTTGCGGGTGTTGCGTCCCGCCACTCAGGATCTGGCGGCGCTGACCGCCGCGGGCGCCATTGCGCCGCACGCCGCCGCGCTGCTCGGCGAAGTCATTGCCGCCCGGCTGGCGTTTCTGGTGTCCGGCGGTACCGGGGCGGGCAAAACCACGCTGTTGGCGGCGATGCTCGGTGCGGTGTCACATTGTGAGCGCATCGTGTGTGTCGAGGACGCCGCCGAGCTCGCGCCCGCGCATCCGCACCTGGTCAAGCTGGTCGCGCGATGCGCCAATATCGAAGGCGCCGGCGAAGTGACGCTGCGTCAGCTGGTTCGGCAGGCGCTGCGGATGCGTCCCGACCGCATCGTGGTCGGAGAGGTCAGAGGCGCCGAGGTGGTCGACCTGCTGGCCGCGCTCAACACCGGCCATGACGGTGGCGCAGGCACCGTGCATGCCAATAGCCCGGGCGAGGTGCCGGCCCGGTTGGAAGCGTTGGGCGCGCTCGGTGGCCTCGACCGCGGTGCGCTGCACAGCCAGCTCGCCGCGGCGGTCTTATCTGGTGTCGCGAGCATGTGTGTATGACTGTTACCGATTAGGTGCGTCCCGTGCCGATCAGCCTAATCGGGAACGATTGAATCGCACGGTGTGCCCGCCTAGGGATTGCGCGGCTGCCATCCCGGCCCGTTTCTCCTGTCGCCTGCCCGGTTGCACTGATTGCGCCCCGGGAGAGGGCTCACCCCGGGCGGTTGTCGTCTGTGCCCCTTTGACCGTCGGGCTGTGGAACTGCGGATTGGGCTTCCTGGGTCCGGTGAGTGGCCAGGAAGTCGTCGACGATGCGGGCGCAGTCGTGTGCGGTGATGGATCGCAGGCCGGTCATTCGTGCGAACGCGAGTGGTCCGATGAGTTGGCACAGTGCGAGATCCGGGTCCAGGCCGTCGAATTCAGCAGCGGCCTCAATGTCTTGCAGGATGGCGTCGAAGGGCTGCCGGTATTGGTTGATGACCCGCGCTCGCAGCGCCTGCGGGGCATGTTCGGTGCTGGCGTGATCGATTGTGGTCGGGCCCAGGGCGAGCCAGGCCAGCATGGTGATGTGTGCTGGGGCGTCGGCGAACAGCGCAGACTGTCGGGTGAGCAGTTCGATGAGTCGTTCGCGCAATGTCCCACTGGCCGGCCCGGGTGGGGTTACTTGAGGTAAGAGTCGCTCGAAGGTGGCCGCGAGCAACTGCGATGAGCTGCCGAAATGGCGGTAGAGGGTGGTGCGGGCCACCTTGGAAGCTTTGGTGACCGCCTCGATGGTGACGGCTTCGATGCCACCGCTGCTGAGCAGCGCGGTCGCGGCGTCGAGCAAGCGGTTGCGCGACCGGGTCCGGCGGGGGTCAATATCGTCGTCATCGGGCACCGGCGGTACCTGCTCGCTGCTCACACCCACTCACCCCTCGCCTCATTCCAGATTCCCGACCAATTACCCGCGTCACCGCCCGTAACGGGTACCGTACCAACGGTAGCGCAGCGAAACTATGTGTACCGAAGGTGTCGTTGGTGGCCGATCACTCACCGCATCACGATGTCGCGTCCGGCCGCTCGGGTGCGGCACGGCCTGAGCTGCTGCCCGCACATACTCGGACGTGTATGGGTTGCGGACCGCAGAATCCGCACGGTCTGCAGCTGGTGGTTTACCGCAGCGGCGACACGGTGTACGCGGACGTGACTTTCGACGAACGCCACGTCGGCGCGCCCGGTCTGGCGCACGGCGGGGCGGTCGCCGCCGCCTGCGACGACGTGCTGGGGTTCGCGCTGTGGATTGCCGGCGCGCCCGCTGTGACACGCAGCCTGACCGTCGAATACCTCCAGCCGGTCGTGCTGCATCGATCCCACCGCATCACCGCGCACATTGCCTCCCGGGAAGGCCGCGTGCTGCACATCGGCGCAACCGGCACCGACCCCGAGGGGGCCACCCGATTCACCGCAAATGCGGTGTTCGTCGTGGTCACCGCCGATCACTTCGCCGCCTATGGCGACGTAGCAGCGTTCGAACATCTTCTTCGGCGGCTCGGGGACAACGGGGCGCCGAGCGATCCGGAATCCTGACCCGCAACCCGTAACGCTATTACTAGTAGCGCAGCGCTACTTGCCGTACCATTTCAGTGCAGACCGGTTGGGCGTCGACGGAGGTGCGCGATGTACACCACGTGGATCGAAGGTTGCACCGTGCAGCGGATGTCGTTGCAGGGTGATCTGGTGTTGAGCTTTGATGACGCCAACGAGGTAGTCATCAGTTGCCTGCTGTGGCTTGCCCTGCCGGCTAGCGGTGAGTTTCCGGCCGAGGAAGTGCTCATCGACCCGCGCGAGGTCGCCGCCCACCAACGTCCGCTACTGGATCTGGCGGGTGCGGTGTGCACGAAGGCATGCCACGACGATTCCGGTCGGCTACTCCTGAGCTTCTCCAACGGCCTGCGCATCGAGGTCAGCGCCAACGAGCGCGCCACCGCCTGGGAGCTCTACGGCAAACACCACGGTTACATGGCGTGCCTGCCGCACGGCAGGGTCAAGGTGGTCCGCCATGACATCCCCTACGACGAGGACGACAATGCCGGTGCAACGACCCCCAACTAAGGATCTTCGTCATCGCCGGCAGCCGAGTCATTGTGACCGGCGGCAGCGTCTTTCGTGGGCGCAGGCGCGGTGAGTGCGGACAACCCGGGCGGTGCGGGCACGGCAACCCTGCCTGTGCGGGCCCGCAACGGGGTGGCCGATCCGGGCCAATCCAGTGAGTACAGCAGCCGGTTAGCAACACTGGCCGGGTTCACGGTGCGTCATAAAGCACTGGTCATCGGCGGCTGGATCGCCGTCGCCGTGCTGCTTGCACTGGTGTTCCCGCAGCTGGAAACGGTGGTACGGCAGCAATCGGTGAACCTGATCCCCCGCGACGCCGCGTCGTTTCAAACCGTGGACCGCATGAGCGCGGCCTTCGGTGAACAGGGCTCCAAAACGATGCTGGTCGTGGCGATGGAAGACCCCGACGGCTTAACCGCGCCGGTGCGCAACCGCTATGAGCAGTTGGTGGTGCAGCTGCGCGCCGATACCGACCACGTCTTGCTGGTTCAAGATCTGCTCGCCGACCCGGTCACCGCGGCGCATGCGACCAGCAATGACGGCAAAGCCTGGTATCTGCCGGTGGGTGTGGCCGGCACCCTGGGTGACCCCAAGGCCGCCGAATCCGTCCAAGCCGTGCGCGACATCGCCGCCGGTTTATTCGCCGGTTCACCGACGACCGTGCACGTGACGGGCCCGGCGGCCACCTTCAACGACCAGATCGCTGCCGCCGAACACGACCTGCTGCTGATCTCGATCGCCACCGCCGCGCTGATCGCACTGATCCTGCTGATTGTCTACCGGTCGGTGTTCACCGCCTTGCTGCCCCTGCTGGTGATCGGGGTCAGCCTGGCCGTCGGCCGTGGTGTGCTGTCTGTCCTCGGCGAGAGCGGCATGCCCGTCTCGCAGTTCACCGTGGCGTTCATGACCGTGATCCTGCTCGGGGCGGGCACCGACTACACGGTGTTTTTGATCAGCCGCTACCACGAACAGCGCCGCGCACATGTCCCCGCCGATCAGGCCGTCATTCATGCCACCGCCAGCATCGGGCGCGTGATCCTGGCCTCGGCGGCCACCGTTGCGCTGGCCTTTTTTGCCATGGTTTTCGCTCGCCTCAGTGTTTTCGCCGGGCTCGGCCCGGCCTGCGCGGTCGCCGTGCTGGTCGGATTCCTGGCCACCGTGACCCTGTTGCCGCCGGTGCTGGCGCTGGCCGCCCGCCGTGGAATCGGCGAGCCGAAATCCGATCGAACCCGCCGCTACTGGAACAGTGTCGCTGTCGCGGTGGTCCGCCGGCCGGTGCCACTGTTGGCCGTGAGCCTGGTGATCCTGCTGGCCCTCTCGGCCATCGCCACCACGATGAAGATCAGCTACGACGACCGCAAAGGCCAGCCTGCCACCACCGCCAGCAACCAGGGTTACCAACTGCTGGATCGCCACTTCCCCAAAGACGTCGTCATCACCGAATTTCTCGTCGTGGAGAACCCCGACGACATGCGCACCAGCAAAGGTCTGGCCGACCTCGACGAGATGGCCTCCCGGGTCGCCCAAGTATCCGGGGTCACCAAAGTCATCGGGATAACCCGCCCCACCGGCACCCGTCTCGAACAAGCCCAACTGTCTTGGCAGAACAGGCAGATCGGCGACAAGATGGCCGACGCCGTCGCCGATGGCGACGCACGAAAAGGCGACCTCACTCAACTCACCGACGGCGCCGATCAACTCGCTGGCGGCCTGGCCCAGCTCGATGCCGCCCTGCACGCGATCTTGACCCCGCTGTCGGGCGTACTGGCCCGAGCCCAATCCGGTGACACCCTGCTGTGGTCATCTCGACCGTTGCTGCAAGAACTTTCGGCCTCCGCACCCACCGTCGACCAAGCCATCCAATCCGGCCCCGGGCTGCGGTCGCGGGCGGATCAAGCCGAAACCGCCCTCGCCGTGCTGGCCCCCCTCGTCGATGGCCTGAACACTTCCGAGTGGTGTGCCACCACGCCGCAATGCGCGCAAATCCGTAACCAGGTCCGGATCCTGGTGAGTTTGCGCGATAACGGATTCTTCACCGAAGTCGCCACCCTCGGCGATCGCTACAACCCTGACACCGACGCCACCATTGCTGGCACCCTTGCCGACATACAAGCCGCTGCCGCAGCACTTGACAAGGCCTTCGGAACTCAGGGTGATCCCGCGGACCCGGCCGGCAACATCGGCCGGCTCCAAGAGGGCGTCGGCCAACTCGCTTCCGGGGCGCAAGCGCTGGCCGCCGGTGTGCACGCCCTGGCCGACAGCAACATCGAAATGTTGGCTCGGATGGGCCAGGTCGCCGCCCAACTGCAGAACTCGGCCCGCGCCAGCGCCGGCTCTGACGCAGCGAGCGGTTTCTACCTGCCCGCCAGTGCCTTCGATAACCGTCAATTCACCGACGTTGCCAAACAATTCCTCTCACCCGATGGCAAAACCGCCCGCTTTGTCGTCGAATCCAGCTACGACCCCTACAGCGCGCAGGCGATCACCCTCGCCCGCCAGATCGTCGAGACCGCCGACACCGCCCGCCCCAACACCACCCTGGCCAACGCCACTATCGCCGTTGCCGGGTTCCCCGCCGTCAACTCCGACATCCAACGGCTCCTGTCGGCTGACTTCACCCAACTGGCCATCAGCACCCTGGTCATCGTCGGACTCATCCTCATCCTGCTCTTGCGCGCCCTGCTCGCCCCGCTATACCTGCTGGGGACGGTCGTGCTGAACTACCTGGCCTCACTGGGCATCGGAGTGCTGGTCTTCCAATGGGGACTCGGCTACGAAATCGCCTGGCCCGTCCCGTTGCTGGCTTTCATCATCCTGGTAGCCGTCGGCGCCGACTACAACATGCTGCTCGTCTCACGGCTGCGGGAGGAATCCAAACACAACATTCGCGTAGGGGTACTGCGCACCGTCGCCCGCACCGGCTCGGTCATCACCTCGGCCGGAATCATCTTCGCCGCCAGCATGTTCGGACTGATGTTCGGCTCCATCGCGATCATGATCCAAGTCGGCCTCATCATCGGCTGCGGACTCCTACTCGACACATTCCTCGTTCGCACCCTCACCGTCCCCGCCATCGCCACACTCCTGCGCGAAGCCAGCTGGTGGCCCAACACGCCGCGCTCTATCCCACCTCCACACCGTCAGGCCCGCCTGAGCGATCCGTATTACGACACAGGCACCCTGTAACCGCCGCAGATTGGGGGATTACGGCTACGGGTGCGTGGTTTCGGCGCCACAATGGCTGGAATCGCGAGTGAAGTGCAGGCGGTGCCCCAAGCCGTTGTTGCGATGGCACCCATTAGCCGCCGCCCCCTGCACCGTTTCCGGCGTCGAGTTGTCCGTAGAGCAGTGCGATTGTCGATTCTTGTTCGGCAAGCTTGGTTCTCAGTGCGCGGATCTCACCGTCCTTGGCGACCAGTTGGGCACGTAGGGCGGCTACGACGGTGCTCTCGCGGCCCGTCGCGGCGTCGAGCGAAGGCGGCTGGCGTCGGTAGGCGTCGATGATCGCGACGAGGTCGCGGTGCTTGTAGACGGTCTTGCGTTCTACGCCGGCGCGGGCAGCGACGGTGGATATGTTGATGATGGCGTTGGTCTTGCGCAGGTGTTTGATGGCGCGTTCGATATCCCGGCGCTTGGTCTGGGAGATGTTCTTACGGTAGTCGGCCAGGGCGCGGCGGGCGTTATCCGAAGGGGGAGGGGGGCGTTGCCTCATCCGGGTGCGTTGGGGTCGGCTTTGCGTAGAACAGATTCGTGGCTGCCGCGGGTCTTGACCTTCAACAGCGGCAACCGGTTTGAGGCACCAGCACCGCCCACACTGGCTCCGTTCGCGAGGCCCTCGGTGTCGGTGTGCAGACGCTCGATGATCGCGTCCAGAGAGGCGATCTCCCGGCGCCGTTCGTGAATCCACACGTTGTCGTCGGTGAGTTCCCGCCCGCTACGTCGCCGGTACTGTTCGCGGCGGACCTCGATCAAGTTGACGGTCTTGGCGCGCTGCGCGATCAATTCGTCGAGATGAGTGGCGTCGGTGGCGAAATGCCCGCATGACAGACAAGCATTTCCTTTGTCACAGCTCTTCAGCGGAGGAAGCAGGCACACGCCGTTGGGAAGTACCCGATCCGTGCGGGCCGCCAGTTGAGTCATGTCATAAATATCGGATGGACTGATTGCGATATCGGTGCCGTGTGCGCCGACCTTCTTGTGCCGCAGGAATTCTGACTCAGCTGTTGCAGCAAGCGTCGCAGCGTAGCGCAGGGTCATCTCAGGGGATGCGTGCCCAAGGTATCGCTGTACCACGTGAATGGGAACGCCGTCGTTTAGCAACTCGGTGGCCCGGGTATGGCGCAGCCGATGGGTCTGGCTGAACCGCAGCGGACGCCCGGCCGAGTCGGCCAGGCCGTGAACCTTGTCGAGTTTGTTCAGTGCCACACCGTAGGACTGGTAGGTGCGGGCCCGGTGGCCCTGATGCTGGTGGCGCAGTCCGAGGAACAGGTACTTCGGGCTCAGCCCAGGGTAGCGGCGGCGAACCCACTGTTGCTGTTCGGTGATCACGTTGACCACCGCCTTCTCAACCAGGATCGACGGCAGTACCCCGTCGACCTTGGTCTGCTGGTAGCGCAACTTGGCGACGAATGCGTTGGGGTCATCGGAATCTGTGGGGCGTTCCGGGCCGGGAATAGCGGTCAGAGGGTCGAAGTCGAGCATCAGTATCTCCGAGGCTCGGCGTCCGGTCAGCGCCTGCAGCAGCCAGACGCGCGCGGCTTGCGGGTCTCCGAGGCCGGCGACAACCGAGATCGTTGCATCAGGGTGAGTGATGGCCACCGGCATACCGCGATCGGCCGCCAGCACATCGAGGTAGCACAGCATCTGCTGCAATTCCGACGTGGAGAACCACGTCAGCTCCCGCTGCCGGTTGGCGCGGCGCGTTCGAAACGCCGCGCCCCACAGACGCGTGTAGGTGTCGGTGATCTGAGCCCACCGGGGGTCGCCGGTCGCCGCAGCGGCTTCCTCGGCGTGATCAACCATGAAGGCGTAGAACACCTGGGCCTGCGACTGGGTCGAGTCCACCGCGGATGCTGACAACGGCCGGTCTGGTTTGAACTGTGCGGATGGGGATTTCAGGTAGTTGGAGAACTCGGTGAACAACAACCGCAGGGCGGCGCGGTCATCGGCCAACAGTGGGGTGCTGATGTTGCGGGCGGCCAAGAACGGGCCGAGGTGCCTGGCCATGTTGCGAGCACGATCGGCTACCGATGACCAGCGCAGCAATTCCGCGGTTATGGAGGTGCGCAGCCAGAACCGCACGCCCTCACGCAGCCAGGGCGGGTGGATCGCGGCAAGTTTGACGACTTGGTCATGGCTGGGTTCATGTTCGCGCTGTGGTATGCGGGGATCAGCCCGTAGATCCCAGATGTCATGGGCCCACCACGGGGCATCGGTGCAGCGCACCGATACGTAAAGATGCAGGTGCTCGATCAAGGCCACGACCTGGCGCCGAGCCCCCGCGGAGGGCAGGCGGGCGTTGCGGCGCTCAAAGCGCACCACGGCGTGACGTACGACATCCTCGGCCGCGAGGTCTGCAATGCTCACTGGAGGCCGGTGATACCGCTGCTGGTGCTCGGCGGCGGCGTCGGTCAAGGCGACGGCCGTCCACTTCAGCAGGAACGGCTCGATCTTGCGGATTCCTTCGTGGCCGCACAACCACACCCACCACGCCATTTCTTGGCGAAAGCGTTCTGGGACATCGGCGGGGGTGAAGTCGTGGCCGTCGGGATTGTTCAGGTAGCGCTGGTTGCGCACGAACACGGCGTCGAACGGTGCAGCGTCGATGCGGTAGTGCAAAGTTCGCCACGATTCAGGGACCTGCTGCCATTGCCGATCCCACACGGTGGCCGCCGCGGATCCTGCAGAATCGACGTGACTGTTACGGGGTTGAGTCATGGCTCACCTTCCAGCCGGCGACGAAGCTCTTCCACTGCGCGACCGTGCGCATCTCGGCGTCGGCGGTCACCCACCCGTAGATCGACAGCGTGGTCTGCACATCGGCGTGGCCGAGACGGCGCATCACCACGTGTTCAGGCACCCCAGACAACAGCAGAGCTGTAGCGTGGGTGTGGCGCAGCCAGTGAGGAGTCCAGTCCTGCGGCAACACATCAGCATGGGCGGCCGTGAGGGTGTCCACCTTGTCGTAGACGGTTTCCGGGCGCAACGGTGCATAGCGCTGGCCGCGTGCCAGATTGACGAACACGAAGTGCGACGCCAGATCGGCAACCGCGACGTCGGCGGCCCACCCGATCAGCTGCCACACGTACTCGCTGTAGAGGGCTACCAGATCATCGCCGATGTAGATCCGGCGTGCACCGGACTTGGCTCGTACCCCATGGGGGTGATCGTCGCGGCCGGCCACCAGAATCGACGGAGTCTCACCCCCGGTGATATGGAAATCATTGTGGCGCAAAGATAATGCTTCACCTATTCGCATTCCGGTCTCGGCCAGGACGGCGAAGAATAACCGGTCACGCAAACCCGCCTCGCTGCCGGTCCACTCACCCGACGGCGACTGCACACTGCAGCCATCCAGGATGGCGTTGACTTGATCGGGCAACAACACCGGCGTCTCGCTGCGATTGGGTGCACGCCGGCGGTGCACAGGCACCTCCTGATCACGTCGCGGTCCGACACCAGCCAGGGTGGGGGCATAGCGGCGCCGCGAGGATCGGGCGTGGGAGGAAAACAAGCGGCGGTACGGGCGGGTCAAATCGTGGGCGTCGGCGAAGTACCGGTACATCGACAACACCGCAGCCCCCCGCGGCTGCAACGACGACTCGGCCATCCCAGGCCCGGGCTCACCGATACGGACCATGCCCGGCAGATCCCCAGTCCGCAGATAACACAGGAACTCGCCAAACAGGCTAGTGGGAAAATCATCCCAGGCCGCGCCGGTGTGTTCGAGCACCGTCCACCACGCCGATAGCCCGTATGCGTAGGCACGCACCGTATTTGGAGACGCGCCCTGATCTGCGAGGAACCGCAAGTACTCTCGGGCAGGTGCAACGGGTAGCCGATCGGCGCCGACCACCGTGTAGGTATCAGGCCGGTCCGGGAAACACAGCCGCTGCACCCGCGCCACGTTCAGCAGCCTCTCGCGCCGTTCATGGAGTTTTACCGCGACGGAAATCGTCGAGGCGGACCACTTGATGCCGCTCTTCCGGGGCTGATCCGCTAGCACCGCGCATCCCGACGGCAGCCATCGGGCGCCTGTCAGATGCAGGTGAAGGCCGTTGCGTAGCCAGGAACCATTCGAGCAGATCCGATGGAAATATCATTGACTCGCGTGCGGCCAGCATCGGCACCGAGGCATCCCCGTAGCAGCGTTCCACCCACTTGCGCAGCAGCCTGGGCCGCTCGGGGTCACGTTCGTTCCATCCGGGTTCCGTCATACCCCAGGTATGCCCAGTCTCAGGATTGATCCGTGAATACAGTTGTGTGGTAAGCATTTTTGCGCGATCAGCGTCGATCAATCCCGAGTCACGCATGTGCATGATCAGCGAACCCAACGACAAGCCCCACTTGTCCTTGAGCGGTTTGAGGTTCAACAGTGACATCACCTGTGGCAACTCCGGCGCCAGCGCGGCGACGGGCGCCAACAACTCGGTGGCGAACCGGTTGGCCTCCAACTCCTCGCCCGAGTTCACCGAGCAGTGCCCACGGCTGTGCAACACCAAATGCCCCAACTCATGGGCAACGGTGAATCGGGTCCGTTCCCACGACTCGGATTCGCGCAACACTACGAGCGGGCGATCCCGGTGTCGTCCCACCCAACTCGAATAACCCAAGTGCTTCTCGTCACGCGCTCTCCCCGGTGTGGCCGCGAACTCGCTCTCCCACTCACCCGGAGTGCGCCGCCGGACGATCACCGGTGCACCCAATCGCTCAGTTTCATACATCAAATCATCCAGTGGCTCATGAGGTTCTAGCCCCATCGCCTCGCGCAGCCACCCTGCGGCCTGGACCGCGCTCGGCCGGTGATGATCCTTGCCGCAGATCGACGGGACCTTCACATGAGGCAATTTCGACCGCTCATCCAGGTCGCCGAGAAAATCGCCGGCGAGCGAAGCGAACGTCGCCAAGAAGTCCTGCTCGCCAACAGTCATCGACTTTGGCGCCCGGAAAAGCAACTCACCCGCCGATACGCGAGACTGCGGTTCCGAGCTGAAAAACCGTGCAGGAAAGCGGAACAACTCCGACAGCCCCGCAACCTCATCAACGGACAACATGATCGTCGAAGACTTCTCGATCTTCGTCTGGCGGGCATTGCTCCAGCCAACCAGGCCCACCACAGAAGTTGCCGTCATGCGCCGCAATAGCCGGGCCTGCCGGACCCGTGCACCAAAAACCTCGATCATCGTGCGCTCGATTCAACATCACCCGAGTGGGAGCCCCGCATGCACCCAGCAGTGTGCACGAGGGCTACGACGATTCCGGCGGCGCTTCGTTCAGTGTCTCCTCGGTGACGCCGTCGGCATCCGCGAAGTCCTCGTCCCGGCGCCGCTTTCCGGGCATTGCAACCTCGGTAGCCTGCGTGAACGGATCCATGGTGGGTGCCGTTTTCGCACGCTGCTCCATGATCGGTGGCGGCAGCGGAGTGCTGGCGTAGAGTACCTGAACCTTGTCGGTGAGTATGCCCGCAGCCAAGACCGCACCACCCAAGCCCAGATTGCCTGGCCACCACAGTACGTATTGCCGATACCCGGGAGGCTCCGGAATGCCATCCCCGCCGCCGATTGGGTACCCCAATTCCTCCTCGATACTCAGCTGATGCTCGCCGGGCACATACTCCACCGATTCGAGCAGGCTGCCGTCCCAGTTGCGTGGATGTTTGCGCACCCCGATACGAGACCCCTTCCCGTCGACCAGAACAATCCCAAACCCGTTGCCCTTGATCGCCTTCAAAGTCGAGTCCTCGGTCTGGCGACGCCACCTCGAGAACAGCAACGTCTCCAGCAGCGTGCATGACACGGTGATTCCTCGGGGATCGTTCCCCTGATCGACGTACCGGTCCGGAACCTCCGCCAACCTCGCACACAGATCGCCATGCGTTTCGCCCAACACGAGAGCATGCTGCTCGACGAACTTCTCCACCAGCAGTTGTGGATTGTCGTGTAGGTCCATGGGGTGAATTTTTACCCCGGTATCCCACATCGGCCGGCGCGCCACGCCGTGCAAACTTGGAAAATGTTTGGCCAACCATACCTAAGAGGATACATGTATACGATGATTAATGTGCAGGTAAACACGCTGATTAACCAATAGAACGTGTTAAACCTCTGATAACGCGCGCAGGTGCTGGTCCATGTGGCTCGCGGGGGTGCCGCAGGCCGGCGGGTCAGTGAGATCGCCGTGCTGCGCCGAACCGGCGGGCAGGTGCGCGCGGTCACCGCCTGGCATGTCGATCGCGGGTTCACCGACGCGGCCACCGAACTGCGTCGGCTGCTGGCGAGCAGGTCTGCGAGGTGACCGGCCCGGTATCGGCCGCGCTGGGATTGGCGCTGGCGGTGTCGGTGATGTCGTCATCGCCGCGGCGGCGGCTCGCGCCGGCGCGTGCGCGGATACGTAACTCGCGGGCGGTGGCTAGGTGGTCGGCGGTGTGTGCCGCGGCTGCGCTGGCCTTGGTCCTGGCGCCGACCACGGTTCTCGCCGCCGCGGTGTTGGCCGCGACCTTGGGGATGCGCTACCGGCGTCGCCGCCGCAGCCGTGTCGGCCTGCGCGAGAGCCGGGCACTGGACACGGCGATCGATGTCTTAGTCGGCGAGCTGCAAGTCGGCGCCCACCCGGTCCGCGCGTTTGCGGTGGCGGCCGACGAAAGCGGCGGGGCCGTCGCAACCGGCTGCCGGTCGGTGGCGGCTCGCGCCCGGCTGGGCGCTGATGTGGTTGCCGGCCTACGCAGCGTTGCAGCGACCTCGGCACTCCCCGCGCAATGGGAGCGGATCGCGGCCTGTTGGCAACTGGCCACCGAGCACGGCCTGGCGATGTCCACCCTGATGCGCGCCGCTCAACGTGACATCGCCGAACGGCAGCGATTTTCGGCGCAGGTCACTGCGGCGATGGCCGGTGCCCGCGCCACTGCGGTCATCCTGGCCGGCTTGCCGCTGCTTTCTGTGCTGCTCGGTCAGCTGATCGGAGCGCACCCGATGGCGTTCTTGCTGGGCGGCCATGCGGGCGGCTGGCTGCTGGTGGTCGGAGTAACGCTGGTGTGTGCCGGCCTGCTGTGGTCAGACCACATCACCGACCGGGTGACGCGGTGAGGCACGCATGACGACGCCGGCGATCCTCTTGGCGGCGGCGCTGCTGTGTGGTGTCGCGCCATCGACGGTCCGGGCGCGGGCCGGGACGACGCGCGACACCCGCCGCGTCGCGCGGCCGTCACCGCGCGGGACAGACCCGCTGGCGGTGGCATCGAGCTTGGATGTGCTGGCGGTGTGTCTGGTCTCGGGCATGGCGGTCTCCACTGCCGCGGCGATCACCGCGTCGTCTGCGCCGCCGCCGCTGGCCCGCGTGTTACGGCGAGCCGCCGACCTACTCACGCTGGGCGCCGATCCGGCCGTCGCATGGTCGGCACCGCCGGACATGCCGGCCGAATCGCTAGGCGCCCAGACCGACGCGCTGTTGCGGTTGGCGCGGCGATCGGCATCCTCTGGTGCGGCGCTCGCCCAGGGCGTGGCCGACCTGGCCACCCGGTGTCGCCAGGACACCGCGCACAGCGCGGCTGCTGCCGCCGAGCGCGCGGCGGTGCTGATCGCCGGTCCGCTCGGAATGTGCTTCCTGCCGGCGTTCGTATGCCTGGGCATCGTCCCGGTGGTGGCGGGCCTGGCCGGTGACGTCCTGCAGACGGGTCTGCTGTGACCTCGAACACCCGCATCCGGACCGACAGAGAAGGGGAAGATGAAGGGAGCCAGCATGTTTCGGAGACTTCAACTGCGGTTGACGCTATTGGCGGCCGACGACTCGGGGATGTCTACCGTCGAGTACGCCATCGGCACGATCGCAGCGGCGGCGTTCGGCGCGATCCTGTACACCGTCGTCACCGGCGATTCCATCGTCGCGGCGCTGACCAACATCATCGGGCGGGCGCTGAATACCAAGGTGTAGTCGGCCGTGTCAGCTCAACGGCCGGCGCCAGCACCGTCGAAGCGGCGCTGGCCCTCGCCACGCTGGTCGCGGTGCTGGTGCTCTGCCTTGCCGGGGTCAGCGCGGTGTCGATGCAGGTGCGCTGCGTGGACGCCGCGCGGGAGGCGGCCCGGCTCGCCGCGCGTGGCGACGAGCGCTCGGCGGTCGACGTCGCGCGGCATCTCGCGCCCGGCGAAGCAGTGGTGCAGGTACACCGCGACGGCGACTTCATGGTTGCGACGGTCTCCGCCCGCTCACGCCTGCT
>NZ_LZKJ01000093.1 GCF_001672775.1 Mycobacterium kyorinense | reverse complement strand
GGCGCCGTCCGGGTGTTTCCCGACGAGGTCCTGGGCGAGGTCGGAGCCGGCTGGCAAGTGATGCGTGAGGCGCTGGCCTTCGAGCGGGTGGGGATCGCCCGGTATGCGCGCTGCGAATCGCTACTCGACCGGATGCAGGCCGAGCTCGGCGACGAGTGGGACCAATTGCCCGAGTCCATCCGCACCCGCTGGGTGCGGTCGCTGGTCGACTTGCGAGTGGCCCGGCTGCTGGCCTACCGGGCGGTGTCGCTGCAGGACGATCCGTCGGCGGGCGCGGCTGCCAGCGCCGCACGCATTGCCACCACCACGTGCGATCAGCAGGTCGCCGAGCTACTGTTCGACATCCTGGGGCCTTCGGCCCTGGACAGCGGTACTGCGGCCCGGCTGCACGGGGCGGCCGAAGACCATTGGCGCTACGCTCAGGCCGCAACCGTGGCGTCCGGAACCATCGAGGTACAGCGCATGCTCGTGGCACGAGAAGTCTTGGGGGAACACCGGTGAACACCGCTCTGCCGGACGACATTCAAGAATTCGCCGCGGTCGCCGCCAAACGGTTCGCCCGACTCGGCGGCCCGCAGGCAGCGCTACGGGCCGAAACCGACGACACCATCCGCGGAGAAGCCCGTCGCGCATTGATCGATGTCGGTGCGTTCGACCTCGACGTGCGTTCGGAGCCGGACGACCTGCTGGCGGCCGCGGTGCTGTGCCGGGCCGCCGGCGCGGCAGCGCTGCCCTACCCGCTCGCCGAGGAGTTACTGGCCGTCGACGGTGCGCGCCTGGCCCTCATCAATCCGGCGGCACCGCGGATCGATCACGGAGATCTGCCCGGCGAGTGGGTCGCCACCGACCTCGATGGCAGCCGGTACCGTCTGCAGCCGTCGTCGCGAACCGACGCCAAGCTCGGGCCGTTTCTGGTGCCGGCCACCGTAATTGGGCCCGACGGCAGCCTGCCCGCCCTGGACGTCATCCGGCATTTGGTGCTGGGGTCATGGCGAATCCTGGGCGCCACGCAACAAGTACTGGCGACTGCGGCAGAACACGTGCGCGCCCGGACTCAATTCGGCAAGCCGCTGGCCGATTTTCAGGCTGTCCGTTTCACGATCGCCGATGCGTCGGTCGCGACGCGCGGGCTCGACGAACTCGCCAAATACACCGTCTGGCGACTCGGCTCGGCAGCCACGCAATTCTGTTCGGCAGATGCGCTGGTTCTGCGGATCAAGGCTGCCGATACTGCCCGGCAGGTGTTCCGCACCGCGCACCAACTGCTCGGCGCATTGGGGTTCTGCGACGAGTCCGACGTCAGCGTGCTCGACCGCCACACCCAGCCGCTGATTCGGCTGCCGCTGAGCAGCGAGATGCTCGCGCTTCGGTTGATGCCGGATGTGCGCAGCGGTCATTTGGAGACGCTGTTCTCGGTGGTGGAGCCGGCATGACCGGCGCCGACGACGGTATCCCGTTCGGGCTGCGGCTCCAGCAGCTCGCCGGCCAACGCGGCGACGAGCAGGCCTTGATCATGCTGGCGCCCGACGGTGTCGCACGTTCACTGAGCTTTGCCGAACTGGATACCTGCGCCAACAAATGGGGAAGGGCACTTGCGGCGGCCGGCGCCGGGGCTGGTTCGCTTGTCGCGCTGGGGATTCCCAATTCCGAACACCTGGTTCTGGCAGCTTTGGGTTGCTGGAAAATCGGCGCGGTCCCGGTTCCGATGCGGTGGGACCTGCCCGATTGGGAGCGATCCCGGGTACTGGATGTGATCAAACCCGCCGTTCTGCTCGACGAGCACAACCGCGCACAGCTGGCCTCGTCGGCGGGCCGTCAGTCCGACGCGCCGCTGCCGACCGTGATCTCACCGACGGTCAACGGGATCTGCAGTAGCGGATCGACCGGACTGCCGAAGGTGATCCTCAACCTGGCGCCGGCAACCTGGACACCGCTGTTGTCGACCCCGTTTCTGGCCGCTTGGACCGCGGTGGACACGCCGCAAACTATTCTTGTGCCGGGGCCGATGTATCACACCAACGGCTTCGCCCCACTGAACAACATGTTGGGCGGAGACCGGTTGGTGGTTCTCGAAAAGTTCGACGCGCCAACGGTTGTGCACGCGATCGAACAATATCGGATCACCAATTTCACCGCCACACCGACGATGCTGGCCCGTATCGCCGCACTGCCCGACATCCGCCGACGCGACTTGTCCAGTGTGGTGTGGATCTTGCAGGGCGCCGCGGTCATGCCGCCCGCGCTGCTGCAGACCTGGTTCGAGCTGCTGTCCCCCGAACAGGTCGTGATGGCCTACGGGATGACCGAAAACCTCGGGCTGACCGCGTTGCGCGGCGACGAGTGGCTGACCCATCCCGGCAGCGTCGGTCGCGGCTTCCGCGACACCGAGATTCGCATTCTGGACCCGCAGGGCAACCCACTGGGGCCAGGGGAACAGGGGGACATCTATCTGCGCGCGCCGATGAGTGCGGGCTATCGCTACCTGGGCGGTGCGCCGCCGCTGCCGTCGACGCCGGACGGGTTCCGCTCGGCCGGGGATATCGGTCACCTGGATGCCGACGGTTACCTCTACGTCGCCGACCGGCGAGCTGACATGATCATCACCGGTGGCGCCAATGTATTTCCGGCAGAAGTCGAATCCGCGCTGGCCGAACACGACGCGATCGCCGACGTCGTGGTGATCGGGCTCGCTGACCCGCAATGGGGCCGCCGGGTGCACGCCGTGGTGCAACTCGGGGCGCCACTAACCGAACAGCAGGTGATCACCTACGCCAAGAGCCGGCTGGCGGGTTACAAGGTGCCAAAAACGGTCGAATTCGTCGACCAGATCCCCCGCACCGCGGCAACCAAGGTTAACCGGTCGGCAATGATCGAAGCGCGGGGCGGGTAACCGCGGGACTAGGCGTCGAGGCGAGTGAACTGTCCGTTGCGGTACTGTTCGACACACGTCGCGCGCCTGATCTTGCCGCTTGTCGTGATCGGTAATGCACCGGGCGACACCACCACCAGATCGGACACGCTGAGGCCGTGCGAGTTCGAGATCGCCGAGGTGACTTCGCGTTTCATCTCGTCAATCTTGTCCAGTACTTCCTGGTGAGACTCGGCCCGCTTTTTGGTTTCGACGATGACGACAAGCTTCTCCGTGCCCCTGTCCGGGACGGCTATCGCCGCGCACCGACCGCCACTGATCTCCTGGACCGTCGCTTCGATGTCATCAGGTGAGTGGTTGCGCCCGTAGATGATCAACAGATCCTTGATCCGGCCGATGATGAACAGCTCGTCGTCGGAGAAGAAGCCCAGGTCCCCGGTTCGCAGCCAAGGCCCTTCGGGTGTATCGGCCGAAGGAGCGGCAAGCCGTCCAGCGAACGTCGCTTCGGTCTCCTGTGGCTTCTGCCAATAGCCGGCCGCGACATTGTCACCGTGCACCCAGATCTCTCCGACCGTTCCAGCCGAGCACTCGATATGCGTCTCGGGATCGACGATGCGGACCACCGGAGACTGCGGCGTGCCGTAGCTGATCAACGCTGTGCCACCTCGACTTTCGCAGCGCTCCGCCTTGCCGGCGGTTAGCTTCTCAGATTCGAAGCGCACGATGGCCGGTGGTCCAGCACTTGCGCGGCTCGCCACATACACCGTTGCTTCCGCGAGCCCATATGACGGTCGTATCGCCTTGTCCGGAAGGTTGAACGGCGCGAACCGCTGGGCGAAGCGCCGTAGCGTCGCCGAGTGTACGCGTTCGGCTCCGTTGAGGATGCCGACCACGTTGCCCAGATCACGCCCGGCCATGTCTTCATCGGATGTTTTTCGCACCGCTAATTCGAACGCGAAGTTCGGTCCCGCTGAGAATGACGGACAATCGCTTGCCAGCAAATGCATCCACCGCGCCGGCCGCTGCAGAAACGCCGCCGGGCTGGTGAGCACAGCGTCAACTCCCGCCAGAATCGGCGCGCAGACTCCCATAAATAAGCCCATGTCGTGGTAGAAGGGCAGCCACGACACGAGAGTGCCGTCCGCTGGCGGCAACCCGCCATAATCTGCAAAGTAGGCGGACATGAGTTGCCCGAAATTGGCCACCACGTTGTTGTGCGACATCATGACCCCGGTCGGCTGACGGGTCGACCCCGACGTGTACTGCAAGTACGCCGTATCCGGGTAGTTCTCGCCGCTGCCACCGGATCTGACCGATGCGTCAAGGTCCAGCAAGTCGACCTCGACAACCACTGGCGCGGAGGTCTCCGCCTGCGACTTGATGTGCTCGGCTACCGCTCCTACGGCCGGAGAGGTTGTGAGAACAACTGACGGCGACGCGTCGCGCAGCACCGAGCTCACCCGCTCGTCGCTGACCCCGCCTAACGGAACTGAAAGCGGAACCGCGATCCGCCCGGCCTGTAGAGCACCGAAAAAGGCGACGATGTAGTCAAGACCTTGCGGCGCCATAATCACAGCGCGGTCGCCGATGGAGCCAGACTGCCGAAGCGCTTCTGCGACATTCTGCGTTCGGCGATACAGTTGCGACCAGGTCAGCGTCTGGGCGACGCCCGCCCAGTCCCGTTCGTAATCAACAAATGTGAACGCCTTGTCAGTTGGCTGCAAGCTGGCGCGCTCGCATAGCAGAGTCAGTACGGAAACCCCCACCACCCACAAGAGGTTACCGTGCGCTTCAGCCAGCACGCCCGGAATAGCGAAGTCTGGCCGCAACCACCAGGCCGCCCACGCGGGCCCGGCTCGTCTGGTTATCGCGTTAGCTCGCCGAGGTTACGTTTCGGTAACGGTTTCGGCCACTCGCCTATGGGTTTTCTCAGCGCGCACTAGCCTCTAACCGGCCGCCCAGGTCGCTGACGTGCACGAACGCCCTGACATGGGCACGGCATCTTGTCCTAACTAAGGCGCTTTCCTTGGTAGTGCGAGGGGGTCCCGCGCCTTGAGTCAAGCGGTGGCCTGGGACATCACACGTTTGCTGGGGAGGGCGGAATGGTTTCATTCGGCGCGACCGATGATCGTGACCAGCGTTCACCGTCGGCCGATGAACCGCCGGCAATGGGCACCGCACCTGCTACTCCCGTCGCCGTCATCGGTATGGCATGTCGGCTTCCGGGTGGCATCGAATCGCCCGACCAGCTATGGGAAGCTTTGCTGCGCGGCGATGACCTCGTCACCGACATTCCGCCCGACCGCTGGGAAGCCGACGACTACTACGACCCCGAACCGGGGGTGCCAGGTCGATCGGTGTCCAGATGGGGCGCGTTCCTCGATGATGTTGCCGGCTTCGACTCCGAGTTCTTCGGCATCAACGAGTCGGAGGCGATCGCGATCGACCCGCAGCAGCGGTTGCTACTCGAAACCTCTTGGGAGGCAGCAGAGCACGCCGGGCTCAGCCCGGCAAGACTGGCCGGATCCCGCACCGGCGTGTACATGGGCTTGACGCACGGCGATTACCAGCTCCTGGCGGCCGACGCTCATTCGCTGGAGGGCCCCTACGGCTTCCTCGGGAACAATTTCAGCATGGCTTCGGGCCGGATCGCCTACGCGATGGACTTGCGCGGTCCGGCGGTCACGGTGGATGCCGCATGCTCGTCGGGCCTGGTCACGGTTCATATGGCATGTCGCAGTCTGCGCGAAGGTGAATGTGATCTTGCGCTGGCGGGCGGCGTCGCGGTGGCGCTGGACCCGCGGAAGTTCGCCTCGGGTTCGGCCGGAGGCATGCTCTCTCCGACGGGACGCTGTCATGCATTCGACGTCGCCGCGGACGGTTTCGTGCCGGGCGAAGGTTGCGTGGTGATGCTGTTCAAGCGATTACCGGATGCGCTGCGCGACGGCGACCGGGTCTTGGCGGTGGTGCGCGGTACGGCACTGAACAACGACGGCCGCACCGTCACCATCACCACACCATCGCGGCCGGCGCAGGTCGCCGCCTACCGGGCCGCACTGGCTGAAGCGGGCGTCGACGCGAGCACCGTCGGCATGGTGGAGACCCACGGCACGGGAACCCCCACCGGCGACCCGATCGAATACGCCAGCCTGGCTGAGGTTTACGGAGTCGACGGGCCCTGTGCGCTGGCGGCCGCAAAGACGAATTTCGGACATAACCAATCGACATCCGGGACATTGGGGCTGATGAAGGCTGCGCTGGCCCTGCAGCATGGCGTCGTCCCGCAGAATCTGCACTTCACCCGGTTGCCCGATGAGCTCGCCGAGATCAAAACCAGTCTCTTTGTTCCGCAGGAGAATACACCGTGGCCCACCAACGGCCGCGCGCCCCGGCGGGCGGCCGTGTCGGCGTACGGGTTCTCCGGAACCAACGCCCACGCCATTTTGGAGCAAGCTCCTGCAGCCCCCGACACCCATGCAGAGCACGACGGGACGGCAGCGGAGACGACGTCGACGGCACCCCTGTTGTTTCCGCTGTCGTCCACGTCGGCTGGCGAGCTGCGCCGAACAGCCGGCCGGCTGGCCGATTGGGCAGAAGCCGGTGACGAGGTGGTGTTGTCCGACCTGGCCTACACCCTGGCGCGTCGACGCGCGCATCGCCCGGTGCGTACCGCCGTCATCGCAAGCAGCCGACCACAACTCATCGAAGTTTTGCGGGAGGTCGCCGACGGTGATACTCCGTATCCGGCCGCGGTCGGACAGGACGATCGGGGCCCGGTATGGGTGTTCTCCGGGCAGGGCTCGCAATGGCCCCGGATGGGCGCTGAGCTGCTGGCGAGCGAACCGGTATTTGCCGCTACCGTCGCGCAGATCGAGCCGATGATCGCCGAGGAGTGCGGGTTCTCGGTGACCGACGCGATGTCGGCGCCACAGGTCGTCACCGGTCAAGACCGCATCCAGCCGACACTGTTCACCATCCAGGTTGCACTCGCCGCCACCATGGCGGCATACGGGGTGCGCCCCGGCGCTGTCATCGGGCACTCCCTGGGCGAGGCGGCGGCGGCCGTCGTCGCGGGAGCGCTCTCATTGGAAGATGGCCTCCGCGTTGTCTGCCGCCGGTCACGGCTGATGTCTCGCATTGCGGGTAGCGGTGCCACAGCGTCGGTGCAGCTTCCTGCTCAGCAAGTGCTTTCGGAGCTCACGGTCCGCCGGATCAACGACGTTGTCCTGGCGGTGGTGGCGTCACCGGAGTCCACAGTGATTTCCGGTGCAGCGCAAACGGTTCGGGAGCTGGTCACAGCCTGGGAACAGCGTGACGTGATGGCCCGTGAGGTGCCCACCGACGTCGCCTTTCATTCACCCCAGGTCGATCCGATCGTCGGTGAACTCACCGAGGCACTCGCCGGACTCACGCCGATGCCCCCGGAAGTTCCCTTCTACTCGGCGACGTTGTTTGACCCGCGCGAGCAACCGGTATGTGCTGCCGGCTATTGGGCCGACAATATGCGAAAGATGGTGCGGTTCTCCGCCGCGGTGCGGGCCGCATTGGAAGACGGCTACCGGGTGTTCGCCGAGCTGACACCGCACCCACTGCTCACCAGCGCTCTCGAACAGACGGCGCGGAGTCTCGATGTGCCGCTGGCGGCGCTTGCCAGCGTGCGCCGCGAACAACCGATGCCCAACGGGCTGCGCGGCTTCTTGGCCGATTTGCACAGTACGGGCGCCGAGGTCGACTTCTCGGTGCTCTACCCGAGCGGGCGGCTCGTGGACGCTCCGCTGCCGACATGGACGCACCGTCGATTGCTGTTGAGCCGCGAGGCTCAAGAATCTCCGGTACACGGTGGCTGCAGCGTATCGGTACATCCACTGTTAGGTCCGCATGTGCACCTGCAGGAGGAACCGGAACGCCATGTGTGGCAGGCCGACATCGGCATCGCAGCGCAGCCGTGGCTGGGCGATCATCGAATCCGCAATGTGGCTGTGCTTCCTGGGGCGGCCTATTGCGAGATGGCATTAGCGGCCGCCCACGCGGTGCTGGGCGATCGGGTCGAGGTTCGTGATATCCGCTTCGAGCAGGTGCTGATGCTGGACGAGCAGACCACCGTCGGCGCATCGGCGTCATTGTCATCACCGGGCACCCTCGACTTCGCGGTCGAAACAAACCAGGGCGGCGCACAAACGCGCCATGCCGCCGCAGTGCTCCATACTCCAACCGCTGAGCAGGCGCCTGCACACGACCCGTCTGCGTTGCTGGCCGCCCACCCACGTCGCGAAGACGGCGCCGAGGTACGCAAGCGACTCGACGAACGTGGCCTTCAATACGGTCCGGCCTTCACCGGACTTACCGTCGTACACTCCGGCGAGGCGGGAACCGGCACCGTGGTGGCCGAGGTCGCGCTGCCCCGCCAAATCCGCTCGCAGCAAGACGCTTACGGCGTGCACCCCGCGCTGCTGGACGCCTGTTTCCAGTCCGTCGCTGCTCACCCGGACGTCCAGGCCATCGGCGGGGACCTGCCGGCGTTGCCGTTGGGCGTCCGGCAGCTACGTGCCTACGGCGCCGTCCGCAACGCTCACTACTGCTACACCCGGGTGACCCAAGCCGACACGTCCGGCATCGAGGCCGACATCGACGTGCTCGACGAACACGGAGCCGTGCTGCTCGCCGTGCATGGCCTGCAATTAGGTACGGGCGTCTCGGACAGTGCCTACAAAGAGCGACTGCTGGCCGAACGACTGCTGACGATCGAGTGGCAGCAACGCGAATCGCCGGAGGCCGAACACGACGATGCCGGTGCCTGGTTGCTGATCAGCACCTCCGATGCGGATGTTTCGGCCACCACTTTGAGTGGCGTCATGAAAAGCCATGGCGCGCAGTGCACCACCATGCGCTGGTCGTCACAGGCCGACCACGCGCCGAACCGGGACGAGCTACAAAGCCATTTGCGTGCCGGAGGATTCAGCGGTGTCGTGATCCTCACCGGGCCGAGAAGCAGCGACGACGACAGCAACTCTGCACTGCGAGGCCGCGAATATGTGCAGCATCTTGCACGCATTGTCCGCGAATTGCCGGAGGTGCCCGGCGAGCCGCCACGCCTGTACGTCGTGACCCGCGGTGCTCAGCCGGTGATTGCCCGCGACGTACCCAATCTGGAACAGGCTGGGCTGCGCGGCTTCATGCGGGTAATCGGCACCGAGCACCCGCACTTGCACGCCAGCCAGATCGATGTAGATACCGACACCAGCGCCGAGCAGTTGGCGCAGCAACTGCTCAGCGGGTCCGAAGAAGACGAGACCGCCTGGCGCAACGACCAGTGGTACGTCGCGCGGTTGACCCCCGCTCCGCTGCTCCCCGAGGAGCGGCGAACCGTCGTCGCCAACCATGAGCGCGACGCCATCCGCCTTCAGATCCGCACACCGGGCGACTTGGAGTCGATGGAACTCGTTGCCTGTGAACGGGTTGCCCCCGGGCCGGGCCAGATCGAAGTCGCGATCAGCGCCTCCAGCATCAACTTTGCTGACGTACTCGTGGCATTCGGCCGATACCCCGCGCTCGAGGGGCGGCTACCGCAGCTGGGTACTGACTTCGCCGGCGTGGTGACTGCGGTCGGATCGGAGGTGACCGAACACAAGGTGGGCGATCGTGTCGCGGGGCTGAGCGCCAACGGCTGCTGGGGCACGTTCCTCACCTGCGATTCGCATCTGGCCGTCACCCTGCCGGCCGGCCTGTCCGATGCGCATGCGGCCGCAGTGACTACTGCCCACGCCACCGCCTGGTACGGCCTACATGATTTGGCGCGCATCAGAAGCGGCGACAAGGTCTTGATCCATTCGGCAACCGGGGGTGTGGGGCAGGCGGCCATCGCCATCGCCCGTGCCGCAGGAGCCGAGATCTTCGCTACCGCCGGTAGCGAGCAACGTCGGCAAATGTTGCGCGATATGGGTATTGAGCATGTCTACGATTCCCGGAGCCTAGATTTTGCCGAGGGAATCCGCCGCGACACCGGGGGGTACGGCGTCGATATCGTGCTCAACTCCGCGATCGGCGCCGCACAGCGAGCAGGCATTGAAATCCTGGCGCTCGGTGGACGATTCATCGAAATCGGCAAACGTGACATCTATGGCGACAGCCGATTGGGGCTTTTCCCCTTCCGGCGCAACCTCGCGTTCTACGGGCTCGACCTAGGTCTGCTGTCCTATAGCCATCCGGACCGGATGCGCGAGCTGTTGACGAAGGTGTACCAGCTCACTGCCGACGGTGTCTTGCCGATGCCCGAGAGCACGCACTACCCGCTGGCCGACGCCGCCACCGCCATTCGGCTGATGAGCGGTGCGCAGCACACCGGCAAACTGGTGCTCGACATTCCGCGCAGCGGGTCTGGCCGGGTGGTGGTGCCGCCAGCACAGGCCCAGGTCTTCCGCCGCGACGGCGCTTACCTCATCACCGGCGGCCTGGGCGGGCTTGGATTGTTCTTGGCCGAGAAGCTGGCAGCAGCCGGCTGCGGACGTATCGTGTTGTGCGCTCGCTCGCAGCCGACGCTGGAAGTGCTGGAGACCATCGAATGCATCCGTGCGATCGGCGCAGACGTCGTGGTCGAATGCGCCGATATCGCCGAACCCGACACAGCGCAGCGATTGGTGGGCGCCGCGACGGCCACCGGGCTTCCGGTCCGTGGCGTGCTGCATCTGGCGGCGGTGATCGAAGACGCCACACTACCCAACATTACTGACGATCTCATCGAGCGTGACTGGGCGCCAAAGGTTTACGGTGTGTGGAACTTACATACCGCCACCGCCGACCAACCGCTGGACTGGTTCTGTTCGTTCTCGTCGGCCGCCGCGCTGGTGGGCTCGCCCGGTCAGGGTGCTTACGCCGCGGCCAACAGCTGGCTAGACGCCTTCACCCGGTGGCGGCGGGCTCAGGGCATGCCGGCCACCGCGATCGCTTGGGGTGCGTGGGCGCAGATCGGGCGCGCCACCGCGCTGGCGGAGGGCGCCGACATCGCGATCGCGCCCGACGAGGGCGCGTACGCGGTGGAAGCGCTGCTCCGCTATGATCGCGCCTACACCGGCTACACGCCGTTGACCGGAGCGCCGTGGCTGAGCGCGTTCGCTCAGTCCACCCCCTTCGCGGAAGCATTCCGGTCAGCAGGGCAAAGCTCCACCGGCACAAGCAAACTGCGCGCCGAACTCAACGAACTTCCTCCGGATGAATGGCCAACCCGGCTGCGGCGTCTGATCTCCGATCAAATCAGCCTGATCCTGCGTCGTAGTGTCGACCCTGACCGCTCGCTCGCCGAGTACGGACTTGACTCGCTCAGCGCCCTTGAGTTGCGTACCCGCATCGAGGCTGAAACCGGAATCCGGCTCAATCCAACGGATCTCACCACCATCGGCACGATTCGCGGTTTAGCAGAACTGCTTTGCGAAAAGCTGGCGCCCGCTGAAGCCGTGTGACATCAACCGCATCGGCTAAGGCGACCGACGACTGTCACAGCGCATCAGCGTCGCGACGTGACAGTACGATGTCGAGCCGCAGCACGCGTCGCTCCAAAGCCGCGAGGTCGCGAAGCCGCTGCGGAGCGCCGACATCCCGAGGCCACAGATAGCGCCACGGCGCGTAATCGTTTGGCAGCAGATAGACATGAAAGCCGCGCTCAAGGAAAGGCCGCAAGACGTCAATCGGCCGCAGCTGCGGATCGCTCCAGCATCTTGGTGACAGTTCAACCACCAATTCCACATCGGCGGCGAGGGCATCGACAGATGCCAGGATGCCGGCGAGTACGCGGTCCTCGGCGCCCTCCACATCGATCTTGATCACGCGTGCGGTCGCGAGCTCCTGGCTGGTTAAGAGCGAGCCGAGCGGCGCTGCCCGGGCGCGGCCCTGTTCGTGGAGGCCGCGGCGGGCCACCGTCGAGGTCAGGCCGATGTTGTAGCTCGGTCCCACGTACAGCGGGAGTTCGTGATCGCGATCTGACGCCGCGGCGGCAACCAATCGGACATTCGTGAGGTCGTTTCTCGCCACGATCTCCTCCAGTTCGGAGATCACTGCGGGTAGCGGTTCGATCGCCACCACGGTGCCGCGCGGTCCGACCAGTTTGCCGGCCAGTGCGGTCATGCAGCCGATATTGGCACCGACGTCAACGAAAGTGTCACCCGGATGCAGTCGGCGGCGCAGAAATGCCGAGAGATCAGGTTCCCACGTGCCGAACAGGTAGATGTACATCGGGATTAGATCTGGGATCCGGCATCGAAACTCGACGCCATCCGCGCTGGTGCTGTCGACGGTCAGCGGTCCCCGGAAAGCGGTGCGGACCCACAGCGGCAGAGCCACAGCGAAGTACGGCACTATCACCAACAGCGCTCGCGCCCAACGCCCCGCGACGCCGACGTGTTCCTTATCGGTCTGTAGAGATCGCATGTATCGCCGCCACAGCGGCAGGATCAGCGTTTCGAACATCTCCCCCGCCCACCCCTCCAGAGACCAATACGAGTGAAACCGGTGCGCGCCGACGGCGGATCTAACTTGCCCGTCCCAAACCCGCAGAAGAGCACTGTCGAAGCGGCTATCTCGGTGTCCTCAGTTCGAATATCCGGGTAGGGCGACAAACCGGGTGATGGCCGCTGACCCAACGACATAGCGTTTCCATTCCGAAATCGACCCTGGGCCGTGCCTGAACGGGGTTGGATGCCTATGGTTTTGGACGCTCTCAATCTCTCAACTACTTGCGCCACAGCGCGCCACACCCGTCTATGTCAATGATCTCTGCCGATATTCCATGCTTGGCGCGGTAGTCGGTGACAGCTTCCCGACACGGTTTCAGGACATAGTCATCGATGATGCAGAAACCACCGGGCGACAGTCGCGGGTAGAGCGCGTCGAGCGCTTGTATCGTGGATTCGTAGAGGTCGCCATCAAGCCGCAATACCGCGATGCGATCGATCGGAGCGTCGTGCAGCGTGTCTTTGAACCAACCAGGAAGAAAGCGGACCTGGTCATCTAGCAGCCTGTAGCGCTCGAAATTCGCCCTGACTTCCGTTTCCGGCACTGCCAGTACGAACTTCATGCGGTCGAACTTCATCCGCTTATCTGCTTTGTACTTGGCGGGATTCGGGGACGGCATGCCCGCAAAGGAATCGGCTAACCACACGCATCGCGACTTATCCCCATAGGCTGCCAGGACCGCGCGCATCAGGATGCTGGCACCGCCGCGCCATACTCCACATTCGACCAGGTCGCCCGGTATCTCGTCAGTCAGTACCGTCTCAACGCAGTGCTGCAGGCTGGTGAGTCGCTGCATTCCAATCATCGTCTCGGCTTCGGCCGGACAATCTAGGCCCAAGTCGCGCTTGCGCTTACCAAACGGACTTATACCCATGGCCATGGGTTGAATGATGTTGCCCGTTTTGAACAGCAGGCGTCCCCACAGTGGCCAGCCCCCAGGCATTTGCTCGCGCATCCCGTATCTGGTGAGGTTGCGCCGAATCAAGTCGAGGTAGAGAGATCGCACGTCGCTATCGGTCACCGTCAAGACTGTCCCCAATCCCGTATGCCAGTTCTGTGGGCGATGAGTTTAGACTCTCATCCACGCGTCAATGTGTTTCGGAGTTCATCGAGCAGGCTCCCAATCCGAGAGTGGCCGTCTCGACGGCATGCTTTCGCCCATCAGCCAACGCTCCTGAGGCGGGCGCCGTTTTCCAGGAGATCAGCCGCGGCTGCAACGCTTTCCGCGGGCTTCGTCATCCGGGTGGCGAATTCACGGGCCCGGGCCGCATATTGCGGGGCAAGGATAGTGCGCAGGTCCTCGGCCAGCGATTGCCGGGTAGTGCTCGAAAAGCGCCGGGCAGTGCCCAGCTTCAGTCGTTTGACCTGAATTCCCCACTGCGGCTGATCGGCGGCCGTCCACAGGATCAACGTGGGGACTCCAGCGCGCAGGCCCGCGGCCGTGGTGCCCGCACCGCCGTGGTGCACGACCGCGCGGCATGCCGGGAAGGCGGCTGCATGGTTCATCGCGCCCACAATTTTGACGTGTTCGAATTGGGGGATGTCGCCGACGTTAGACCCGCCAGAGCAAACCAAGGCCCGCTCGCCTAGTTGCGCACAGGCCGCGCCGATCATGGCGACCGTGTCTGCGGCAGATTCGACCGGTACGCTGCCAAACCCGAAATAAATCGGCGGCGTTCCCGCTGCAATCCACGAGGCGACCTCGTCATCGGCATCCGTCGGTAACTCCATTGTCAGCGCACCAACAAATGGCCGTTGCCCATTCCATTCCGCCCATTCGGCTGCCAACCCGGGAAAGCAAACCTCGTCATAGGCTTGGATTTCCAGCGACCCGCGCTCGGCGATCCGCCGCGCCGTGGATCTCCGTGTTTTCGGGAGGCCCAGTTCATTGCGCTGGGCGTCGTCGACCTTCTTCGTCATGCGCCAATACAGCCGCAGGTTCAAAGCCATTACCGAGCGCCCTAATGACGGCAGCATTGGTGTGAGCTGCCCGTGGGCCCTCGACGGGGCGTAATGCAGTGACGTCAACGGAATGCCAAGGTATTCCGCGACGTTCGCAGCGGGCTCCTCCAAACTCTGGCCGGTGATTAGTAGGTCGGCACCGTCAGCCAGCGACGTCAGTGTCGTGCTCGCCTCTCCCCAGCACTGGCTGACTAGCTCCCAAAGTTCGCGCCGCAATCTGTTCAGATCCTGGATCCTCCAGAAGCTGCGGAAGAGACGCGTCCACAAGTCGCGGTGGACGTCCATCCACGTCTGCGTGTCCAGTGCGTAGCCGACCGCCGCAAGCCCAGCCGCCTCGGCGAAGCCGACCAGGTCGGGCGGGACCGCCATGCGTACTTCGTGCCCTCGGCGCAGCAGCTCACGGCCAACAGCGACACCGGGCTCGACATCGCCACGGGTTCCATAGCATGCCAGCACAAATATCATCGCGATTCCAGCCTTTCACCTTCGTGCGCGTCCTGTGAATTGAAAGCCGCGGTGTCGTCCCGGCCCCTGGAGAATCTCAATTCAACTCACGCTTCCAATGAAAATTTGAGTTGTTGGCCATACAGGGTCAGCGATTCGGCGGTCAACATGACTTCATGAGAACAGTCGACCGGATACGTTGTGATGTCGCCAGTGACGTAAGGGCGCCAACTTTGCAGCAGAGATGAACTGCGGTCGCCCTCATCCCGCTGAGCCGAAAATATAATTATATCGCCGTCGAAAACGCCCGGCTCGTGAGCTCGCTGCAGCGCCATGCTACTGTTCATGTTTTCAATAAGGAAATCCAGCAGTTTTTTGTATCGAGGGAATTCGACGACTCCCAGTTCGCGAAGCAGTTCTTCTATTTGTTCGTAGGTAAGCGGGCCATCCTGTTCTGGGATGTCTATGCCGTTGAACCGCAAGGCTTCTTCCAGTATCTGCGCCTCGTCGATGGTTTGGTCTTGCTGGGTGTCGCTGATGTCGACGCAGGGCTGAGCGTCGAGAAGAATAACGTGGCTGATTGCGCATCCGCGTCGCTGAAGCTCGATTGCAAGTTCGTGGGCGACGACACCTCCAAAGGACCAGCCGAGAACGTTGTAGGGTCCGGCGGGGTAAGCGGTCTGGATTCTGTCGGCATAATTTCTCGCCATATCGCGAATTGAGCGGGGTTCAGCTTCTTCGGGTTGCAGGATTCGTTGAATTCCGATGAGGGTGCTGTCCACGTAGTTACCCAGCGTCTGGTATGGCCAACTCACCCCGCCCCCGGGGTGAATGCAGAACAGCGGAGCACCGGTGCCCTCCTTGAGGACCTCGACAGGAACTATCTCCGCTTCGTCACCGTGGCTAGCCAAATGCTGGCTCAGACTTTTCACGGACGGGGCGTGGAACAAGGTGCGCACAGCGACGTGGGCGTCGAGGCGTGTCTTGATAGCGGCGATCACCCGCATCGCCGAAAGCGAATCACCGCCCAAGTCGAAGAATGAGTCGTCGACGCTCACGCGCTCGAGGCCGAGTACCTCCGCGTAGATGCCGGCCAAGATTTCCTCGGTGAGCGTGGCCGGGGCGCGATAACGGGCGCGGTCTTGATATTCCGGTGCCGGGAGCGCGCGAGTGTCGAGTTTGCCGTTGGGGGTCAACGGCAGCTCCTCCAAGACGACCACAGCGGCGGGGACCATATACGCCGGCAGCCGCTCGGTCAGCGCGCTGCGCACCATGACCGGATCAGCTGTGCCGGTGACGTAACCCACCAACCGCTTATCACCGGGACGGTCCTCGCGGGCGATCACCGCCGTCTGACCCACCCCGTCCAGCCCGGCCAGCGCCGCTTGGACTTCACCAAGCTCGATGCGATACCCGCGGATTTTGACCTGCTCGTCAGCACGCCCCACATAGTCCAGCTGCCCAGCGACGCCCCACCGCACCAAATCCCCGGTTCGATACATCCGTGTTCCGGGCCCCCCAAACGGAGATGCCACAAACCGCGACGATGTCAAAGCCGCCCGGCCCACATACCCACACGCCAGCCCGCCACCGGCGACATACAACTCGCCAACCACCCCGACCGGCACCGGCTGTAACCAACTGTCCAGCACGAAGAAGCCAAGATGGGCCAACGGCTTCCCAATGGGACTGACACTGCGCCCGGCATCGGCGTCGACGATCGGCCGGAACGAGGCATGCACCGTTGTCTCGGTAATGCCATACATGTTGATCAGCCGCGGGGCTCCCGGGTGCTGGCCCAGCCACATGCCAAGACGTCGCGGGTCGAGCGCTTCGCCGCCAAACACCACCGTCTCAAGCTTGAGCTGATCTGCCAGCTCTGCTGATTGCGCATCGACAATCTGTAACGCATAAAACGCAGACGGTGTCTGGCTTAACACGCTGACCTGTTCACGAATCAGCAATGCATGCAAGTCTTCTGGCGAGCGGGACACCTCTTCGGGCACCACTACCAGCCGCCCACCATGCAACAGCGCACCCCAGATCTCCCACACCGAGTAGTCGAAGGCCAAGGAATGACTTTGCGTCCACACCCGCCCCGACAGCTCCAGATCGGTGTTCAGCGACTCCAGCAGTTGGGTGACATTGCTGTGGGTGACAGCGACTCCCTTGGGCGCACCGGTGGTGCCCGAGGTGTAGAGGATGTAGGCGATGTCGTCGGCCGCCGGCGCCGGTAAGCCCTTACTGGGTTGGGCGCCGATGCGCGCGTCGTTGATATCGATGACAAGCAGCCCACGGCCCTCGAGCCGTTCGGCCAACCCACTAGTGGTGAGCGCCGCGACCGGCGCAGCGTCATTGAGCAAGAACTCGAT
This sequence comes from Mycobacterium kyorinense, assembly GCF_001672775.1. Taxonomy (GTDB): domain Bacteria; phylum Actinomycetota; class Actinomycetes; order Mycobacteriales; family Mycobacteriaceae; genus Mycobacterium; species Mycobacterium kyorinense_A. The sequence goes on along the minus strand of NZ_LZKJ01000093.1, from coordinate 71,842 downwards.
GCGCGCGTCAGGATGCATCGGGTCGATCGGCAAATAAGCCGCCCCGGTTTTGAGCACCGCCAAAATCGCCACGATCGCCTCGGCCGACCGCGAAAACAGCAGCGCCACATGCTGACCCGGACTCGCACCATGGTCAGCCAACAAGTGCGCCAACTGATTAGACGCCTCATCGAGCTGCCTATAGGTCATCGAACGGTCCGCAAAGCTGAGCGCTACCGCTTCCGGCACACGAGCCACCTGCGCACCAAACAACACCGGAATCGACACTCCAGATACCGCCGGCGCGCTCAACGCCGCGCGATTACCCCACCCATCCAAGCGGAGATGCTCACCAGCGTCGAGCAGATCGACCGATGACAACGGCCGGGTCGGGTCTGCCGTGATGGCCATCAACGTCCGCTGCCAGCGCTCGATGAGCGCTTGGATGCTGGCCGCGTCGAACACGTCGGTGCGAAACTCCACCGTCCCGCCGATCCCGGCGGGCTCACCAGCTTCGCTCCAACGCTCACCCAACGAAAACGTCAGATCCATGCGGGCGGTGTGGGTTTCCGCCGACAGCGGGGCGATTTGCAGCTCCCCCAAGGACTGCTCGGCGCCGAGGTTGCTGGCATGGCCGGGCAGGTTCTGCCAGGCCAACATCACCTGAACCAGCGGCTGATGGGTCAGGCTTCGGGTGGGGTTTAGCCGCTCGACGAGCACCTCGAAGGGCACGTCTTGGTGCTCGTAAGCGGCCAGACTGCGCGTGCGCACCTGGGCCAGCAGCTCAGCGGCGGTGGGATCACCGGCCAGATCGACCCTTAGCACCAAGGTGTTGACGAAAAAACCCACGAGTTCATCGAGTGCGGGGTCGCCACGTCCGGCGATCGCGATGCCGACGGCCACATCACTGCTGGCACAGAGCTTGGCCAGCAGCACTGTCAGTGCGGCCTGGATCACCATAAAACTGGACGCGTTGTACTGGTCGGCCACTCGGGCAACCTGCTGCTGCAGCTCGGCCGGCCAATCGATCGCCACACTGGCGCCGCGGTAATCCGCCACCGGTGGGTAGGGCCGATCGGTGGGCAACTGCAGACGCTCGGGCATACCGGCCAGCGCTTGCTGCCAGTAGGCCAGCTGCGCGGCGATTGGGCTGTCGGGATCGTCGAGCTCACCAAGGTGATCACGTTGCCACAGTGTGTAGTCGACGTACTGCGCCGTTAACGGCGCCCATCCGGGGGCTTGCCCCGCACTTCGGCTGGCGTAGGCTACGCCCAGATCGCGCACCAGCGGGGCGACCGACCAGCCGTCGGCGGCGATGTGGTGCGCCACCGCCACCAGCACATGCTCGCCCTCGCCGACCCGGAAAAGGGTTGCCCGCAATGGGATCTCGCTCGCCAGGTCGAAGGTGTAGCCTACGGCCGCGGCGATAGTCTGGCCCAGCCGGTCCGGCGGCCAACCGGTGGCATCGACGACGTCCCACCCGAAGTCGGCTTGCTCAGCGGGCACCACCACCTGCTGGGGCACACCGTCGACCGCTGGAAATCGCGTGCGGAGGCTCTCGTGTCGAACAAGCACATCGGCCAGCGCTGCACCCAACGCTTCGGCATCCAGCCGCCCACGCAGCCGTAGCGCCACGGGCATGTTGTAAATCGGTGTCGGCCCCTGCAATTGGTCGAGGAACCACAACCGGCTTTGCGCATAGGACAACGGGATTCGGGCTGGGCGCTCCACCGTTTGCAGAGGCGGGCGGGCGGGGCCGCCGCGATGGTGGTGCAGATACTCGGCCAATTCGGCGACGGTAGAAGCGTCGAACACATACCGCACCGGCACTTCCCGCCCAAGTGCTAGTTGCAGCCGCGAGCTGACTCGGGTAGCCCTGAGCGAATCTCCACCCAGGGCGAAGAAATCGTCGTCGAGTCCGACACGGGCCGCGCCTAGCACCTCGGCGAATACCTCGGCGATGATCTTTTCGGTCTGGGTTTGCGGCGCCCTGAAGGCAGCGGCCGCAAACACCGGCGCCCGCAGTGCTTTACGGTCGATCTTGCCTGAAGAGGTCAACGGGAACTCGTCGAGCACCACAATCTGCGATGGCACCATGTAGTCGGGCAACCACGCACCCAATCGCTGACGCACCTCGCCGATCTTGGTATTGGTCTGCGGATCGTTGGCGTAGGTGGCGCGCGGCTGGGTCTCGGCTACCGGCAAGTAGAGGTCGGTCAGTGCGATGTGCTGCTCAGGGTCGGTGAGCGTGATGAAAACCGCATCCAGCATGCCCGGGTGTGTGCCCCAGGTGACGGCCACGCGGTATCCGATGGTCCCACCGAGGCGGTACAGCGCTTCGGGCACAACGCCGTCGGCGGTCGTGGTGGCCTCGGTGAGCGCGTCGGCCAGCGACAACCCGGCGGCCAAACCGGCTTCGATGCGGACCTCACCGATCAGGCCGGCGCGCGGAATACCGGTGACGCGAACCGCGTTCGGCCGTTGGGATGCCAACCGGTCCTGCAGTCCGCCTAACCCGACGCAATCATTCCATGCCCAGTTAGCTGCGCCAGCCAGGGAATGCACCGGCGTGGGAGTTGTGTGGATGACGACGTCGTAGCGATGCCAGGTCAGCTCGTTGTCGGCCACCCCGCGTTTGACTTCAAGGTCAACTCCGGCCACCGACGCATGCTGGCCAGCCCAAGTGATGAAAAACTCAGGGGCTAGCAATAATTCGGTCTCACCGAGCATAGCGCGCTGGGCGCGTTGGCGAATCTCGTCGGCATCGACATCGTCGGTGCGTGCCAACGCCACTCCGGTCTGCAACGCGCCTTGCAGGGCGTGGTTGCGCACATCACCGATGAACAACGTGCCGCCCGGGGCCAACAAGCCTATGGCGTTCTCGATGACCTCCCGTAGATATGCGGCGTTGGGAAAGTATTGGATAACCGAATTGAGAACGATGGTGTCGAAATAACCCTGCGGCAGCGCGTCTACGACATCGGCCGGCCGGGTCAACAGTTCAACGCGGTCACGCCACTCGATCTGTAATTCCTCCAGGGAACGAGCCAGGCGTTGAATTGCCGGCGCCGACATATCGGTGCCGACATAGTGCTCGCAGTGCGGGGCGACCTGAGACAACACCAGCCCCGAACCCACGCCGATCTCCAACACCCGCGCCGGGTGCAGGGCCAGGATCCGATCCACCGTGGCCGCTCGCCACTCGACCATCTCGTCGAGCGGAATCGGATCGTCGGTGTAGCTGCTGTTCCAGCCCCGGAAATCCATGCCGAATCCGGGCACCTCCACCTCGGCGCCATACAACTCGTCATAGAGGTGTTGCCATTGTCCGACGGCCTCGGCGTCATGGTCGGTGGTAGCTGTCTGCGCCAAAGTGATGTAGGCAACCAGATGTGAGCCAGTGGCGCTCTGGTGCATAGCGGCGGCGGCCTGGATGACTTGTGGGCACGCCAGCAAGGTGTTCTCGATTTCACCCAACTCGATACGCTGCCCGCGCAGCTTGACCTGCGCATCGGCGCGGCCCAAATACTCCAACTGCCCATCTGCACGCCAGCGCACCAGATCCCCAGTGCGATACAGCCTGGCCCCAGCGCCCCCGGTGGGGTTGGCCACGAACCGTTCCGCAGTCAACTCCGGCCGGCCCACATAGCCGTGCGCCAGCGCCGGCCCACCCAGATACAGCTCGCCGACCACGCCAATCGGCGCCGGGTGCAGCCGCGCGTCGAGCACCAGCGCGCACACCCCCGAGATCGGGGCACCGATCGTGACCGATTGCCCCGCCGCCAGCGGCGCACAGGTAACCCAGATCGTGGTCTCGGAAGGGCCGTAGCCGTTGAACATCCGCCGACCCGGCGCCCAGGCGGCCACTAACTCCGCCGCGCAGGCTTCCCCTGTGACGATCAGCGTGTCCATCCCGTCCAGCCGGGCCCGATCCAGCGTCGCGAGCACCGTCGGGGTCAGCACGGCCGCGCTGACCTGCTGGTTCTGCAGCAACGCGGTCAACGCCTCCCCGGCGTACGCCTGCGGCGGTACCACCACCAACGCCGCCCCCGAGCCAACCGCCAACAACATTTCGCCGATCGACACATCAAAGGTCGGCGCGGCCACCATCAACGCCCGTGCAGCGTCACCCAACCCGAACGCCGCGTGTTGCGCGGCCACCCCCAGCAGACCAGCGTGGCTGACCGCCACCCCTTTGGGCACCCCGGTGGACCCCGAGGTGAAGACCATATAGGCGGTGTTGTCCGTCCCCAGCGGTGCCTGCCGATCAGCGTCGGTGATCGGATCCGCGCAGCGCCCCGACACATCCAGGCCGTCGATGCGCAGCACCGGACGCGCCCCGGCCCCGGCCACCGTGTCGGCACCGCAGCTCAACACACACACCGCCGCCACCGCGTCCAACACCGTGGCGATTCGCTCGACCGGATGGGCCTGATCGAGCGGCACGTACACCCCACCTGCCTTGACCACCGCCCACCAGGCCACCACCAACTCCACACACCGATCCATCGCCACGCCCACCGCGCGCTCTGGACCCACTCCCGACTCGATCAGCACCCGCGCCAACCGCGTCGACCACACATCAAGCTCGCGATACGACAGCTGTCGCGCACCGTCGATGACGGCCACCGCCGCCGGGTCGGCGGCCACCGCGTCAGCCAACACCTGCGCCGCCACCCCCACCGGCGCCGCCACCCCGGCGCCGGACCACTGGGTCAACACCAGATCACGCTCACCGTGATCCAGGAACGAGATCTCGCCCACCACCACCGCGGCGTCGGCCACCACCGCCTCGATCACCCGGCCAAACCAGCTGACCACCCGCTCGATGGTGGCCCGGTCAAACAAATCTGTGGCATACGACACCACCCCGGTGGCCATCGGCGCGCCCGCATCCTCGCTGGGCACCTCACCCAACTCGAAATCCAGATCGAACTTGGCAGTGCGGGTAGACCCACCCAGCGGCTCGATGCTGGCCCCCTCAAGCGCCGCGCTAGGACGCACATTGTTCTGGAAGGCCATGAGCACCTGAAACAGTGGATTATGCGCAGTGGAGCGCACCGGGTTGAGTTGCTCGACCAGCCGCTCGAACGGCACGTCCTGGTTGCTGTAGGCATCCAGCGCCTTAAGGCGCACCTGCTCGAGCACCTCGCTGAACCGCTGCGAAGAGGTGACCCCCACCCGCAGCACCCAGGTGTTGACGAAGAACCCGACCAGATCATCGAGCGCCTGATCCAACCGTCCGGCGATCGGCGTGCCCATTGCCACGTCTTCACCGGCGCCGGCCCGGTGCAACACCACCGCCAACACCGCCTGCAGCACCATCGAAGCCGTCGCGTTATGCGCCGCCGCCAGCGCCTTGACCCCCGCCCACGCCGGCGGGTCGATGCGCACCTCGATTTCGTCACCGCGGTAACTGGGCACCGGCGGGCGGGGCCGATCCGTCGGCAGCGACACCACCTCGGGCAGATCCGCCAACTCCTGCCGCCAATAGGCCAACTGCGCAGCGATCACACTGTCGGGATCAGACTCCGAACCCAACCACTCCTGTTGCCACAGCGTGTAATCGGCATACTGCACCGCCAACGGCGCCCAATCCGGTGCCCGGCCCTGTAGCCGCGCCCGATACGCCTCGGCGATATCCCTGACCATCGGCGCCAGTGACCAGCCGTCAAACGCGATGTGGTGCACCACAATGCCAACCACATGCTGCTCAGGACCCAGCGCATAGATCTGCGCCCGCACCGGGATGTCGCTCGACAGATCAAACCGATAGCCCGCCAACGCCACCAATTCGCCGACCACGTCCTGTTCGAGCACTGACGCCACCGCCGCCGCGTCCGCACGCAGCCACATCCCCGCCCCCGCTGGCAACACTTTTTGCAACGGCACACCGTCGATGTCGGGAAACACCGTGCGCAGCGCTTCGTGGCGAGCAATCACATCATCGAGCGCCGCCCCCAGCGCCTCGACATCCAACGGCCCATTGATCCGAAACGCTGTCGGCATGTTGTAGGTCGCCACCCCGCCCTCGAACCGGTTGAGGAACCACAACCGGCTCTGGGCAAACGACAGCGGAATCACCGCCGGCCGCTCAACCGCCACCAGCGGCTTACGCCGACCCGCATCCTCGCCGATCCGCGGCGCCAACCCAGCGACCGTGGGTGCCTCGAATAAAGTACGCACGGCAAGGCCGGCATCTAGGCCGGTGTTGACCGCGGCGACCAGGCGCATCGCCGAGAGTGAGTCGCCGCCCAAATCGAAAAACGAGTCATCGACGCCGACCCGTTCGACACCCAGCACACGGGCGTAGATGCCGACCAAGATCTCCTCGACCGCAGTGGTCGGGGCACGATACTCGCCAGCGGTGTATTCCGGCGCCGGTAGGGCGCGGGTGTCTAGTTTGCCGTTGACCGTCAGTGGCAGCGCGTCGATCGCCACGATCGCAGCTGGGACCATGTAGGTCGGCAAGCGGTCCGTCAGCGCGGCGCGTGTTGCGGTCGGGTCTGCTGTGCCGGTGATGTATCCGACCAGACGTTTGCTGCCCGGACGGTCTTCGCGCGCGATCACTACGGCCTGCTCCACCCCGTCGAGCTCGGCCAACACCGTCTGGATTTCACCGAGTTCGATGCGATACCCGCGGATCTTCACCTGCTCATCGGCGCGGCCCACATACCGCAACTGCCCATCAGCGCCCCACCACACCGAATCCCCGGTGCGATACATCCGTGTTCCAGACCCCCCGAACGGGGACGCCACAAACCGCGACGCCGTCAACTCGGTTCGGCCCACATACCCATACGTCAGCCCGGCACCGGCCACATACAGCTCACCGACCACCCCAGCCGGCACTGGACGCAACCATCGATCCAGCACAAACAACGCCGCGCCGGGCACCGGCGAGCCGATCGGCGGTGCCCCCGACCCGGCGACCAACGGCGCACTCAGCATCACAACCATCGTCGTCTCGGTCGGGCCGTAGGCGTTGATCATCACCCGCTCGGGAGCCCACCGATCCACCACCTCAGCCGGGCAGCTCTCACCCGCCACCACCAAAGCCAACGAATCCAAACCCTCAGCGGAGAGCATCGCCACCGCCGAGGGCGTCTGGGTAAGCACGCTGACATGTTCACCGATTAGCAAGGCGTGGAAGGCTTCCGGCGAGCGTGTCACGAAGTCCGACACCACCACCACGCGCCCACCGTGTAATAGCGGGCTCCAGATCTCCCAGACCGACGAGTCGAACCCATAGGTGTGACACTGCGTCCACACGCCTGTCGTCGGCAGATATGCACCCAGTGACTCCAACAACTGGATGACGTTGTGATGACTTACGGCCACCCCTTTGGGGACGCCCGTCGTACCCGATGTGTAGATGAGGTACGCGATGTCCTCGGGGGCCGGCGCCGGCACCGCGGTGCCGGGTTGACTGTCGACCGCGGAATCGTCGACATCGATAATTAACAGCTCATGGCCGTCTAGTCGATCGGCCAAGTCAACAGTGGTGATCGCGGCGATAGGCGCGGCGTCGGCGAGCATGAACTCGATCCGGGCCGTCGGCAGCGTCGGCTCGATCGGCAGATAAGCCGCCCCCGTCTTGAGCACCGCCAAAATCGCAACGATCGCCTCAGCCGACCGGGGAACCAGCAGCGCCACAACCTCACCTGGCCCCAGCCCGTGAGCGACCAGTAGGCGCGCCAACCGGTTTGCGGCCTCATCGAGTTCCCGGTACGTCATTGACCGGCCCTCGAATGTCACCGCCATCGCGTTAGGTCTGCACGCCACCTGTGCGGCGAACAACACCGGAATCGACACTGCCGCGGCCGGCGGTGTAGCCAGGACCGCCCGGTTGCCCCACTCATCGAGCCGTGCCTGCTCACCCTCATCGAGCAGATCGATCGACGACAGCCGCCGCATGGGCTCGACGGTGATCGCTGACAATAACCGCTCCAGTCGGTGGATGAGCGTCTCGATGCTGACGGTGTCGAACACGTCGGTGCGGAACTCAACTACACCGCGAATCCCGGCGGGCTCACCGGACTCGGTCCATCGCTCGGCCAACGAGAATGTCAGGTCCATGCGGGCGGTCTGGGTGTCCGCTGCCAGGGGGCTAACCTGGACATCACCCAAGCCCGGCTGGGCCCCGACGTTATCGTCACTCCCGGGCAGGTTCTGCCAGGCCAACAGCACCTGGATCAGCGGGTGATGAGTCAGGCTTCGGACGGGGTTGAGCCGCTCCACCAGCACCTCGAAGGGCACGTCTTGATGCTCGTAGGCGGCCAGACTGCGCGCGCGCACCTGGGCCAGCAGCTCCGCGGCGGTGGGATCACCGGATAAATCAACCCGCAACACCAAGGTGTTGACGAAAAAACCCACCAGGTCATCTAGTGCCGGATCACTGCGCCCGGCGATCGGGAACCCTACCGCCACATCAGAACTGGCGCTCAGCTTGGACAACAACACCGCCAACCCGGCCTGCACCACCATGAAACTGGTCGCCTGGTGCTCGCCAGCGATCCGGGTGATCTGCTGCTGCAGCTGCGCGGGCCATTCCACGGCCACACTGGCACCCCGGTAATCAGCCACCGACGGATAAGGCCGATCGGTGGGCAACTGCAGCCGCTCGGGCAACCCCGCCAACTCCTGCTGCCAGTAGGCCAACTGCGCAGCGACCGGGCTGCCGGGATCATCAAGATCCCCCAACTGCTCGCGTTGCCACAACGTGTAATCGACATACTGCACCGGAAGCGCCGCCCAGCCGGGGGCCTGCCCGACACACCGGCTGGCATAGGCCACACCCAGATCCCGCACCAGCGGCCTGACCGACCAGCCATCGGCGGCGATATGGTGAGCCACCGCCACCCACACATGCTCATCATCGCTGATTCGAAAAAGCGTTGCCCGCAAAGGGATCTCGGTGGCGAGGTCGAAGGTGTATCGCACTGCTGCAGCGACCACCTCACCCAGCCGCTCTGCCGACCAACCGCTGGCATCGACGACGTCCCAACCAAAGTGGGCGTCCTCGGCCGGCACCACCACCTGCTGCGGCACCCCCTCGACCGCCCCATACAAGGTGCGCAGGCTTTCGTGTCGGCCCACCACATCGGCTAGCGCCGCAGCCAACGCCTCAACGTTCAGCGCCCCGCTCAACCGCAACGCCACCGGCATGTTGTAGACCGGTGAGGGCCCCTCCAACTGATCGAGGAACCACAACCGATTTTGAGCAAACGACAACGGGACCCTTGCCGGCCGCTCAACGGCCACCAACGGCTCACGCCGAATCCCATCCCCGCCCACCCGTGGGGCCAACTGGGCAACCGTGGGCGCCTCAAACACCGCCCGCACCGAAAGTCCAGCTTCCAGAGCGTTATTAACCGCTGCCACCAGGCGCATTGCCGACAGCGAGTTCCCGCCCAAGTCGAAGAATGAGTCATCAACCCCGACTCGTTCGAGTCCGAGTATCTCGGCGTAGATGTCGGCCAAGACTTCTTCCGTGTGGGTCTCCGGAGCGCGATACTGCGTGGCGGTGTATTCCGGGACCGGCAGCGCGCGGATGTCCAATTTGCCATTGGGGGTCAACGGCAGGGTGTCCAGTGCCACCATCGCCGCGGGGATCATGTAGGCCGGCAGCCGCTCAGCCAGTTGTGCACGCAAGTCAATGGGGTCGGCAGTGCCGGTGACATAACCCACCAGGCGCTTGTCACCCGGGCGGTCCTCGCGGGCAACGACCACCGCCTGCTCCACTCCGGGTTGGGTCGCCAGCACCTCCTCGATCTCACCGAGCTCGATGCGGTAGCCGCGGATCTTGACCTGTTCGTCAGCGCGCCCGAAATAGTGCAGCTGCCCGTCGGCACCCCACCGCACCAAGTCCCCGGTGCGATACATCCGCGTGCCGAAACCCTCGAATGGGCAGGCCACAAACCGTGAGGCAGTCAACCCGGACCGACCCATGTAGCCGCAGCCCACCCCGGAGCCCGCCACGTACAACTCGCCGACCACACCGGCAGGTACCGGATGCAACCAGCCGTCGAGCACAAACAGCGCCGCCCCCGCCGCCGGCGTGCCGATCGGCACCACCTCCGACCCCGGGGCCAATGGCGCGCTCATCGCCGCGTACACCGTGATCTCCGTCGGACCGTAGGCGTTGATCATCACGCGGCCCGGTGCCCACCGATCCACCACCTCAGTCGGACAAGCCTCGCCGCCTACCAGCAAGGCCACTGACGCCAACCGCTCCGGCGAAAGCATCCCCACCGCCGACGGGGTTTGGGTCAACACGCTGACCCCTTGACCGATCATTAGGTCCTGGAAGTCATCCGGCGAGCCGGCCACCGACTCAGGGACCACCACTAGCCGCCCACCGTGCAGCAACGCACCCCAGATCTCCCACACCGAAAAGTCGAAGGCGAAGGAGTGACACTGCGTCCACACCTGTGCCGGTGACAGGCCGGCAGTTAGCGAGTCCGTCAACTGGGTCACGTTGTGGTGGGTGATTCCCACCCCCTTCGGCACCCCAGTGGTCCCCGAGGTGTAGATGATGTGGGCGATGTCATCAGGTTTCGGTGTCGGCAGTGCCGTACTCGGTTGGCCCTCAACAGCGAGGTCATCGACGTCGATGACAAGCACGTCGCGCCCGTCCAGCAGCGACCGCAGCGCCGTCGTGCTGATCGCGGCGCTCGGCGCGGCATCGTCGAGCACGAACCCAATCCTGGCCGTCGGCACCGTCGGGTCGATCGGCACATAGGCCGCCCCGGTTTTCAGCACCGCCAGAATCGCCACGATGGCCTCAGCCGACCGCGGCAAGAGCAGCGCGACGCACTGCCCCGGTCCGATACCTTGGCCAGATAGCAAATGCGCCAGCTGGTTTGAGGTCTGGTCAAGTTCGCGATAGGTCCACGACGCCTCACCGCAGCTGATCGCCACCGCATCGGCAGCGCGGGTTACCTGCTCGGCGAACAATTCCGGTATCGACGCCGGCGTCGCCGGCCGGCTCAACACCGCCCGGTGGCCCCACCGATCTAGGCGGGCATGCTCGTCGTCGTCAAGCAGATCCACCGACGACAGTGCTCGTGTCGGGTCGGCGGTGATGGCCACCAATACCCGCTCTAGCCGCTCGATCAGCGCCTCGATGCTGGCGGCATCGAACACGTCGGTGCGAAATTCCACGGCCCCCCGGATCCCGGTGGGCTCACCGGTCTCACCCCAGCGCTCGGCCAGAGAAATCGCCAGATCCATTCGCGCAGTGTGGGTATCAGCCGATAGCGGGGCGACCTGCAGATCGCCAAAATTCGACTTGACGGCGGGCTCGGCAGTCTGCGCAGGCAGGTTCTGCCAGGCCAACAGCACCTGCACCAGCGGGTGATGGGTCAGGCTTCGGGTGGGGTTGAGCCGCTCGACGAGCACCTCGAAGGGGACGTCTTGGTGTTCGTAGGCGGCCAGGCTGCGCGACCGTATTTGAGCAAGTAGCTCGCCGACGGTGGGATCACCGGATAGATCGACCCGCAACACCAAAGTATTGACGAAAAAGCCCACCAGGTCATCGAGCGCGGGGTCGCTACGGCCGGCGATCGGGAAGCCCACCGCCACATCAGAACTCGCGCTCAGCTTGGACAGCAGCACCGCTAGGGCCGCCTGGATCACCATGAAACTGGTCGCGTTGTGCTCGCCGGCTACCCGGCCGATCTGCTGCTGCAGCTGCGCCGGCCAATCCACGGCCACACTGGCACCCCGCTGATCAGCCACCGGCGGGTAGGGCCGATCGGTGGGCAACTGCAGCCGCTCGGGCAGTCCCGCCAAGGTCTCTTGCCAGTAGGTCAACTGCGCAGCGGCGCGGCTGCCGGGATCGTCGAAGTCTCCCAGCTGTTCACGCTGCCACAGCGTGTAATCGACATACTGCACCGGTAGCGGCGCCCAGCCTGGGGCCTGCCCGACAGACCGGCTGGCGTACGCCACTCCCAGATCACGCACCAACGGGGTGGTCGACCAGCCGTCGGCGGCGATGTGATGGGCCACCGCCACCAACACGTACTCATCATCGGCAACCCGGAAAAGCCAAGCGCGCAGCGGGATCTCGGTGGCCAGGTCGAAGGTGTAGCGGACCGCGGCGTCGACGGCCTCAGCCAGCCGCTCCGCTGACCAGCCGCTGGCATCAACGACGTCCCAACCCACCTCGGCCCGCTCGACCGGGACCACCATCTGCTGGGGGGTGCCCTCGACAGCGGCGAATAGTGTGCGCAGACTCTCATGGCGGCCCACCACGTCACCCAGCGCCGCAGCCAAGGCCTCGACATCCAACGCGCCACTGATCCGCAACGCGACGGGCATGTTGTAAATCGGTGACGGCCCCTGCAACTGCTCCAAGAACCACAGCCGGTTTTGGGCGAACGACAACGGCACCACCGCGGGCCGCGGGCCAGCGACCAACGGCTCACGTCGACCCGTACCACTGCCGACACGGAGCGCCAATTGGGCAACCGTGGGCGCCTCGAACACGGTCCGCACGACCAGGTCGGCATCCATTCCGGCATTGATCGCCGCGATCAGGCGCATGGCGGACAGCGAATCCCCGCCCAGTTCGAAGAATGAGTCGTCGACCCCCACCCGCTCGAGCCCGAGGACCTGGGCGTAGATACCGGCCAGGATCTCTTCGATGGCGTTGGCTGGAGCTCGATAGCGATCGCCATCCTGGTAGTCCGGTGCGGGCAAGGCCCGCTTGTCGAGTTTGCCGTTGGGAGTCAGCGGCAGCGTTTCCAACGCCACTACGGCGGCCGGCACCATGTAGGCCGGTAGCCGTTCGGCCAGCCTGCTACGCAGCCCGGCGGGATCGGCTGTCCCGGTGACATAGCCCACCAGACGTTTGTCACCGTGGCGGTCCTCGCGGGCGACGACTACCGCGTGCTCCACGCCGGCCACGCCGGCCAGCGCTCCCTGAACCTCACCGAGTTCGATTCGATACCCGCGGATCTTCACCTGCTGGTCAGCGCGCCCCACATACCGCAGCTGGCCATCAGCGCCCCACCACACCAAGTCTCCGGTGCGATACATCTGCGCGCCCGGCCCGCCGAACGGGCAGGCCACAAATCGCGACGACGTCAGCGGTCCCCGCCGCACATATCCGTACCCCACCCCCGAACCGGCCACATACAACTCACCGACCACCCCAACCGGAGTCGGGCGCAGCCAGCCGTCCAGCACGAAAAAAGCAAGATGCGCCAACGGCACTCCGATGGGACTGGCATGGCTGTCGATATCCGACTCGACGATCTCCCGGAACGACGCATGCACCGTCGTCTCGGTGGTGCCGTACATGTTGATCAGCCGGGGTGAGTTCGGGTGGTGGTGCACCCACATCCCCAGGCGCTGTGGCTCCAGCGCCTCGCCCGCGAAGATCACGGCCTGAAGCTTGAGCTGGTCTCTCAGCTCGGGCGCCAGCCCGTCGGCGGTTTGCAGCGCATAAAACGCCGAGGGGGTCTGGCTTAAAATGCTGACTTGTTCGGCAGCCAGCAAGGCATAAAACTCTTCCGGCGAACGGGCCACCGACTCGGGCACAATCACTAGCCGCCCGCCGCGCAGCAACGCACCCCACATTTCCCAGACCGAAACGTCGAACGCCAACGAATGCCATTGCGTCCACACCTGTTCTGGTGGCAAGTCGGCGTTCACCGACTCCAGCAGCTGGGTCACGTTGCGATGAGTGACGGCGACCCCCTTGGGGACACCGGTAGTGCCTGAGGTGTAGATGATGTAGGCGACATCGTCGGGGAGCGGCGCAGGTAGCGCTGTACTGGGTTGGGCGTCAATGTCGGTGTCGTCGACATCGATGATCAGCAGATCGCATCCGTCGAGCCGCGACCGCAGACCAGCGGTGGTGATCACCGCGATCGGCGCAGAATCTGCGAGCATGAACTGCATCCGCGCTGCCGGTACCACCGGGTCGATCGGCAGATACGCCGCACCGGTTTTGAGGACGGCCAGTATCGCCGTGATCGCCTCAACGGACCGCGAAAACAGCAGTGCCACACACTGACCGGGACCCACACCATGAGCAACCAGCAAGTGCGCCAACCGGTTAGCGGCCTCGTCCAGCTCCCGGTAACTGATGGAGCGGCCTTCACAGGTCAACGCCGTCGCCTCTGGGACACGCGCGACCTGCGCCGAGAACAACGCTGGCACCGACACCGCGGTGGTCGGCTGGGTCAATACCGCCCGGTTGCCCCATTCGTCTAGCTGGGCGTGCTCGCCCTCATTGAGCAGATCGATCGACGACAGCTGCCGGCTCGGCGCGGCGGTGATCGCCACCAGCACCCGCAGCAACCGTTCGATGAGCGCCTCGATGCTCGTCGCATCGAACACGTCGGTACGAAACTCCACTGCTCCCCGGATCCCGGCGGGCTCACCGGTGCCGGTGAAATGTTCGGCCAACGAAAATGTGAGATCCATGCGCGCCGTTTGGGTGTCGACCGTCAGGGGGCTGACGTCGACATCGCCCAGGCCTGGGTTGACGGCGTGGTCAGTGTCTTGTCCGGTAAAGTTCTGCCAGGCCAACAACACCTGGATCAGCGGATGATGGGTCAGGCTTCGGGTGGGGTTGAGGCGCTCCACCAACGCTTCAAAGGGCACGTCTTGATGGTCGTAAGCGGCCAGGCTGCGCGATCGGATTTGAGCCAGCAGTTCGGCGATCGTGGGATCACCCGATAGATCAACCCGCAGCACCAAGGTGTTGACGAAATAGCCCACCAACCCGTCTAGCGCCGCGTCGCCGCGGCCGGCGATCGGGAACCCCACCGCCACATCGCAACTGGCGCTCAGCTTGGACAACAACACCGCCAACGCGGCCTGCACCACCATGAAGCTCGTCGCGTGGTGCTCACCAGCGATCCGGGCGATCTGCTCCTGTAGGTGCGCGGGCCAATCCACGGCCACACTGGCGCCGCGATAACCAGCTACCGGCGGATACGGCCGATCGGTGGGCAACTGCAGCCGCTCGGGCAACCCCGCCAACGCCTGCTCCCAATAGGCCAGCTGCGCAGCGATGCGACTGTCGGGATCATCCAGATCCCCCAACTGCTCGCGCTGCCACAACGTGTAATCGGCATACTGCACCGGCAGCGCCGCCCAGCCTGGAGCCTGCCCGACACACCGGCTGGCATACGCCACGCCCAGATCCCGCACCAACGGGGTGACCGACCAGCCGTCAGCAGCAATATGGTGAGCCACCGCCACCAACACATGCTCATCAGCAGAAACCCGGAAAAGCGTTGCACGCAACGGAATCTCGGTCGACAAGTCAAACGTGTAACGCACCGCCGCTTCGATGGTCTTTCCCAGCGACTCTGCCGACCAACCGCTGGTGTCAATGACCTGCCAACCAAAGTCGGCCCGCTCAACCGGAACCACGACCTGTTGAGCTACCCCGTCGACCGCGACAAACAGAGTGCGCAGGCTCTCCTGGCGGCCCACCACATCGGCCAGCGCCGCAGCCAACGCCTCGACGTCCAACGCCCCGCTCAACCGCAACGCCACCGCCAGGTTGTAAACCGGCGACGGCCCGTGCAACTGGTCGAGGAACCACAGCCGGTTCTGGGCAAACGACAACGGAATCCTGGCCGGCCGCTCAACGGCCACCAACGGCTTACGCCGACCCTGACCGCCGGCGACCCGCGGGGCCAACTGGGCCACCGTGGGCGCCTCAAACACTGCCCGCACCGAAAGATCAGCCGCCAGGGCGGTGTTGACCGCGGCGATCAGCCGCATCGCCGAAATGCTGTCGCCACCCAAATCGAAGAATGAGTCGTCGACCCCGACCCGCTCCAGTCCAAGGATCTGGGCGTAAACGTCGGCGAGGATTTCTTCGGTGGGACTGGCCGGAGCGCGATACTCCGTCGCAACGTATTCCGGTGCCGGCAGTGCACGGATATCGACCTTGCCGTTGAGCGTCAGCGGGACGGCGTCCAACGCCACCACGGCTGCGGGGATCATGTAGGCCGGCAGCCGCTCAGCCAATGCTGTGCGCGACGCGACTGGATCGGCGGTGCCGGTGATGTAACCCACCAGGCGTTTGTCGCCGGGGCGGTCCTCGCGGGCAACCACCACCGCCTGCGCCACCCCATCTAAGGCGTTGAGCGCTGCTTGCACTTCACCCAATTCGATGCGATAGCCGCGGATCTTGACCTGCTCATCGGCGCGTCCCAAATACTCCAGCTGTCCATCAGCACGCCAACACACCAGGTCGCCGGTGCGATACATCCGCGACCCGGTCCCGCCGAGCGGGCAAGCGACAAACCGCGATGCCGTCAACCCGGTCCGGCGCACATACCCACAGCCCACCCCTGACCCGGCCACATACAACTCCCCGGCCACCCCGGCCGGCACTGGGCGCAACCAGGCATCGAGCACGAACAACGCCGCACCCGGCCGCGGTGACCCGATCGGCACCACCCCCGACCCTGGTGTCAGCGGCGCACTGATCGTCGCGTACACCGTGGTCTCCGTCGGGCCGTAACCATTGACCATCACTCGCCCCGGCGCCCACCGCTCCACCACCTCGACCGGACACGGCTCAGCAGCCACCACCAACGCCGTCGATTCCAAGGTCTCCGGGGAAAGCAGACCGACCGCCGAGGGTGTTTGGCTTAACACACTGACCTTTTCGGCAACCAACAGGTCCTGAAAGTCCTTCGGGGAGCGCGTCACCTCGTCGGGCACCACGACCAGGCGCCCACCGTGCAGCAGCGGCCCCCACATCTCCCACACCGAATAGTCGAAAGCCAACGAATGACACTGCGACCACACCTGCTCTGGGGCCAACTCCCAACCCACATCCAGTGAGTCAAATAACCGGCTCACGTTGCGGTGTGTGACGGCCACCCCCTTAGGGGTGCCCGTCGTGCCCGAGGTGTAGATGATGTAGGCGATGTCATCGGCAGCCGGCGCCGGCAATGCCGTGCTGGATTGGGCATCGATGCGTGGATCGGCGACATCGATGACGGCCAACTCGCACCCGTCGAGCTGTGACCTCAGACCAGCGGTGGTGATCACCGCGGTCGGCGCGGCGTCCGCAACCATGAACTGCATCCGCGCCGTGGGCACCGCCGGATCGATCGGCAGATACCCCGCCCCGGACTTGAGCACCGCCAGAATCGCTGCGATCGCCTCAACCGAACGCGAAAGCAGCAATGCCACATACTGACCCGGACCCACACCGAGATCAATCAACAAGTGCGCCAGCCGGTTAGAGGCCGCATCCAGTTCTCGATAGGTCCAGATACAGTCGCCGCAGACCAGCGCGACCGCCTCCGGGGAACGCGCCACTTGGATGGCAAACAACTCCGGAATCGACGCCCCGGTGGGTGCCGGCGCAGTCAGCACCGCCCGGTTGCCCCATTCCTCTAACCGAACCCACTCAGCCGCATCAAGCAGATCGACCGACGACAACCGCCGAGCCGGCTCAGCGGTAATCGCCAGCAACACCCGCTGCAGCCGCCCGATCAGTGTTCGGATGCTGTCTGCATCAAACACGTCGGTACGAAACTCCACTGCCCCACCAATGCCATCAGGCGCACCCTCATCGGTGAAGCGTTCACCCAGCGAAAACGCCAAATCTGTACGGGCCGTGGAAGTATCAGCCCCCAACGGGGACACCTGGAGGCCACCCAGGGCCATCCCGGCGGCGTTACTGTCCTGCCAGTCGGAGTTCTGCCAGGCGAGCAGGACTTGGATCAGCGGGTGGTGGCTCAGGCTTCGGATAGGGTTCAGGCGCTCGACGAGGACTTCGAAGGGCACGTCTTGGTGCTCATAGGCGGTGAGACTGCGCGATCGTATTTGGGCCAGCAGCTCAGCGACAGTAGGGTCACCGGATAGATCAACCCGCAGCACCAGGGTGTTGACGAAGAAGCCCACAAGGTCATCGAGCGCAGGGTCGCCGCGCCCGGCGATTGCGATGCCTACTGCCACATCAGAACTGGCGCTGAGCTTGGACAAAAGCACCGTTAGCGCGGCCTGGATCACCATAAAGCTGGTGGAGTTGTGCTCACTGGCTACTCGGCCGACCTGCTGCTGCAATTGCGCGGGCCAATTCACGGCCACACTGGCACCGCGGTAATCAGCCACCGGCGGGTAGGGCCGATCGGTGGGCAACTGCAGGCGCTCGGGCAGCCCGGCCAACGCCTGCTGCCAGTAGGCCACCTGGGCAGCGATTGGGCTGTCACTGACGGCTAGGTCACCGAGGTGTTCACGCTGCCACAGTGTGTAGTCGACATATTGCGCCGGTAGCGGCGCCCAGTCGGGGGCCTGCCCGACACAGCGGCTGCCGTAGGCCACCCCCAGATCCCGCACCAACGGGGTGACCGACCAGCCGTCGGCGGCGATATGATGCACCACCGCCACCAACACATGCTCTTCGTCGGCCAGGCGGAAAAGCCATGCCCGCAAGGGAATTTCGGTCGCCAAATCAAAGGAATAGCGTACCGCCGCGTCGATGGCCCCACCCAGCCGCTCCGACGGCCAATCAGCGGCATCCACAACCTGCCAACCCAACTCGGCACGCTCGGCGGGGACCACTATCTGCTCAGGGATCCCCTCGACCGTCGCAATCAGAGTGCGCAGGCTCTCATGGCGGGCCACCACATCGCCCAACGCCGCACCCAACGCCTCAACATCCAGCGCTCCGCTGATCCGCAACGCCACAGGCATGTTGTAAATCGGCGACGGCCCCTGCAACTGATCCAAGAACCACAACCGGTTTTGGGCATACGACAACGGGATCCGTTGTGGGCGGGGCATCGGCTGCAGCGGCGGGCGGGCGGGCCCGCCACGGTGACGATGCAGATACTCGGCCAGACCCCCGACAGTGGGCGCGTCGAACAGGTACCGCACCGGCACTTGGCGGCCCAGCGCCAGTTGCAGCCGCCCACTGACCCGCGCAGCGATCAGCGAATCCCCGCCCAGGGCGAAGAAGTCGTCATCAAGACCAACTCGGGCCGCCCCCAACACCTCGGCGAACACCTCGGCCACGAGCTTCTCGGTAGGGCTTTGCGGCGCCCGAAACGTCGTTGCTGCAAATTTCGGTGCGGGCAGCGCTTTTCGGTCGATCTTGCCCGAGGAGGTCAGCGGGAACTTCTCGAGCACCACAATCTGAGCCGGCACCATGTAGTCGGGCAACCATGCGCCCAACCGCTGTCGCACCGCACCCAGTTTGGAGTTGGTTTGCGGATCGTTGGCGTAGGTGCCGCGGTGCCCGACCTCCGGCAAGTACAAGTCAGTCAGCGCGATGCGCGGGTCCGCATCGTTGTCGGCCAGGAAGACCGCATCCAACATGCCCGGCTGGCCACCCCAGCTCACTGCGACCTGATACCCGACGTCGTCCCCAATGCGATACAAGTCTTCGGGCACAACAGAACCGGCGGTGGTGGCGGCAGCGTCGGCAAGCGCGTCGTCTAACGCCAGCCCAGCCTCGAGGGCGTGTTCGACGCAGACCTCACCGATCACCCCGGCACGCGGAATTCCGGACACGCGAACAACACTCGGACGTTGGGCTAGCAACCGCTCCGCTAACCCCTCCAGGCTCGGATGGTCGGTCCATGCCCAGACGGGTGCATCGGCCAGTGAGCGCACCGGGGTGGGGGTGGTGTAGATGATGACGTCGTAGCGGTAGCGGGTCAGTTCGTTGTCGGCTACTCCGCGTTTGACTTGCATCTCAAGCCCGGCCACCGACGGATTCTCAGCAGCCCAAGTGGTGAAATATTCTGGGGATAGCAGCAATTCGGTCTCAGCGAGCATCGCGCGCTGAGCTCGTTGGCGGATCTCGTCGGCATCAGCGGTAGCGTCCTGGGTAAGCGCGATCCCAGTCTGCAACGCGCTTTGCAGGCTGTGGTTGCGCACATCGCCGATGAACAGCGCGCCACCCGGGGCTACCAATTGCAAAGCGTTGTCGATGACGTGGCGCAGATAGGCGGCGTTAGGGAAATATTGGATGACAGAGTTGACAATGACGGTGTCGAAATAGCCGTGGGGCAGCGCTTCGATGACATCGGCGGCCTGGCAACGTAATTCGACTCGCTCACCCCAGGGCTGTGCGGCCACCGCCGCCTGCAGGCCCGTGATCGCTGCCGCGGACATGTCTGTGCCGACATAGTGCTCACACTGGGGGGCGACTTGCGAGAGCACCAGCCCCGAACCGACCCCGATCTCCAGCACCCGCGCCGGATGCAATGCACGGATCCGCTCCACGGTGGCCGCGCGCCACTCGGCCATCTCCTGCAGTGGAATCGGCTTTTCCGTGTAGCTGCTATTCCAGCCCCGAAAATCCATACCGAATTCCGGCGCCGCGACCTCAGCGCCGTACAACTCGTCATAGAGGTGCTGCCACCCCTCAACGGTCTGGGTGTCGTCCTCGGCGCTGGCGATGTCCTCAAGAGTTACGTAGGCGATCAACTGTGCGCCGGTAGCGCTGTGGTGCACGCTGGCGGCGGCCCCAGCGACTTGCGGGCAAGCCAACAGCGTGTTTTCGATCTCGCCCAACTCGATACGCTGCCCACGCAGCTTGACCTGCGCGTCAGCGCGGCCCACATAGTCCAATTGCCCCTCAGCGCGCCAGCGCACCAGATCCCCAGTGCGATACATCCGCGTACCGGCACCGCCAAAGGGGTTGGCCACAAACCGTTCCGCGGTCAGCCCCGACCGGCCCACATAGCCACGCGCTATCGCGGGGCCACCCAGATACAACTCACCGACCACTCCGACCGGCGCTGGGGACAACCACCCGTCAAGCACCCATGCGCGTACCCCCGCAATGGGGCCACCAATACTGATCGGCTGCCCTGCCACTAACGGCGCGCTACCGGTGGCCCAAATCGTGGTCTCGGTCGGCCCGTAAGCATTGATCATCACCCGGCCCGGCGCCCAAGCAGCCATTAACTCGCTCGGGCAGGCCTCTCCCATCGTCAGCAGCGTGCCCAGGTCGTCGAGCCGACCCCGGTCCAGCGATGCCAATACCGTCGGCGTCACCACTGCCGCGCTAACGCGGTGGTCGTGCAGTAACCCCGTCAGAGCCTCGCCGGCATACACCCCCGGCGGTGCCACTACCACCGCCGCGCCCGACCCCGCGGCCCACAACATCTCGAACACCGAGGCATCAAAGGTCGGCGCGGCCACCATCAAGACCCGCGCATGGTCACCCAAGCCGAGCAGCTCGCGTTGCGCCGCAGCCACCCCCAACAGTCCGGCATGGCTGACCGTTACCCCCTTGGGCACCCCGGTCGACCCCGACGTGAAAATCACGTACGCGCCGTTGTCGGCCCCCAACGGCGCGAGTCGATCGGCCTGGGTGATCGGATCAGCACGGCGTCCCGAGACATCCAGCTCGTCGATGCGCAGTACCGGCCGCGCCCCAGCGGCGGCGACATCGTCGCCACCGCAGGCCAATACACACACTGCCCCTGCCGCATCCAACACCGCGGCGATGCGCTCCACCGGATGCGAACGATCCACCGGCACGTAGGTGCCGCCGGCCTTGACGATGGCCCACCAGGCCACCACCAACTCCACACACCGATCCATCGCCACGCCCACCGCGCGCTCCGGACCCACCCCGGCCTCGATCAGCACCCGCGCCAACCGCGTCGACCACGCATCCAACTCGCCATACGACAGGCTGCCCGCACCGTCGACCACGGCCACCGCCTGCGCATCGGCCGCCACCGCCGCCGCCAATATTTGCGGCGCCGCCCCCACCGGCGCCTCAACCCCGACACCAGACCACTGCATTAGCAACAGATCTCGTTCACCGCGATCGAGCAACGACACCTGGCCCACTACCGCCGAGGCATCAGCGATCGCCGCCTCGATCACCCGGCCAAACCAACCGACCAACCGCTCGATGCTGGACCGGTCAAACAAATCCGTGGCATACAACACCACGCCTGCAGCCACCGGCGAGCCCGCCTCCTCACCAGGCACCTCGCTCAGCTGGATGTCTAAGTCGAACTTTGACGTTTGGGTGAACACGGCCAGCGGCTCGACGCCGACTCCGCCGAGTGCCACTTCGGGGCGCGCATTGTTCTGGAAGGCCATGCCCACCTGAAACAGCGGGTGGTGCGCCGTGGAGCGCACCGGATTGAGCTGTTCGACCAGCCGCTCGAACGGCACATCCTGATTGCTGTAGGCATCCAGTGCCTTATTCCGCACCCGCTCCAGCACCTCGGAAAACCGATCTTGCGAAGACACGCCGACGCGCAGCACCCAGGTGTTGACGAAAAACCCGACCAGATCATCCAGCGCCTCATCGACCCGCCCGGCGATCGGGGTGCCCATCGCGATGTCCTCACCGGCGCCGGCCCGGTGCAACACCACGGCCAATACCGCCTGCAACACCATCGACGCCGTCGCGTTGTGCGCCGCCGCCAAGGCCTTGACTCCCGCCCACAGCTGCGGGTCGATACCCACCTCCACCACATCACCGCGATAGCTGGGCACCGCCGGGCGAGGTCGGTCGGTCGGCAGCGACACCACCTCGGGCAGATCGGCCAACTCCTGCCGCCAATAGGCCAACTGCGAAGTAATCACACTGTCGGGATCAGACTCGATTCCCAGCCAATCCTGTTGCCACAGCGTGTAATCGGCATACTGCACCGCCAAATCAGGCCACCCCGGTGCACGGCCGCGCCGACGCGACTCATACGCCTGACCAACATCCCGGACCATCGGAGCCAGTGACCAGCCGTCAAAAGCGATGTGGTGCACCACAATCCCCACCACATACCGCTCGGGACCTGCCGCATAGATCTGGGCACGAATCGGAATCTCGCTGGACAGATCAAACCGATACCCGGCCAACCTCACCAACTCGTTGGCGACATCCTGCTCAGACACCGCCACCAAGGCAGCACCGCCGCGCCGCCACATCCCCGGCTGAGCCGGCAACACCTGCTGCACCGCCACGCCGTCAACATCGGGAAATATCGTGCGCAGCGCTTCATGGCGAGCGATCACATCATCGAGCGCCGAGTCCAGTGCCTCGACATCCAACGCTCCGTTGATCCGAAACGCGGTCGGCATGTTGTAGGTCGCCGCCCCGCCCTCGAACCGGTCCAAAAACCACAACCGGCTCTGCGCGAACGACAACGGGACCTTCGACGGCCGCGGGCCGGCCACCAGCGGCGCGCGGCGGTCGCCGTCCTCGCCGATACGTGGCGCCAGTTGGGCCACCGTGGGGGCCTCGAATAGCGTGCGCACCGCAACGTTGGCGCCCAAGCCGGCATTGACGGCCACAACCACCCGCATCGCCGACAGTGAATCCCCACCGAGGTCGAAGAATGAGTCGTCGACGCCGACCCGCTCCAGCCCCAGCACCCGGGCATAAATGCCGGCCAGAATCTCCTCGGTAGGGGTGGCCGGAGCACGGTAAGCATCGGCGTCTTGGTACTGCGGTGCCGGCAAAGCTCGCTTGTCGAGTTTGCCGTTGACCGTCAACGGCAGGCTATCCAGTGTCACAACCGCCGCCGGAATCATGTAGGCCGGCAACCGCTCGGCCAGCCGAGCGCGGATCTGTGAGGGATCTGCGGTGCCCGTGACGTAACCCACCAGACGCTTGTCGCCAGGGCGGTCTTCGCGGTCAACGACCACCGCCTGCTCCACCCCATCCAGCGCACTTAACGCCGCCTGGACCTCACCGAGTTCAATGCGATAGCCGCGGATCTTCACCTGCTCATCGGAGCGCCCCAGATAACGCAACTGCCCGTCAGTGCCCCACCAGACCAAATCGCCGGTGCGATACATGCGTGTCCCCGCACCGCCGAACGGACACGCAACAAACCGCGACGATGTCAGCCCCGCGCGGCGCCAATACCCAACCCCCACACCGGTGCCGGCGACATACAACTCCCCGACAATGCCAGCCGGCACCGCCTGCAACGATTCGTCGAGCACGAACAACGCCGCCCCGGCTACCGGCGCACCGATCGGCACCACGCCCGTGCCCGCGGCCAGCGGTGTACTGATCGCCGCATACACCGTGGTCTCCGTCGGACCGTAGGCGTTGATCATCACCCGCCCCGGCGCCCAGCGATCCACCACCGCCGCCGGACACGCCTCACCGCCGACCAGCAGCGTCACCGGTCCCAAACCGTCGGGCGAGAGCATTCCCGCCGCAGACGGCGTTTGCGTGAGCACGCTGACCTCTTCGGCGACTAGGAGGTCGCGGAAGTCTTCCGGGGATCCGGCCACCTCTTCGGGCACCACCACCAGGCGCCCTCCGCGCAGCAACGCACCCCAGATCTCCCACACCGAAAAGTCGAAGGCCAATGAATGACCCTGCGTCCACACCTGACCTGCCAACGCTGCGTCCAGTGCCTTGATCAGCTGGACCACGTTGTAGTGGGTGATGCCCACCCCCTTGGGTACCCCGGTGGTGCCCGAGGTGTAGATCAGGTAGGCAATATCGTCGGCGGCAGGTACCGGCAGCGCCGTGCTGGGTTGTGTGGCCGCAGTGGGATCGTTCACGTCGATGACGAGTACGTCATGCCCGTCGAGCCGGTCGGCCAGCCCGGTCGTGGTGATTACCGCGACCGGTCCGGCATCGGCGAGCATGAACTGCGTCCGCGCCATCGGTGCCGCCGGGTCGATCGGCAGATATGCCGCCCCGGTTTTCAACACCGCCAAAATCGCCACGATCGCGTCAGCCGACCGCGACAACAACAATCCCACGGGTTGTCCCGCGTCCACACCATGAGCAATCAGTAAGTGCGCCAACCGGTTTGCGGCCTCGTCCAGTTCGCGATAAGTCCACGAAGTCTCGCCGCAGACCACCGCCCTCGCCTCAGGCGTGCGCTCGACTTGCGCACCGAACAACACCGGAATCGACACCCGCCCGGTCGCCGGCGCAGTCAATACCGCCCGGTTGCCCCATTCGTCTAGCTGGGCCTGCTCATCCTCATCGAGCAGATCGATCGACGACAGCCGCGGCCCTGTGTCGGCGGTCATGACCGCCGCTTCGTGTCAGCGGTCAGCGCCATCAACACTCGCCGCCACCGCTCGATCAGCGCCTCAATTCTCGGTGCATCGAAAATGTCGGTGCGGAATTCCACCGCCCCTCCAATCCCGGCGGGCTCACCGGCCTCGGTGAAACGTTCGGCCAAAGAAATCACCAAATCCATTCGCGCCGTTTGGGTGTCCACACTCAGCGGGCTGACCTGGACATCACCCAACCTCAGCCCGGCTGCCGGTTCGCGCTGTTCGGGAAGATTCTGCCAACCCAACATCACCTGGATCAGCGGGTGATGTTTCCGTGACCTACTGGGGTTGAGCCGCTCCACCAGAACATCGAAGGGCACATCTTGGTGCTCGTAGGCGGCCAGGCTGCGCGCGCGCACCTGGGCCAGCAGCTCACCGATGGTGGGATCACCGGCCAGATCAACCCGCAACACCAACGTGTTGACAAAAAATCCCACCAACTCATCCAGTGCCGGGTCACCACGCCCGGCGATCGCAATCCCCACCGCCACGTCTGAACTGGCGCTCAGCTTGGACAACAACACCGCCAGCGCGGCCTGCACCACCATGAAACTGGTCGCATGGTGCTCACCAGCCACCCGGGCAATCCGCTGCTGCAGCTGCGCCGGCCACTCCACTGCCACACTGGCGCCCCGCTGATCAGCCACCGGGGGGTAGGGCCGATCAGTCGGCAGCACCAAGCGATCGGGCATTCCGGCCAATGCCTGCTGCCAGTAGGCCAGCTGCGCGGCGATCGGACTATCGGGATCGTCGAAATCCCCCAACTGCTCGCGCTGCCACAACGTGTAGTCGACATACTGCACCGGCAGCGCCGCCCAGCCCGGAGCTTGCCCGACACACCGGCTGGCATACGACACGCCCAGATCCCGCACCAACGGAGTGACCGACCAGCCATCAGCGGCAATATGGTGAGCCACCGCCACCAACACATGCTCATCATCGGCGACCTGGAAAACCGTTGCCCGCAACGGAATCTCGGCCGTCAAGTCGAACGCGTACCGTACTGCAGCGCTGACCGCCTCAGTTAACTGCTCCGCCGACCAACCGGTAGCGTCAACGACCTCCCAGCCGAAGTCGGCCTCCTCGGCCGCAATTACCACTTGCTGGGGTGCGCCTTCGACCACCGGGAACAGGGTGCGGAGGCTCTCGTGCCGGCCCACCACATCGGCCAGCGCCGCACCCAACGCGTCGACATCCAGTTGTCCGCTTAACCGCAACGCTACCGGCATGTTGTAGACCGGTGAGGGTCCCTGTAACTGGTCGAGGAACCACAACCGGTTTTGAGCAAGCGACAACGGAATCCGCGCCGGTCGCTCAACAGCTACCAGCGGCTTCCGCTGACCCTCGCCTCCGCCGACACGCGGCGCCAACTGGGCCACCGTGGGCGCCTCAAACACCGCCCGCACCGAAAGATCGGCCTCCAGTGCGGTATTGGCCGCGGCGACCAGCCGCATCGCCGAAATGCTGTCCCCACCCAGATCGAAGAATGAGTCGTCGACCCCAACCCGCTCCAACCCCAGCACCCGTGCATAGATGCCAGCCAGAATCTCCTCGATGGCGGTGGCCGGGACGCGATGACCGGTCTCGTGATACTCCGGTGCCGGCAGGGCGCGGATGTCCAGTTTCCCGTTGGGAGTCAGGGGCAAGGCGTCCAGGGCCACCACCGCCGCGGGGATCATGTAGGCCGGTAACCGGTCAGCCAACGCTGCGCGCAGTTCGACGGGGTCTGCGGTGCCGGTGATGTAACCCACGAGGCGTTTGTCGCCGGGGCGGTCCTCGCGGGCCACCACCACCGCCTGCTCAACGCCCTCCGAACGCGCTAAGGCAGTCTGGATCTCGCCGAGCTCGATGCGATAGCCGCGGATCTTGACCTGCTCGTCGGCGCGCCCCAAATAGTCCAGCTGTCCATCAGCGCGCCAACACACCAGATCGCCGGTGCGATACATCCGCGCCCCGAGACCGCCGAAGGGACACGCCACAAACCGTGATGCCGTCAATGCACCGCGGCGCACATACCCACAGCCCACCCCCGACCCGGCCACGTACAACTCCCCGGCCACGCCGGCCGGCACCGGACGCAACCAGGCATCGAGAACGAACAACGCCGCACCCGGCACCGGTGACCCGATCGGGACCACGCCCGAGCCCGCCGTCAGCGGCGCACTGATCGTCGCGTAGACCGTGGTCTCCGTCGGGCCGTACGCGTTGACCATCACCCGTCCGGGCGACCACCGCTCTACCACCTCGACCGGACACGGCTCGGCGGCCACCACCAACGCCGCCGATTCGAGCCCCTCCGGGGAAAGCACACCCACTGCCGAGGGCGTTTGGCTTAACACACTGACCTTTTCAGCAACCAGCAGGACGTGGAACTCATCGGGTGAGCGCGTCACCGCCTCGGGCACCACCACCAACCGGCCACCGTGCAGCAACGCCCCCCACATCTCCCACACGGAATAGTCGAAAGCCAACGAATGGCACTGTGTCCATACCTGCCCGGGCACCAGTCCCAACCCGGCATCCAGCGAATCGAACAGCCGTGTCACGTTGCGGTGGGTGACCGCCACCCCCTTAGGTATCCCCGTCGTGCCGGAGGTGTAGATGATGTGGGCGACGTCATCGGGGGCCGGTACCGGCAATCCTGTACTGGGCTGGTTGGTGACGCGAGGGTCATCGACATCGATGATCGGTAGCTTGCAGCCGTGTAGCCGGCCTGCCAGGTCGACCGTGGTGATCGCGACGATGGGCGCGGCATCGGCGATCATGAACTGCATCCGTGCCGCCGGCACCACCGGGTCGATCGGCAGATATGCCGCCCCGGTCTTGAGCACCGCCAGAATCGCAGCGATCGCCTCGGCCGACCGCGAAAACAGCAATGCCACACACTGTCCTGGGCCCACGCCGTGAGCAACCAGTAAGTGTGCCAATCGGTTCGACGCTTCGTCCAACTCCCGGTACGTGCAGGAATCGTCGCCGCACACCAGCGCCACCGCGTCCGGGGCGCGCACCACCTGGACGTCGAACAACTCCGGAATCGACGCCCCGACGGGTGTGGGCGCAGCCAACACCGCCCGGTTGCCCCACCCATCAAGCCGGGCCTGCTCGGCCGCATCGAGCAGCCCGATCGACGACAGCCGCCGAGTGGGCTCGGCAGTGATCGCCGTCAGCACCTGCTGCAATCGCCCGACGAGCACTTGGATGCTGGCCGCGTCAAACACGTCGGTACGAAATTCCACTGTCCCGGAAACCCCAGTGGGCCTGCCAGTTTCGTCCCAGTTTTCGGCCAGCGAGAATGTCAGGTCGACGCGGGCGGTGTGGGTGCCCGCCGATAGCGGGGCGACCTCGAGGTCACCCAAGGCGAATCCCGCAGGATCGGTGTTCTGGGCCGGAAGGTTCTGCCAGGCCAACAACACCTGCACCAACGGGTGATGAGTCAGGCTACGGGTGGGATTTAGCCGCTCCACCAGAACTTCGAACGGCACGTCTTGATGTTCGTAAGCGGCCAGGCTGCGCTGCCGTATTTGCCCCAACAGCTCAGCCACGGTGGGATCACCGGCCAGATCAACCCGCAACACCAACGTGTTGACGAAAAAGCCCACCAATTCGTCCAGCGCTGGATCGCGGCGCCCCGCGATCGGGAACCCCACCGCCACATCGCAGCTGGCGCTCAGCTTGGACAACAACACCGCCAACGCGGCCTGCACCACCATGAAACTCGTCGCATGGTGCTCACCAGCCACCCGGGCGATCTGCTGCTGCAGCTGCGCCGGCCAATCCACGGCCACACTGGCACCGCGGTAATCGGCCACCGGCGGATACGGCCGATCGGTGGGCAACTGCAGCCGCTCAGGCAGCCCCGCCAACGCCTGCTCCCAATAGGCCAGCTGCCCGGCGATCCGACTCTCGCTATCAGCCAGATCCCCCAACTGCTCACGCTGCCACAACGTGTAATCGACATACTGCACCGGAAGCGCCGCCCAGCCCGGAGCCTGCCCGACACAGCGACTGGCATACGCCACGCCCAGATCCCGCACCAACGGAGTGACCGACCAGCCGTCAGCGGCAATATGGTGAGCCACCGCCACCAACACATGCTCATCAGTAGAAACCCGGAAAAGCGTTGCACGCAACGGAATCTCGGCTGACAAGTCAAAGGAGTAACGTGCCGCCGCAGCCACCGCATCGCTCAGCCGCTGCGATGACCAACCAGCGGCATCGACGACCTGCCAACCCAACTCGGCCCGCTCAACGGGGATCACCACTTGCTGAGGCGTTCCCTCGACTGCGGTGAACAGGGTGCGCAGACTCTCATGGCGGGCCACCACATCGCCCAACGCCGCACCCAATGCCTCGACATCCAACGTCCCGCTGAATCGGTAAGCGGTCGCCATGTTGTAAATCGGTGAGGGGCCTTGTAACTGCTCCAAAAACCACAATCGCTGCTGCGCATACGACAACGGAATTGCCGCAGGGCGCGGCTGGGCTGTCAAGGCTGCGCCGACACCTTCCTCGTCATGCGCACTCATCCATTCGGCCAACGCAGCCACCGTGGGCGTATCGAACAACGCCCGGATCGGCACCTCCACACCCAGTTCAGACCGCACCCGCGCCTGCAGCCGTGTCGCAGACAGGGAATGACCGCCCAGGTCGAAGAACGACTCGTCGATGCCGACGCGCGTCACGCCGAGAACCTCGCCGAACAGTGCGGTTAACGTCTGCTCGCGTTGATCGCGCGGCGCCCGATAGGCCACCCCGCTGACGAACTCCGGAGCTGGCAATGCTCGGCGATCAAGTTTGCCGTTGACCGTCAATGGCAGCGACTCCACCACCATGACCGCCGCCGGCACCATAAAGTCCGGCAACCTTTCGGCCACAAAGCGACGCAGCTCAGTGACTCGCTCGATCGCCGCCGGGTCGTTGACATACCCGGCCAGTGAATTGACCGGCGCGGCCGGCAGATACAGATCCGACAACGCTGCCGGCCCCGAGCCGTTGGCCGGTGCAGCGGGGTGAGTGAAGATCAGATCCACCAGGCCAGTAGTCGGCGACCACGTCACCCCCGTCGCATATCCCAGTTCCTGGCCCAACGCATGACACTGGTGTGGCAATACCCCATCGGGTGCGGAGAGGCCGGCGCGCAACTCGCTGATCGGAACCCGACCGCTGGACTGAGCCAGCGCTCGCGCCAGCGCCACCTCAGACCAGATTCCGCTGTGCGGCACGCCCGTTACACGCAATTCCGGCAGCCGCTGCGACTGCAGATAGTCGGCCAGGCCGGCCAAGGTTCCGAACTGTTGCCACGGTTGCGACGGTAGGTCCCTCAGGGGGCGCACCGGTACCGGCGCCTTACGCAGCACCACGTCGTATCGGTAACCGCTGAGTTCGTTGACCGCCCGCATCTGCTTGAGTTGGACGTCCACGGCGCCGATTTCGGGAAGGCGCTGCGGCAAAGCCGCGAAAAACTCCGGCGCCAAGAGCAGTTCGTGCTCGGCAAGCATATCCCGGCGCACCCGCTCGGCCACGACAGCGGCACTGTCCTCGCCACCGGTCGGATTAGCGCACACCACACCGGTGGTGAACGCTCGCAACAACGACAGGTTGCGCACGTCGCCGATGAACAACGCCCCGCCGGGTGCCAGCAATCGCATCGCTATTGCCAGCACATCAAGCAGATATCCCGCGCTCGGGAAGTATTGGGCTACCGAGTTGAGGACCACGACATCGAAATGCCCGTCCGGTAAGCCGTCGGCCACGTCGGCCGGCTGCACCCGCAGCCGGACCCGATCACCCCACGGCTGCCCGGCTACCGCCGCCTGCAACGTCTGGATTGTCGGCGCGGCGAAATCTGTGCCCCAATATTCGGCGCACTCGGGTGCCAACTCCGCAAGCAACAGCCCGGAGCCGACGCCGATCTCGAGTACCCGTGCCCCGCGCAAGCCGCGGATTCGTTCCACGGCAGCAGCGCGCCATTCCCGCATCTCCTCAAGCGGAATCGGGTTGCCCGTATAGCTGCTGTCCCAGCCTGCGAACTCGTCTCCCAACGCAACCGGGGTGTGCGTCGTCGACGCCAACCCCGAATAGAGGCCCCGATAAAGTTCCTGCCACTGCGCAACGAGCTTCGTTTCTCGCCCGGGCTCTCGGGTCAGGATCATCTCCTGATCCAGCACCACATAGCCGACCAACCGTTTGTTGCTCGGCTCGTCGCCGGCTCCCGCTGTCCGGGTGTCCGTGTGAGCGACGACCACCGCCTGCCCCACCCGAGGATGCGCCGCCAACGCGGCCTCGATCTCCCCGAGTTCGATGCGATGGCCGCGGATCTTGACCTGTTCGTCGGCACGCCCGAAGTAGTCCAGCTGGCCGTCGGGGCGCCAACACACCAGATCCCCGGTGCGATACATACGTCGTCCGGGCGCCTCCGCGCCCCCGAACGGGCACGCCACAAACCGCGACGCCGTCAGCGCGCTGCGGCGCACATACCCACAGGCCACCCCGGCACCGGCCACATACAACTCACCCGCCACACCAGCGGGCACCGGACGCAACCATTGATCGAGCACAAACAACGCCGCCTCAGGTATGGGCGACCCGATCGGCACGACACCGGGGCCCGGCCGCAACGGCGCACTGATCGCCACCACCATCGTCGTCTCGGTCGGGCCGTAGGCATTGCGCATCACCCGGCCCGGCGCCCACCGATTGACCACCTCGGCCGGGCAGGCCTCGCCGGCTACGAACAACGTCGCCGACTCCAGCCCCTCTGGGGACAACGCCGCCACCGCAGACGGCGTTTGGGCGAACATGCTGACGCCTTCGCTAACCAGCAACGCATGCAAGTCTTCTGGCGAGCGCGCGACCGACTCGGGCACCACCACCAGTCGTCCACCCTGCACCAGGGAACCGAAGATCTCCCACACCGAGGTGTCGAAGGCCAAGGTGTGGCACTGCGGCCGCACCCCTGCTTGGGGCACGACGAGATCCCGCGACGCCAGCATTTGGGTCGCGTTGTGGTGAGTGACTGCCACCCCCTTGGGCAGACCGGTAGTACCTGAGGTGTAGATCAGGTAGGCGATGTCGTCGGCCGCCGGTGCCGGCAAGGCACTGCTGCGCTGAGTGCTCACCGCAGGGTCATCAATGTCGATGACCGTCAGGTCATACCCATGCAACCGTTCGGCCAGTGCGGTCGTGGTGATCGCGGCCATGGCTGCGGCGTCCTCGATGGTGAATTTGATCCTGGCTTCGGGATACGCCGGGTCGATTGGCACATACGCCGCGCCGGTCTTCAAAACCGCCAACATTGCCACGATCGCCTGGGCGGAACGTGAAAATAGAAGCGCCACAGTCTGTCCCGGGCCCGCCCCGTGGCCCGCCAACAGGTGTGCCAACCGGTTGGAGTCCTCGTCCAACTCGCGATAAGTCATCGAGCGGCCCTCGAAAACCAGCGCAACTGCCTCCGGAGCGCGCGCCGTCTGCGCGGCGAACAACGCCGGAATCGACACCGGCGGGGAAGCGCGGCGGGTCAAGACCGCCCGGTTGCCCCACCTATCCAGCTGGGCGCGCTCGTCGGCATCGAGCAGGTCTATCGACGAGAGCCGTCGATCGGGATCGGTCGTCATACCGACCAACACCCGCCGCAGCCGCTCGATCAACGCTTCGATTCTGCCCGGGTCGAAAACGTCGGTCCGAAATTCCACCACTCCGTAGATCCCGGCAGGTTCACCGGTTTCGTCCCACCGTTCGCCGAGGAATAGCACCAAATCCGTACGGGCAGCCTGGGTGTCCACCGGCATCGGTGCGATCTGCAGATCGTCAAAGCTGACCCGGCGCAACGGATCGGTGTCTTGCCCAGGGAAGTTCTGCCACGCGAATACGACCTGAACCAATGGGTGGTGGGTCAGGCTTCGGGTGGGATTGAGTCGATCGACCAGAACCTCGAACGGCACATCTTGGTGTTCGAACGCCTCCAAACTGCGCGCCCGCACTTGGGCCAGCAGCTGCTCGACGGTGGGATCCCCATCCAGATCGACACGTAAGACCAACGTGTTGACGAAGAACCCCACCAGCTCATCCAGCGCAGGGTCACGACGCCCGGCAACCGGGAACCCCACTGCCACATCAGGACTCCCGCTGAGCTTGCCCAGCAGCGCCGCCAGCGCGGCCTGTATCACCATGAAGCCAGTCGTGTTGTGCTCGCGGGCCACCGCTGCAACCCGCTGCTGTAGCTCGACGGGCCAGTCCACGGGCACGCTGGCGCCGTGGTAGTCAGCAATCGGCGGGTAGGGCCGGTCGGTGGGCAATCGTAGGTACTCGGGCAGCCCGATTAGGGTCTTCTCCCAATAAGCCAGCTGGGCAGCAATTGGACTCTCGCTGTCGGCCAGATCACCAAACTGCGCACGCTGCCACAGCGTGTAATCGGCGTACTGGACCGGTAACGGCGCCCAACCGGGGGCTTGCCCGGCACACCGGCTGGTATAGGCCGTACTCAGATCACGCACGAGAGGGCTAATCGACCAACCGTCCCCGGCGATATGGTGCACCACGGCCACCAGTACGTGCTCGTCATCGCCGACACGGAAAAGCCATGCCCGCAAGGGAATCTCGGTCGCCAAGTCGAAGCTGTACCGTACTGCGGCGCTAACCGCCTCATCCAGCCGGCTTTCTGACCATTCGGTCGCATCGACAACGTCCCATCCGAAATCGGCCCGTTCGGCTGGGATCACTATTTGCTGGGGTGCCCCCTCAACCGCCGGGAACACGGTGCGCAGGGTCTCATGGCGGCCCACCACATCGGCCATCGCCGCGTGCAGCGCCTCGACGGCCACTGGGCCGCTGATCCGAAAGGCGGCCGGCATGTTGTAGGTCGCGGCCCCGCCCTCGAACCGGTCGAGGAACCACAACCGCTGCTGAGCAAACGACAATGGCACCACGTCCGGCCGCTCAACCGGTGTCAGCCGCGGCCGCCCGCCCGGCCCCTCAGTGATATGGGGCGCCAACTGGGCAACCGTGGGAGCTTCAAACAACGCGCGCGCCGAAAGAGCCGCGTTCAGACCGGTATTGACCGCCGCGACGACCCGCATCGCGAGAAGCGAATCCCCGCCCAGGTCGAAAAACGAGTCATCCACGCCGACGCGCTCTACGTCGAGCACCCGGGCGAAGATGCCGGCCAGAATCTCCTCAACCGCGTTGGCCGGGGGGCGGTAGTGATCAAGGTCCCCGTACTCCGGTGCCGGTAAAGCGCGCTTGTCGAGTTTGCCGTTCGGTGTTAGCGGCAGCGCCTCCAGCGCTACTACCGCGGAAGGCACCATGTACGACGGAAGCCGCTCGGCCAGTGCGGCCCGCAGTTCCGCGGCATCCGCTGTGCCGATGACATAGCCCACCAGACGCTTGTCGCCGGGGCGGTCCTCGCGGGCGATCACCACCGCCTGCTCTACCCCGTCCAGCTCGGCCAAGGCCGCGCGTACCTCACCGAGCTCGATGCGGTACCCGCGGATCTTGACCTGCTCATCGGCGCGGCCGAGGTACTGCAGTTGACCCTCGGCGTCCCAATACACCAGATCCCCGGTGCGGTACATCCGCGCCCCCGGAATCCCGAACGGGCAAGCCACAAATCGCGAACCCGTCAAGCTCGGGCGTCGCCAATAACCGCAACCCACCCCGGCACCGGCGACATACAACTCGGCGACCACGCCGGCCGGCACCGGGCGTAACCACGCGTCCAGCACGAACAAGGCCGCGCCGCTGACCGGCGAGCCGATCGGTACCACACTCGACCCGGCTGCCAACGGCGCGGTCATCGCCGCATACACCGTGGCCTCGGTCGGGCCATAGGCGTTGATCATCACCCGGCCCGGCGCCCACCGGTCCACTACCTCAGTCGGGCAATCCTCGCCGGCCACCACCAACGCCATCGAGTCCAAGCCATGCGACGACAACATCCCTACGGCAGAAGGGGTTTGGCTCAAAACGCCAACTTTTTCGGCGACCAGTAAGGCATGGAAGTCGTCGGGTGCACCGACTGCCGACTCGGGCACCACCACCAGCCGCCCACCGTGCAGCAGCGCGCCCCAGATCTCCCACACCGACACGTCAAAGGCCAGCGAATGCCACTGCGTCCACACCTGACCGACCGGCTTTAGGTCGGCCTGCAGCGACTTCACCAGCTGGGTCACGTTGTGGTGGGTGACGGCGACGCCCTTGGGGACACCGGTAGTGCCCGAGGTGTAGATGAGGTAGGCGACGTCATCAGGGCTTGGCGCCGGGAGAGCTGTGCTCGGCTGGGCGTCGATGCGGGCGTCGTCGACATCGATGAGCAGCAGATCGCACCCGTCCAACTGAGACCGCAGGCCCGTCGTGGTGATCGCGGCGATCGGCGCGGCATCGGCGAGCATGAACTCAATGCGGGCCGCCGGTAGCGCCGAATCCATCGGCACATACGCCGCCCCCGTCTTGAGCACCGCCAAGATTGCCACGATCGCCTCAGCCGACCGGGAAAACAGCAGCGCCACACACTCGCCCGGGCCCGCGCCGTGCGCAGTCAGCAGATGTCCCAGCCGATTCGCGGCTTCCTCGACTTCGAGGTAAGTCATGGAGCGGCCTTCGAAGGTCAGCGCCAGCGCCTCCGGGGTGCGCGCCACCTGCGCAGCCCACAACGCCGGAATCGACGCTGCGACAGGTGCCGGCGCAGTCAACACCGCCCGGTTGCCCCAGTCGTCCAGTCGGGCATGCTCACCGGCATCCAACACATCCAGCGACGACAACTGGTGTCCCGGGTCGGCGGTCATCGTCGCCAACACTGATTCCAACCGCTTCGCCAAATCGCCGACACCGAAATTCGACAATGGATGCCCAGCGCCCAATGTGCTGAGAAAAAGATCGTCGCCGCTGCCAGAGAAGATCAGCCCAAAGCCGTCCACGAGACCGGCGTTGGTCAATGATGCCGATGCCGCGACACCACCGAAATCGAGAGTGAATGCGGCCGGCAGGAAATTGACGCTCACCCGATCGAGTGGCTGCGCCGCGCCGCGCGAGCGGGCCTTTCGCTCAAGGGCTTGCACCGGAAACCGCTGATGTTGCAGCGCTTCTCGTATTTGGGTGTCAACATGCCCACAAAATTCGGTCACTGTGGTTCCGGGTGAAACCGTCAATACCAACGGCACGACCCCGGCGACCATCCCGGGAAGCGTTTTCGACTCCGGATGGACTCGTCTGGTCACCGGAAAGTCCAGCGCCACCTCCAAACCTTCGGAACACCACGCCCGCACCAAAAGAGCGCAGGCCGCAGTGATGACCGATGACCGAGGTACATTCCAGACGCGAGATAACTCTTCGACTCGGCGAAGGACTACCGGGTCCAATCGAACCGGCGCAGACGGCCAATACGAATCACCGTCATTCGAGCCCAGCGGGGACCGATAATTCGGTCCCCGCTCGGCCGGCAGATTCCTATTCCAATACTCCTGATCTTCGAGATAGTCGGTTGACGCTTCGTATTCAAATTCAGAATCGACCAAGTCCTGCAATGACCCGAAGACGGCAGGGGGGATGGGGGACCCAGAAACAATTGCAGAATAGACGGTCGCAATCCGATGACCGACCAACGCAATGCCCGAGCCATCGACGACGATATGGTGGCCGCACCCGAATAAATAAAATTCATCAACCCGCGTCTGGAACAACGCGAATTTGAACAGCGGGCCGCTGAGCGGCATTGGCGTGCGCTGGATCGATGCTGCTAGCCGCTGCGCTTCCCGCACCGGCTCGCGGGAACCGGTCAGGTCGCTGAATTCCAGCTGGACATCCGGGTAATCGACAGGTTTTTGAAAAACTTGCCCATCGACTTCGAAGATTGCGGCCCTGACCGGTTCAGCCT
The DNA here is from genome assembly GCF_001672775.1 of Mycobacterium kyorinense. Taxonomy (GTDB): domain Bacteria; phylum Actinomycetota; class Actinomycetes; order Mycobacteriales; family Mycobacteriaceae; genus Mycobacterium; species Mycobacterium kyorinense_A. The sequence goes on along the minus strand of NZ_LZKJ01000093.1, from coordinate 34,992 downwards.
CTTGAATCACTCGACGGATCGTCCACTCGAGCGCATCACGTTCTACCGCGCCCGCAATTTTCACGAATAGACCGAGTTGCCACTCCGTGCAGGATTGACCCGTCTCCTGCGCAAGCCAAATGTCCAACTGTCCGCGCGTCAACGGAAGTCCTGCGTCGCGCTCCATTGCCTGTCCGCGCGTCAGCAGAAGCGACCGGACATCAAGCTCCATTCATCTTCCCCAAGGACTCCCCAACCCCCGCGGTTGAAATCGTAAGGGCCGTCAGCCCGTTGCCAGCCTGTCGCGCAAACTCTTCGGTCGTATATCGGCCCAGTTCTGCTCGATGTAGTCCAAACAAGCCGCGCGGTCCGCTCCGCCGTAAACCACCTGCCAGCCGGCTGGAACGTCGGCGAAGGTCGGCCACAGGCTGTGTTGCTCCTCGTCGTTGACCAAGACGAAAAAGCTGCCATTGTCGTCATCGAACGGATTGATACTCACCAGTTCCCCCAGGGCGTCTAATTGACATACCGTCGCAAACTTTACGGGAGTCGAACAGCGGCCGTCGGCGGTTTCGAGAAAGTGACGCTCGCAAAAGCGGCGGAATCTGAAGTAACTGAAGGATGGTCTGTGAGCGAGTGCGCCCGCCGCCCCGCGATAGGCGCGGCCGAGCGTTGGAGTCAAAACTGATACCGCCGACCTGCGGCGTCGTGTCTCGAAATCGAAATCGGGACAGCGGATGACCACAAGTCGGTTGGATGGCAACAGATGCGCGCAATAATTGCTGACGATTGCTGGATTAGAGGTGACACGCGGCGGTATGGCGCTCTGAGGTCGGGCACGGTCCGGTGCTGCGGTTGGTTACAGTCCCCCGGCGTCGACGGCCTTCTTGACTTCCTGCGCGCGTGCCACCTGCTGCGAGGTGTAGCGGATGAGCAGCGCCACCCCAGCGACCAGGATGACCAGCCCGGCCAGCCACAGCAGACCATAGGTGTAGCCGCGGTCCAGTGCATGCAGCTGCGCCGGGTTCATGGATTTCACCGGTCCGATGATGCCGCCCAGCTGCAGCGTGCGCGATGTGACAGCGACCTGAACGACGGCCAACACCATCGGCCCGCCGAGGGTCTGCAGGATCACTGCGATCGCTGACGCCGGCCCGATGCGGTCTGGGCCGACGCTGGCGATCAACGACAGCGTCAGCGGGACACCCATCGCGCCGATACCGATGCCACCGATGACGATCGGGACAACCAGGTTGGGGAAGTACGGCATGTCGTGTTTGAACGTCGAGCCGTACAGCATCGCAACCAGCACCAGGACGCTGCCCGCGGCCACCACCACCCGCGGCGAGAACCACATCACCAAGCGCGACGACACCCCCACCCCGACGGCCATCGCGATGGTGAACGGGATGAAGCTGATGCCAGCCCGCAGCGCGCTGTAGCCCATGATGTCCTGCACGTATACGGCGACCAGCAGGACCAAGGTGAACATCAGCCCGCCAGCAAGGAACATCGCCGCCAACGTAGCGAGCCGGCTGCGGTCGAAGAACAAATCGAACGGCACGATGGGGTTCTCGGCCCTGCGCTCCACCACCACGAACGCCACTGCAGCAGCCAAGGCCACCGCCGCCAAACTGATGGTCGGCACCGAAACCCAGCCCTTCTCGGGCCCGATCGAGAAGCCGAAAACCGCCGCTGTGCCGATCAAGGTGGCCAGCACGGCCCCGGCGGCGTCGAGCTTCATCCGCTCTTTCTGAGTTTCCCGCAGCGCGGTCTGGGCCAGCCAGAGCACCAAGATCCCGATCGGCACGTTCACCAAAAACACGAGCCGCCACGACACCTCGGTGAGCACTCCGCCCACAACCAGGCCGAATACTGAGCCGACACCTGCCATTGCGCCCAGCACCGCTACTGCGGTGTTGCGCGCCGGCCCTTTCGGGAACGTGGTCGCCACCAGCGCCAAGCTGGTCGGTGCGACGATCGCGCCTCCCACCCCCTGCAGCAGCCGACCCACGACGAGAACGCCTTCGTTCCAAGCAATGCCGCACATGGCCAGGGCCGTGGTGAACACCACTACCCCCATGATGAAGGCGCGCTTACGCCCGATGGTGTCGCCCAGGCGGCCGCCCAGCAGCATCAGGCCGCCGTAGGTCAGCAAGGCGGCGGTGATCACCCAACTCCGGCCGGCATCCGAGAGCCCCAGCTCGTTCTGGATCTTAGGTAGCGCGATCACCGCGATGGTGTTGTCCATTCCCACCATCAGCTGCATGCCGCCGATCGCGACAATCGCGGCGAGGAACCAGCGAGACGGCCGCCAAGGCGGCGAATCGTCACTCGTCTGGACCGCCGTGGAGGTTTCGACAGTCGTTGGCGCCGCTTGTTCCGCGGATTCTGTCATCGACCGAGGTAGCGCTTCTTGCGCATCATCACGAGCCCCCATAGCTGGCCACCGTACTGGAACCTCCTCGTACCGCGGGGGAAATCCGAACGGATCACCGCCACTTTGCGGCAGACCGTACCTGCTTCCCCGGTGAGGCCAAACGACTCCCGCTGTCGCACAGCCCTTCTCGGCAGTAGAGGGGTGCCCGATGACCTGACACGTGCGCTGACCTGCTGTCCAAGGGCGCTAACTCTTTCGTTGCGGGGGCCGTGGTGAGCTGACGGCGAGATACGACGTCGGGCAGGTTTGCGGCGGTCAGGACGCTACCTGCGGTAATCTCATTCTCAAGTTGTGACCAGGCGCGGCGGAAGAGGAGATGCGCCCATGCCCATCCTGGACGGCGAAGCCGACGTCACGCGCGGTGAACGCTTCATCAAAACGGCGGTCGAAATCCTGGGCGAAACCGGCCGCACCGATTTCACGGTGCAAGAAGTGGTCGCCCGTTCCAAGACGTCGTTGCGGGCTTTCTATCAGCACTTTTCCAGCAAGGACGAGTTGCTGCTCGCCCTGTTCGACAAGACGATGGCGCAGACTGCGCGGGCCTGGCGCGCGGAGACCGCCGGGCTGGACAGCACCGCGGCGATGAAGCTGGTGATCGACCGGATCAGCGCACAACCCGAATCCAGCACCCAGGACAGCCTCAACCGGGCGTTGAGCCTCTACAACCAGCACCTGGCCGAAACCCGGCCGCGCGACTACGCCCGGGTGCTCTCGCCTTTGCATCAGCTGATTCGCGACATCGTGCAACGCGGCGTCTCCGAAGGCGTTTTCGGTCCCAGGCTCGACGTCGCAGCCGCCGCGGCGATCATCATGCAGACCGTTTTGGGTGCCCAGCGATTGCATTGGCTGGGCGCGGAATTGACCGGCGCGCCGATCGACTCGGCCCAGTTGTACGACTTCTGCATCCATGCGCTCGGCGCCGACGACGAGCGCGAGGTGACCGCGCCGACGCTGGGTGAATTGTTCGCGCAGATCGGTCTCCGCGAAACCGACCACGACGACGAGTACACGATGGAGTTGCCAGTCAGCCCGCAGGTGGTCAACACGTCCGGCGCGGTTCAAGGCGGACTGCTCGCCACCCTCGCCGATGTAGCGGGTGGACAGCTCGGGCTGCATTATCTGCCGACGGGCGCCGGCTTGACCACCGCTGATCTGTTCATCCGTTATCTGCGCCCGATTACCGCCGGTTCCGCGCGAGCGGTCGCCCGGGTGCTGCGGGCCGGCCGACGCGCCGTCGTTACCCAAGTGGACGTATACCGCAGCGACGACGACGAACTCGCTGCGACTGCGACGGTGAATTTCGCCATCGTCAACGGCCCGGAACGCCACTGAGTCGGCCGGCGCTGACCGCCGACGACTATTCCGCATCCGCCCATCTGGGTGGTAACGTCATTACCGCCTCCCGCAGCCGCTTTTCGGAACCACGATCAGGAGTCGCCATGCCGTCCCGCGAACTGTCCTTCCCGGTATTCGACGCCGACAACCACATGTACGAGCCGCAGGAGGCGCTGACGAAGTTCCTGCCGGAGAACCGCAAGCGCGCCATCGACTACGTGCAGGTTCGCGGTCGCACCAAAATCGTGGTCCGCGGCCACATCAGCGAGTACATTCCCAACCCGACCTTCGAGGTGGTGGCCCGGCCGGGCGCCCAGGAGGACTACTTCCGCCACGGCGCCCAAGGCAAGAGCTACCGCGAGATCCTGGGTGAGCCGATGAAGGCCATCCCCGCGTTTCGTGAACCGGGCGCGCGGCTGGAGGTCATGGACGAGCTCGGCATCGACTACGCCTTGATGTTCCCGACTCTGGCCAGCCTGGTCGAGGAGCGCATGAAGGACGACCCGGAAATGACCCACGACGTCATCCACGCACTCAATGAGTGGATGCATGAGCAGTGGTCGTTCAACTACAAGGACCGCATCTTCGCCACTCCGGTGATCACCCTGCCGATCGTCGAGCGAGCGCTCGAAGAACTCGAATGGTGTCTGGAGCGCGGCGCCCGCACCGTGCTGGTCCGTCCGGCGCCGGTGCCGGGTTTCCGCGGCAGCCGGTCGTTCGGCCTCGAGGAGTTCGACCCGTTCTGGCAGGCCTGCATCAAAGCCGAGTTGCCGGTCTCGATGCACGCTTCGGACAGTGGCTACTCGGAATTCGCCAACGTGTGGGAACCCGGCGACGAGTTCCTGCCGTTCAAGCCGACTCCCTTCCGCAGCTTCGCGATGGGCCACCGGCCGATCTTGGACGCCATGGGTGCGCTGGTGTGCCACGGTGCGCTGTCGCGCAACCCGGAACTGCGGATCCTGTCGATCGAAAACGGTGCCGACTGGGTACCCGACCTGTTCAAGGGCCTCAAGGGCGTCTACAAGAAGATGCCGAAGTCGTTCAGCGAGGACCCCATCGAGGCGTTCAAGCGCTGCGTCTACATCACCCCGTTCTGGGAGGACCGGTTCACCGAGATCGTCAACATGGTGGGCACCGATCGAGTGCTGTTCGGATCCGACTGGCCGCATCCGGAGGGCCTGAAGGATCCCATCTCCTTCGTCGACGAGCTCACTGACTTCGATGAGGCGGATGTCGCAAAGATCATGGGCGGCAACCTGATGAAGCTGATGAAGGTCGTCAAACCAGTCAGCGCCTAAGCCCGGCGCGCTACTGGGACTTGCCGTGCCGCACTTGGTTGAACGGCACGCCGCGGTCGGCAGCGTATTCGCGGGGGAAGTCCAGTACCCGCTCGCCGATGACGTTGCGGGCCATCTCGGTGGTTCCACCGCCCATGCACACCGTCTGGCGGGCCAGATACCGCAACCCGGTTTGCAGTCCCTCGCCCTGTTCGCCGACCACCCCGGCCGAGGCTGCGATTGCCAACGCGGTATCCATGTCCAGCGTCACGGTCTCGGCGTGGAAGAGCCGGATCAGCGTGCCGCCGGCCGGCGGCAGGGTGCCGTCGCGCACGCTGCGGTACACGTGACCGGATAGCTGGTCGCTGACCGCGCGATGCACCAGCACCCGCCCGGCCATCTCGCGCACCCGTTCGTTGTCGGACCGGCCGGTTTTGTCGACCAGGGCCACGTAATCCACCGGCGTCGAACGGCCGCCTTCACTGCCTGTGCCGCTGGCGAATTCGGAGCTCTGGCCCACCGCGCGACGCTCATGGTAAAGCTGACGCGACGCGACCGCCCATCCGTTGTTCACCTCGCCGACGACGGCGTCAGGTCCGACGTCCACGCTGTCGAGGAACTCCTCGCAGAACTCTGTCGAGCCGTTGAGCTGGGTGATGCGCCGCAACGTGATTCCAGGATGGGCGATCGGCACCAAGAACATGGTCAGCCCGTCGTGTTTGGGGACCTCCCAGTTGGTACGTGCCAGGCACAGCCCGTAGTCGGCGGCAAATGCGCTGGTGCTCCACGTCTTTGCACCATTGATCACCCAACGGTCGCCGGCTTGGTCGGCGCGGGTGAGTACACCGGCCAGATCCGATCCGCCGCTAGGCTCCGACAGCAGTTGCACCAACACTTCGTCGCCGCGCAACGCCGCAGCTATGTGCTGTTTCTTCTGTTCCTCGCTGCCGGTGTCGAGCAGCGTCGCACAACAGATCGTGAATGTGGGCGTGTTGAGGATCAGCGGCATCTCGTACGCGAGGCTCTCCTCGTCGAACGCCTTCTGGTACTCGTAGTCCAGTCCCAATCCGCCATACTGCGGCGGGAAGCAAATGCCGGCGAATCCGCCGTTGTACAACAACTTTTGCAGTTCACGGGCCCGTTGCCAGCAGCGTTCGTCGTCACGGTGGGCGACTGGCGGCGATGCCGGATCGATGCGCGGCATGTTGTCGGCCAGCCAGGCCCGGGCTCGGGCGCGGAACTGCTCGACCGACTCGGCGGCAGCTGTCGCACCGGTCTGGGTCATCAAGCCGACCGCGGTGCGTGTTTTCCGGCTTCTTGCCATGCATACACCCGCAGGTTGTGTTCCTCCGGAGTGCCGAACATGGAGCGGTACAGCGCAACTCGCCGCAGGTACAGGTGCAGGTCGTGTTCCCAGGTGACGCCGATGCCGCCGTGCATCTGGACGCAGCCTTGCACGATCTCGTTGGCCATCTCCCCGACGTAGGACTTGGCGATGCTGGCCGTCAACCCGGCCTCCGGCGAGCCGGCGGCGATCGCGGAGACCGCTGCAGCCGTCGTCGCCCGACATCCCTCCAACCACATTTTCATATCGGCGAAGCGGTGCTTGAGCGCTTGATAGGACGCCAGCGGTCGCCCAAATGTGTGGCGGTCCAACGCCCATTGCACGGTGAAGTCGAACACCGTTTGCAGGATGCCGACCACTTCGGCGCACTGCAGCACCTGGGCAATCTGACTCTGCCGGTCGATCAGCGCGGTGGTCTCGGCGGCGCAGCCGACGGCTGCGCTGTGGTGAATGTCCACACCGCCGAAATGCACACGGGCGTACTGCTTGACCAGATCGATGGACTGTTGCGGTTCGATCCGCACCCCCGCCGCATCCGTCGGCACCAAAAATTGGCGCACACCGTCGTCGCAGCGCGCCACCACCAGGAGCAGGTCGCTCTGAGCGCCCGCCTCGACGCGATCTTTGACCCCGTCAATGCGGTAGCCGGATTCGGTTGGCGTGGCGGTTACCGACGGTTCGTCCGGCGCCCAGCCCTGGCCCGGTTCGTAAACGGCCCACGCGGCCACGGTCTCGCCCGAGACCAGCGATTCGATCGTGCCGGCATGGGTTTCGGGCTCGCCGCAGCCTGCCAGCGCGGCAAGCACCGTACTGACCGGATACAACGGCCCGGGCGCCACCGTCTTTCCGAGCTGTTCGGCGACCATCGCCAGATCCGCAACGCCGCTGTCGGAAACGGCTCCGCCCCCGAATTCCTCGGGCACCAGCAAAGCCGTCCACCCCAACTCGACGGCGCGCCGCCACCACGCCCGGTCAAAGGAGATGCCTGCTTCGTGCAGCGCCCGCACCCGGCTGAGCGGGACCTCTTTTTGGAGAAACGCTTGGGTGGTGGAGGCGAAGAGTATCTTTTCGGGAGAATCGACGGCAGTCATGATGCTGGCTAAGCCTCCTGGGCTTTTCCTACGAACGCAGCGGATGAAGGTCGGCGTGTCCTGCTCATCCGTACGATCGGTCCCAGTCGGGGTTCGCTGGTTCTCCGATGGTAGCAATGGTCAATACAGTAAGAGACACCGGAGATCTGTCGATAATGACGTTGACAAGCTGGGGACAGCATGGCTGACGAGCGCCCGAAAGCCGACAAGGCGGACGCGGACGCCCTCGCGCTGGCCGAGCAAGCCGAAGCCGAAGCTGCTGAGGCCGAAGCGCTGGCCGCAGCAGCACGGGCCCGTGCGCGGGCGATCCGATTACGCCGCGAGGCAGAGGAAGCGGCCGAAGGCGGCGACGACGCGGTGAGCACCGCTACTGAGATAACAACCACCGCCGCATCCGCCGAGTCGACCGAGCCGGCTGTGCCGAGCGACCCGGTCCTGCGGCGCCGGCGGATACCGGGCATAGCTACGGCGCTGACCGCTGCGGCAATCGTCGCCATCTGCGCTCTGCTTGGCGCCAGCGGATTCATGATCTGGCATCACCACGGCGTCGTCGCGCAACAGCAGCGATCCGCGGCGTTCGTCGCCGGGGCCAAGCAAGGCATCGTCAACATGCTGTCGCTGGACTACAAAAATGCCAAGGACGACGTGCAGCGAGTGATCAATAGTTCCACCGGCGAATTCTTGGACGACTTTCAGAAGCGGGCCGCCGATTTCACGTCGGTGGTTGAGAAGTCCAAGGTCGTTACCGAAGGAGCGGTGGTGGCCACGGCGGTCGAGTCGGCCGACAAGGACTCCGGCGTGGTGCTGATGCTGGCCACTGAACGCGTCACCAATTCCGCTGGCGCCAAAGAGGAGCCGCGCACCTTCCGGTTGCGCGTGTCGGTCGCCCGGGACGGCGATCAGATCAAGCTGTCGAAAGTGGAGTTCGTGCTGTGAACGCGGACGACACAACCGAGCGCGTCGACGTCGAGATCGACAAGGCTGTAACGGAATCCGACACGTCATTGCAGCGCAAGCCGGCCGCTGGCCGCAGTGCGGCGGTGCACATCAAACTCACTCCGGCCATTCTCGTCCTGCTTCTGTTGGTCTCCAGCGGGCTAGCGGCTTGGCTGTATTTCAGCCAGTACCGGCCTGATACGCAGACCGGCGACGCGGCTGCCAAGGCGGCGACCACCGCCGCCGCGGAAGGCATGGCCGCGTTGCTGTCCTATAGGTCCAAAACCCTCGACCAAGACCTCACAGCCGCCAAATCTCACCTCAGCGGGGATTTCTTGAACGACTACGAGGCGCGGGTCCGCGAAGTCGTCATTCCGGCGGTCAAGGGAAAGGACGTGACGACCACCGCTCAGGTCGTCGGCGCCGCGGTGTCCGAACTGCGCCCGGACTCGGCGGTCGTGTTGGTCTTCATCGATCAGACCACCGTGAGTAAAGACCGGCCCGATCCGGCGATGTGGGCGAGCAGCGTGCTGGTGTCGTTGACCAAAGCCGACGGTAAGTGGCTGATCACGAAATTCGAGCCGGTATAGCCGACTGACTCGTCCGCGCCTGGGTGCATGAGGCATCGACCGTTGGGCTTCGTTGCTATCTATATTATGATAGCGAGGTTCGCCCGGACGGCTGGTCCGGGACGGCCCTACCGGTTGCCCAGGAGGGACGCTGATGCCCATCGGCACCGACCCGCACGGCCAGTCCGTCACGCTCGACCCCACCGGCGAAACCAGCCCATATCCGTTCTTCGAACACATGCGGCACACCGAGCCGGTCTGGCACGGAACGCTCACCGACCAATCACAGTTGCCGCCAGAGTTGGTGCCCGACGACGAGTGGGTCTTGTTCGGGTACGACGACGTATTCCGGGCTTTCCGCGACGACCAGATCTTTAGCTCGCATGCCTACGATCAGACCATCGGGTTGGTGATCGGGCACACGATCTTGGCGATGGGTGGCAAGGAGCATCACGACCATCGCAACCTGGTAGCCAAAGCTTTTCGTGCCACGGCGCTGGAGCGCTGGGAACCGTCGGTGATCGCGCCGGTCTGCGATCAGTTGGTCGATGAGATCAAGAACGACGGCACAGCCGATCTGGTCAAGGCTTTGACGTTCGAGTTCCCCACCCGGGTCGCCGCCACGCTACTTGGGCTGCCCCGCGACGACCTTGACTTGTTTCGGCGATTGTCTTTCGACTTGATCTCGATCCCAGTCGATATCGAGGCGGGACTAAGGGCATCGATCGAACTGCACGACTACTTCCTCGCGCAAGTGGAGCAGCGGCGCCGCAAGATCACCGATGACATCATCGGCGACCTCGTTGCCGCTGAGATCGACGGTGAGAAGCTGACCGACGAGGCCATCATTTCCTTTCTGCGGCTGCTGCTGCCGGCCGGCCTGGAAACCACCTACCGCTCCTCGGGCAACCTGCTCCACCTGCTGCTGACCCATCCCGAACAACTGGCGACGGTCTACCAGGACCGGTCGCTGATCCCGGCTGCATTCGAAGAAGGCCTGCGATATGAGACACCGCTGACCACGGTTCCGCGGACGACCACCGAAGCCGTCGAAATAGGTGGGCGGACAATCCCATCCGGCGCGCAGGTCGACCTGTGCATGGGCTCGGCCAACCGCGACGAAAGGCGCTGGAGCAATCCGAACATGTTCGACATCCACCGCCCACGGCAAGCGAATCTGTCCTTCGCCGGTGGCATTCACATGTGCCTGGGAATGCATTTGGCCCGGCTGGAGACGCGGGTCATGCTCAATAGTCTCTTCGACCGGGTGGGAAACCTGACGCTGGCGTCCGACGACGAAGCCAGGATCGTGGGGCTCACCTTCCGCTCCCCCAACAAACTTCCGGTCACCTTCACCGCGACGTCATGAGGAGCCGGGCGGCGATTCTGCACGACGTCGGCGGTCCTTGGGCTGTCGAGGAATTCGAGCTCGACGCGCCTCGCGCCGGCGAGGTTCTGATCGAGATGGCGGCCGCCGGGCTGTGCCATTCCGACGACCACATCCTCAAAGGCGACATGTCCGCGCCCAACGAGGTACTTCGGTCGCTGGGGCTGCCGACGATGTTCCCGACCATCGGCGGTCACGAGGGGTCCGGCCGGGTGGTCGAAGTCGGCCCAGGTGTCACCGAATTGGCGCCTGGTGACCATGTGGTGACATCGTTCGTCGCGGTATGCGGTCAATGCCGTTGGTGTGCAACGGGGATGGAGTACCTCTGCGACACCGGAATCGGAACGTTGACTCCCGGTATGCCTACCGACGGGACGTTTCGTCACCACACACTGGACGGCAAACCACTGGGCCACATTTCCAAGATCGGCGCATTTGCCGAACACACTGTGGTGGCGGCTAATTCGCTGGTCAAGATCGAACGGGACATACCACTGGCTCCGGCTGCGTTGCTGGCTTGCGCTATCCCGACCGGATACGGATCGGTCGCCAACCGCGGCGCGATCCGGGGCGGCGACACCGTCGTCGTCGTCGGTGTCGGCGGCATCGGCACCGGCGCGGTCCAGGGTGCCCGCATCAACGGCGCCGCACGCATCATCGCGGTCGACCCGGTGGAGTTCAAACAGAAATCGGCGCTCCAGTTCGGCGCCACCCACAGCGCTGCTTCCGCCGCTGAGGCACTGGATCTGGTGCGGGCGCTGACCTACGGGGTGATGGCCGACGCGGTGGTGGTTTCGCCGTCGCTGATCACGCCCGACGACGTCCGCGATGCGCTACAACTCACCCGCAAGGGTGGCACCTGCGTGCTGACCGGCATGACCTCTCAGCTGACCCGCTCGGTCAACCTCGACCTGCAGGACTTCATCTTGATGAACAAAACGTTGGCAGGCACGGTGTTCGGGTCGTGCAACCCGAAGGCCGACGTCTTCCGGCTAGCCCGGCTCTACCAGACCGGCCAGCTACAGCTCGACGAAATGATCACCAGGCGCTACCGGCTCGACGACATCAACGAGGCGTATGTGGACCTGCTGAACGGCAAAATCATCCGGGGCGTCCTCGATTTCGGGAACGGGTGAGTTGCGCTACCGAAAGGAGTAGCGTACCGGCAAGTGCTTGAGGCCTCCGACGAACGTGGTGGCGACGAACTGCGGTTCACCGGCCAGCTCAATAGATTTCAGGCGCGGCAGTAGTTCGGTGAAGAAGCTGTTGACTTCCATACGGGCCAAGGCCGCGCCTAAACAGAAGTGCACACCGTAGCCGAAGGACAAGTGTTTGTTGGGATCCCGGGTGACGTCGAAGCGGAAGGGGGTCTCGAAGACATCCTCGTCGCGGTTGGCCGACACATACGACAGCAGCACCGACTCCCCCTTGGCGATCGGCACTCCGTGCACCGTGGTGTCTTCAGCGGCGGTGCGCATGAATGCCTTAACGGGGGTGACCCAGCGGATCATCTCCTCGACGGCCAGCGGCATCAATCCTAGATCGTCGCGCAGGCGTTGTAACTGATTGGGGTTGTCGATCAGAGCGTGCAGGCCACCGGAAATCGTTGCGCTGGTAGTGTCGTGGCCGGCCGCGGCCACGATCGCGTAGTACGAAACGGTGTCGATATCCGACAACGGCTCACTGTCGATACGGGCATTGGCGATGGCGGACGCCAGGTCCTCGGTGGGGTTTTCGCGCCGTGCGGCGGTCAACGCGGTGAAGTACTGGAACATTTCCAGCAGGGCGGTGGATTGGTCCTCCACTGTGGCGCCACGTTTGTACTCGTCGTCGTCGCTGCCGAACAGTTCTTGGGTCAGCTTGAGCATCAGCGGAAAGTCGGATTCGGGCAGACCCAGAAGCGACATGATGACATACAGCGGATAGTTCACCGCGACCTGCTGCACGAAGTCGCATTCCGGGCCGATCGCCGCCATCTTGTCAACGTAGGACTTGGCGAGTTCGTCGACGCGGACCTTCAAGGCCCGCATGGCCTTCGGCCGGAACCAATCAGCGCCGATAGCTCGCAGGTCACGATGCTCGGGGTCATCGAGGTGGATCAATGTGCGCACTCCGACAGCAGCTTGCATCTCGTCGGCCTCCGCGGTCACCAATACCGGGCGCGGCGAGTTGGTGAACAGCATGTTTTCCCGCTCGATATCCATGATGTCGACGTGTTTGGTGATCGCCCAGAACGGCCGATAGTTCGGCACGTCGACCCGCGACACCGGAGCGTTGGCCCGAAGATGGGTCAGCGCCGCATGCAATTTCGGCTCGTCGGTATAGGCCAGCGGATCGGCGAGCAGTTTGGCGGCATCGTCCATCGTGGGTGTGGTCATGGCGGTTCCTTACTCACGCAACTCTTGCAGCACAGCGGTGACAGTGGCCTCCGGAAGGGTGTGGGGAAGCGACGGCATCACCCGGTCGATCACGCCGTCGCACCGGCTTGCAAGCGCGGCGGCCAGCTTTTCGACCGGCGCAACGACCGCGAACGCCTCGAGTATCTCGTCGTCGATCACCGCGCTCATCGCGTCCCATTCGCCTTGCAGCGAAAGCCGATGCAGTTCCGTTGCCACCTGCCCCCACCCATGCAACTCGAGAACCTTGCGATAAGCCGGCGTCGAGCCATAGAAGGCAATCTGTTTGCGGACTCGCGCCGCGGCGCCCTCCAACTCGGCATCGTCGTTACCGGTCACGGTGAACACCGGGCACGCCACCTGAAACCCGCTGCGTTCCCGGCCGGAACGTCGCATGCCACGCTCCAGCGCCGGAATCGTCACCTCGTGCAGGTAGCGCCTGGTGGTGAATGCGTGGACCAGTAATCCGTCCGCGACGTCGCCCGACATCTCGGTCATCGCTTCGCCCACCGCGGCGATGAAGACCTTCGGCGCCGGATACGGCTGCGGCTCCGGGGTGAACATCGGCGTCATGAGCTTGTGGGTATAGAACTCGCCTTCGAACCGCAGCCTGGTGCCGTCCTTCCACGCCGACCAGATCGCGTGCAGCGCCAGCACGAATTCGCGCATCCGGCGCACGGGATGACTCCACGGCATGCTGAATCGCTTTTCGATGTGCGGCTTGATCTGCGTGCCCAGCCCGAGAATGAACCGACCCTGCGAGTAGGTCTGCAGGTCCCAGCCGAGGTTGGCCACGGTCATCGGGTTGCGGGCGAACGCCACCGCAATACTGGTGCCCAGTTCCAGGCGCGAGGTGTGTTCGGCGGCCAGCAGCAGCGGAAGAAACGGATCGTGGTTGATCTCACCGGTCCAGCAGCCGTCGTAGCCGCGTTTTTCCAGTGTGCCCGCTAATTCCGGCACCCGAGCCAGGTCGCTGAAAAGGCCGCCGTCAACCTTCATCGCGGCGCCAGCCAGACACCCATGTCGCAGACGCTACAGTAAGCAATTCAGTAGGGTCAATGGAGGTTAGGCTCTAATCAACCCGTCGACGAGTGAGGACATGCGGATGACGAAGCCCCCCGATTGGGAGGAGACGCTCGACGATCTCGATCGCCGCCGTCAATACGCGTGGGGCATGGGCGGCGAGGAGCGACTGGCCAAGCACCGCGGCAAGGGCAAGCTCGACGCGCGCGCCCGGGTGGAGCGACTGCTGGACCCGGGGACGTTTCGCGAGCTGGGCACGCTGGTCGGCGGCGACGCGGCCGCCGACGCGATCGTGGTGGGTTCCGGATTGGTCAACGGCTCGCCGGTGATGGTCGGCGCCGAGGACTTCACCACGTTGGCGGGCAGCATCGGGCCCGGAGGCAACTCCAAGCGGTACCGGATCGCCGAATTGGCGCTGCGCGACAAGATTCCGTTGGTGATGCTGTTGGAAGGCGCCGGCTTCCGGCCCACCGGAGGGCATTACGGCCGCACACCGACCGACCTGCTTGCCCAGGCGCAGTGCTCGGGACGGGTGCCCACGGTCGCCGCGGTGCTCGGTCCGTCGGCTGGGCACGGCGCCTTGGTGGCGCCAGTGTGCGACTTTCGGATCATGAGCCGGCAGGGCGCGATCTTCACCGCCGGTCCGCCCGTCGTCAAAGAGTCGACGGGAGAAGACATTTCCAAGGAAGACCTGGGCGGCCCGGATGTCGCGTTGCCCAGCGGCGTAATTCACAACGTCGCCGAAGACGACGAGGCCACACTCGCCGACGTCCGGCGTTACCTGTCCTACTTTCCGTCGAGCGCCTGGTCCTATCCCCCATCGCTGACGACCGACGAGACCGCCGAGCCGCGGCCGACGCCGGAGCTACTCGAGATCGTCTCTCGCGACAACCGGCGGGTCTACGACATGCGCGCGGTGCTCGACGTCATCTTCGACCGCCCCGACTGGTTCGAGGTGCAGCCGCAGTTCGGGCGGGCCATCATCTGTGCGCTTGCACACCTGGGCGGTCACCCGGTGGCGGTGGTGGCCAACCAGCCGCAGGTGCTGGCGGGTTCGATCGACGCCGATGCCGCCGACAAGGCAGCGCATTTCATCATGGTGGCCGACTCGTTTCACCTGCCGATCGTGTTTCTGGCCGACAACCCGGGGATGCTGCCGGGCAGCCGGTCGGAGCGTCAGGGCGTGCTGCGCGCCGGCGGGCGAATGTTCGCCGCGCAGACCGCGGCCACGACGATCAAGCTGCACGTCACGTTGCGCAAAGCCTATGGGTTCGGGTCGATGGTGATGTCGCTGCTCGGCTTTGATTCTCAGGCAGCGACGTTCGCGTATCCGGGTGCGACGATGGGCGCGATGAGCGCGGCGGCGCTGAGCCGCGCATCACATGCCGGAGAAGACCTTTCGGCCAAACTGCGCAACGCCGAGCTGCAGGCGTCGTATCGGTCGGCTGAGCACATGGGTTTCGACGAGCTCATCGATCCCCGCGAAACCCGCGACGCGCTGTTGGCCACGCTGCAACGCGGTCTGCACAGCCGCCAAGCCGCCCCCGAACCAGTGATGCGAACAGCGATCCTGCCGTAACTTTTCTGCGCGAGCGTGCGTGTTCCCGGCCGACACGCCGGGGAAATTACCGTTTTTGCGCACGCTCGCGCCTATTTGGGGAGATCAGTAGACGTAATTCTCGCCGGTTGCCCGCACCGTGACGTCGCTGAGGTTGATCCCCCACGGCTGGTCGATGACGTGCACCACCGCGTTCGCCAGGTCGTCGGGCGTGATCAGCCAGTACTGTATCGAGTCGATGTCCGTCTGCTGCGGTCGAAGGGAACCGTTCGTCAAATCGTCGACATTCTCCGAGAATTGAGCAGTTTTGTGCCCGACGATACCGATGACCGCCGCTTCGTTGACCACCCAGCTGGCGAGATTGGTTCCCAACACGCCGGTAGGCTTGACGGTCGTCACCTTGATCTTGCCTTGGGCCTCAACGCGTAACGACTCCGAGAGCGCATCGACGGCAGCCTTGGTCGCGCTGTAGACCCCGGAGCCCTCGGTCCCGGCGTTACCGTAGATGGACGAGATGTTGATGACCTGTCCACGGCCCTGTTGGATCATCGTGTCGTAGACAGCCGCGATGCCGTTCACGACGCCCTTGATGTTGATGTCGATCGCTTTATGCCATTTCTCCCACGCGCGTTCATGATCGGCGAAGAATGCCAGCGGCATCACGCCGGCGTTGTTCACGATGACGTCGATGGCACCGTAGGTGTCGACGGCATGTCGGGCCGCCGCTTTGACCTGGCCCATGTCGGTGACATCGGCGACATGGCCGCTGCCTTCGAAGCCGGCAGCCCTGATGCCGTCGAAGACCTCGTTCAGGCTCTCGGCGTTGACATCCACGCCGACGACCTTTGCGCCGCCGGCAGCGCATTTTTCCGAGATCAGCCTGCCGAAGCCGCTCGCGGCGCCGGTGACGATAATGACCTTGCCCGTCAAGTACTTCGACATGTCTCTCCTATTGGCTCACTCGATAATCGGCGACGATCGGCGCCAACTCGTCGGGCGTGGCGCCGTGCATGATCACCGCGTCGGCGCCGTAGTCGAACTCTTTGCGGATGCGTTTTACGCATTGGCCGGCTGATCCGGTTGCCGACGGTTCCAGCCATTCCTCGGGAATCAAGCCCGCGACGTGTTCGATCTGGTCGGGGGTGGCCTTGTGGTCGATGCCACCGGCGATCGACGTCACCACCGGATCCTCCCGAAAGCGCTGCAGCACCGCGGGATCCCAGTTATTGGTCTGCACCAAAAGGTCCCCGTAGCCCTGAAGATAAGTGGCGAGCCGTGCGACGGTCTTCTTCAGGCGCAGCTGTTCGGGAAGATGATCGCCGACGGTGGCCAAACACGACCACACCCGCACACTGTCTGGGTCACGACCGGCTTTCTCCGCCGCGTCCTTGACGGTTTTGACGCAACGCTGCAAAGTCTCCGGCGTGAAGTAGGTGTGCAGGACGACGTCGTCGAAGACACGACCGCCCAGGGCAAGTGACTGCGGTCCGAAAGCCACCAACGCCAGCCGGATGTCCTCGTTGAAATCGGGATCGAGGAACAGCACCTGGTAGCTGCCCATCGGGCCGTCGTGGTTGAAGATCACCTCGCCGTGCCACAGCCGGCGCATGACCTGAGCCCAGTCCTCCATCGCAGCGGTGGTCACCGCCGGTATGCCGAACGCCGCGTACATCGCGGCCACGCCACGACCGATGCCCAAGGTGAACCGCCCGCCGGAAAGCCGATGCATGGTGGTGGCCCACGACGCGGTGATCAACGGATGTCGAGTGTTGTGATTAGTTGCGGCGGTGGCAATCTGCATACGTGACGTGACAGCGCAAGCGGCGCCGACGAGCGACGATGCCTCTTTGACGTTCCAGCGCTCGGAGATGAAAGCCGTCCCGAAGCCCAGCTCTTCACCGCGTCGGGCTTCGTCCATCAGGCTGGCCGGCCCCTCACCACCGGCTCCGGCCAGCAGATAATAGCCAAGTTCGTCGAGCACGCGACCGCTCAATTTCACACCCCTTGCTTGTAGCCACAGTTCCACACCTCGGTGATCTTGCCGTCGACGACGCGGATGACCTCGATGCTGGCAACTCCACCACCTCACGGGCAGTGCGGCTCACCCCACCACCTCCCGCAAGAAGCGCTCCGAGACCGCCTGCACGCGCCGGGAGAAGATGTGGCCGACGTGACTGCCGTCGTACCAGTAGAACTGGCCGCCCCACCGGTCCTGCAGCGCAACAGCGGGCTCGCGCATCGCCATTCGATCATGCCACGCTCCGACGATCAGCCGGCGATGCGGCGGCGGCGCAGGCTCCACCGAGAGCGGATCGATCACCGAAGTCAGCGCCGACACGACCGGTGACCCCAGCAGCTCTCTGACCTCGCCGCGCGCGGTACCCCAACGTGCCAGGTGTTGGGCGATCATCGCGTTGAGTCCGAGAATCGGCGTGTACAACGCGACCGCATCGACCTGCTTCTCGAAATGCGACACCAACGCCGCCACCGCGCTGCCCATCGAAATGCCGGACACCACAACGACGGTCGACTCTGGCTGCACCCACTGCACGACGGCGCGAACCTCCGATACGGCGCGCATCATGCCCGCAACATTGGTCAACGGATCCATGTTCGGATACGGCGGCCACTGACGGCGACGGCTGCCGTGTCCCGGCTGTACCGGTACCGCAATGTTGAAACCCAGCGAGCGCTGCAATCGTCTGGCCCGGGACACCAACAGGTCCTCAGGTCGCCCCTGGCCGGCGCCGTGTACCCATACCAGCCACGGCCTCGGCTTGTCGCGGTATCGGCACACGTGCACCACTGCGGTCGCCGAGCCACCGAGGCCCGCGGTGGTCAGCGCACTCGGCAGCAACGGGTCGTGTTCGAAGGTCACTCGATCGTAGGCCAGCATGCCCATGCGCCGACGTTGGATCGCCTTGACGTGCAACGGGTGCGGGTCGGCGTGCGCGCCGTCGACGCCCAAGGTAGACAGTTCCTGAGCCGCGTCGGTGCACTCACCCAATGGCCGTACGGCTTCGGCTAGATCGCCGCCGAACAGCGAGAAACCGGTGAGAACCAGTTCGTCCATCATGACCTCACCGAACTGACGCGCACCGCGCGGCGACGGGGTCCAGCCGGTCGATTCGGTGAGCCCGGACACCGTCCGCGGCAGCACCATGGCTAGCTCTCGGCCGACATCCAATGCGCGGTTTGCCATCTACGCCAGCTTGCATCCGGTGTACCCGCCGGCAGCGATCTCGTCGCAGCGACACCGGTATTCGGGAATCCCGCCGGTGTACGCATACAAGCCGGAGAAGCCGGCGCCGACGACTAGCGCGTCACAGGAGTCTGCGGACGTCATGGCTTGACCGCCTGTGGTCGACGCTGTGCGCGTTCGACATAGAAGTGCGCGGCACGTCGTATCGAGTCAGACGTCGGATTCGGAGTCCATCCCAACTCCCGGACGGCCTTGCCGTGGTCAAGCGGCGACGTCAGCCGCATCAACCGCACGGTGGTGGCGTTCACCGGGAGGCCAAGACGCAGCAGACTGACCGCATGTCCGAACATCGTCACCAGTTGCAGCGGAACACCGAAGCGCGGCGGCTTGACTCCGACGGCATGGGCGGCGGTTTCCAAGACGTCGCGCGTGGTCATGAAGCTTTCGGAGATGATGTAGCGTTCGCCGACGCGGCCGCGCTCCCCCGCCAGCAGCATTGCCGCCGCGGCATCTTCGATGCCGACCACTTCGGCTGCCACGTCCTTGACGTAGACCGGCATCTTTCCCAGGGCGGCCGCCGCGACCAGCGAGCCATGCGGGGTTGGCTGCCAGTCACGGGGGCCATACGTGTTGGACACGCACATCGCCACTGCGGGGAGTCCGCGCTCTTCGGCGTATCGCATGACCAGTTGCTCGGCCTGTAGCCGAGACTCGATGTAGGGACCGCCCTGGCCGTGCCAATTGAACGGTGTTTCCTCGTTGGCCGGGCTGTCGCCGGAGCCGATTGCAACGGTCCCGATCGTGCTCAGGAACACGAAGCGGTGCAGATTGGCCTCGGCCGCGACATCCAGGACGTGCCGCAGGGCCTCGACATTGGTTGCGAACAGCGGAGCGGGATTGTGCAGCCATGCCCGGGCATCCACGACGCAGTAGTAGACGACGTCGCGATCGGCCATCGCCCGGCGCACCGCCTGCTGGTCGACGAGGTCGCCGTAGTGCACTTCGACGTCGAGGTCGTCGATTCCTCGTGTGGAGCTGGTTTTCCGGAGCAGCACCCGCACCTCGTCGCCCCGCTCGACGAGTTGGCGGGTGACATGTGAACCCACGAAGCCGCTGGCGCCCATGACCAGTGCACGCCGTCCGATTCCGGTATGGCTTTCCATCACCGCTCCCTATGACTGGACACGTCTCCAGCCTGATACTGGAACAATTACAGTATCTGGTCCGGCCTGTGTCACTCCCCGAACTCCACCAGGATCACCACGTCGACGGCGCCAGCGTGCACGCGTTCATCGCGCCGGCGGGCTAGGTCAGCCCCCGATCACCTTCAATATCGTTCGGGTCAGGTGCAGGCTCTTGATTTGCCACGCACCGTCATTTTTCTCGTACGTCTCGTGGTAGTGACCGGCGCCGTGCAATTCGCGGCCGTCGCCGAAGATCAGAAGATCTTCCATCGCCCAGATGCCGGTAGCCGTGGTGGCCGAGGTGAGCGTGATCTCCGGGGTGTGGCAGTGATGCATGGTCGCTACGCCCTGGAGACCGGCCATCACCGTGGGAGCGAAGTTGTCGACGCCCTCGATCGGCGGGGCAGTCATCGGGTCGGCGCCGCCGGTGGACACCGCCATATCCAGCGTCACGACCACATCGCTGGTGAACACGGTGCGCCACGAGTCGAGGTCCTTGGTGTCCAGGAATCGGCAATACCGCGCCTTCAACTGTCGGATCGCCTCGAGCTCGTCGGTCACCTGGAACCACCTCCTTGCCTGAAAGCTATACTGTAACGTCTTTAGTATCAGCGGACGAAGGTAGGAAGGCGCTTGGCGTGAAAGTCCCGTTCACCTGGAAAGTCACGGGCTGGTTCATGATCGGCTGGTCGCCGGAGTTCCCGGTCGGCGAAGTCCGACCGCTGCGCTACTTCGGTGAGGACCTAGTCGCCTACCGGGACGAGTCCGGAGAACTGCATGTACTCGAAGCGCACTGCAAGCACCTCGGCGCCCACATCGGGCATGGCGGCAAGGTAGTCGGCGATTGTGTGGAGTGTCCCTTCCACGGTTGGCGCTGGGGACCCGACGGCTGTAACAAATACATCCCCTATCAGCCCGACCGGCCGAATCGCGGACTGCGGCTGCGGGTCTATCCGGTCATCGAGCAATACGACTGTGTCTTCATGTGGCACCAGCCCGACGGCAAGGAGCCGCAGTGGGAGATGCCGGATATCTTCCGCAAGTTCCCGCAATTCGAGATCGATCCGACGGCTTACTATCGGGCGTATCCCGAGTTCTCCCGACGTGCTGAATGCGAGCCGGTACATCCGCAGATCGTGGCCGAAAACGCGCCCGACAGTGCGCATTTCGAGTACGTGCACCATGCCACGGTGACGCCCAGGGTGCTGGACTGGAAAATCGCGGACCACGAATGGCAATTTGTCGCGGGCTGGCCGGACGCCACCAGTGAAAACCCCGACGACCTGGCGCTGCGGTTTCACAGCCACTTGTTCGGCCTCGGCGGCGCGATCAGCGTCTTTGAGGGCGCGCAAAACCATCGGCTGATCTTCACTTGCACGCCGGTCGACGATGAATGCTCCGACCTGTTCTACTCCATCTGGTGGCCGCGTATCCCCGGTGACACCGCCGACGTGCCGTCCGGCAAGCTGCGCGACGTCATCGAAAAGCAGTTCCTGTCCACTGTCTTCGACGATCTGCAAATCTGGCGCTACCAGAAATACGTGGAACATCCGCCGCTGTCCAAAGTAGACGCGAAAGGCTATATGGCGCTGCGGAAGTGGGCGACGCAGTTCTACGAAGTGCCGGCATGACATCCCTCGCCGAACTCATAGACCCGGCATACATCGCGGTCGTCACTCAGGAGTGTCAGGGTGCAGTCATCGCCCCAATGCCGGGCTGACCGCACTTGCCGACGAATCCCGCGGCGGATTTCCCGAACCGCTACGATGACAAGCGCCGATGGCACCTGCTCACCGAAGCCGGCGGCCTGAAGATCCGCCTGCTCCACCAACCGTAAGAGGCACGATGTCCGACACTGCAGCGCAATTCACAGTGCCCGCGGTCGCTGCCGCCGTCGCGGCGGCGATCGGCGACCGCGAACTGGTCATCCAGGGCGATCGTCGTTTCACATACGCGCAAATTCTCGAGCGATCCCACCGGCTGGCGTCATTCATGCACTCCCGCGGACTCGGATGCCACACCGAGCGATCTGGGCTCGCCGGCCACGAGGTCGGGCAGGACCTGGTCGGGCTGTATGCCTACAACGGAAACGAATTCGTCGAAGGGTTGCTGGGCGCATTCCAAGCGCGCGTCGCACCGTTCAACGTCAACTTCCGCTACGTCAAGAGCGAACTGCAATACTTGCTCGCCGACTCCGGCGCGACCGCACTGATTTACCACGCCGCATTCGCGCCGCGGGTCGCCGAGGTGCTGCCGGATCTTCCTCAGCTACGTGTGCTGATTCAGATCGCCGACGATTCGGGCAATGACCTGGTCTACGGCGCAGTCGATTACGAGACGATCGTCGGATCAGGTTCATTGACGCCGCTGCCGGCGCAGCCGTCGCCCGACGATCTGTACGTGCTCTACACCGGCGGCACCACCGGGATGCCGAAAGGCGTTTTGTGGCGTCAGCACGACATCTTCATGACATCCTTCGGTGGCCGAAATCTGGTGACCGGCGAGACCGTCGGCTCCATCGAGGAGATCGTCGGGCGCCTGACCGATGGCCCGGGCACCAAACTGCTGATCCTGCCGCCGCTGATTCACGGCGCCGCCCAGTGGAGCGTGATGACGGCGATCACGACCGGGCAGACGTTGGTCTTCCCGTCGGTGGTTGACCATCTGGACGCCGACGACGTCGTCCGAACCATCGAGCGGGAGAAGGTTGCGGTGGTCACGGTGGTCGGGGACGCGATGGCGCGACCGCTGCTGGCGGCGATCGAAAAGGGCATCGCCGACGTGTCGTCGTTGGCGGTGGTGGCCAATGGCGGTGCCCTGCTGACCCCCCACGTCAAGCAACGCTTGATCGAGGCGCTGCCCAACGCCATGGTGATCGACGGCGTCGGCTCCTCGGAGACCGGTGCGCAGATGAGCCACCTGTCGATGACCGGGGCGGTGTCGACCGGCACGTTCAACCCCGGCCCGGATACCTACGTGATGGCCGAAGATTTCGGCTCGCTCCTGCAACCGGGTCACGACGACATGGGCTGGCTCGCGCAGCGCGGTTATGTCCCGCTCGGCTACAAAGGCGACGCCGCCAAGACCGCCAAAACGTTCCCGGTCATTGACGGCGTCCGATATGCGGTGCCCGGCGACCGCGCACGCCACCGCGCCGACGGCGTTGTCGAGCTATTGGGGCGCGACTCGGTGTGCATCAACTCGGGCGGCGAGAAGATCTTCGTCGAGGAGGTCGAGACGGCGGTCGCGTCACATCCCGCGGTGGCCGATGTCGTAGTCGCGGGGCGGCCGAGCGAGCGGTGGGGCCAGGAAGTCGTCGCGGTGGTCGCGCTCGCCGAGGGCGCCGATGCCGGCGCCGAGGAATTGATCGCGCATGCCGCAAACTCGTTGGCCCGCTACAAGCTTCCCAAAGCGATCGTCTTCCGGCCGGTGATCGAGCGAAGCCCGTCGGGTAAGGCCGACTACCGCTGGGCACGTGAGCAGGCGGTGACCGGTTAGTTCGGGCCACCTACTCGGCTATCACGGGTCACACCGGCACCAGCAGCTGGTCATAAGGCCCTTCTCGAAAACGATGCCGTATGTGATATCAAGTCGGAGAAGGTGTTGTCCCCACTCAGGGACAGTTGGGTTTACTAAATTTCAGGCATGCCGCGCGCACCACGCTCGAGCCTGCGACGGGTACGCATCCGCGCAATCCGCATCGCCGCACTGGCGCCGAGGCGCAACGGCAAGCCGAACGGCGGGGCCGCGGTTCCGGTGATGCTGAACGGCAGATCGTTGCCGACCACGGTGCGGTAGTGACTGAACGTATCGAAACCGGCCTTGCCGTGGTAAGCGCCCATCCCGCTGCGGCCCACTCCCCCGAATGGCGCCGCTGACGGAATCATCTGCGCAGCAAAGTCGTTACGCGCCACTCCGCCGCTGCGGGTGTTGCGGACGAAGGTTCGGAAGTCGTCGTCGTCCGGACCGTACCAGTAGGCTACCAGCGGTGCCGGCCGTTGGTTAATGTAGTCAATGGCGCCGTCGAGCCGGGAATATCCCTGGACCGTTAGCACCGGGCCGAAGATCTCCTCGTGCGCAATCTTCATGCGATCATCGATGCCGCACACAATAGTGGGCCCGATCTTGCGAGTCGCCCGGTCGGGTAGTGACTCTCCCTCGGGCGCAATCGTTTCCACATGTGCTCCGTGGGCTCGCGCATCCTCGATCAGTCCCACAACCCTGTCGAAATTGGCTTGGTTGACGCTCGAGCAGTAGTCGTCGTTGGTGACGATGCGCGGGAACATTCCGTGCAGGGTCTCACGCGCGGCATCGACGAATGCCGCTATCCGGTCGTTGGGCACCAACACGTAATCGGGGCAGACACACACCTGGCCGCCGTTGACCATCCGGCCCCGCGCGATGCGCGTCGCCGAGCGCCGGACATCAGCGCCCGGCGCGACGACCACCGGGTTCTTGCCCCCGAGCTCCAGCGTCACCGGCACCAGGTTCTGCGCGGCCGCTCGCTGCACCAACGCCCCCACCGACGGCGAACCAGTGAAGAACAGGTGGTCGAACGGCAACGCGGAGAAGGCGGCCGCAACCTCTGGGCCGCCGGTCACCACATCGAGTTCGGCCGCGTCGAAGTATTTCGGTGCGGTGGCCTTCATCAACTCCGCGGTGTGTGCGGTGATCTCCGACATCTTGATCATCACCCGGTTACCGGCCGCAAACGCCGCTGATGCCGGCAGCACCACCAGGTTGACCGGGAAGTTCCATGGTCCGATGATGCCCACGATGCCCAGCGGGGTGGGCTGCACCTCCGCACGCAAGCCGGACATCCGTGCGGCCCGCATCAGTTTTGTCGGCCGCATCCAGTGCGCCACATGACTTCTGGTGTGCTCGACCACCGAGATGATGCCGACGATTTCGGTGAACAACGATGCCGCCTTGGACCGGGTGCCATAGTCGGCGGCCATGGCGTCGATGAACGCGTCGCTGTTGTCCAGCAGCAACGCCATCAGCCGATCGATCCGGTTACGCCGCACGGCGGCGCTGGGTGGCCCCTCGGCAAGGAATGCTCGCCGCTGGCGTTCCAGGATCGCCTGTAGCGCGGGCGGAGGCTGCTCTACGGAATTGCCGATCCGTTCGCCGACTGAGCTCATGGCTGCAGAGCTTACGGCAGCCGCCCGCGCTGACGTAGTCTACTGTAATATTTACAGTAGGAGCGTTTAGCCGAGCCGGAGAGCAGCTGTGGAAAGTCAACTTCAAGAGGCCGTCGCCGTCGACAAGCCTGCCGGCTACCTCCGCGACCCATACCCGTATTTTCTCCAGCAGCGCCAAAAGACCGGAGTGTTCGCCGGAACGGTGATGGATTACACCAAGACCCCCGATTCGCTGCGGCCAAAGCGATCCTTCGCCGCGATGTCCTTCGATGCGGTGAACAAAGCATTCCGCGACGGCCAGGTCTTCAGTTCGGCGATGTACGACACAACCATTGGCTTATTCATGGGTCCGACCATCCTGGCGATGGAGGGCAAGAAGCACCGCGACCATCGCAACCTGGTTTCGGCGGCCTTCAAGTCCAAGAACCTCGCCCGCTGGGAGCCCACGATCGTGCGGCCGATCTGCGATGCGCTCATCGACGAATTCATCGATGCCGGCGAAGCCGACCTCGTCCGGCAGTTCACGTTCGAGTTTCCCACCCGGGTCATCGCCAAGCTCCTGGGTCTGCCAGAGGCAGACCTGCCGATGTTTCACCGTCGCGCAGTCGAATTGATCAGCTACACCGTCAACTACGAGCGCGCCTTCGAGGCGTCGACCGCGTTGAAGGATTACTTCCTCGAGCAGATCGAACAACGTAAAACCACGCCAACCGAAGACATCGTCGGCGACTTGGTCACCGCGGAGATCGACGGCGAAAAGCTCAGTGACGAAGCCATCTACTCGTTTCTCAGGCTGCTGCTGCCCGCCGGGTTGGAAACCACCTATCGCTCGTCGGGCAATCTGCTCTACCTGTTGCTCACCCATCCGGATCAGTTCGCCGCGGTGCAGGCGGATCGCGAGTTGATCCCCAAGGCGATCGAGGAAGGGCTGCGCTTCGAGACACCACTGACCACCGTGCAGCGGTTCACCACCGAAGACACCGAACTCGACGGGGTCACGATTCCCGCGCGGTCGGTCGTCGACGTGTGCATCGGTTCGGCGAACCGCGACGAGCACCGCTGGGAGCGCCCGGAGGAATTCGATATCTTCCGCCCGCACATGCCGCATATCTCCTTCGCCGCAGGCGAACACACGTGCCTCGGGCTGCATTTAGCGCGCATGGAGACGCGGGTCGCGCTGGAATGTCTGCTGAACCGGATGACCAATATCCAGCTCGTCGTCGACAGCGGTCCGCATATCCACGGTCAGCCGTTCCGCTCGCCCACCGCTCTTCCGGTGACCTTCGACGCCAAGTAACGTGCCGGCAATGATCAAGGTGATGGACGGGTTTCGGGTTCTGGAAGTTGCGCAGTTCACGTTCGTTCCGGCGGCCGGTGCCATCCTGGCCGACTGGGGCGCCGACGTCATCAAGGTCGAGCATCCGGTGCGCGGCGATACCCAGCGTGGCTTCCTGAACATGGGTGGTATCCAGATCGACCCCGAGCGGCATCCATTGATGGAACATCCCAATCGAGGCAAGCGTAGCGTCGGAATCGACATCTCCACGCCGGGCGGCCAGGAAGTGCTCTATGAACTGGCCAAGAACTCCGACGTTTTCCTGACCAACTACATGCCTGCGCAGCGGGAGAAGCACAAGTTCGACGTGGCGCACATTCGCGCAGCGAACCCCAACATTGTGTATGCGCGCGGTTCGGCATACGGCGACAAGGGGCCCGAGCGCGACGTTGGCGGCTATGACGGGACGGCATTCTGGACGCGGAGCGGGGTGGGATACGCGCTCACGCCGGAGGAGCTGGGCGGCGCACTGGGACAAGGTATTCCGGCCTTCGGCGATTCCATCGGCGGCATGTTCATTGCCGGTGGCATCGCGGCCGCGTTGCTGCACCGTGAGCGGACTGGCGAAGCCCTGGAGTTGGACGTGTCGTTGCTGAGCACGGCATGGTGGGCCGCTGGCGCGAGTGTGACACAAGGTATGGAAACCGGAGAGGTGATGCGCAGCCCCATGCCGGGATCCGCCGCGCCATCGGTAAACCCGTTCATGAGCAACTACTTGACCTCCGACGGCGGCACGATCAACCTGTGCATCATCAGTCCGACCGGCTTGATCCGCGACACTTTCGAGCACCTCGGTATCCCGGAGGCGGCCGACGATCCGCGCTTTTCAGATGTGCTCCCACTGATACAAAACGCCGACGCAGCTACCGAACTCATCGCGAAGGCCTTTGCCGGCAAGACTTTTGACTACTGGCGACAGCACCTGAAGACGATGAAAGGCCAATGGGCGCCGTTCCAAAGCCTCATCGATCTGGCCGCCGACGAGCAGGCGATCGCCAACGACATGATCGTCGACGTCGAATTGGCCAGCGGCGGTGCGCCGTTCAAGGTTGTGCGCGGGCCGGTGCAGTTCAATCACGAGCCGCTGGTGACGACGCGGGCCCCGCAAGCGTCGGAGCATACCGAGATCGTGCTGATGGAACTCGGGATGGATTGGGATCACATCGCTGAACTGAAGGATTCCGGCGCGATCGCGTGAGCGCCTTCCGCGGCGAGTGTGCGTAAACCCGGAAATTAGTTCGGCGTGTCGGCCGGGGACACGCACGCTCGCGCCAAAGGGGGTTACGACGCTCCGTACGTTGGCCGGCCCAGGCCGAGGACGTGCTGGGCGATCATGTTGCGGAATACCTCCAGCGTGCCGCCGTAGATACCGACCAGCGGCGCGAACCGGTACACGTATTCGGCCGCGCCGTCGTCGGCGGCCCGGTCAGTACCGATCGGCAACGACGCTGCCGTGCCGAGGATGTCCATCAGGTCCGGTGAGATGTCGCGCATCGTCTGCGCGAGCGCCACACGTCCGAAGATGCTCGGTGCGCTCAGCGCCGCCTCCATGCGTGCGGCGCTACGGCCCAACCGGTATGCCACCGAACGATCGTCGATCAGGCTGCGGCCGTTGGGATCCTGCTCGGCGGCCTTGCCGGCGGCTTTGTCGAGCGCGTCAGCCATGAAACCGGCCTGGTGCATCATGATCGACACGTCCTGCAGTCCGTCGGGCGCCGCCGCCACCGCGCCGTGCTCGACGTTCAGCGGTTCGCGCAGCACCGTCCACCCACCGTTGACATCGCCGAGCCGGTACTTGTCGTCGACGCGCACGTCGCTGTAGTAGACGATGTTGGTGCGATCGCCGTCGATGGTCCGGATGCCCTGGATTTCGATGCCCGGCGAATTCAGCGGAACCAAAAACATCGTCAGGCTTTTGTGTTTCGGCGCTTCCGGGTCGGTGTTGGTAATCAGGAACACGTACTGGCAGTTGTGCGCTCCGGTGGTGAACATCTTGGAGCCGTTGATGACCCAGCTCGACCCATCCGCCTCCCGGACCGCGCGAGTCTTACAGGTGGCCACGTCGGAGCCACCCTCGGGTTCGGTGTAGCCCAGGCACAGCCGAACATGCCCGCTGAACACCCCGGGCAGCACCTCATCACGCAGTTCGGCAGAGCCGAACGTCACCACCGAGCGAGCCACCATGGCGGTGGTGCCCCAGGTGACCCACGGCACGTGAGCGCGTCGCTTCTCCAGTTCCCAGATCCGGCGTCGCACCCGGCTGAACCCGCCCTCAGATTCCGGCTTCCATTCGCGTTCGAGGTAGCCGGCGGCGCCGAGAGCCAGATGCACACCTTCGTCGAAGTTGTCACCGGTTTCGCGGTCGCGGCGTTTGACGTCTTCGGTGACATGGGTGCGCAGGAAGTCACGAACCTCGTCGAGGAAGGCCTGGTCGTCGTCGGTCAGCGCGACTCGAGAGAAATCCATTTATGCGTCCTTCCCGGAACGGCTTTCACGAGCGGCAACGAGCTCACCGATGTAGGTGGCGCTGGCGCCGGGGTCCCCGCCGGCCAGCGCCCACCCACGGGCGCGCACCAGATACGCGGTCGCCGCCGCTTCCGCAGAGACCCCGAGGCCGCCTTGGATATGTACCGCCATCGTCGCGGCTTTGGCCGCCTCCTCGGCCATGAACACGAATGCCGACGGCGCCAACTCGGGACGCTCGTCGGGCTCGTTGTCCAAAAACCATGCCGCGCGCCGTGCCAGATTGCGGCCGGCCTGAACGGTGATCGCGATGTTGGCCAGCGGATGTGAGATGGCCTGCAGGGTCGAGATCGGCACACCGAGCGTATAGCGGGTCTTGGCGAACTCTGCTGCGATATTCATCGTCTCCTCGACCAGACCGACCAGAGCCGCGGCCGTCAACAGCCGCCATTCATCAAGGGCCCGCTGGTATTCGGCCAACGCGCCCGGCCCACTGGCAAGCACAGTGCGGCTATCCGCGGCCGCCGGGTCGACCCATGCCATCGGCAGCCTGCCGATGTTGTCCACTTTGGTCGGGCGGGTGGCGAAGGTCAGCCGCACCACCTCGCCGCCCTCCCGCACGATGATCTGGTCGGCGATCGACCCCGTAGGGATGAGCCGCGCTCCCGAAACGCTGTCGTGTTGCGGGTCCACCGCCGCGAGTCGCCGACCGCTGACGACGTCGGGTTCGGTCGCATTCAGCCGGGCCAGCAGCCGGGCCGCGCAGACGTGATCGATCCACGGCACCGGCGCCAGCGAGCGGCCGATCTCCTCGGCCACCAACGTCAAATCGACCAGTGTCGCGCCGTCACCGCCGACGGCTTCCGGTAGCGCCATCGTGGTGGCACCCATGGCGCACAACCGCTCCCACAGGCTCTTGTCGAATCCGGTTTCCTCTGCGGCGCGCACCGTTTCGATCGAGCAGTGTGTGGTGAAGAAGTCCTTATACGCCGCGTGCAACGCCTGATGATCCTCGGTCAGGCTGTAGTCGAACCTGCGCAGCTCGTAGCGGTCCATGGTCAGCGCTCCTCCTGGCCGCCGAAGAAGAATTCGTGTGCGTTGTTGTAGAGGTAGTTCTCGAGCACATCGCCCGGCAATTCCAACGCAAGAGCTTCGGGAACGACACGGCGCATCTTGAGCACCGGCCAGTCCGAGCCGAAGATCACCTTGCCCTGTCCACGCGTCCGCATATAGTGCAGCAAGCTCTCGGGTAGCCGCTTCGGCGACCACGCCGACGTCATCAGGCGCAGATTGGCGTATTTGATCAGCAACCGGATCGCGACGTCCCACCACGGATCAGCACCGTGAATCATGCACAGCTTGAGCTCGGGGAATCGTACGCAGACCCGGTCGAGATGAATCGGGTTCTGCACCTCCCCGGGGATCGGCGGCCCCGGGATGCCGGTGTTGATGCACAGCGGCAACTCCAGCTCAGCGCATTTCGTGTACAGCGGGTAGTAAACGGCATCGCTGGGCGGATACTGCCCGTCACCCCAAAAGCTGGGCCCCACAGCGGTATACGCGACCGGCAGGTCGGCGACGACGGTGCTGAGTTCACGCAACGACGGAATCGGCCGCAGCAGGTTGACGCCGCCGATCGCCAGCGCGAACCGATCCGGCTTGGCCTCCACGAACTTGCGCGCGGTGGTCGACGGCTTGGCCAGGTTGTCCATCAGGATGGCTTTGACCACGCCCTGCTCGTCCATTTCGTCGAGCAACTCCGACAGGTCGACCGGCGCGAACATCGATTCCGGGCCCTTGAAGTAGTCGTCGCGGACCTTGAGCATCCACGTCGGCTGTTTCTCGGTCTCGCCGAAGTGAACGTTGACGAGGCAATCGATTGCTTTCATGTCGGCAGCCAAGCCCTTTCTCCAGTCGGCTCAGTCGCCCGACTTTTCGCCCAACGGTAATCGGCCTTCCCGTTGCCCAGCCGCTGGACGCGCTCGACGAAGATGAACTCCTTAGGTGCTTTGAACCGTGCCAGCTGGGACGAGCAATGCGCGTGCAACGGCTCATGGACGGCCTCTACGCCGGCACGCAGTTGCACCAGGGCGACGAGCTCTTCGCCCCAGCGCTCGCTCGGCCGGCCCACCACCAGCGCGTCGACGATCCCGGGGTGGGCGCGCAGCACTTCTTCGATCTCCTCGACGAAAACCTTTTCGCCGCCGGTGTTGACCACTAGCGAGTCGCGGCCGAACAACCGCAACGTGCCGTCGGGCTCCAGGGCGGCACGATCACCCGGTATCACCACCCGCTTACCGTCGACCTCGGGAAAGGTTTGCCGGGTGGCGTCGCGATCGTTGAAGTAGCCCAGCGGGATTCGCCCTTCCCGGGCCACCCATCCCACTCCGGGCTCGCCGGCCGCAACGAAGTGGCTGTAGTCCTCTGACAGCACCAGCCCACCCTCGCGCAATACGAAGGTGTCGGTTCGACTGTCGCGCCGGCTGTGCCCAAATCCCATGTTCCCGGTTTCCGACGAGCCGTATCCGTTAATGAGCGTGATGTGGGGTAGCAGTTCCAGCAGCGCCCGTTGGTATCGCGGATTGGTTGCCGCACCGCCGGTTCCGATCGCATACAGCGACGACAGGTCATAGGAGCCACGCCGTAGCTCGTCGACCAGTGGCGCCGCGTAGGCGTCGCCGACCATCGTCATCAGGCCGACCTTCTCGCGTTCGGCGGTCCGCCAGACCGATCGCGGGTCGAGTCTTTTGCCCGTGTCGTAGAGCACCACAGTGGTGCCGGCCATGATCGCCGAGAACGCCGTCCACATCCCGGCCGCGTGCATCAGCGGTGAGACGGCGAACCACGGCGCCCCGGCCGGACCGCGCACTTTGTCGTGGATCTCCTCGACGGAGCCGTGATCGGCGCCCACCATCGACGACACGTAGATATCGGACTGTCGCCAGAGCACCCCTTTCGGACGGCCGGTGGTGCCGCCGGTGCAGATCATCAGCAGATCATCCGGCGACGCCGTCACGTCCTGATCGGTGTCGCCTTGTGCGAGTGCATCATCCAGCGAGACCGCGCCGGGCAGTTGAGGAGCTACGCTGCCGTCGTCGATTGACACCAGCACCTCTGCGCCGTCCGGTGGCAGCACGGAGGCGAACTTGGCGCCGAGTGAGCGGTGGTAGATCACCACGGTGGGCCGCAGGTAGTCCAGCAGGTCGGCAACCTCGCGCGGCGTGTAGTTGTAGTTGACGTTGACGGGCACGGTGCGGGCCTTCAGGCACCCGATCACCATGTCGGTGTAGAGGTCGTTGTGCATGATCAGCGCAACCCGGTCTTGCCCACATTCCCAGTTTTGCAGGCTGGCCCGTTCCCGGTGGGCGCCAAGCCCTTGGCCGGCAAGGTAGTTCGCCAGCCGGCGGGTGCGATCTGCGGACTCGGCGAAGCTGCTGCGGCGGCCCCCGCACACCGTCATCGTTCGGTCGCCGATCACGTCGGCGATGGCGTCGAGCACCGCGCCTATGGTCCATTGGCTCATGCGCGTGATCGGCTAGGCCGCCGACCCAACGTTTACGCCGAGCAGTTCCAAGGCATTGTCGCGCATGATCTTTCGGATATCACCGTCGCTGAAGCCGGTCAATTCTTCGGTGAACGACAGCGGCGATTCCAGGCCTTCCCCGTGTGGCCAGTCGCTGCCGAACAAGATCTTGTCGACCCCGATGGTGTCGGCCAACAACCGCACATCGTCTTCGTAGTATGGAGCGATCCACACGTTGTTGCGCAACTGCTCCACCGGGTCCTCCGGGAAATAGCGCGGCTGGTTGTTGGCGGCCTTCTTGAGCCGCTTGATCAGCCGGTAGACGAAATACGAGCCGTTCTCGATGCTGACGGCCTTCAGCTTCGGGTGCCGGGTGAACACCCCGTGCACGATCATCGAGGCCATGGTGTCGTGGATCGCGCGGTCGTCGAGCAGCACCTGGTCGAGCGGATCTTTGGCGCCGAACCCCTCGAAGGTCACCTTGCCGCCCCACAGCGCGGCGATCGCCAAATAGCCGCTGTCGCTTAGGTGAAAGCCCACCGGCACGCCGGCCTCCGCCAACCGGGCCCACACCGGGTCGTGGCTGCGATCACCCAGCGAGCGTGGCTTGACCACCCCGGGCACCGGCGCCGGGCGCACCAGCACCATCTTGGCGCCGCGCGCCAGCACAAACTCGACTTCCTCGACAGCCTTGTCCGGGTCAGCCAGTGAGATGATCGGGGCCGCGACGATGCGGTGATCAGGTCGGTCGAACCCCCAGTCCTCGTCGAGCCACAGGTTGAACGCGTGGACCGAGGCCATCGTCGCTTCGATGTCGTGCTTGAGGGCCTCTTCGACACCGCACGCGAAAGTGGGCAGCATGAAAACCGTTTCGATACCCTGGGTGTCCATCACCGCGATACGTGCGTCGCGGTTCTGGTACTCCGGGTGCTCGGCCAGCCGCTCGACTTTCATCAGTGACGCCGGGTCGACACCTTCTGGAATCTCGCCGCGGAACAACAGGTCCAGACAGCCGGGCACGATGATCGGGTCGAACGTGACATTGGGAATGAAGTGGTTGATGCGCTCGCCCATCAATGCCCAGGTGCGCTTACCGTCGCTGACCATCTGCACTCCCCGGCGCCTGAATTCCTTGTCCAGATGCCGGGTGAACGAGTCGAGCGGCTCGTAGTAGTGGTTGTCGACGTCGATAGCTTGGTAGCCCAACGCGGTCATGATGATCCTCTCGGCTTAGCTCGGCAGCGGCGGGAAATTCGGCGGCCGCTTCTCCAGAAAACTGGTGATGCCTTCGATGACGTCGGGCCGTAGCAGTGACTCGTGCATCAGCGTTTCGGCACGCGCACTGACGTCGGCCACGTCGCGCAGCGCGTCGCCGTAGGCCTGTTGCTTGATCACCGCCAGCGATGCCGGTGAACAGTTGCGCGCGATGTCTTCGGCGTACTCCATGACGCGTGCCATCAACTGGCCGGGTGCGACCACTTCGTTGACCAGTCCGAGTTCGTGGGCCTCTTCGGCGTAAAACGTCCGTCCGCTCAGCAGCAGATCCATTGTGGCGCCCCAGCCCGCGACCCGCGGCAGGATCCAGGTAATGCCGTATTCGCCGATCAGCCCGCGGCGGGTGAACGCCGTAGCGAACTTGGCGCCGGCAGCCGCGAACCGGATGTCACACATCAGGGCATGGGTCAGGCCGATCCCGACGCAGGCGCCGTTGACCGCAGCGATGACTGGCTTGCGCAGCGCGGTGAGGAAGTGCGGGTAGCGTTCGCCAACCAGCTGGGTGACGTCGACGTCGCGCTCGCCCAACTTCTCGTCGATGGAGCCGGCACCGCCCAGATCCGCGCCGGCACAAAACCCCTTGCCGTTGCCGGTCAGCACAATCACCCGCACCGCGGGATCGGCTTCGGCGCGGTCCATGCATGCGTAAAAGCGCGACGAGATGTCCGGCCCCCAGGCGTTGAGCCGTTTCGGGCGATTCAGCGTCACGACCGCGACACCACTCGGGGTCGCCTCGTACAGGACCGCAGCCGCGCCCGTTGCGACATCGTCGGCCGTACTCACATGACGCTCCTGTCGCCCAGTGGCCAGTTATGACACGCGAAATCGCCGACGGCGTGTTCTAAGTGGCCACTCGCGGCTGTCTGGTAAAGCTATTACTCATACTGTATACCTTTCGATATCGAGATCTCGCAAGTTGCGGCAGACTGCCGATGAACCGACCTTGCTGGTCAGAGGTCAGGTCTGGGGCAGTACCGGAAAGCGCCCATGAACCGGCATCCGAGTGACTGGCGGCGCGGGTCAAACTCGGTAAGCTCACCAGCATGTCGCCCGACAATCTGGAAGCCCGTGTGACCAAGTTGGAGTCTCAGGTACACCAGCTCGCGGCGCGGGTAGGGGCAAGCGAACAAGACGCCGCCGCTGCACGCGTCCTCGCAGGCGCAGCCGACCGCGATGTCACAGAGTTTCGTGACGAACTGCGCGACTTCCGGCGGGCCACCACCGCCAGCTTCAACGCCGTACGGGAAGACTTCACGGACTTGCGGGGGTATGTCGACACGCGGTTCGAGCAAATCGACGAGCGATTCAACCAAGTCGACACACGGTTCGGCCAAATCGACGAGCGATTCAACCAAGTCGACACCCAGCTCGGCCAAATCGACGAGCGATTCAACCAAGTCGACACCCAGCTCGTCCAAATCGACGAGCGATTCAACCAAGTCGACACCCAGCTCGGCCAAATCGACGAGCGATTCAACCAGGTCGACACCCAGCTCGGCCAAATCGACGAGCGATTCAACCAAGTCGAC
>NZ_LZKJ01000092.1 GCF_001672775.1 Mycobacterium kyorinense | reverse complement strand
CCTGGCCGACGGCGCAGACCTCCTGGTCACATTTCTGAATTTCGAGCCGCCCGCCGCCAACGTCGCAGAGTATTACGACATCCCGTTGGCCACGCTGCATATCTCCCCGGTGCGAGCCAATGGACAGTATCTGCCATTCCTGCCACCATCGTTGGGCCGCTACGCACTAGGGCTGTTCGAGTGGGCGAATTGGCGTGGAGTGAAGAAGTACGACGACGCGCAGCGCCGTCAACTAGGTCTGCCGAAGGCCAAAGGCCCCGCGCCACGGCGGATCACCGAAGCGGGGTCACTGGAGATCCAGGCCTACGACGAGGTCTGCTTCCCCGGGCTGGCTGACGAATGGGCGCATTGGGATGGCCGCCGGCCCCTTGTCGGGGCGCTGACGATGGCGTTGCCCACCGAGACCGATGACGAGGTCGCGTCCTGGATTGCCGCGGGACCACCGCCGATTTGCTTCGGCTTCGGCAGCATGCCGGTGGAATCTGCCGCTGACACGATGGCGATGATCAGCGGAGCATGCGCGCAGTTGGGTCAGCGGGCGTTGCTGTGTGCGGGCGCGAGCGACTTCAGCCATGTCCCTGAGGTCGAGAACGTCAAGGTGGTGGGCACGATGAACTATCCGGCCGCCTTCCCGGCCTGCCGCGCGGTCGTGCACCACGGTGGTGCGGGTACCACGGCGGCGAGCCTGCGTGCCGGGGTGCCCACGTTGATCCTGTCCAC
>NZ_LZKJ01000091.1 GCF_001672775.1 Mycobacterium kyorinense | reverse complement strand
TGCGGGCCGAGCTATCCGAGAACCGTGTGACCGTGCATCGGTCGCCCGCCCACGACGACGGTGCCTGGATCTCGCTGTGTTCGCCGGATTCTGGGCAACCGCTGCAGGCGATCACCACCGCCGTCGACCCACATCTTCTCGTACACGTCAGCGGGACCAGCACCGAGTGGACAGCTGAACTGGTCGAAACCGACGCCATCGCACCGGAATTGCCGGAAGTGCAGATAGCCAAGGTCAGCGGCGGGTCGACGTTTCGCTTCCAGCCGCGCAAATCGCTGCCACTGACAGTGGTGTAACCCTCAGCGCCCCAAGGCTTAGATAACAAGACCGTATCCACCACGTCTCGATCGTGGTTTACCTGGTCTCGATTCGGTCCAACCGCGGCTATCGTGAACGCTTGCCCGCGACCGCTATCGATGCGAGGTATGCACTGTATGTACGACCCGTTGGGGTTGTCGATCGGAACCACGAACTTGGTGGCGGTGCGTAACGGGAGCCCGCCCGTAACGCGCCGTTCGGTGTTGACGCTGTTTTCGCATCGCGCACCACAACTCGGTGAGCCTGTGCCGGACGCGGGTTCGACCGACCACGGCGCAGTGATCGGCGGCTTCGTCGAACGCGTCGGTGACTCACGTCCGTTGGTGTCCGCGGACGGCTCTACTCACGATCCTGCGCTGTTGTTGGTCGAAGCGCTGGATGCGATCATCTCAGCGGCCGGGGGCGACGCGGCGACGTCGGAGATCACGATCGCGCTTCCGGCCCACTGGGGTCCGGAATCCGTGCAGGCATTGCGGGCCGCGTTACGTACTCATGCGGGTTTTGTCCGCAGCGGCATGGCTCCGCGGCTGGTGTCGGATGCTGTTGCGGCGTTGACGGCGTTGAACTCCGAGGCGCGCCTGCCCAGCCACGGCGTGGTGGGCCTGTTGGATTTCGGTGGCGGCGGAACCAACATCACGTTGGTCGACGCCGCGTCGGACTTCCTCCCGATCGGTGAAACACTGCGCTACTCAGCGTTTTCCGGAGACCTGCTCGACCAGGATCTTTTGGCCCACGTCTTGGCGGATATCGGGCACATCGCCGAGGCCGATCCCGCCGGCACCGCTGCCGTCGGCCAACTCGCCGACTTGCGCGATGCGTGCCGTAGCGCCAAGGAACAGTTGTCGACCGAGACGGCGACCGAACTGGTAGTCGAGCTTCCGGGGCGGCGCACCGTCGTCGCCGTGACGCGTGCCCAGCTGGAGAATCTCATCGAGGCCCGGCTGAGCGGTGTGCTCTCCGCATTCGACGAGACGTTGTCCCGTCACAAGATTGGCCGCGGGGAACTCGCGGCGGTAGCGATGGCCGGTGGCGGCGCCAGCATCCCTCTTGTCGCTCAACGTCTTTCGTCGCATACGGAGGCATCGGTCGTGACGGCGGTGCGGCCCGCGCTGGCGATGGCGGTCGGGGCGGTGATGCTGTCGTCGCGCGAGCCGGGCGAGCAAGAAGTGGACGAGGCCCAGACGTCGACGGCGATGGCCCCGGTGGCCAGCGCAACTACCGGCAGTTTCGCCGCGAATACCGGCGGTTTCGCCGCGCACAGCGGGGCGTTCGACGCGCCCACCGGTGACTTCGGAATTCCCGCCGGTGATGTGCTGGTCGAGGACCCGCCGGTGACCCGACACGAGCTGGCCTGGTCGGAAGCCGACGACGACGATGGACCGCTGGCCTACTTCGGCGAACCCTATGGCGACGACATCGGCGGTGCCCCGCCGTCGCAGTACCTCCTCACGCTGCAGCCGCCGCCCGACGACCGTCCTCGACGTGGGTACCGCCTGCCGCAGTTGCTGTTTGGCTTCGGCGCGTTGGTCGCAATGTTCGCGATCGGCGGGGTGGCGTATTCGTTGACCAGCGCCACCGGACACCATGCGCCGCCGGCGCCCAGCAGCGTCGCGCCTCCGCCGAAATTCCCCAACACGCAGCCGCCGTCGCCCAGCCCAGCACCGCCACCGCCGCCCAGCGCCGCGCCGACACCCAGTGCTGCGCCGCCGCCACCACCGACCAGCGCCGAACCACCTCCTCCACCGCCGGTCACCACGACGCATCAGCCACCGCCGAGCACCACCACGCATCAGCCGACGACGACCACGACGACCACCACCACGACGACCACCACCACGACGACGCCGCCGCCCACCACCACGACGACCACGACGACAACGGTGCCGATGACGACGGAGTACCTGAGAATCCCCTTGGTGCCGGTGCCCATCCCGATCCAGGTCCCGCAGGGTTAAGCGCAGGTCCGCGGCGGCCTCAGCGATTAGGCCGGTCAGGCCGATTTCGGTTCACCGTCTAGCTTGCCGGGTAGGGTGGAACTGCCAGGCCTGGCGAGGTGATGCCGTGGTGTCGTCGTCTCGACCACACAGAATTTCATGAGACTCCGGCACATTTCGGGAGTGACGACGACCCAAACGGTGTGCTCCTCGGCCCAGATTCTGGCCAGCGAAGAGTTTTGGAGGAGCAGTGGACATCGTTCTCGGCGTGTCGATGGCGCCCACGACGGTCCGCATGGTGCTGGTCGAAGGCGAAAACGCCGACGGGGTCACCGTCGAGGAAGACAGCTTCGAAGTTGGCGGCGCCGACAATAGCGCCGCTTTCAGCGCGCCCGAGCAGGTGATCGGCGCGATCCTCGGCACCCGTCAAGCGGCCGCCGAAGGGGGCCACCGGCTGATGTCGACCGGGGTGACCTGGACCGAACCCCACGAAGTGGGTGCGCTGCGCGACGCGCTTGCCGTTCGGGAGACCCGCAACGTCATGCTGGTGTCTCCGCTGCTGGCGGCGGCCGCCCTGACTCAGACCGTCGGTCAGGCGGTCGGCTACGAGTACATCGCGCTGGTGTTCGCTGAGTCGGACAGCGCGACGGTGGCCGTGGTGGAAGTCACCGACGGTTCGATCGTCGATCTGCAGCGGCAGCAGATCCGGTGTGTACAGCCCAGCCCCGCGGGGATTTCCGCGCTCGCCAAGATGATCGGGCGCCTGGAGGGTCTGGAGTCGCGCCCGGGCGGCGTGTTCGTCGTCGGCTGCGGCGTGGACATCGTGCCGGTCAAGCAGGGCTTGGAAGAGTTGGTCTCGCTGCCGGTAAGCGCGCCGGAAGAGCCGGATATGGCGCTGGCGCGGGGCGCGGCGTTGGCGTCGGCGAACGCACCGCTGTTCGCGTCGTCGACCGCGGCGCTGGCCTACGCGCAAGATCCCGGAACCGGTGAGGTGAACCGCGACGTCATCGCACCGGCCTACCTGGACGTTTCGGCCAATGCCAGCGTGGGCCCCGACGCCCTCGCATACAGCGCCGTCGCCGATGAGGACGACGACAGCAGCCCGCGGCGTCGGCCGTTCCTGCTGGTCGGTAGCGGAGCGGCGGCCATAGTGGCCATCGGTGTTGTGGCGGTGGTGGTTTCGCTGGCCAGCGATGTGCGGCCGTCAGTCGGTCAACGGCCAAACCCCGACGGCAAAGGCGTCGTCCCGACCGCGCCGGCGACTGGCGGACCGGCGGGTTGACGACTTGCTGCGGCTGCTGGCGCACCACGGGCGCCGGTTCGGGGATGGTCTCCGGCGCCGGCGAAGGGGCGGCCGGCGGGGGGGGGGGGGGC
>NZ_LZKJ01000090.1 GCF_001672775.1 Mycobacterium kyorinense | reverse complement strand
AGCATGTTCCGTTGTCGTTTGCTCAGCAGCGGTTGTGGTTTATCGATCAGTTGTATGGGCCGTCGCCGATTTATAACTTGGCGGTGGCGTTGCGGTTGTGTGGGGGTTTGGATTCTGCGGCGTTGGGTGCGGCGTTGGTTGATGTGGTGTGCCGTCATGAGTCGTTGCGGACGGTGTTTGGTGCG
Source organism: Mycobacterium kyorinense (assembly GCF_001672775.1). Taxonomy (GTDB): domain Bacteria; phylum Actinomycetota; class Actinomycetes; order Mycobacteriales; family Mycobacteriaceae; genus Mycobacterium; species Mycobacterium kyorinense_A. The sequence goes on along the minus strand of NZ_LZKJ01000090.1, from coordinate 1,212 downwards.
GTGGGGGGTGCGCCTGAGCAGGTGGTGGTGGCGTGCGAGCGGGCTGATGTGGGTTGGCAGGTTGTTGATGCCACTGGTTGGTCGGCGAGTCGGGTGCAGGACGCGGTTGATGCGGTGGCGCAGCGGCCGTTTGATTTGTCGGTTGAGATTCCGTTGCGGGCACGGCTTTTGCGTGTTGGCGATGAGGAGCATGTGTTGGTGGCGGTGGTGCATCATATTGCTGCTGATGGGTGGTCGATTGCTCCGTTGGTGCGTGATTTGGGGGTGGCCTATGCCAGTCGTTGTGCCGGTCAGGCGCCGGGTTGGGCCGAGTTGCCGGTGCAGTATGTCGATTACACGTTGTGGCAGCGAGCGGTTCTTGGTGATTTCGATGATGGTGAGAGTCTGATTGCTGAGCAGTTGGGTTATTGGCAGGATGTGTTGGCGGGGATGCCTGAGCGGTTGGTGTTGCCCACTGATCGGCCGTATCCGGCGGTGGCCGATTCGCGTGGTGCCAGTGTGGCGGTGCAGTGGCCGGCGGGGTTGCAGCAGCAGGTTTCTCGGGTGGCTCGTGAGCATAATGCGACCAGTTTCATGGTGGTGCAGGCCGCGTTGGCGGTGTTGTTGGCCAAGCTCAGTGCCAGTTCTGATGTGGCAGTAGGGTTCGCGGTTGCGGGGCGTGGTGATCCGGCCCTCGATGAGTTGGTCGGGTTTTTCGTCAACACGTTGGTGTTGCGTGTTGATGTGGCCGGTGATCCCAGTGTGGCGGAGTTGTTGGCTCAGGTGCGGGCTCGGGGGTTGGCGGCCTATGAGCATCAGGATGTGCCGTTTGAGGTGTTGGTGGAGCGGCTTAATCCGACTCGTAGTTTGACTCATCATCCGTTGGTGCAGGTGATGTTGTCGTGGCAGAACTTTGCTGGGGATTCGGCTTCCGGGTTGAGTTTGGGTGATGTGGAGGTTACCCCGTTGCCGGTGGATGCCCATAGTGCGCGAATGGATTTGGCGTTTACGTTGGCTGAACGTTTCAGCGAGACTGGTGAGCCCGCAGGGATTTCGGGGGCGGTGGAGTTTCGGACCGATGTATTCGATGCGCTCAGTGTTGAGGTGTTGATCGGCCGGTTGCAGCGCGTGCTGGCGGCGATGGTGGCCGATCCCGGCCGGCCATTGTCATCAGTGGACCTCCTCGACGACGACGAACACGCCCGACTAGAAAAGCTCGGCAACCGGGCAGTC
>NZ_LZKJ01000089.1 GCF_001672775.1 Mycobacterium kyorinense | reverse complement strand
CACGGTTGCGGCGTGGTCACCACCGGGACCTGCAGCCGCTCCTCCAACTGGTGAGTGACCAACGGGATGCACGCCCCGCCCGCCGCGTCCGATCGGCCGCACTGGTACAAGCGCTCAGGAGTGCTGTTCAGCGTGGCTGCGACGGCCGCCCTGGTGGCGCTGCTCGGAGCCGGTGTCGTGGTGTTCAAACTGAGCGCCGCCAACCAGAGCCCCACCAAAACCACCAGCACTGTCCCCACACCGAGCCAGCTTCCCAGCGTCGGGCCGCTGACCACGGAGCCACCGCCACCAGAGACCGAGCCGCCGTCGGCTCCCGAAACAACCGAGTCGGTGATTCCGCCCCCGCCGCCACCACCACCGACGACCACCCAGCCGCCGGTCACCACGACGAGGCAACCGACCACCACCACCAGCAGCCCCACGACGACCATGCCGACGACCACGCCACCGACCACCACGTTCACTTACCCGCCGGTCACGACGCGCCCGCCGACCACTGCCCAGATACCGACCCTGGTGCCGGTCACGCCCACCTACGGCCGCTGACGGCCCAACCGAGTTAGGGCAGCCTTGGTCGCGGTCGCAACCGCAAAGATGTCACTATGAGCTGGCCGAGCAGGCACCGGCAGCTAAGTTACCGACCAGTAACATTAGTTAAGTTACCGCTCAGTAGCGCCAGAATGGGGAGAGACGCTCAGTGGACACACAGATGCTGATCAGACTGGTAGTCGGCCTGGGCATGACAGCGGTCGTGGCGCTGTTCGCCGCCCGACGGGTCGGCTGGCTGGCCAAACTCACCCTGACCGGCCAACCGGCCAGCGGGCGCACCGACAATATCGGCGAACGCATTTGGATCGAGCTCTCCGAGGTCTTCGGGCAGCGCCGGCTGCTGAAATGGTCGATCCCCGGCTTGGCCCACTTCTTCACGATGTGGGGCTTTTTCATCCTGCTGACGGTCTACATCGAGGCCTACGGGCTGCTCTTCCAGCCGAATTTCCACATTCCGATCATCGGCCGATGGGATGCGCTGGGCTTCCTGCAGGACTTCTTTGCGACCGCCGTCTTCCTCGGCATCGTCACCTTCGCGATCATCCGCATGCTGCGCAGCCCACGCGAAATCGGCCGGACGTCACGGTTTTACGGCTCGCACACCGGCGGCGCGTGGCTGATCCTGTTCATGATCTTCAACGTCATCTGGACCTACGTGCTGGTGCGCGGGTCGGCGGTCAACAACGGCACGCTGCCCTATGGCAACGGCGCTTTCCTGTCGCAGTTGTTCGGCGTGATCCTCAAGCCGCTCGGCCACACCGGCAACGAAGTCCTGGAGACCGTCGCCCTGCTGCTGCACATCGGCGTCATGCTGGCGTTCCTGATCATCGTGCTGCACTCCAAGCACCTGCACATCTTCCTGGCCCCGATCAACGTCGTGTTCAAGCGCCTGCCCGACGGGCTGGGCCCGCTGCTGCCGATCGAGTCCGACGGTAAGCCCATCGATTTCGAAAACCCGCCGGACGACGCCGAATTCGGCCGCGGCAAGATCGAAGACTTCAGCTGGAAGGCGATGCTGGACTTCGCCACCTGCACCGAATGTGGCCGCTGCCAGTCGCAGTGCCCGGCGTGGAACACCGGCAAGCCGCTGTCACCCAAGCTCGTCATCATGGATCTCCGCGATCACTGGATGGCTAAGGCGCCGTACCTGCTCGGGGAGAAAGAGGCGGACGCAGAAGGCGGCTACATCGAGTCCGGCCGCGGCGAGGGCCACCACGTACCCGAATCCGGGTTCGGCCGGGTGCCCGGCTCCGGACCCGAGCAGGTCAACCGCCCGCTGGTCGGCACCGAAGAGCAGGGCGGGGTGATCGACCCCGACGTGCTGTGGTCCTGCGTGACCTGCGGCGCCTGCGTCGAGCAGTGCCCGGTGGACATCGAGCACGTCGACCACATCGTCGATATGCGCCGCTACCAGGTGATGATGGAGTCGGAGTTTCCCTCCGAGCTCTCGGTGCTGTTCAAGAACCTGGAAACCAAGGGCAATCCGTGGGGGCAGAACGCCGCCGACCGGACCAGTTGGATCAGTGAGGTCGACTTCGACGTCCCGGTCTACGGCGAAGACGTCGACAGCTTCGACGGCTACGAGTACCTGTTCTGGGTCGGCTGCGCCGGCGCCTACGACGACAAGGCCAAGAAGACCACGAAGGCCGTCGCCGAACTGCTGGCCATCGCGGGGGTGAAATACCTGGTGCTGGGCACCGGGGAAACCTGCAACGGCGACTCCGCCCGCCGATCGGGTAACGAGTTCCTGTTCCAGCAGCTGGCCCAGCAGGCCGTCGAGACGCTCGACGGGCTTTTCGAGGGCGTGGAGACCGTCGACCGCAAGATCGTGGTCACCTGCCCGCATTGCTTCAACACCCTGGGCCGCGAATACAAGCAGCTGGGCAGCAACTACAGCGTGTTGCACCACACCCAGCTGCTCAACCGGCTGGTGCGCGACAAGAAGCTGATTTCGGTCAAACCGGTGGACGGCGACGGACCGTCGATCACCTACCACGACCCCTGCTATCTCGGCCGGCACAACAAGGTCTACGAGGCGCCACGTGAGCTGATCGGAGCCTCGGGTGCGGCGCTGACCGAGATGCCGAGGCACGCCGAGCGCAGCTTCTGCTGTGGCGCCGGCGGCGCCCGGATGTGGATGGAAGAGCACATCGGCAAGCGGATCAACCACGAGCGCGTCGACGAGGCGCTGGGCACCGGCGCCACCACGGTCGCCACCGCCTGCCCGTTCTGCCGGGTGATGGTCAGCGACGGCGTCAACGACCGCGCCGAAGCTGCCGGCCGCCAGGACGTCGACGTGCGCGACGTGGCGAACATCCTGCTGGACACCATCGACCGCAGCAAGGTCACGCTGCCGGCAAAGGGTACGGCTGCCGAGGAGGCCGCCAAGGCCGCCCCGAAGGCCGCAGCCGCGCCCGCGGCGACCGCGCCGGCCAAGGCGGAACCAGAAACCGCCGCCCAAGCACCCACCGAAGAGAAGGCCGCCAAGGCCGTTACCGGTCTGGGTATTGCCGGTGGCGCCAAACGGCCGGGCGCCAAAAAGGCCGCCCCGAAGACCCAACCGGCTGCAGAAGCCAAAGCCTCGGCGCCCGAGGCGCCGGTCAAGGGACTGGGCATCGCCGCCGGCGCCAAACGGCCCGGCGCCAAGAAGACGGCTGCACCAGCAGAATCCGCGGCCGCCCCGGAAGCCAAGCCGGAAGCAGAGCCCACGGCCGAAGCCAAGCCGGAAGCCAAGGCTCAGGCGGCGCCGGTCAAGGGGCTGGGCATCGCCGCCGGCGCCAAACGGCCCGGCGCCAAGAAGGCCGCCGCCAAACCGGCAGAGGCCCCCGCGCAGCCGGCGAGTGCCGAACCGACGCCGGAAGCAAAGCCGGAACCGGAATCCAAGCCGGCCCCCACCGAGCAGGACGGCGACAGCGAAACGGCAAAGCCGCCGGTCAAAGGGCTGGGGATCGCCAAGGGCGCGCGTCCGCCGGGCAAGCGCTGAGGTGCGTTAGCGAATTTTCGCTGGACAACCGTGGCACCATAGTGACGTGACTACGCATCAGTTGCCCTGGCAGGCCACCGGGCATCCGCCGCGGCAACGCACGTTCGCGCAGTCGTCCAAGCTGCAGGATGTCCTCTACGAGATCCGCGGCCCGGTGCATGATCACGCCGCCCGGCTGGAGGCCGAAGGGCACCGGATTCTCAAGCTGAACATCGGCAACCCGGCACCGTTCGGGTTCGAAGCTCCCGACGTGATCATGCGCGACATGATCCAGGCATTGCCGAATGCGCAGGGCTATTCGGATTCCAAGGGCATCCTGCCGGCGCGGCGCGCGGTGGTCACCCGCTACGAAGTCATCGAGGGCTTCCCGCGGTTCGACGTCGACGACGTCTACCTGGGAAACGGTGTCTCCGAGCTGATCACGCTGACGCTGCAAGCCCTGCTCGACAACGGCGATCAGGTGTTGATTCCGGCACCCGACTATCCGCTGTGGACGGCGTCGACGTCACTGGCCGGCGGCACCCCGGTGCATTATCTGTGCGACGAGACCCAGGGCTGGCAGCCCGACATCGCCGACCTGGAATCCAAGATCACCGAACGCACCAAGGCGCTGGTCGTGATCAACCCGAACAACCCGACCGGCGCCGTCTACGGACGCGAAGTCCTCACCCAGATGGCCGATTTGGCGCGCAAGCATCAGCTGCTGCTGCTGGCCGACGAAATCTACGACAAGATCCTCTACGACGACGCCCAGCACATCAACATGGCCTCGGTGGCCCCCGACGTGTTGTGCCTGACGTTCAACGGATTGTCGAAAGCCTATCGGGTGGCCGGGTATCGGGCCGGCTGGCTGGCGATCACCGGCCCCAAAGACCATGCCAGCAGCTTCATCGAGGGTATCCATCTGCTGGCGAACATGCGGCTGTGCCCGAATGTGCCTGCGCAGCATGCCATCCAAGTCGCGCTGGGCGGTTATCAGAGCATTGACGACCTGGTGCTTCCGGGTGGCCGGCTGCTCGAGCAGCGCGACGTGGCGTGGACCAAACTCAACGAGATCCCCGGGGTGTCGTGCGTCAAGCCCGCGGGCGCGCTGTACACGTTTCCCCGGCTGGATCCCGAGGTGTACGACATCGCCGACGACGAGCAGCTGGTGCTGGATCTGCTGTTGACGGAGAAGATTCTGGTAACCCAGGGCACCGGATTCAATTGGCCTGCACCGGATCATCTGCGCATCGTGACGCTGCCGTGGGCGCGCGACCTGTCGCATGCCATCGAACGGCTGGGTAACTTCTTGGCCAGCTATCGCCAGTAAGCACACCGTCGGGTGTGCTTGGACCTCAGCGTTGTTCCAACAGGCTCAGTAGGTAATTGCCGTATCCGGACTTCGCCAGCGACCGGCCGCGCTGCGCCAGTTGCTCGTCGTCGATGAAGCCGCTGCGCCAGGCCACTTCCTCGGGGACACCGATCTTGAGACCCTGCCGGCGCTCCACGGTGCGGACGTAGTCGCTGGCGTCCAGCAGCGAATCGAATGTCCCGGTGTCCAGCCAGGCGGTGCCGCGGGCGAGCACTTCGACGTTGAGCCTGCCTTGATTCAGGTAAATCTGGTTTACCTCGGTGATTTCGTACTCGCCGCGCGCTGATGGCCGCAGGCCACGCGCGATCTCGATCACGTCGTTGTCATAGAAGTACAGCCCCGGAACCGCGTATTGCGATTTCGGGGTGGCCGGCTTCTCCTCCAGCGACAACGCGATGCCGTCGTCGCTGAATTCGACGACCCCGTAGGCCGATGGGTTGGCCACCCAGTAGGCGAAAATCGCTCCGCCGTCGACGGTTTGGAAGCGGCTGAGGTTTGTTCCCAGTCCGGGGCCGTAGAAGATGTTGTCTCCCAAGGCTAATGCCACCGAGTCGTTACCGATGTGGTCTGCCCCGAGGACGAACGCCTGGGCCAGGCCGTCGGGCCGGTCCTGCACCGCGTAGGTGATGTTGATGCCGAATGCCGCACCGTCCTCGAGCAGTCGCTGGAAAGCAGGAGCGTCGTGGCCGGTGGTGATGATTTGGATGTCGCGAATGCCGGCCATGATCAGCGTGGACAGCGGGTAGTAGATCATCGGTTTGTCGTAGACGGGCAGCAACTGCTTGCTGGCGCCCATCGTGATCGGATAGAGCCGGGTGCCCGATCCGCCGGCCAAAATGATGCCGCGCATGTACTGCTCCTCAGTCGACGAGGTCGGCCTCGGTGAGATCGGTCGCGGCCAGTGCGGCCGCCAAATCACGATGACCGAATACCGAGGTGATGTGATCGCGAACCACCCGGAACGCCGCGGCCGCGGTGGTGTTGGCGGTGTTCAGCTCGACGACCACGATGCCGTCATGGACGAATATTCTCCCCACTTCCGCCGCCTCTTGGCGGGCGGCCGCCCATTTGCGCAACGCATCGTGGCCCTGACCGGCTCCGCGTTCGTCGCCAACTTCGATGTCGTCGCTGGACAGGGCGACCAAGGTGTCGATGTCAGACCCGTTCAGGGCGTCGTGCCAGGCCAGGACGGTGGCGATCTCCGAAGTGGTCATGGTGTGCAAACTACCGGGTCGGCCGAACTTAGAACGGCGTGTGGTCGAGCCAGGTCTGCCAGACCGCGGAGTCGCCGAACACCGTGATGTCGGTGTCGGTAGCCGCGACCCGCCGGGTCGCGGCCAACAGCAGGTCGGTGGCGGCGCCCCGCAGTGCCACGGTTCCCTTGCCGTGGTCGTGCGACCAGGTGATCCCCGAGTCGCCGGCGCTGATCGTCCATTCGCCCGATGCGCCCAATCCGGGGTCGGTGGCGTGCAGGTGCACGGTGTTGCCCGGCTCCAGCGGCATCGGCGCATCGTCGCGTCCGGCTTGCGCCGCAACACGTTCCAGCCATTCGCTGATGCCGTCGGCGGCCAGTTCGGCGCTCAGCGTGTAGGGGCCACCGAGCGCGAGCACAGCGTCGGCGCGGTGCACGGTCGCCTCGTGCAGTCGGCGCCGCACCCACCAGTACGCCGGGCGCTGCCCGAGAAAGGTCCATACCGGGGTTTCCACACCAGCCAGCTCGACGGCATCGATCAGTCGTCGCGCGCCGGCGTGCAGCCATGAGATGGCGTCGTCGGGGTCTGGGGGCGGCTTGCCGCCCTCAACGGAGCGGGGATCCAGGAAGTGATCGACGCGGTCGGTGATGATCTGCGCCGCCCACCGGTCGCCGCGGCCGACGTGCCGGAACAGCTGTTGGAGGGTCCAGTCCGGACAGGTCGGCACTGGCGTCGACGAGTCGCCGCTGCGGATCACCTCACCGAAGGCGCGGTTCTCCTCGAGGAATGCTGCCGCGTAATCCACCCGGTCAGGCTACGCGGCGACCCAAGCAGTACACCCGCCAGCCCGCTTGCTGCCAGCGGGCCACGTCGAGACAGTTGCGGCCGTCGACGATGACTTTGGCCCGCACCTGATCAGCCAGCTCAGCGGGGTCGAGGTCGACGAATGCGGGCCATTCGGTGAGCACCAGCACAGCGTCGGCGCGCTCGCACGCCTCGGTGATCGACACCGCGTAGTTCAGGGTGGGAAACAGTCGCTGCGCGTTTTCCAGCGCTTTCGGGTCGTAGACGTTGACCGCGGCGCCGTTGAGCTGAAGTTGGCCGGCGACGTTGAGCGCCGGCGAGTCGCGCACGTCGTCGGATTCGGGTTTGAACGCGGCGCCGAGCACGGCGATGTTGGCGCCCAGCAGTGACCCGCCGCAGGCGGTGGTGGCCAGTTCGACCATGCGGCTGCGTCGGCGCATGTTGATGTTGTCGACTTCGCGCAGAAATGTCAGCGCCTGGTCGGCTCCCAGCTCCCCGGCCCGGGCCATGAACGCCCGGATGTCTTTGGGTAGGCAGCCGCCGCCGAATCCCAGGCCGGCGTTGAGGCAGCGACGGCCGATGCGCGGGTCGTGCCCGAGTGCGTCGGCCAGCATCGTGACGTCGGCGCCGGCGGCTTCGCAGACTTCGGAAACGGCGTTGATGAACGAGATTTTGGTCGCCAGGAACGCGTTGGCGGCAACTTTGACCAGTTCGGCGGTTTGCAGATCGGTGACCAGGAAAGGCACACCGGCCTGCTGCAGCGGTTGATACAGCTCACGCAGCGCGGCCTCGGCGTAGCGCGAATCGGGTTCTACCCCCAGCACGATGCGGTCGGGCTGCAGCGTGTCCTGCACCGCCAGCCCCTCGCGCAGAAACTCCGGGTTCCACGCCACTTCGACGTCGACTCCTGGCGGCGCGAGCGATCGCGCGCGTCGGCCCAGTTCGGCGGCGGTGCCGACCGGCACCGTGGACTTGCCGACGATCACCGACGGGCGGGTCAGCAACGGCACCAGCGCGTCGATGACGGCGTGTACGTGGCGCAGGTCGGCGCCGTATTCGCCCCGTTTCTGCGGTGTGCCTACCCCCAGGAAGTGCACGTCGGCGAACTCGGCAGCCAAGTCGTAATCGGTGGTGAACCGCAGGCGACCCGCAGCGAGGTTGTCGCTCAACAGCTTTCGCAGACCCGGCTCGTAGAACGGGATGTCGCCGCCGGCCAGCTTGGCGATTTTGCCGGGATCGATGTCGACTCCCACGACATCATGGCCCAGCTCGGCCATCCCGGCGGCATGGGTGGCACCCAGATAGCCCGTGCCGAAGACGGTGCATCGCATACCACCGTGTGTAGGCGGTTGCGACGAGCTAACCGTGTCCGCTCCCTGAGCGATAAGCGAACGTCAGATGACAGTTTGCCCGGCGACGACGCCGAGGCGGCTACAGGCCGGGAATTCCCGGGATGCCCGGGACCCCGGGAATCCCGCCGCCACCGCCGTGACCGCCGCCGCCACCGCCGCCGTGGCCCCCACCGGGAATGCCGGGTGGCCCTCCACCGCCGCCGGGAAGCCCGGGGATCTGCGGTATCTGCGGCACCACCGGCGCCGCAGGTGGCGGAGCAGCGGGGGCGGGAGCCGGCGCGGCGGGGGCCGGAGCCGCCGGTGCGGGAGCGGGCGCCGCCGGGGCAGGAGCCGCCGGAGCGGGTGCAGGTGCCGGTCCCGAGGCGGGCGGCGGAGCAGGAGGTGGCGCTTGCTGCGGCGCCGAATTGCCCGGCACGACCATCTTGTGACCGGGATCGGGCCGCTCTCCCGTCGGCCGCAAAGTGACGACCAGCGCAATCGCCAGTGCCACGACACCGACCACGAAGATGGCGGCCACCGCACCGGACACCAGGGTCAAACGCCGGCGGGGCCGGCTCTGCTGATCCTCGTCCGGGACCGCCGGTTGGCGGTCGGCGAGGGCGGTGGGGGCGTTGGCTTCGTCGTCGGCGACGGCGCTGTAGGCAAGGGCGTCGCCGCCCGCTGCGGCAGCGCCGTCAGGCATCGGGCGGTACGCCGGTGTCACCGCATACGGGTCGACCGCACCGGTGCCCGGATCCTGCGCGTACGCGAGCGCCGCGGTCGACGACGAGAACAACGGCGCGTGTGCCGCCGCCAGCGCCGCGCCGCGAGCCAGCGCCGTCGCCGGCTCCTCTGGCGCGCTGACCGGCAGCGAAGTGGTCGCTTCCAGTTGGGGCTTGAGGGGGCCGA
>NZ_LZKJ01000088.1 GCF_001672775.1 Mycobacterium kyorinense | reverse complement strand
TGGACCACCCGCAAACTCAAAAACGGCGACACCCAATGGATCCCACCCCCACACCTCGACCACGGCCAACCCCGAACCAACACCTACCACCACCCCGAAAAACTCCTCCGCGAAAGCGAGGACGGGGAAGACGACGTTCCGTAGCGAATTACGTACCGCGCGAGAATCTTTCGGCTAGCCGGCGGTTGACGGGTTCGGGCAGCAGCTCCGACACATCACCACCCATCGACGCGACCTCCTTGGCCAGCGACGACGACACGAAGGAATACCGCGGCGCCGTCGCGACGAAAAACGTGTCCACCCCGGCGATGTGCTTGTTCATCTGCGCCATCTGCAGCTCGTACTCGAAGTCGGTGCCGGTGCGCAACCCCTTGATGATCGCGGTCAGGCCCCGCGACCGCACAAAGTCGACCACCAGGCCCTCGCCCGACTCCACCCGGACATTCGCCAAATGCGCGGTGGATTCCTCGATCATCGCGATTCGCTCGTCGACGCTGAACATGCCCTTCTTGTTCGGGTTAACCAACACGGCGGCCACCACCTCGTCGAATTGCACGGCCGCGCGCTCGAGGATGTCGACGTGTCCCAGCGTCACCGGGTCGAAAGATCCTGGGCATACCGCGCCGCTCATGGCTCACGACGCTACACGCCACCTCAGGACTGTTCGGCAAGCTCCAACCGGGTGTCGCCGTAAACCCGCTGCTGCCAGGGCCGCCAGCCAGCTGGCCAGGACAGCGGCGTGCCGCCGGCCGGCCGCTCCAGCACGACGACCGCGCCGGGCGCGGTCCACCCGTGCGCGGTCAGCGCATCCAGTAGCGCCTCGATCTCGGGGACATTGACGTCATAGGGCGGATCGGCCAGCACAAGGTCGACGGGCGTACCAGCGCCCGCCGCCAAAACAGTGAAAACGTTCCCGCGGCGCAACGTGGCACCGGGCAACCCGAGAGCCGCAATATTGCGCTCGACGACAGCCGCGGCCTGCCGATCGGACTCGACGAACAACACCGACGCCGCGCCCCGCGACAACGCCTCCAGGCCAAGGGCACCCGAGCCCGCGTAGAGGTCCAGCACTGACATTCCGGTCAGATCGATCCTCGCTGTCAACACGTTGAACAGCGATTCGCGGACCCGATCGGTGGTTGGCCTAGTTCCCCGCGACGGCACTGCGATGCGCCGGCCTCCGGCCATACCTCCGATGATGCGGGTCAGCGCAACACCACCAGCAGGTCTCCGCCCTCCACCTGGGCAGTGGTCGAGACCGCTACCCGTTCCACCGTCGCATCGGCCGGGACGGTGATCGGCGCTTCCATCTTCATCGCCTCGATGGTTGCGATGGTCTGGCCGGCGCTCACCTTGTCGCCTTCGGAAACACCGATCGTGACAACGCCGGCGAAGGGCGCAGCGATATGACCGCTGTTGGCACGATCGGCCTTTTCAGCCGTCGGCACCGTGCTGGCGATGCTGCGGTCACGCACCTCCACCGGACGCAGCTGACCGTTGATGATGCACATCACCGTCCGCACGCCGCGCTCGTCGGGTTCGGAAATCGCCTCCAACCCGATCAGCAGTTCCACACCGGGTTCCAACTGGACGCGATGCTCCTCGCCTTGGCGCAGACCGTAGAAGAATTGGTTGGCCGACAGCGACGACGTGTCACCGTAGGTTTCCCGATGCGATTCGTATTCCTTTGTGGGGCCAGGGAATAGCAATCGGTTCAGCGTGGCCTGCCGTTTGGGCCCGGGCTGCGCCAGTACCGCCTCGTCGTCTGCGGACAGCTCCGGTGCGGGTTTGGCGGGCGCACGACCGGCCAATGTCGCAGTGCGCAGCGGCTCCGGCCAGCCGCCGGGCGGATCGCCCAGCTCGCCGCGCAGGAAACCCAGCACCGACTCCGGTATGTCGAATCGGGCCGGCTCCGAGGCGAATTCCTCGGCGCTGACTCCGGCCCCGACCAACGCCAGCGCAAGATCACCGACCACCTTCGACGTCGGCGTCACCTTGACCAACCGGCCCAACAGCCGATCCGCGGCGGCGTAATTGACTTCGATCTCTTCGAAACGATCGCCCAGGCCCAGCGCGATGGCCTGCTGACGCAAATTGGACAACTGGCCGCCGGGGATCTCGTGGTCGTAGACCCGGCCCGTCGGCGCGGGCAGCCCGGATTCGAAGGGCGCGTAGACCTTTCGGAGCGCCTCCCAATACGGCTCCAGATCGCACACCGCAGAAAGCGACAGCCCGGTGTCGTGTTCGGTGTGCGCGGCGGCGGCCACAATCGAACTCAGCGCGGGCTGGCTGGTGGTTCCCGCCAACGGGGCGGCGGCACCGTCGACGGCGTCGGCCCCGGCATGCCAGGCCGCGACATAGCTGGCCAACTGCCCGCCCGGGGTGTCGTGGGTGTGCACGTGCACCGGCAGGTCGAAGCGACTCCGCAGTGCGCTCACCAATGCTGTGGCGGCGGGCACCCGCAACAGGCCGGCCATGTCCTTGATCGCCAGCACATGCGCTCCGGCGTCGACGATCTGCTCGGCGAGCTTGAGGTAGTAGTCCAGCGTGTAGATGTTCTCATCGGGATCGGTTAGGTCGCCGGTGTAGCACATCGCGACTTCTGCGATGGCAGAACCGGTTTCGCGTACCGCATCGATCGCCGGGCGCATCGACTCGACGTTGTTGAGCGCGTCGAAGATCCGGAAGATGTCGATTCCGGTTGCGGTGGCTTCCTCGACGAACGCGGTGGTGACCACTTCCGGGTATGGCGTGTAGCCCACCGTGTTACGGCCACGCAGCAACATCTGCAGGCAGATGTTGGGCAGCGCTTCACGCAGCGCCGCCAGCCGCTCCCAGGGATCCTCCTTGAGAAAGCGCAACGCCACGTCGTACGTCGCACCGCCCCAACACTCCATGGACAGCAACTGCGGGGTCAGCCGCGCAATGTAGGGCGCCACGGTGAGCAGGCCGAGGGTCCGCACCCGGGTGGCCAGCAGCGACTGGTGGGCATCGCGGAACGTGGTTTCGGTGACCTGGACCGCTGCGGATTCCCGCAACCAGCGCGCAAAACCCTCCGGCCCCAACTCGACCAGCCGTTGCTTGGAGCCCGGCGGTGGAGGGGACTCGAGGTCGATCTCGGGCAGCTTGTCGTGCGGATAGACCGTCGACGGCCGCGCGCCGTGCGGCTGGTTGACGGTGACGTCGGCCAGATAGTTGAGGATTTTGGTGCCGCGGTCGGCCGATGCCCGTGCCGTCAGCAGTTGCGGACGTTCGTCGATGAACGACGTGGTGATGCGGCCGGCCTGAAAATCCGGATCGTCCAACACAGCTTGCAAAAACGGCACATTCGTCGAAACACCGCGGATCCGAAACTCGGCCAGTGCGCGCCGGGCACGGTTCATCGCCGTCGAAAAGTCCCGGCCGCGGCAGGTCAGCTTGACCAACATGGAGTCGAAGTGGGCGCTGATCTCCGCACCCAGATGCGTGCTGCCGTCCAGCCGGATGCCCGCCCCGCCGGGGCTGCGGTAGGCGCTGATTCGTCCGGTGTCGGGCCGGAACCCGTTGGCGGGGTCCTCGGTGGTGATCCGGCACTGCAGCGCTGCGCCGTGTGGCCGGATCGTCTCTTGGCGCAGACCCAGGTCGTCGAGGGTCTCCCCGGCGGCGATGCGGAGCTGGCTGGAAACCAGGTCGACGTCGGTGATCTCCTCGGTGACGGTGTGTTCGACCTGGATGCGCGGATTCATTTCGATGAAGACATGCTCGCCGCGCTCGTCGAGCAGGAACTCGACGGTTCCCGCGCAGCTGTAGTCGATGTGGCGGGCGAAGGCGACCGCGTCGGCGCAGATCTTCTGCCGCACCTGAGGGTCGAGGTTCGGCGCGGGTGCCAGTTCGATGACCTTCTGGTGGCGGCGCTGCACACTGCAGTCCCGCTCGTAGAGGTGGATGACATTCCCGTGGGTGTCGGCCAGGATCTGCACCTCGATGTGGCGCGGGTTGATCACCGCCTGCTCGAGATAGACCGTCGGATCCCCGAACGCCGACTCGGCCTCGCGGCTGGCCGCTTCGATGGCCTCGGACAGCGCGGCGATGTCGTTGACGCGACGCATCCCCCGGCCGCCGCCGCCCGCGACAGCCTTGACGAACAACGGGAAGGGCATATCGCCGGCCGCAGCCACCAACTCGTCGACCGACGCCGACGGCTCCGAAGACCTCAGCACGGGTAGACCGGCTTCGCGCGCCGTGGCGATCGCGCGGGACTTATTTCCGGTCAGCTCCAGCACCGCGGCGCTCGGGCCGACGAACGTGATTCCCGCGCGTGCGCAGGCGTCTGCCAATTCGGGGTTCTCCGACAAGAATCCGTAGCCCGGATACACCGCGTCGGCGCCTGCGCGGCGGGCGGTTTCGACGATCTCGTCGACGGACAGGTAGGCCCGCACCGGATGCCCGACATCACCGATCTGGTAGGACTCGTCAGCCTTGAGCCGGTGCACGGAGTTGCGGTCCTCGTACGGGTAGACCGCGACGGTGCCCACGCCCAGTTCGTAGGCAGCGCGGAAGGCCCGGATCGCGATCTCACCGCGATTGGCGACCAGCACTTTGGAAATCACACGCGCCCCTTCGTTCTAGAGAAGTGTCGACCAGTAATCCCAAAACCGCGTGAAGATCAGCAGAATCAGCGCCGTGAACCACAGCGCGGTAAGCGACCACCGCCAATGGTAGAGCGCGCGCACAACCGCGCCCCCGTCGGCAGCATTGGATGCGATCGACCCGACGACCACCAGCAGCGGGACGGTGACCGCCCACACCACCATGCAGTACGGGCACAGCGCCCCGATCCGATACAGGCTCTGGAAGATCAACCAGTGCACAAATCCCGCCCCGGCCAAGGTTCCAAGCGCCAGCCCGACCCAATACCACTGCGGCAGAGTCACTTTGGCGATAGCCAACACACCGGTGACCACGACGACAGTGAAGGCCACAATACCGACCAATGGGTTGGGGAAGCCGAGCAGCGATGCCTGCGGGGTCGCCATCACCGAGCCGCATGACAGCACGGGATTGATGTTGCACGACGGCACATACGACGGGTTCATCAACAGGTGGATCTTCTCCACCGTCAGTGTCCCCGAGGCGACCAGCCCGACCACTCCGGCGACCAGCACCCACCACGCGCTGCTGGCCGCGACCGCAACGCGAGGCGCCGAATCTTCGAGCGGCTCACCGGGTTGCGCCGACACCGCGGTGGTCACTGCGCCGGCGGCCTCGCCGCCGTATCGAGGCCCGGCACATCCCCGACGATCTCTTTGACCTTGGCGACCAGCGCGTCAGGTGTCGAGGGGTCGTAGTCCTGACCGTTGATGCGGATGGTCGGGGTGGCATGGATATCGGTCGCCGACGCCATCCCGTCGACCATCGGGGCGTATTTGCCGCTGTTGATGCAATCGGGAACTTTGCCGACCACACCGGCCTGGCGGGCGAGTTCGATCAGTCGCGCATTGTCGGGGTAGGTGCCGCCGACTTCTTCGGGCTGCACCGCTTTGGTGAACAGCTTGGCGTGGAAGCGGCCGAAGGCGTCGACGGACTCGTCGGCCACGCAATAGGCTGCCGCGCCGGCCCGCGTCGAGTAGTCGTCGTTCTGCGGCCTGCTGAGAATGCCCACCATGTAGTAGTCGGCGGCGATCGCGCCGGACTCGATCAGGTTCGACACCGTCGGACCGAAGGTCCGCTCGAAGTTGCCGCAGGCCGGGCACAGGAAGTCCTCGTAGAACGACACGACGGCTTTAGGGTCGTTGGTTCCCTCCTTGGTGACCAGCGCGCCTGAGGTCACCCGCACCGCCCGGCTCTCCCGGTCGCCCTTCTTGTCGTGTGAGATGACGATGTAGCCGACGAGCACGACGGCGAAGATCAGCACGATCGCCGTCAGCCCGGTCCGGATCGCGATATCGCGGCGCCGTCCGGCTTTTTTCAGGTCATAGGCGGGGCGTTTCGGTTTCTCGGCCACAGGTTTGCTGATCCTCCGTTGTCGATGACGGCGCCACCACAGCCTTCGGCGGCGACCCGCTGCGCCCGGCTTCGCCGCGCTGGCGATCGCCACTAGAGTACCGGCGGTTGCGCCCGATGCTCAGACCCGGCTGAGGTGGGCGCGCAGCGCCGAGACCAGTTCGGCCGTCGCGGTCGCGCTGCCCCCGCCGAGCGGGAACAGATTCGCGAATACATGGGTCAGTGATCGGAAGCAACGCAGGTCGACGGCGCTGCCGGCGGCTTGCAGCGCCCTCGCATAGCGCTCGCCCTCATCGCGCAGTGGGTCGAAGCCCGCGATCGCGATAAGCGCGGGCGGCAGGCCCGACAGGTTGTCGGCCTGCAATGGCGACACCCGCGCGTCGTCCGGTTCGACGCCAGAACCGCCGAGGTATTGCTCGTGAAACCAGTCGATATCGTGCTTGGTCAGCACGAAACCGTCGGCGAAAAGGGTGCGCGAGCGGGTCGGAACGGTGTGGTCAGTAATCGGGTAGATCAGCCATTGCAGTACCGGCGCCGGGCCGCCGTTGTCGCGTGCCAGCTGTGAGACCACCGCCGCCAGGTTGCCGCCCGCACTGTCGCCGCCGACCGCGACCCGCCCCGGGATGGCGCCGAGTTCGCCAGCGTGCTCGTGTGCCCATTGGAAGGCCGCGTAGGCGTCTTCGACAGCAGCCGGCGCCGGATGCTCAGGCGCCAAGCGGTAGTCGATCGACAGCACGTGAATCTCGGCGTCGCGGCAGGTTAACCGGCACAGCGCATCATGAGTATCCAGGTCGCCGATCACCCAGCCACCGCCGTGGTAGAAGACCAGTAGCGGCGTCGGCTCAGTGCTGGCCGGGCGGTAATGGCGAGCCGGGATGTCACCGGCCGGTCCCGGTATCGACACATCGCTGGCTTCGACGTGGATCTGCGATCCACCGAACCCGAGGGACATCAGCCGCGCCTGGGCCCGCGAGGCGCTCGGGTCGTTGTCGACGACCAGGCCGTTGATCCCGGCCGCCCGTTGCGCAGCCAGCGTGAGCTGCAGCGTGGGATCCAGTGTGTTGCCGTCGATGGTGACCGACCGGCCGCCGGTCAGCAGTCGCTTGGCGCGGGTCGGGATCCACGGGATGATCTTGGCGCCGATGGTGGTAGCCGTGCTTTGCAGGCGGCCTGGCAGACTTCTTGTCATGGCTGCTCCCCTAGTCAGGCTGAACGACGGCAATTGCATTCCGGCGGTCGGATTCGGTGTTTTCCAAATTCCACCTGCGGACACCGAGCAGGCGGTGGGCGCCGCTCTGCGAGCCGGCTATCGGCATATCGACACAGCGGCGGCCTACCGTAATGAACGTGAGACCGGGCGTGCGGTAGCCGATTCCGGCGTGCCCCGCGACGAACTCTACTTGGTCACCAAGTTGTGGAACGCCGACCAAGGCTACGACAGCACATTGGCGGCTTTCGACGCCAGCATGGACCGGCTCGGACTCGACTATCTCGACCTTTACCTGGTGCATTGGCCGATGCCCGAGCTCAACAAGTTCGTCGACACCTTCAAGGCGTTCGCCGACCTCCGCGACCAGGGCCGGATCCGCTCCATCGGGGTGAGCAATTTCGAGCCCGAGCACCTGCAGGTTCTGATCGATGCCACGGGCATCGTGCCCGCCGTCAACCAGGTGGAACTGCATCCCCGACTGCCCCAGAGCGCGCTGCGGGAAGCCCACGCCCGCCTGGGCATCGCGACCGAAGCCTGGAGTCCGCTCGGGCAGGGCTCGCTGCTGACCGACCCGACCATTACCGCCGTCGCCGACAGCTGCGGCCACACGCCCGCCCAGGTGTTGATTAGGTGGCATATCCAACTCGGTAATATCGTGATCCCGAAGTCGGTGACCCCTTCGCGGATTGTGAGCAATTTCGACGTGTTCGATTTCGAACTCAGCGCAGAGCAGATGGCGTCGATCTCCTCGCTCGACGACGGGACCCGGCTTGGTCCTGATCCACGTACCTTCAATTTCACAGGCAGGTGAATGAGTTGACTGGCGAGTCGGGCGCCGTCCCTTCTGTATTACTCAATGACGAGAACACAATGCCGGTGCTCGGCCTCGGCGTCGCGGAATTGTCGGACGACGAGACCGAACGCGCGGTATCGGCGGCGCTGGAGCTCGGGGTCCGGTTGATCGACACCGCGGCGGTGTACGGCAACGAGGCCGCCGTCGGCCGCGCGATCGCAGCGTCGGGCATTCCCCGCGCAGAGCTGTTCGTCACGACCAAACTGGCCACCGCCGATCAGGGCTTCGGCAACTCACAGGAGGCCTGCCAGGCCAGCGTGGAGCGGTTGGGCCTCGAGTACGTCGACCTGTACCTGATCCACTGGCCGGCTCCGCAGTTGGGCAAATACGTGGACAGCTTCGGGGGCCTGATCCAGTCCCGCGGCAACGGTCTCACCCGGTCGATCGGCGTGTGCAATTTCGTCGAGGAACACCTGTCGATGGTCACCGACCTCACCTTCGTGACACCGGCGGTCAACCAGATCGAGCTGCACCCGCTGCTCAACCAGGCGGAACTGCGCGAGGCCAACGCCCAGCGAAACATCGTCACCGAGGCCTACAGCCCGTTGGCTGTCGGCAGGCTGCTGGACCATCCGACGGTGACGTCGATTGCCGGCGAATACAGCCGGACCCCTGCGCAGGTGTTGATCCGATGGAACCTGCAGCTGGGCAACGTGGTCATCCCGCGATCGAGCAAACCCGAGCGCATCGCGACCAACTTCGACGTGTTCGATTTCGAGCTGGCCGCCGAGCACATGGATGCCCTCAACGGGCTCAACGACGGGACCCGGGTTCGCGAGGATCCGCTGACCTACACCGGCGCGTAGCTGGTCGTCGGATCTCCCGTCACGGCTGTCCGGCCGGACACGTGGCTGCCGCCTGACGCAGCACCTCGGCCGACGCCTGGTCGATGGGCAGCGCGTAGCCACGCAGCACGGCGATGAACTGCATGCCGTACTGGCACCAGAACGCGGTGTTGGGCGGCATCCACAACGCCGGCTGAGAATCGCTCTTGTCCTCGTTGGCTTTTCCGGCGACTGCCAGCAGGTTGGCCGGATCGTTGGCGAAGCGCAGCCGCTGGGGAAACGGCCAGGCGTAGGCGCCCATGTCCCAAGCCAGTGCCAGCGGGACGATGTGGTCGATCTGCACCGACGCGCCGACTCGCGCGCCGCGCCGAAAGTCGACGGTGGCGTTGGTGTAGGGGTCGTGCAGCGTGCCGGTTGCCACGGCGTCGGGACAGCGCTTGATGAACACGTAGGTCTTGTCCACCAAATCACGGTTGAGAATGTCGTCGCGGGTATCGCAGCCGTTGTGCCCGTCGGGTGCGTCGTTGTCGTCGGTCCACGCCTCGCCGAACGCTTCCCGCCGGTAGTCATAGCGATGGATTCGGTTGGGCACCAGAGCGATTCCGGCCAGCACGTCGACACCTGGTTGCACCGTCGGGACGTCGGCGCGGGCGGCGAACTCCTTTGCCCGATCACCGGCCGACGACGCCAGCACCTGATAGGCGATCACCACCGCCAGCGCCGCGATCGCCGAAAGCCACAGCAGCGTCCTCCGGCTCATGATTTGTCCAGGTACTCGATGCGCTCGGTGCCGGTGAACGGTGCGGCCAGCAGGCCCAGCCCGGCGTCTGCCGGGTCTTCGTCGTAGGCACGCTCACAGATGCCGCGCGCCGCCTCGATGATTTCTTGGTGATCAGCCAGTGACAGCAACTGCAGGGTAATAGCCCGGCCGGATTGGTTGCGGCCCAGCACATCACCTTCACGCCGCTCCTTGAGATCGAGATCGGCCAATTCGAACCCGTCGAGCGTCTCGGCTACAGCACCCAGTCGCGCCCCGGCGTGCGAATTGGGCGACGACCAGCTCGCCAACAGACACAGGCTGGGGTGAGCGCCGCGGCCGATGCGGCCCCGCAGTTGATGTAACTGGCTGATGCCAAAGCGGTCGGCGTCCATCACGAGCATCACCGTCGCGTTCGGAACGTCGACGCCAACCTCAATGACCGTGGTGCACACCAGCACATCGATTTCGCCCTGACGGAACGCCGTCATCACAGCGTCCTTTTCGTCGGCGGGTAACCGACCGTGCATCAGCCCCAGCCGCACACCGGCCAGCTCACGGCGCTGCAGCCGAGCGAACAGCTCTACCGCTGTGGCCGAAGGTCGTTGACCTTCCTCGGTCTGGCCGTCGTCGGTCTCGTCGATGCGGGGTGCAACCACATACGCTTGGCGGCCGGCGGAAACCTCCTCGATGATGCGCTGCCAGGCGCGGTCCAGCCAGGCGGGCTTGTCTTTGACGAAAATCGTCCTGGTGGTGATCGGTTGTCGCCCGCGGGGCAGTTCACGCAACGTCGACGTCTCCAGATCGCCGTAGACCGTCAACGCCACGGTCCGCGGGATCGGCGTTGCGGTCATCACCAGCAGGTGCGGCGTGATGCCCGCGGGCGCCTTGGCGCGCAACTGGTCTCGCTGCTCGACACCGAACCGGTGCTGCTCGTCGACCACCACCATGCCCAGCCGGTGAAACTCGACCGTGTCCTGCAACAGCGCGTGGGTGCCGACGACGATGCCCACCTGCCCGGAAGTGATCTCGTCGCGCGCTTGTTTCTTCTGCCCCGCCGACATCGACCCGGTGAGCAGCCCGATGCGGGTCGCGTGGTCGACGCCGCCGAGCTGGCCACCCATCGCCAGCGGGCCCAGCACACCGCGAATCGACTGAACGTGCTGTGTTGCAAGGACTTCCGTTGGTGCCAACAGCGCGCACTGGTAGCCGGCGTCGACCATCTGCAACATCGAGAGCACCGCAACGATGGTCTTGCCGGAGCCGACTTCGCCCTGCAGCAGCCGATTCATCGGGCGAGTCGCATCGATTTCACGGGTCAACGTATCGAGCACGTCGCGCTGGCCGGCGGTCAACTCGAATGGCAACTGCCGCAACAATTCTTGCGCCAAGCCGTCCGGACGTGGCGGCGCGGCCGGACCGGATTCCGACAGTTCACCGTGCCTGCGCGTCACCAGCGCCCATTGCAGACCGGTGGCTTCGTCGAACGTCAGTCGCTGCCGGGCACGTCGCCGCTCGGCTTCGTCCTCGGCGAGATGAATCGCCCGCAGCGCACGGTCCTCGGAGATCAGACCGTGCTCGGCGAGCACCACGTCAGGCAGTGGGTCGGGGATGGGATCGAGCACCGCGAGCACCTGACGCACGCACGAGTAGATGTCCCAGCTCTGCACTTTCGTGCTAGCCGGATAGATCGGGTAAAACGCCCGCTCGAACGCCGACTGCAGCACCTCGCCGCTGACCGCTTGCGACGCCTCGGCGATCCTGCGCAGTGACCTGCTGCCGTGGTCTTTGCCGTCCGGGGAGTCCAGCACGAGGAAGTCGGGGTGGGTGAGTTGCATGGCCTTCCGGAAATACCCCACCTCCCCGGACAGCATGACCCGCGCTCCTTCGGCGAGCCGCTGCTCGGTCCACTTCTTGACGTTGAAGAACGTTGCGGTCACCTTGTTTCGCCCGGACCCGATGGTGATGACCAAATACTTCTTCTTGGGCGTCTTGGTCGTCCACCGTGTCTCCGCGGCGGTGATCGTGTCGACGAGCGTGACGTGCTCGCCCGCCGGCGGCCGTTCCGGGCCGACACCACGAACCGTCGTGCCTTCGATATAGCTGCGCGGGTAGTGCCGCAACAGGTCGTCGACGGTGCGGATACCGAACACGTCGTCGAGCGGCCCGGCGGCTTTGGCGCCGAGAACGTAATCGAGTCGGTCGGTCAGCACCGCCATCGCTACTCCACCCCGATCAGCAGCGCGTCACCCCGATGCTCGGTGCGGTAGGTCACCAGTTCGGTGCCGGGATGGTCGTCGTGGACATGCTGTTGGAGGGCATGCCCGATAGCGGCGTCGACAGCGGCGCCGGTCAATACCGTCACCAGCTCGCCGCCGGCTGCCAGCAGCAGATCAATCAAACCGATTGCCGCCGCGGCAATGTCGGGGGCCACGATCAGCACCTCGTCGCCCGCGATGCCCAGGCCGTCGCCGGGCTCGCAGGGACCGGCGAACGTCAACGCCTTTTCGGTGGCAATGCGCACCGAGCCGTGCCGGGCGCCGCCGGCCGCGTGGGCCATGGTGTAACCGTCGTCGACGGCCGGCCGGCCGGGCTCATGCACCGCGAGCGCGGCCAGCCCCTGCACCATCGACCCGGTTGGCAACGGCACCACGTCGATGCCCCAGCCGATGGCGGCCGTGCAGCCGGCGACCAGTTCCTCGGCGGCCACATATCCGTTGGGCAACACCATCACTTGGGCCGCGCCGGTGTCCACCACCGCACGCAGCAGCTGCTGGGCACTGACGACCGTGGATGGGTCGGCGGCATCGGGGTCGGGCCGCAACACACAGGCGCCCTCCCCGGCGAACAACTGGGCTGCGCCGTCTCCGTCGACGACGGCCAGCACGGCCCGTTCCCGGGTCCAGCTGCCCGGAGGTACCCCGGTCGCGCCGCCGGTCAGCGCCGAGATCTGGATCCGGCGCGGCCTGCCGAATGCCAGGCCCGCCTCGACAGCGGCGCCGGCATCGTCGGTGTGCACGTGTACCGAGTAGCCGCCGACGGCATCCGAGGCCTCCGACGCCGAGGTGGCGATCGCCACCGAATCACCGAGCTCCCCGAGGCGGTCTCGCAGCGCATCCGCGGCGGCGCCGTCGCACCCCTCCAACAGGTACATCACCTCGAACTTCGGAGCGCGCTGTTCGGCGACGGGCTCGGTCGATGCCCGGCGCGGTGATGGCTCGTACACGGTGCGGGCAGACGCCTGGCCGGTGATGGTGGAGTGCAACGCATCCAGCAGAACCAGCAAACCGCGGCCACCGGCGTCGACCACGCCGGCGTTGCCCAGCACGTCGAGCTGCTCCGGGGTCTTCTCCAATGCGATCACCGCGGCGTCCCCGGCGGCGCTGGTGGCGCGGGCCAGCCCCTCTCCGGCGTCCGCGCACTGCTCGACGGCGCCTGCGGCGGCCTGCAGCACCGAGACGATCGTGCCGGCAACCTCTTGCCCGCCCATCGAGGCGACGACCAGGGCGACCCCGTGCCGCAACGCCGAGCCGAGAACCGCCGTGTCGATGTGGCGCAGCTCACCTTCGGTCTCGGCGGCCGCGGCCGCGGTGACGTCGGCGATGCCGCGCAGGATCTGGGACAGGATCACTCCGGAGTTGCCGCGGGCGCCGTTCAGGGCGCCGGCCGACAGCGCCGCCGCTACTCGCGATACGTCGCCGGAGCCGGCTTCGGTGTTGGCCTCGGCCAGCGCGGAGCGCATGGTGAACAGCATGTTGGTGCCGGTGTCGGAATCGGCGACGGGAAACACGTTGAGCCGGTTGATCTCGTCGATGTGGGTGATCAAGTCGCTGACCGCGGTGTGCGCCCAGTCTCGCAGGGCAGAGGCGTCCAGCAGGCGCCCCGATGCGTCCACCTGCGAGCCCATCGGTCACCTCCTCCCGCCTCCTCCGGTGGGCGCAAGCCTAGCCAGTGACGGCGACAGGACTGGTCATAAGGTGTCCCGGGGTTGTTGGTCGTTTTGGCGCTAACGCCGCACGGCGGCTATTCTGGCCAGGTTGTGGGGGCCACCCGTCGTAGGTTGCGCGCTGCGACGATGCAGGCCGGAACGGCCTGAGGAGGAGCAGGGCCACCAGGTCCCGGCCCAAGAGACTTGAGGAGTTATACGCATGGCCGCCGTCTGTGACATCTGCGGGAAGGGCCCCGGTTTCGGCAAGTCGGTGTCGCACTCGCATCGCCGGACCAGCCGTCGCTGGGATCCCAACATCCAGACCGTGCGCGCCGTGACCCGCCCCGGCGGGAACAAGCAGCGGCTCAACGTGTGCACCTCGTGCATCAAGGCGGGCAAAGTCAGCCGCGGCTAGTTGCCCTCGGTCCGGCCCGCTTCCTGTAGACCGGCACGTTCGACGGTCAGCAGGCTCTCTTCTCGATGTTCTTTGTGGTAGGCCGCCCCGCCGCCGTTGAGTCCGAACAGTCGTTTGCTCCACAGCAGCCAGATCACCGCGACGATGTTGACCAGCAGCGCGGCTACTCGCAGCGCCGTCACCTTCTCGGTGAGTTCGTAAATTTCCAGCGGAAGAAAAACGCTGGTCGCGATCACCGCGAAGTACTCGCCCCACCGTTGCACCAGCCACAATCCGACGGCTTCGACGAACTCGATCAGGGCATAGGCGGCGAGCCCGAGCACGATCAACAGCAACGTCGACGACGACAGCGTGAGCACGTGACCGATGTGGCGAACGATTCTCGAGTTGTCCGGGTCCCAGCCGAGTTGGTTGGCCAGCGGGCGAAGGAGTGGGAGATCCTGCTCGAAGGCCTGGTGCAACCGTTCGCGTGAGCCGCGGACCTTGAGCACACCGCCCGCCACGAGCAACACGATGATGCCGCGAATCGCGCGTTCCACCGCGAGCGCCCGCATCAAGGTCCGGTCGCGCGACAGTCGCCCGCGCGGCACTTCTGGTGCGGTGTCTGCCGGACCGCGGCGGCGCGGCGGGCCAACCACGAAAGTTTCGCATCGCAGACAGCGCCATGCCTCCCCGACAGGAGTGTCGACCTTCAGCCGCTCCCGAAGCGCCGGCTCATCGGGCGCAAACGTCGCATGCCCGCGCAATCCGCATGAGCGCAACGCGAAATCCACCATCCCCGCACGCTAAGTCCCGGCGGCGGGAACCGCAGCCAGTCAGGGCAATCGCCAGTCGATTGGTTCGGCGCCCATCTGGGTCAGCAAGTCGTTGGCGCGACTGAACGGTCGGGAACCGAAAAATCCGCGCGACGCCGACAGCGGTGAGGGATGCGGCGATTCGATTGCGACACAGTCTTGGCCGGCCAGCATCGGCTTGAGCGTCGAGGCGTCGCGGCCCCACAAAATAGCCACCATCGGTTTGTGCCGATTCACCAGCGCGCGGATGGCGCATTCGGTGACGGCCTCCCAGCCCTTGCCCCGATGTGACGCCGCCTTGCCCGGCTGCACTGTCAGCACTCGGTTGAGCAGCATCACCCCGCGCTGCGCCCACGGCGTGAGATCACCGCACGACGGCGCGGGATGGCCAAGGTCTTTGGTGTATTCGGCGAAGATGTTCTCCAGGCTGCGCGGCAGTGGCCGTACCTGTTCGGCCACCGAAAAGCTCAAGCCGACCGCATGCCCCGGCGTCGGATACGGGTCCTGGCCGACGATCAAGACCCGCACCTCGTCGAACGGGAAAGTGAAGGCGCGCAAGACATTTTGGCCCGCCGGTAGGTAGCGGCGACCCGCCGCGATCTCCGCGCGCAGAAATTGCCCCATCTCGGCAACTTTTGCACCTACCGGCTCCAGCGCGCGGGCCCAACCGTCTTCGACCAGCTCAGCCAGCGGCAGCGCGGTCACGGCAGGCCTTTCACCAGCAGCACCACGGTATCTGCACCCGCACGACGATCCCTCGAAATGTCTTGGTATTCCGGCGATTCGGCCCACCCGCGAAAAGCGGCCTCGTCAGGGAAGGACATCAGCACTACCTTCTCCCGATCCCAGTGGCCCTCCACCACCCGCGGGGACTCGTCGGCTGCCAACAGCGTTCCCGGATGGCGATTGAACACCTCCATGAACTTCGCCTGATACCGGTCATAGGTGGCACGATCGGTGAACCGCAACTGGGCGATGGCATAGACGGTCACCGCGCCACCTTAACGGGCGAAGGATTCCCAACCTGCAGGTCCCGTCCACTGTTTTCCGTCGACGAGCACGCGGGCCGGGCCGTCGAGTACCCGCCCGATGACACGCCAGTGTGCGGGGACCGGGCCGGCGAACGCGGCGACCAGGGCGTGGTCTTCTCCCCCACCGAGCACCCACGACCACGGGTCGGCGCCGACGGCCTCGGCGGCGGCCGACACCGCGTCGCGGTCGGCCGACAGTGCGTCGGTGTCCAAGTCGACACCTACGCCCGACGATTCGGCGAGGTGGCCCACGTCGGCTACCAGACCGTCGGAGACGTCGATCATCGCCTCGGCGCCGGCCTCGGCGGCGGCGCGGCCCTGCCCGTAGGGCGGTTGCGGCACCAGATGCCGCCGCCGCAAGTCATCGAAACCTTCAATACCGTTGTGCCACAGCGCATATCCGGCTGCCGACCGCCCCAGCTGACCGGCGACGGCGATGCGCGACCCGGGCCGCGCCCCAGCGCGCCGCACCGACGCGCGCCCGCCCAGATCACCGAGCACCGTCACCGCCACCACCCACTGCGGGCAGCTGACCAGATCTCCACCGGCGATGCCGGCGCCCACCCGTTCGGCCTCCTGCCACATCCCATCCGCCAGCGCGCTGACGTCGGCGGCGGGTGTTTGCGGTGGTGCGCCGAAACCGATGACGAACGCGCTTGGCCGTCCACCCATCGCCTCGATGTCGGCGGCGTTCTGAGCCACGGCTTTGCGGCCCACGTCGTGGGGTGTCGACCAGTCCAGCCGGAAGTGTCGCCCCTCCACGAGCATGTCCGTTGACACTGCGACTCGCCCGTCGCCGGCGAGCACCACCGCGGCGTCGTCGCCCGGGCCCAGAGCAACGGCGTCTGGCTGCCCGCGGCCCCGGACCAGCTGGCCGATCACCGCGAATTCGCCCAACTCGCCCAGCGTGCTCACGCCACCTCCCGGCGGGTACGTTTTGTAGGACTGCGGGGAGTGTAAGCACTGATGGACGACCACGACGGACCGCCGCGTGTCTTGTTGATCATCGCGCTGGTTTTGGCGGTCGGCGCGATCGGCGCGGTCCTGGCAATCGCCGTGACCCGCCACCCGCCCCGACAACCCGTCGCCATCGCCGCTGCGCCCGCGCCGCAGGCGCAGACCCCGGCCTGCCAGGCGTTACTGGCGGCCCTGCCGGAGCGACTCGGCGACTACCAGCGCGCCGCGACCGTGCAGCCGTCGCCGGCCGGCACCGCCGCGTGGCAGACCGGGAGCGACGGCGAGCCCGTCGTACTGCGCTGTGGCCTGGACCGGCCGGCCGATTTTTTGGTGGGCGCCCCGATCCAGGTCGTCAACCGGGTGCAGTGGTTCGAGGCGCGCCAAGACGACAGGTCCACTTGGTATGCCGTCGATCGGCCCGTGTATGTGGCGCTCACATTGCCACCGGGTTCGGGACCCGCGCCCATCCAGCAGATCTCGGATGTGCTCGACCACACCATGGCGGCCGTGCCGATCAGCCCGGCACCGGCCTAGTTCCCGCGCCGAGTGTGGGCTTGTGTCGCGGTTTTTCGGCAACGGCGTGTATCAATCCCACATTCGCCGCAAGTCAGCGCAGGCCGACTCCGCGGGCCAATGCCGTCTCGACCATGGTCGCCAACAACATCGGATAGTCCACCCCGCTGGCGGCCCACATCCGGGGATACATCGAGATCGTGGTGAATCCCGGCATGGTGTTGACCTCGTTGATCAGCGGCCCGTCCTCGGTGAGGAAGAAGTCCACCCGGGCCAGTCCTTGGCAGTCGATCGCCTTGAACGCCCGGATCGCCAGTTCGCGCACCGCGTCGGCCACCTCGTCGTCGACTTTGGCGGGCACGTCGAGTTCGGCGGCGTCGTCGAGGTATTTGGTGGCGAAGTCGTAGAAGGGGTCTTCGCGGCCGCGCACCCCGGCCACCCGGATCTCGCCGAGTGTGCTGGCTTGCACTGTGCCGTCGGGGAATTCGAGCACGCCGCACTCCAATTCCCGGCCCACGATCGCGGCTTCGATGATCACCTTGGGGTCGTGGCGCCTTGCGTCGGCGACGGCGGCGGCCAGCTGGTCCCAGCTGGTTACCCGGCTTACGCCGATCGAGGAGCCGCCGCGCGCGGGCTTGACGAAGACCGGCAGGCCCAGCCGCTCCCGCTCGCCGAGATCCAGCGTCTTCTGCGATGGCCGCAGCACCGTGTGAGCGCCGACCGGAAGCCCCTCCGCCACCAGCAGCTTCTTGGTGAACTCCTTGTCCATGCCCGCGGCGCTGGCCAGAACTCCCGCGCCGACATAGGGCACTCCGGCGAGTTCGAGCAGCCCCTGGATCGTGCCGTCTTCGCCGTACGGGCCGTGCAGCACCGGAAACACCACGTCGACGGAGCCCAGCACCTCCCCGGCCCCCGGCGACAGCGACACCAATTGACCGGCCCGCTCCGGGCTGGCCGGCAGCGCCAACTCGGCGCCCGACGCCGACGTCACCCCCGGCAGCTGCCGGTTGGTGATCGCCAGCGCGTCCGGATCTCCGTCGGTGAGCACCCACGAACCTTCCGGGGTGATACCGACCGCCAATACCTCGAACCGCCTCGGATCGAGGTTGCGCAGAATGCTGCCCGCCGACACACACGAGATGGCGTGCTCGTTGCTGCGTCCGCCGAACACGACGGCGACGCGGATACGGTCACGGGCACTCACAACCTAGAGAGGCTACCGGGTCGGCGCGGCGATGCCGGGTACGGCGCTGTGGCCTGCGGCTTCAGCTTGCTAACGCTTCTTCGATGTCGGCCAGCAGGTCGTCGGTGTCCTCGATGCCCAGCGCGATGCGGGCGAAACCGTCGGGGACGCAATCTCCCCAGCGGGCACGGCGATCGACCGAGGTATGCAGGCCCCCGAAGCTGGTGGCCGCGGTCAGCAGCTCGCTGCGCTCAACGAGTCGATGCACCGCAGCGGCGTCGGCCAACTCGACGGACACCGTGCCGCCGAATCTGCTCATCTGCGCCGACGCGGCCGGGTGGGCCGGGTCGTCGGCCAGCCCGGGGTACCGGACCGCACGCACGGCCGGATGGTCATGCAGCATCGTCGCGAGGGCCTGCGCGTTGCGGCATTGCCGGTCGAATCGCAGACCCGCGCTGCCCACGCTGCGCAGCACCAGCCACGCCTCGAACGCACCCAGGATGGCTCCGGCCAGCAGCCGTTCCCGCTCGACGGCGGCGATCAGCTCCAGCTGGTTGCCGGCGACGTATCCGGCCACCACATCACTGTGACCCGACAGCGCTTTGGTCGCACTCGCGACGGCGAGCTCAGCGCCCAGCGCCAGGGGCTGCTGGGCCAGCGGTGTGGCGGTGGTGTTGTCGACGACCAGGCGAGCACCGCGTCGGCGACAGACCCCGCCCAGCCGACGCAGATCCACGACATCCAGCCGCGGATTGGCCGGTGTCTCGGCCAGCACCACATCGGCTCGTTCGGCTGCCTCATAGATCTGCGCGCAGTCCGCTTCGACGACCGTCACGCCGAGGGGTGCCAGGTATTCGGCTGCGTAGCGGCGCACCTGGTAATACCCGTCGGCGGGAATCACCAGCACCGTCCCGGGTTTGGCCAGCACCCGCAGCACGGCGCTGATCGCCGCCATGCCGGAGCCGAACACCAATGCCGCAGCGGCACCTTCCAACTGAGCCAGCGCCGATTCGAGCTGCCGCCACGTCGGATTCGAGTTGCGGCCATAGGCGTCCAGCGGCGCGGACTCGTCGGTTGACAAGTGGTAGGCCGATGCCAGCACCGGCGACGGCGCCATCGGCAGGCCCGGAACCGCCGGCGAACTGACGGCTTTCAGGGTGCGCGTGGAATCGCCGTAGCGCGTCATTCTGGTTTGGTGCTGCGACCCAGCAGCAGGAGTACGGCCTCGCCGACCGACAGCCCCTTGTGACAGACGCGGTGAACCGCGTCGGTGAGCGGCATCTCGACGTCGTAACTGGAGGCCAGGGCCAGCACCGATTCGCACGACGTCACACCTTCGACGGCCTTGCCGTCCCTGGCCTGCAGCGCCGATTCCATCGTTCCGCCGCGGCCCAGGCATTCACCGAACGATCGGTTCCGCGAATGCGGCGACGTGCAGGTGGCCACCAGGTCCCCCACTCCGGCCAGGCCGGCCAACGTTGCGCCCTTGGCTCCCACTGCGATCCCGAGGCGCATGATCTCGGCGAGCCCGCGAGTGATGATCGCCGCCGCGGTGTTCTCGCCGAGGCCCACCCCGACCGCCATCCCGCAGGCCAACGCGATGACGTTCTTGCATGCGCCGCCGATTTCGGTCCCGATCACATCGGCGTTGGTGTACGGGCGAAAGTAGCCGGTGTTCAGCGCGCGCTGGATTGCCACCGCGCGCCCGGAGTCGCTGCAGGCAACGACGGTGGCGGCGGGTTGGCCCGCGGCGATCTCATTGGCCAGGTTCGGTCCGGACAGCACCGCGACCTGTGCCGGGTCGACACCGGTCACCGCGACGATCACCTGGCTCATCCGCATCAGAGTTTCCAACTCGATGCCCTTGGCCAGGCTGACCAACGTCGCGCCCTCGCTGAACAAGCCGACCCACTGCTCGAGATTGCTGCGCATCGTCTGCGCCGGGACGCCCACCAACACCGTCGACGCGCCGCTAAGCGCCTCGGCGGCGTCGGAGGTAGCTCGGATACCCGGCGACAACTGCACATTGGGCAGGTAACCGGAGTTGCACCGGGTCGCATTGATTTCCGCGGCGACGTCGGCGCGGCGTGCCCACAGCGTCACCGTGCTGCCGGCGTCGGCCAGCACCTTGGCCAGCGCCGTCCCCCATGCGCCGGCGCCCATCACCGCGATGGAGCCCTCAGTCATTGCGTTCACCCTAGTCTGCCCGGTGGACTACGCCGCGCGATGAAACCAGGCTGGCAGGATTGCGGCATGAACGGCAGGCAGGCCGACGCCGAGGGTGATGTCGGCTTGATCATCGCCGTCAAGCGGTTGGCGGCCGCCAAGACGCGGTTAGCACCGGTGTTCTCAGCACGGACTCGCGAAAACGTGGTGCTGGCGATGCTGGCCGACGCGTTGACCGCGGCGGCCGGTGTCGCGTCGGTGCGCTCGATCACCGTCATCACGCCTGACGATGCCGCTGCCGAGACGGCGGGCGCTCTGGGAGCCGATGTGCTGTTCGATCCCACACCCGACGGCCATCGTGACCCGTTGAACAATGCGATCGCCGCCGCCGAACGGGTGGTCGCCGAATCCACGTCGAATATCGTTGTGCTGCAAGGCGATTTGCCTTCCTTGCAAACGCAGGAACTCGCGGAGGCGATCGGCGCCGCACGCAGCTACCGACGCAGCTTCGTCGCTGACCGACTCGGCAGCGGAACTGCGGCGCTATGCGCGTTCGGCGCAGCGCTCGACCCGCGGTTCGGGCCGGATTCAGCCGCGCGGCATCGACGTTCGGGCGCCATCGAGCTGACCGGCGCGTGGCCGGGCCTGCGCTGCGATATCGACACCCCCGACGACCTGGCTGCCGCTCGCCGCCTCGGTGTGGGTCCGGCGACAGCCCGTGCGATCGGCGCCGCCAGGTGAACAGCACACCAACGGCGGATGGATGTCGGTCAGCTGGTGGCAGGAGTGCCCGTCGATGAGCCATGATCGAACAGTGACCGAAACCGAAGCCAGGGAGGCAGCCGAGGCGCGCCCGGACGCCACGGTGTGGCATCCGGGTGACTCGGCGCCGGCCGCACCGCCCGCGGCGACAGCGGCCGCAATCGAGGACGCGCTTCCTGAGCACCGATATCTCAATCGCGAGCTGAGTTGGCTGGACTTCAACGCGCGCGTACTGGCCCTGGCCGCCGACACGTCGCTGCCTCTGCTGGAGCGGGCCAAGTTTCTGGCGATCTTCGCCTCCAACCTCGACGAGTTCTACATGGTCCGGGTGGCCGGTCTGAAGCGCCGCGACGACATGGGCCTGTCGGTGCGCTCGGCCGATGGCTTGACCCCACGCGAACAACTGCGTCGCATCGGGGAGCAAACGCAGCACATCGCCAGCCGGCACGCGAGAGTGTTCCTCGACTCGGTGCGTCCGGCGCTCGCCGAGCACGGTATCCACGTCGTCACGTGGACCGAACTGAACGAGGATGAGCGCAAGCAACTGTCGGAGTATTTCCACGAGCAGGTCTTCCCGGTTCTGACACCGTTGGCCGTCGATCCGGCTCACCCGTTTCCGTTCGTCAGTGGCCTGAGCCTGAACCTGGCGGTCACCGTCAAACGACCCGACGACGGCGGCACACACTTCGCCCGGGTCAAAGTGCCCGACAACGTGGATCGCTTTGTTGAGCTCGCTGCCCGCGAAAATGGCGACGGCAAAGCACAAGTCCGGTTCCTGCCGATGGAGGAACTGATTGCGGCTTTCCTGCCGGTGTTGTTCCCCGGCTTGGAAATTGTCGAGCACCACGTGTTCCGCATTACCCGCAATGCGGACTTCGAGGTCGAAGAAGACCGCGACGAGGACCTGCTGCAAGCCCTGGAGCGGGAACTGGCGCGCCGGCGATTCGGGTCGCCGGTGCGCCTCGAGGTCGCCGACGACATGACCGAGAACATGTTGGAGTTGCTGCTGCGCGAACTCGACGTGCATCCCGGCGACGTGATCAACGTGCCCGGGCTGTTGGACCTGTCCTCGCTGTGGCAGATCTACGACCTCGACCGGCCGGCCTTGAAGGATCCGACGTTCGTTCCGGCCACCCATCCCGCGTTCGCCGAGCGGGAGACGCCCAAAAGCATTTTCGCCACCCTGCGTGAAGGCGACGTGTTGGTGCATCACCCGTATGACTCGTTTTCCACCAGCGTGCAACGCTTCATCGAGCAGGCGGCCGCTGACCCGGGTGTGCTGGCGATCAAACAAACGCTCTACCGCACGTCGGGTGACTCGCCGATCGTCACTGCGCTCATCGACGCCGCCGAGGCCGGTAAACAGGTGGTGGCGCTGGTCGAGATCAAAGCCCGATTCGACGAGCAGGCCAACATTCGCTGGGCCCGTCAGCTCGAGCAGGCCGGCGTGCATGTGGTGTATGGGCTCGTCGGGCTCAAGACACATTGCAAGACATGCTTGGTGGTGCGCCGTGAAGGTTCGACGATCCGGCGTTACTGCCATGTCGGCACGGGCAACTACAACAGCAAGACCGCGCGACTCTACGAAGACATCGGGCTGCTCACCGCAGACCCCGACATCGGTGCCGACTTGACTGACCTGTTCAACTCGCTCACCGGGTACTCACGAAAGCTGACCTACCGCAATCTGCTGGTGGCTCCGCACGGCATTCGCACCGGCATCATCGAACGCGTGCAGCGAGAGGTCGAGGCACACCGCGAAAGCGGCGGCGGAAGAATCCGGCTGAAAGCCAACGCACTCGTCGACGAGCAGGTCATCGATGCGCTCTATCACGCGTCGCAGGCCGGAGTCTGCGTCGAGGTGGTAGTCCGCGGAATTTGCGCCCTGCGCCCCGGCATGGAGGGGTTCTCCGAAAACATCACCGTCCGCTCGATTCTCGGTCGCTTCCTCGAGCACTCGCGGGTCTTCCACTTCGGCGCCATCGACGAGTTCTGGATCGGCAGCGCCGACATGATGCACCGCAACCTCGACCGTCGCGTCGAGGTGATGGCCCAAGTCAAAGATCCCCGGCTGACAGCACAACTGAACGACTTGTTCGAGTCGGCACTGGATGCGTCCACCCGCTGCTGGGAATTGGGATCGGACGGCCAGTGGACCGCGTCGCCGCAGGCGGGTCACACCGTCCGCGACCATCAGGTATCGCTGATGGAGCGGCACCGCAGTCCGTGATCGGAATCAACTGACCCACCGGCCAGGGCGCTGTGTATCGGCGGTGCCCCAATTGACCTGCAGGAGTGAGGGTGTCGACACAGAACTCGCCGGACCGTCCAGCGAGCAAGATCGTGTGTGCCGGTGGTGCGGTGCTGTGGCGGCCCGGGCGCGGCGAGGCTGATGTCGAAATCGCACTCATCCACCGGCCCCGCTACGACGACTGGTCACTGCCCAAGGGCAAAGTCGATGCCGGTGAGACCGAACCGGTGGCCGCGGTGCGGGAGGTCTTCGAAGAGACCGGCCACCGCGTGCATTTGGGCAGACGGATCGCGACGGTGAGCTATCCGATCGAGCAAGGCACCAAGAAAGTGCTGTACTGGACGGCACGAAGCCTTGGGGGCGAATTCAGCCCGAACCGCGAAGTCGACGAGTTGCTCTGGTTGCCGGTCGCAGCGGCGATGAAGAAGGTGTCCTATCCGCAGGATCGAAAGGTTTTGCGGCGGTTTGCCAAACAACCGGCCGATACCCAGACCGTATTGGTCGTCCGGCACGGCACCGCCGGCAGCAAGAAGCGGTTCTCCGGAGACGACACCAAGCGTCCGTTGGACAAGAAGGGGCGTGCGCAGGCCGAGGCGCTTGTCGGTCAGCTGTTGGCCTTCGGCGCCGACGACGTCTACGCGGCCGACCGGGTGCGGTGCCACCAGACGGTGGAACCGCTGGCCGAGGAGTTGGGTGTGGTCATCTGCAACGAGCCCACCCTCACCGAAGAAGCCTATGCCGAAAACCCCAAGCAAGCTCGGCGCCGGGTTTTGCACATCGCCGGCCTGCGCGACGGTGCACGTCGCAGGCGGTCGGAGCCGAGCCCCGCGCACACACCGGTGATCTGCACGCAGGGCAAGGTGATTCCGGATCTGATCGATTGGTGGTGTGACCGCGACGGCGTGCGCCCCGACAAATCGCGTAACCGCAAGGGCAGCACCTGGGTGCTGTCGCTATCAGCTGGGCGTCTGGTGGCCGCCGATCACATCGGCAGCGCACTGGCCACCAACGTGGTGACCTAGCACGCGGATTCGCCGCGGCCCGCCCAAAGTAGGGCAGAACCGCGGCGAATCTGCGTGCTGGGTGTGACTACCGGCGCCCGCGCCGGGCGGTGGCCTTCTTGGCCGGCGACTTCTTGGCAGCAGACTTGCGGGCCGGAGCCTTGGTTGCAGTCTTGCGCGCCGTCGACTTCGTCGCTTTGCGTGCCGTCGACTTAGTGGCTTTCTTGGCCGGCGTCCGCTTGGTTGCGGCCTTCTTGGCCGGTGTCCGCTTGGTTGCGGCCTTCTTGGCCGGAGCCTTCTTCGCGGCCGTCTTCTTGGCCGGAGCCTTCTTCGCAGCCTTCTTGGCGGTCGACTTGGTCGCCTTCTTGGCCGGTGATTTCTTCGCCGCCTTCTTGGCGCCGCTTGCTACCACACCACGTTTCACGGCAGGTCCTTCCGATGGGAGACGCTGTGCGCCAGAGACAACGGCTTTGAATTGTGCACCGGGGCGGAATGCCGGCACTGATGTCGGCTTGACCTTCACCGTCTCGCCGGTGCGGGGATTACGGGCAACGCGTGCTGCGCGACGCCGCTGTTCGAACACACCGAAGCCGGTAATGGTGACGCTGTCGCCCTTGTGCACCGCACGCACAATGGTGTCGACGACGTTCTCCACGGCGGCGGTAGCCGACCGACGATCTGAGCCCAATTTGTCTGTGAGTACGTCAATGAGCTCTGCTTTGTTCATCCAAACCCTCCGAAGCCAGTGGCCCTTGTTGGACCGACTAGTGGACACGGTAAACCCTGACACCACTGATTTCCAAGAGCCACGCGCAATTTCAGGCGGCAATAACGGACTTTTTTGGAATCCGGTTGCCGCCCTTGGTCGGTGGGGAGCCCGCCAAATGGGCCCGATGTAAGCCCGGAATTCGCGCCTTTCCGGTCGGGTCAGGAAGCCGGAAGAGTACGCGGTTTCCAGGCTTTCCGCGCCTCCTCGAAAGACTCAATCTGATCGAGTTTCTGCAGCGTAAGGCCTATATCGTCGAGTCCTTCGGCCAGTCGCCAGGCCGTGTAGTCGTCAATCGTGAACGGCACCACCACCGTTCCGGCGGCCACATTCCGATCTTGAAGATTGACAGTGATTTCCAACCCCGGATGCTCCTCGATGAGCTTCCAGAGCAGTTCGACATCATCTTGGGCGACTTCGGCCGCTAACAAGCCCGCCTTGCCCGCGTTGCCGCGAAAAATGTCGGCGAAGCGCGATGAGATCACCACCCGGAATCCGTAGTCCATCAGCGCCCACACCGCGTGTTCGCGGGATGATCCGGTTCCGAAATCAGGCCCGGCGACGAGTACTGAACCCCTGTCGAATGGACTGAGATTGAGCACGAATGACGGATCGGTGCGCCAGGCCGCGAACAATCCGTCTTCGAAACCCGTTCGGGTCACGCGCTTCAAATAGACGGCAGGAATGATCTGATCGGTATCGACATTGGACCGCCGCAGCGGAACCCCGATACCGGTGTGGGTACGAAACGCTTCCATGCCCGTTCCTTTCCTGCTACCTCAGTCCAAGTCGGCAGGGGCCGACAGTCTCCCGCGCACGGCGGTGGCGGCGGCGACCACCGGAGACACCAGATGGGTGCGTCCGCCTTTGCCCTGCCGCCCTTCGAAGTTGCGGTTGGAGGTCGCGGCGCACCGCTCCCCTGGCGCAAGTTGATCGGGATTCATCCCGAGACACATCGAGCAGCCGGCCTGCCGCCACTCGGCGCCTGCCGCGGTGAAAACCTCGGCCAGCCCTTCTGCTTCGGCCTGCGCACGCACTCGCATCGACCCCGGAACGACCAGCATCCGCACGCCGTCGGCGATGTGCCGGTCACGCAACACGTCGGCCACCGCACGCAAATCCTCGATGCGGCCGTTGGTACACGACCCGATGAACACCGTGTCGACGGCGATCTCGCGCATCGGGGTCCCGGGCCGAAGATCCATGTAAGCCAATGCCTTCTCGGCGGCCTGACGCTGCGCGTCGTCGGTCATCAACTCGGGGTCGGGCACCGAGGCGGCCAGCGGGACGCCCTGCCCGGGATTGGTGCCCCACGTGACAAATGGACTCAACTCGGCGGCGTCGAGATAGACCTCGGTGTCGAATTCGGCGCCCTCGTCGGTGCGCAGCCCTTCCCAGTAGGCCATCGCGGCATCCCAGTGAGCGCCGGTCGGTGCGTGCGGTCGGTCACGCAGAAACTCATACGTCGTCGCGTCGGGGGCCACCATTCCAGCGCGAGCGCCGGCTTCGATGCTCATGTTGCAAATCGTCATCCGCGCTTCCATCGACAGCGATTCGATGGTGCTGCCGCGGTATTCGATGACGTGGCCCTGGCCGCCGCCGGTGCCGATTTTGGCGATCACCGCCAAGATGATGTCCTTGGCGGTCACCCCCGGCGGCAATTGCCCGTCGATGTTGACCGCCATTGTCTTGAACGGCCGCAGCGCCAGCGTCTGGGTGGCCAGCACGTGTTCGACCTCCGATGTGCCGATACCCATTGCCAAAGCACCGAATGCGCCGTGGGTGGAAGTGTGGCTGTCGCCGCACACAATCGTCATGCCGGGCTGGGTGAGGCCCAGCTGCGGACCGATGATGTGCACGATGCCCTGGTCGATATCGCCCATCGGGTGCAGCCGGATTCCGAACTCGGCGCAATTGCGCTGCAGTGTCTCGACTTGAGTCCGCGATACCGGGTCGGCGATCGGTTTGTCGATGTCGATGGTCGGCACGTTGTGGTCTTCGGTGGCGATCGTCAGGTCGGGTCGGCGCACCGGGCGGCCGGCCAGCCGCAGACCCTCGAAGGCCTGCGGGCTGGTGACCTCGTGCACCAGATGCAAGTCGATGTAGATCAGGTCCGGCTCGGTGCCGCCGCCGGAGACCACGACGTGGTCGTCCCATACCTTCTCGGCCAGGGTGCGCGGGCGGTCCGTCGCTGATGTCGTCATTGCAAAGCCTTCTCGAGTCTTGTTCTCACTATATGAGACGTTAGTATCTCTATGTGAGACATGATAGCGGCATCGGCGTCCTCGACAAAGCCGTGGGCGTGCTGCACACGATCGCGGAATCACCGTGCGGGTTGGCCGAATTGTGTGACCGCACTGGTCTGCCCAGGGCGACCGCGCACCGGTTGGCCGCCGGCCTGGAGGTCCATCGGCTGCTGGTGCGCGACGGCGCGGGCCGGTGGCGGCTCGGGCCGGCGGTTAGCGAACTCGCGGCCGCGGTCAGCGATCCGCTGCTGACGGCCGGCGCAGCGGTGCTGCCGCAACTGCGCGAGATCACCGGCGAAAGCGTGCAGTTGTACCGCCGCGAGGGCATTTGGCGGATCTGCGTTGCCGCGCTGGAACCGCCTGCGGGCCTTCGCGATACCGTCCCGGTCGGGACGCGGCTACCGATGACCGCCGGGTCGGGAGCCAAAGTGCTGCTGGCTTACAGCGATGCCGCCACCCAGCAGGCGGTGTTGCCGGATGCGAAATTCACCGACCGGACACTGGCCGAGGTGCGCCGGCGGGGTTGGGCGCAAAGCGCCGCCGAACGCGAGCCGGGCGTCGCCAGCGTCTCGGCGCCGGTACGTGACGGACGGGGCGCGGTGATCGCCGCCATCTCGGTGTCCGGGCCGATCGACCGGATGGGACGACGGCCAGGCGCCCGGTGGGCGGCCGACCTGCTGGCTGCCGCCGACGCGGTGACTCACCAGCTTTAGCAGTTTCCTCGAGACTGCACCCACCGCGTGATCCGCCGCCGAAACCCGGCGCTGGGCGCAGTTTCGATGCCGTCGTCCCAGTCTCGAATCGCCGACCTGCCACACTGTCAAGCCATGGGTAGCAACCAGCGCGCGCAGATTGTCATGTCCGAAGCCGAGATCGCCGACTTCGTCGCCACGAGTCGTACCGGCACATTGGCCACCGTGGGCCGTGACGGGCAACCGCACCTGACCGCCATGTGGTACGGCGTGGTCGACGGCGAAATCTGGCTGGAGACCAAAGCGAAGTCGCAGAAGGCGCTGAACATGCGGCGTGATTCGCGAGTGAGTTTTCTACTCGAGGACGGCGACACCTACGACACACTGCGTGGAGTGTCTTTCGACGGACATGCCGAGATCGTCGAGGATCCCGAGGCGATCTTCCGGGTGGGCGTCAGCGTGTGGGAGCGCTACACCGGGCCCTACACCGACGAGATGAAACCGGCGGTGGACCAGATGATGAACAAGCGCGTCGCGGTGCGAATCGTCGCCCGGCGCGCCCGCTCCTGGGATCACCGCAAGCTTGGACTGCCGCAGATGCCGGTGGGCGGTTCGACTGCGCCGAGTGTGGTCGCGCCGTAACACCGCAACGGCCGGATAAGTAGCCCCGATGGGATTCGAACCCACGCTACCGCCGTGAGAGGGCGGCGTCCTAGGCCGCTAGACGACGGGGCCAGAACCGATCCGAGCTGTCAGCATAGCTCACAGCGGTATACCCACCTAATTGCTTGGGGTGGACAAACTTTGCTGGGGTACCAGGACTCGAACCTAGAATGGCTGAACCAGAATCAGCTGTGTTGCCAATTACACCATACCCCATTGGCTGCCTATAACTGCTGGTCAGCGCATCATGCGGCGGCTGCAGCCAGCGGTTGTGGGCCGACGTGCAGACTACCAAAGAATTCAGTCGCCATGCTCACGGCTGTGCCCGGGTGCTGGCGGCCCGCAATCGGTGCAGGCTGCGGTCGCGTCCCAGCAGCTCCAGCGACTCGAACAGCGGTGGGCTGATCAACGCCCCGGTGACCGCGACCCGGATCGGGCCGAAGGCCTTGCGCGGTTTGAGCCCCAGACCATCCAGCAGCGCACCTTTGAGGGCAGTTTCGATGCCGACGGTGGTCCATTCCGCCACGTCGTCCAGAGCCGCCGCAGCGGCGTCGAGCACCGGACCGGCATCCGGTCCCAATTCCTTGGCTTGCGCCTTCGGGTCGATTGCATACTCGTCGTCATTCAAAAACTTCAGCAACGCCCAGGCGTCCCCGAGCACGACAATGCGCGTCTGCACCAGTCCGGCCGCCGTCGCGAACGCGCCGTCGTCCAATCCCGTCCGGTACCCGTGCGCCGTGAAGTAGTTGCGCAGCCTGTTGGTGAACTCGTCGGGGGGCAGGAGCCGGATGTGCTCGGCATTGATGGCGTCAGCCTTCTTCTGATCGAACCTGGCCGGATTGGCGTTGACGTCGACGACGTCGAATGCGGCCACCATCTCCTCGAGGCTGAACACGTCGCGGTCGCCGGCGATCGACCAGCCGAGCAGGGCCAGATAATTCAGCAGTCCCTCTGGGATGAATCCGCGGTCTCGGTGCGCGAACAGATTCGACTGCGGGTCGCGTTTGGAAAGCTTGCGAGTCCCCTCGCCTAAAACCGTTGGCAGGTGGGCGAACTCGGGAACACGCTCGGCCACCCCGATGCGAATCAGCGCCTGGTACAGCGCGATCTGCCTCGGGGTGGACGGCAGCAGATCTTCACCACGTAGCACATGGGTGATCTTCATCAGCGCGTCGTCGACGGGATTGACCAAGGTGTACAACGGATCTCCGTTGGCGCGGGTCAACGCGAAGTCAGGTACGACGCCGGCCGCGAAGGTGGTTGGTCCGCGGACCAGATCGTTCCAGCCGAGATCCTCGTCGGGCATCCGCAAGCGCACCACCGGTTGGCGGCCTTCGGCCAGATATGCCGCGCGCTGTTCGGCGGTCAGATCTCGGTCGAAGTTGTCATAGCCCAGCTTGGGACTGCGCCCGGCCGCGAGATGGCGTGCCTCAACCTCCTCTGGCGTCGAGAAGGCCTGGTAGGCCTCGCCAGCAGCCAGTAGTTGCGTCACCACGTCGCGGTAGATCTCGCCACGCAGCGATTGCCGATAGGGGCCGTACTCGCCGCCGACCTCGGGGCCTTCGTCCCAATTCAGGCCCAGCCAGCGCAATGCGTCCAACAGCGCCAGATAGCTTTCCTCGCTGTCCCGCTGGGCGTCAGTGTCTTCCAGACGGAAGACGAAGGTGCCGCCGGTGTGGCGGGCATAGGCCCAATTGAACAGTGCAGTGCGGATCAGCCCGACATGCGGCACGCCCGTCGGCGACGGGCAGAACCGGACCCGCACGTCGCCGGTCATGACTTCCCTTTGCGGGCAACAGGATTGCTCAACGTACCGAGTCCCTCGATCGTGACGGTCACCGTGTCGCCGTCTTCGATGGGCCCAACTCCTTCGGGCGTGCCGGTGAGGATGAGATCGCCTGGCAGCAAGGTCATCACCGCCGAGATCCATTCCACGATCGCGCCGATGTCGTGGATCATCAGCGAGGTGCGGCTCCGTTGTTTGACCTGACCGTTGACCTCCGTGCACAGCTCGAGGTCGGACGGGTCGACGTCGGTGACGATCCACGGACCCACCGGGCAGAACGTGTCGTGACCTTTCGCCCGCGTCCACTGTCCGTCGGACTGCTGTTGATCGCGGGCCGTCACATCGTTGGCGATGGTGTAACCCAGGATGGACTCGGCAGCGCGGTCAGCGGTGACGTCCTTACAAGGCCGACTGATGACTGCGGCCAGCTCGCCTTCGAAATGTATGGGAGATGCGTTGGCGGGCAAGCGAATCGGCACATTGGGCCCGATGATCGCGGTGTTGGGCTTGAGGAAGATCACCGGGTCGGGTGCGGCTGCACCGCCGCCCATCTCGGCGATATGCGCGGCGTAGTTCTTGCCGACGCAGATCACCTTGCTGGCCAGCATCGGGGCCAACAGCCGCACATCGGCCAGGGGCCAGCTGCGACCGGTGAACGTCGGTGTGCCGAACGGGTGCTCGGCAATTTCGCGGGTGGTCATCCCAGCGGGATCTGACGGCTCGCCTTCGATGCTGACGAAGGCGACGCCGTCGGGGCTGGCAATTCGGCCAAGGCGCATTCGTCAGATGCTAGTGACGATGCGGTCACGACGCGCCGGTGCCATGGGCAGACACGGAAGAACCGACTACCTGGAACCATGGAAAAATGGTGACGGCTTCGATCAGTGCGACGCGGCGTTGGTCGTTGCTGGCAATTTCGCTGGTGGCGACATTGTCGGCGACCGTCTTCGTCAACGGCATCGCCTTCTTGATCCCGGCCCTAGACGCCGAACGTGGCATCAACCTGGCCCAAGCTGCGCTGCTTTCGGCGATGCCCAGTTTCGGCATGGTGGTCACGCTGATCGGGTGGGGCTACCTCCTGGACCTGATCGGCGAGCGGATCGTGCTCGGAGTCGGTCTGGCCCTGACCGCGGCGGCCGCGTTCGCCGCGGCGTCGGTACCTCCGTCGATGCTGGTCGAGGCGCCGTGCCTGTTCATCGGCGGCATGGCCGCCGCCAGCGCCAACACCGCCAGCGGCCGGCTGGTGACCGGTTGGTTCCCGCCGGACCAGCGCGGCCTGGCCATGGGTATCCGCCAGACCGCCCAACCACTGGGGATCGCCCTGGCGGCGCTGGTGCTACCCGAGCTGGGCGAACGCGACTTCTCGGTGGCACTGCTGTTCCCGGCGGCGCTGTGCGCGGGCGCGGCGGTGGTCAGCGTGATCGGTGTGCTCGATCCGCCGCGCAAGAAGCGGGCGACGGCCAACGCCGACGAGCTGGCCAACCCATACCGCAGCACGGCGGTGTTGTGGCGGATCCACCTGGCCTCGGCGCTGCTGATGGTGCCGCAGACAGTGGTGCTGACGTTCATGCTGGTCTGGCTGATGCGCGACCACGGTTGGTCCACGGCGTCAGCGGGCGTGTTGGTGAGTGCGTCGCAGCTGCTGGGCGCGCTGG
This sequence comes from Mycobacterium kyorinense, assembly GCF_001672775.1. Taxonomy (GTDB): domain Bacteria; phylum Actinomycetota; class Actinomycetes; order Mycobacteriales; family Mycobacteriaceae; genus Mycobacterium; species Mycobacterium kyorinense_A. Next base: position 49,305 of record NZ_LZKJ01000088.1, on the reverse strand, counting down.
GCCGGATTGCGGTGGGGCGGTGGTCGGATCGGGTCGGCTCCCGGATGCGGCCGATCCGCGTGATAGCGATGATCGCCGCGGCGGTCATGGCGCTGCTGGCGCTCACCGACCATCTGGGTTCCTCACTGGCGGTGCTGGTCATGGTGGCGGCCTCGGTGGTCACCGTGCTCGACAACGGGCTGGCGTTCACCGCGATCCCCGAGGTCGCCGGGCCGTACTGGAGCGGACGCGCGATGGGCGCACAAAACACCAGCCAGCGGCTGACGGCCGGCGCCGGACCGCCGATTTTCGGCGAGGTGATCGACGTCGCCGGCTATCCGCTGGCATTCGCGGTGTGCGCGCTGTTCCCGCTGTTGGCCCTGCCGCTAGTGCCGGTGGGCGCGCGACCGCGCGAGAAGAGCTGACACTACTGTCGGCGCGGTGACTAATTCCGCGGACCTCGACTTGCGCGCTCCGACCGTGGCCGACGGGCCGACGATGTGGCAGATGGCCTCCGACAGCACCACCCTCGACGTCAACCCGCCCTACGCCTACCTGCTGTGGTGCCGGGACTACGCGACCACCTCGGTGATCGCCCACATCGACGGCCGCCCGGCCGGATACCTCACCGGCTACCGCCGGCCCGAGCAACCCGACACCGTGATGGTGTGGCAGATCGCGGTCAGCTCCGCGCACCGGGGCGCCGGAGTCGCCGGGCAGATGCTCGACCATCTCGTGCAGCGCCTGCAGCCCGAAGGCGTCACCAATGTTGAGGCATCCATCACACCGGACAACGTTGCCAGCCAGCGGTTGTTCAGCGCATTCGCTCGTCGTTGGAACGCGCCGCTCGAGCGTGAGGAGCTGTTCGGCTCAGAGCTATTTCCGATCGATCATGCCTCTGAACAGCTGTTTCGCATCGGTCCGCTGCGGGTACCCCAGCACGGCTGAGCCGAGCAGACCCGCCGACGGAGGAGCTTGAGACCGGCTGTGGGTTCTCGGTAAGGTTGCTGATTGCGCGACGTGAAGCCCCCGGCAGACCGAGTCGGGGCGTCCGAGCGGGGTGGTAAGCCGAAAAAGATCGACGACTGGCAACGGAGCTCAGTCGTCTTCGCTTTTACCGACGTCGAAGACGAACCGGGACCCCGCTGCCGTACCGTCGCCGTGCGGATTCGGCTTTATCGCTCTCGCTCCGTCGTGTTGCACAAGCGGACGGAAGGTTAAACCACATTGTCCATTTTTGAGGCACTTGAATCCGAGGTGCGCAGTTATTGCCGCTCGTGGCCCGTGGTCTTCGACCGGGCATCCGGCAGTCACATGTGGGACACCGAGGGACGGAAATATCTGGACTTCTTCGCCGGTGCCGGCGCGCTCAACTACGGGCACAACCACCCTGACCTCAAAGCGGCTCTACTGGAATACCTGACCGCCGACCGGGTGGTGCACAGCCTGGACATGAACACCGTGGCCAAAGCCCGCTTCCTGGAACGTTTCGACGAGGTGATCCTGCGGCCCCGCGGGCTGGACTACAAGGTGCAGTTCCCCGGTCCCACCGGAGCCAACTCGGTGGAATCGGCGCTGAAACTGGCCCGCAAAATCACCGGCCGGGAGAGCGTGATCAGCTTCACCAACGCCTTTCACGGCATGACCCTGGGCGCGCTGAGCGTGACCGGCAACTCGATGAAGCGAGGCGGGGCCGGCATTCCTCTGGTGCATGCCACCCCGATGCCCTACGACCACTACCTCGACGACACCACGCCGGATTTCATGTGGTTCGAGCGACTGCTGGAGGACAACGGCAGTGGGCTGAACCAGCCGGCTGCGGTGATCGTCGAGACCGTCCAGGGCGAGGGCGGCATCAACGTCGCGCGGCTGCAGTGGTTGCGCGGGCTGGCCGAGCTGTGCCGTCGCCATGAGCTGCTGCTGATCGTCGACGACGTGCAGATGGGCTGCGGGCGCACCGGGCCGTTCTTCAGCTTTGAGGCGGCCGGCATCGTGCCCGACATCGTGTGCCTGTCCAAGTCGATCAGCGGCTACGGGCTGCCGATGGCGCTCACCTTGTTCAAGCCCGAACTCGACCAGTGGGAGCCCGGTGAACACAACGGCACCTTCCGCGGTCACAACCCCGCGTTTGTCACCGCCACCGCTGCACTGGACTTCTGGACCGACGACCAGCTCAGCAAAAACGTGTTACGCAAGGGCGAGCAGATCGAACGCACGCTGAGCGACGTCGTCGCCCCCGTCGACGGCGTCCAGGTCCGCGGACGCGGTCTGGTGCAGGGTCTGGCGTTTGATCAGCCCGAGCTGGCCGGCGCGGTGTGCCGCGCGGCCTTCGAGCGCGGAATGCTGCTCGAGACGTCCGGCGCGCAGAGCGAGGTGGTCAAGATGATGCCGCCGCTAGTGATCGAGGACGCCGAGATCGAGGAGGGCCTGACGATCCTGTCCGAGTCGATCAAGGCCGCCACGGCGCGACCACTGGCCGGGGTCGGCGCGAACGGAAAGGGCGACCGATGATCGTCCGTACCCTGTCCGAGATCAAGGGCACCGACCGCGACGTTCAGGCGAAAACCTGGAACAGCCAGCGGCTGTTGTTGGCCCGTGACGGGCAGTCGTTCTCGATGCACGAGACCGTGCTGTACGCCGGTACCGAAACCAGCATGTGGTACGCGAACCATGTGGAAGCGGTGTATTGCGTTGGCGGCGAAGGCGAATTGGTCAACGACGAGACCGGAGACGTGCACCCGCTGCGCGACGGGACCCTGTATCTCCTCGACGGCCACGAGCATCATCGGGTGCGGGCCCACTCCGACCTGCGCATGGTGTGTGTGTTCACCCCGCCGGTCACCGGCCGGGAGGTGCATGACGAGCACGGGGCGTATCCGCTGATCGTGGAAGAGAGGGAGGCGACTGCGTGACCGCGACAGTGATCGATCGCCACGACCGCTACCCGACCCGCAGCAACGTCAAGATCGGGATCGAACCACGGCACGACCCTGTGGTGTGGGCTCCCGATCGTGTCAGCGGCCCACTCGAGGGGCCGGTGCTCGACCGTTTCGACGCGGACGGGTTCCTCAGCGTGGACAACCTGCTCGACCCCGACGTCGTCGCCGACCTACGGGCCGAGCTGGACACCCTGCGAACCGATCCGATCTTGGCCGACGACGAGCGCTCGGTGCTCGAGCCCGACAGCCGCGAGATCAGGTCGATCTTCGAAGTCCACAAGGTGAGCCCGGCGTTCGCCGCACTGATCGCCGATCCGCGGCTGGTCGGGCCGGCCCGCCAACTGCTCGGCTCGGATGTATACGTGCACCAGAGCCGGATCAACTTCAAGCCCGGTTTCAACGGCCAGGAGTTCTTCTGGCATTCGGACTTTGAGACCTGGCACGCCGAGGACGGCATGCCCGCCCCGCGCGCGGTCAGCGTGTCGGTGGCGCTGACCGAGAACCTCGACTACAACGGCTCGCTGATGATCATGCCCGGCTCGCACAAGTGGTTCGTGTCCTGCCCGGGCGAGACACCGCCCGACCACTACCGCTCGTCGCTGCGGCGCCAGGAGATTGGCACCCCCGACGACGCCAGCCTCACCTGGCTGGCCGCCGAGCGGGGTATCCGCCAGTTCACCGGTCCGGCGGGTTCGGCGGTGTTCTTCGACAGCAACTGCATGCACGGATCGAACAGCAACATCACGCCCTATCCCCGATCGAACGTGTTCATCGTCTACAACAGCGTGGAGAACACGCTGGTCGAACCGTTCGGCGCTGCCGCTCCTCGACCCAGTTTCATCGCCAGTCGCAGCTTCCATCCGCTCTGATCTCCGGTGTTTCGCCAACCGCGCGCCGCGAAGGCGTGTGGAACGATGGATTGAATGGCGACGGACTCGATCGGTACCGGAGCGCGCTGGTCGATGGTGGCCATCTCGCTGGCCGTCACGGCAAGCGCCTTCATCTTCATCAACGGCGTCGCGTTTCTGATTCCGGCATTGGAAAACGACCGCGGCACGCCGCTGGCGCAGGCCGGTCTGCTGTCGTCGATGCCAAGCTTCGGCATGGTGGTGACCCTGATCGCCTGGGGGTACCTGCTCGACCGGATCGGCGAGCGGATCGTGCTCACGGTCGGGTCGGTGCTGACCGCGGCGGCCGCCTACGCCGCGACGACGGTGCATTCCATGATGGCGATCGGCGCGTTCCTGTTCGTCGGGGGCATGGCGGCCGCCAGCTGCAACGCGGCCGGCGGACGGCTGGTCTCCGGCTGGTTTCCCCCGCATCAGCGGGGGCTGGCGATGGGGATCCGCCAGACCGCGCAACCGTTGGGAATCGCGTTGGGCGCGTTGGTAATTCCCGAGCTGGCCGAGCACGGGCCGATGGCCGGGCTGACGTTTCCGGCGCTGATGTGCACCGTGTCGGCGGTGGCAAGCGCGATTGGTGTAATCGACCCGCCGCGTAAGCCGCGCACAGCGGCCAGCGAGGAAGAACTGGCCAATCCGTACCGCGGGCCGCAGGTGCTGCGCCGAATCCACGCGTCGTCGGCGCTGCTGATGATGCCGCAGACGGTGACCGTGACCTTCATGCTGGTGTGGTTGATCAACAACCACGGCTGGTCGATCGCGTCGGCCGGGACGCTGGTCACGGTGTCGCAGCTACTCGGCGCGGTGGGCCGCGTCCTGGTCGGGCGGTGGTCGGATCGCGTCGGATCCCGGTTGCGGCCGGTGCGCATGATCGCGATCGCCGGCGGCCTGGCGCTGGTGTCGCTGGCCATCGCCGATCATCTGAAGTCGGCATATGCCGTGCCGCTGATGGTGGCCGCGTCGGTGATCGCGGTGCTCGACAACGGGCTGGAATCCACCGCGATCACCGAGTACGCCGGACCGTATTGGAGCGGACGTGCGCTGGGACTGCAGAACACCTATCAGCGACTGATGGCAGCCGGCGGCCCGCCGGTGTTCGGCGCGCTGATCGTCGCCAGCGGCTATCCGGCGGCGTTTTTGGTGTGCGGGTTGTTTCCGTTGGTCGCGACGCCGCTGGTGCCGGCCTCGGTGCGGCCGCCCGAGTGGGAAGCTAAAGCTCAGCAGCGATCCGGTCGCCAACCTGACGGGTCGAAAACCGCTGCGTCCCACGAGTCTCCAGATGAGTCGCCACTGCCCGGTCCACTCGCGCAGCAGCGGCGTCTTCGCCGACGTGGGACAACAGCAGCGCCACCGACATAATCGCCGCGGTCGGGTCTGCGACGCCCTGCCCTGCGATATCGGGTGCGCTGCCGTGCACCGGCTCGAACATCGACGGATTGGTCCTGGTGGCGTCGATGTTGCCGCTAGCCGCCAACCCGATACCGCCGCACACCGCGGCGGCCAGGTCCGTGACGATGTCGCCGAACAGGTTGTCGGTGACGACCACGTCGAACCGGCCGGGGTCGGTGACCATGTAGATGGTGGCGGCGTCGGTGTGGCAGTAGGCGATCTCGACGTCGGGGTACTCCTCGGCCCTGAGTTGCTGCACCGTGCGCCACCACAGGTCACCGGCGAACGTAATCACATTCGTCTTGTGCAGCAGGGTCAGGTGTTTGCGCCGCCGCTGGGCGCGTTCGAACGCATCTCGCACCACCCGACGCACCCCGTAGGCGGTGTTGACGCTGACCTCGGTGGCGATCTCCTGCGCAGTGCCGCGCCGGATGATGCCGCCGTTGCCGGCGTAGGGGCCCTCGGTGCCCTCCCGCACCACCACGAAGTCGATTTTCGGCTCTCCGGCCAGGGGGCTGGTGACTCCCGGATACAAGCGGGCCGGGCGCAGGTTGACGAAGTGGTCGAGTTCGAAGCGCAGGCGCAACAGCAGGCCACGCTCGAGGACGCCGCTGGGCACCGACGGATCACCGACTGCGCCGAGCAGGATCGCGTCGTGCGCACGCAGCTCGCTGAGCACCGCGTCGGGCAGCACTTCCCCGCTGGCGTGAAAGCGCCGAGCGCCCAAGTCGTAGTTCGTCGTCTCCACACCCGGCAGCACCGCGTCGAGGACCTTGACCGCTTCGGCCACCACCTCCGGGCCGATACCGTCACCGCCGATAATCGCCAACTTCATTTGGCGCCGCTCCTCCTCATCGCTTCGCCGTCGCGCGTCACGACAGGTCCACCACCTCGAGTTTGTTGGCCTCGACGGCCGCGCCGATCGCCGACCGGACATCCTCGGGCACCTCGCGGTCCAGCCGCAACAGGATCGTCGCGCCCGGACCTTCGGCGTCCTCGGACAGTTGCGCGGCATGGATGTTGACGCCGGCCGCGCCGAGCAGCGTGCCGATCTTGCCCAGCGCCCCGGGCTGGTCGACATAGTTGATCACCAGGTTGGTGCCCTGGGCCCGCAGGTCGAAGTTGCGCTCGTTGATCTGCACGATCTTCTCGACCTGCTGCGGCCCGGACAACGTGCCGGCCACATTGACGACCGAGCCATCGGAGGCCACCGCGCGCACGTCGACGACACTGCGATGGTTGGGGCTTTCGGTGGCGGTGCTGATGTCGGCGGCAACCCCGCGCTCGGCGGCCAGCGCCGGCGCGTTGACGAATGTCACCGGGTCCTCGATCACCGCCGAGAACAGACCGCGCAGCGCCGAAAGTCGCAGCACCTCAACATCTTCGGCGGCCAGCTCGCCGCGCACCTGTACCGACAACGTCGCGGGGAGCTCGTCGGACAGCGCGCCCGCCAGTACCCCGAGCTTGCGGACCAGGTCCAGCCACGGCGCAACTTCCTCGTTGACCACCCCGGCGCCGACGTTGACCGCGTCGGGGACGAACTCGCCGGCCAGTGCCAGCTTCACGCTCGCCGCCACGTCGGTGCCGGCCCGGTCTTGGGCTTCGGCGGTCGAAGCACCCAGATGGGGAGTCACCACGACTTGCGGCAAGTCGAACAGTGGGCTGTCCGTGCACGGCTCGGTGGCGAATACGTCGATACCCGCAGCGCGGACATGCCCGCTGGACACCGCCTCGGCCAACGCGGCCTCGTCGACCAGCCCGCCGCGCGCGGCGTTGACGATGATGACACCCGGCTTGGTCTTGGCCAGTGCCTCCTTGCCGATCAGGCCCGCCGTCTCGGGTGTCTTGGGCAGATGCACCGAGATGAAGTCAGCGCGGCCCAGCAGCTCGTCGAGGGCCAACAGCTCGATACCCAGCTGCGCGGCCCGCGCCGGCGACACGTACGGGTCGTAGGCGACGACGTGGGCGCCGAACGCCGCCAGCCGCTGCGCGACCAGCTGCCCGATGCGCCCCAGGCCGACCACGCCGACGGTGTGGCCAAAGATCTCCGTGCCGGAGAACGACGAGCGCTTCCACTCGTGCGCGTGCAGCGACGCGTCGGCCACGGTGATCTGCCGCGCTGCGGCCAGGAGCAGCGCGATCGCATGCTCTGCGGCGCTGTGGATGTTCGATGTCGGCGCGTTGACCACCAGTACGCCGCGGGCGGTGGCGGCCTCGACGTCGACGTTGTCCAACCCGACACCGGCGCGGGCGACGATCTTGAGCTTGGGGGCGGCGGCCAGCACTTCGGCGTCGACGGTGGTGGCGGAGCGCACCAGCAACGCGTCGGCGTCCGGTACCGCAGCCAACAGTTTCTCGCGATCCGGGCCGTCGACCCAGCGCACTTCAACCTGGTCACCGAGGGCGGCGACGGTGGATTCAGAAAGTTTGTCAGCGATCAAAACAACGGGCAGGCTCACCCGGCCAGCGTAGCGGCGACCGTCAGCGCGGCGGAGCCGGGCGCAACGGGTCGCCGCCATCAGCTCCAACGGCGACCTCGGGCCCGGCGACGATGCGGGCCGCGCCGGCAACACCAATGCGTTGACTCTGCGCTGACCAGGCGAGCTACTCGCACTTTTGTCTGGTAGCCGCAGAGTCAATGGCGATGGGCGGCCTGTCGCCGCGTAACCCGCCGGTCCCTACCATCACGGGATGGACGTCACCGTCGTCGGAAGCGGACCCAACGGGCTGACCGCCGCTGTCATCTGCGCACGCGCCGGCTTGAGCGTGCAGGTCATCGAGGCGCAGCCGACGTTCGGCGGCGGCGCCCGCACCGCCGCCGACCCAGAGTTTCCCGGGGTATCGCACGACATCTGCTCGGCAGTGCACCCGCTGGCGCTCGCGTCGCCGTTTCTGGCGCAATTCGACCTGCCCGCGCGCGGTGTGCAGTTGGCGGTACCGGAGCTGGCATATGCCAACCCGCTACCCGACCGACCGGCGGCGATCGCTTACCACGATCTCGAACGGACCTGCGACGGCCTCGAGCACGGCGCGTCATGGCGGCGCCTGCTGGGCCCGCTGGTGGCTGACTCCGAAGCGGTGGTGGGACTGCTGCTCGGCGACAAACGCTCGGTGCCGACGGATGTGCTGCCGGCGCTGCGCTTGGGCCTACGGATGCTCGCGCAAGCCACCCCGGCGTGGCGGTCACTGGCCGGCGAAGACGCCCGCGCGCTCTTCAGTGGTGTTGCCGCCCACACGATTTCGCGGATGCCGTCTCTAGTGGCGGCAGCTGCCGGGCTGATGCTGTCGACGCTCGCCCATTCGGGTGGCTGGCCCATCCCGGTGGGCGGTAGTCAGGCGATCGCCGATGCGCTGATCGCCGATCTGCGAGCGCACGGCGGCGAACTGACCGCCGGTGTGGAGATCACCGAACCCCCGGGCGGTGTCGTGTTGTACGACACCGCTCCGACGGCGCTCTTGCGCATCTACGGCGATGCGCTGCCGGCCGGCTACGCGAAGGCGTTGCGCGGCTACCGCTTTGGCCCAGGGGTTGCCAAGGTCGATTTTGTGCTCAGTGATGACATCCCATGGTCCGACGAGCGGCTGGCGCACGTACCCACCTTCCACCTCGGCGGCACCCGCGCGCAGATGGCGCGTGCCGAATCGGAGGTAGCCGCCGGACGGCACGCCGAGTGGCCGATGGTGCTGGCTGCTACTCCGTACGTGTGCGATCCGGGCCGGATCGATACCGATGGACGCCGGCCGCTGTGGACTTACGCGCACGTGCCGTCGGGATCGCCAGTTGACCAAACCGATGCCGTCACAGCCATATTCGAGCGGTTCGCGCCCGGCTTCCGCGACGTCGTGGTCGCCGTTCGCAGCGTGCCCGCGGCACGGTTAGCCGATCACAACGCGAATTACGTCGGCGGTGACATCGGAATGGGCGGGAACTCCGCCTGGCGCGCGATCGTCGGACCGACGCCGCGGCTCAACCCGTGGACAACACCGATCCCTAAGGCGTACCTGTGTTCGGCGGCCACTCCCCCAGGCGGCGGCGTGCACGGCATGTGCGGCTACTACGCGGCGCGTACTGTGCTCAAGCGCGAGTTCGGGATCACCGCATTGCCTACCATGACGCCATGACGAAACTCGCGGTCATTTACTACTCCGCTACTGGCCACGGCACGACGATGGCGAAACGCGTTGCCGCCGCAGCCGAGTCCGCGGGGGCTGAGGTGCGGGTCCGCCCCGTCGCCGAAACCCGCGACCCGGAATCGTTTGCCAGCAATCCTGCCTGGACGGCGAACTATAAAGCCACCAAGCATTTACCGGTGGCCACCGGTGACGACATCGTCTGGGCCGACGCGGTGATCTTCGGCTCACCGACCCGATTCGGCTCGCCCGCATCGCAGTTGCGCAACTTCCTCGACTCGCTGGGCGGGTTGTGGGCCGACGGCAAGCTCGCCGACAAGGTGTATGCGGGCTTCACATCGTCGAACACCGTCCACGGTGGCCAAGAGACCACGCTGCTGGCGCTGTACATCACGTTGATGCATTTCGGCGGGATACTCGTGCCGCCGGGGTACACCGATCCGGCCAAGTTCGTCGACGGCAATCCCTATGGGGTGAGCCTGGTTTCCACCCACGACAACATCGAGGAATTCGACGACGCGACTAACGCGGCGCTTGAGCACCTGGCCCGGCGGGTGGTGTTAGTCGCCGACCGGCTGGCGCGTTGACCGCGCCGAGCGTGCGCTAACCCGGCGACACGCTCGGCGTGTCGGCCGGGGACACGCACGCTCGGCGCAAGCGGGGGGTTACGCCGTTTCGGTGATGGGGCGGTCGACCCAGCTCATCAGGTCGCGCAGTTTCTTACCGGTGACCTCGATGGGATGCTCGGCGTTCTCCTTGCGCAACCGCGCGAGTTCCTTGCCGCCGCCCTCGACATCGGCAACCAGCCTCTTGACGAAGCTGCCGTCCTGAATGTCGCGGAGGATTCCGCGCATCCGCTCCTTGGCGTCGGCGTCGATCACCCGCGGGCCCGACAGGTAGCCGCCGAACTCCGCGGTGTCGGACACCGAATAGTTCATCCGCGCGATGCCGCCCTCGTACATCAGGTCGACGATCAGCTTGAGCTCGTGCAGCACCTCGAAGTAGGCCATCTCTGGCGCGTAACCGGCCTCGACCATCACGTCGAACCCGGCCTTGACCAATTCCTCGGTGCCGCCGCACAACACGGCCTGCTCACCGAACAGGTCGGTCTCGGTCTCCTCTTTGAACGTCGTCTTGATGACGCCGGCGCGGGTGCCACCGATGCCTTTGGCGTAGGACAGCGCCAGCGCCTCGCCCTCGCCGGTGGGATCCTGGTCCACCGCGATCAGGCAAGGCACACCCTTGCCGTCGACGAATTGGCGGCGCACCAAGTGCCCCGGCCCTTTCGGCGCGACCATCCCCACGGTGATGTCGGCGGCCGGCTTGATCAGGTCGAAGTGAATGTTGAGCCCGTGGCCGAAGAACAGCGCATTGCCCGCCTCGAGGTTGGGCTCGATGTCGTTTGTGAAAATGTCGGCCTGCGCGGTGTCGGGCGCCAGCAGCATGATCACGTCGGCCCACTTGGCCACCTCGGCCGGGGTGTCGACCTCGAGCCCCTGCTCGGCGACCTTGGCCCGCGATTTCGAGCCTTCCTTCAGGCCCACCTTCACCTGGACGCCGGAGTCGCGCAGGCTCAGCGAGTGCGCGTGTCCTTGGCTGCCGTATCCGATGACGCCGACCTTGCGGCCCTGGATGATCGACAGGTCGGCGTCGTCGTCGTAGAACATCTGCACTGCCACTTGGCTTTTCTCCTATCTGTGGCGACCCGTCCCCCGCAAGCGGGCGTGCCCAGCGCCATTGCCACGCTGGCGATCGCCACGTCTCCTTATTAGTTATTTCGCGGTGCCGATGCCCCGCGGACCGCGGGACAGCGACACCAATCCGGATTGGACGATTTCGCGCACCCCGTAGGGTTCCAGCACCCGCAGCAGCGCCTCGAACTTCGCCGGGGTACCGGTTGCCTCGATGATGAGCGACTCCGGGGAGACGTCAATCACCCTGGTGCGGAACAGGTTCGCCGCTTCGATGATCTGGCCGCGAGTATTGGCGTCGGCGCGCACTTTGATCAGCGCCAACTCGCGGGCCACCGCATTGTCGTCCTCCTGTTCGACGATCTTGATGACGTTGACCAGTTTGTTGAGTTGCTTGGTGATCTGTTCCAGCACCGCGTCCTCGGCAGAGACGACGATCGTCATCCGGGACATGTCTTTTTGCTCGGTGGCGCCGACAGCCAGCGACTCGATGTTGAACCCGCGCCGGGAAAACAGCGCCGCAACGCGGGCAAGGACACCGGGTTTGTCTTCGACGAGGACCGAAAGGGTATGTGTCTTCATCAGGCATGCCCCTCGTTGCCTTCGTCGTCGAACAGCGGGCGGATTCCGCGGGCGGCCTGGATCTCGTCGTTGCTGGTGCCCGCGGCCACCATCGGCCACACCTGTGCATCGGCTCCGACGATGAAGTCGATCACCACCGGGCGGTCGTTGATCGCGCGGGCCTGGGCGATGACATCTGCCACGTCTTCCTCACGCTCGCAGCGCAATCCGACGCACCCGAGCGCCTCGGCCAGCTTGACGAAGTCGGGGATGCGGTGCGAGTGGGTCGCCAGATCGGTCTGCGAGTAGCGCTCTTGGTAAAACAGCGACTGCCATTGACGCACCATGCCCAGGTTGCCGTTGTTGATCAGCGCCACCTTGATCGGAGCGCCTTCGATGGCGCAGGTGGCCAGTTCCTGGTTGGTCATCTGGAAGCAGCCGTCGCCGTCGACCGCCCACACTTCGGCGTCGGGGCGGGCGATTTTGGCGCCCATCGCCGCCGGGATGGCGAAGCCCATGGTGCCCAGACCGCCGGAGTTGATCCAGGTGCGCGGATTCTCATAGGAGATGAACTGCGCAGCCCACATCTGGTGCTGCCCGACGCCGGCGACATACACGGCGTCGGGGCCGGCCATCTCGCCGAGGGTCGAGATCACGTATTCGGGGCTGAGGCTGCCGTCGCTCTGCGGCCCGTAGGACAGCGGGTAGGTGGACCGCACCTCCCGCAGGTATTCCCACCAGTCGTCGAGTTCGATGGCGGTCCCGTCGTGGCGCAGCGCCGCGATCAGATCGGTGATGACGGCTTTGACGTCGCCCACGATCGGCACATCGGCGTGCCGGTTCTTGCCGATCTCGGCCGGATCGATGTCGGCGTGGATGATCTTGGCCTCCGGCGCGAACGAGTCGAGCTTGCCGGTGACCCGGTCGTCGAAGCGGGTGCCCAACGCGATCAGCAGGTCACTGCGCTGCAGGCCCGCGACTGCGGCCACGGTGCCGTGCATTCCCGGCATGCCCAGATGCTGCGGGTGGCTGTCGGGGAAGGCGCCGCGGGCCATCAGCGTGGTCACCACCGGGATGCCGGTCAGCTCGGCCAGGTCACGCAATTGCTCGGTGGCGTCGCCGCGGATCACCCCGCCGCCGACGTAGAGCACCGGCTTGCGGGCGGCCGCGGTCAGCTTGGCGGCCTCGCGGATCTGCCGGTTGTGCGGCTTGGTGTTGGGCTTGTAGCCGGGCAGATCCATGCGCGGTGGCCAGCTGAACGTGCACTGGGCCTGCAGGATGTCCTTGGGAATGTCGACAAGCACTGCACCGGGGCGCCCGGTGGCCGCGATGTGGAAGGCCTCGGCGATCACCCGGGGGATCTCGTCGCCGTCGCGGACTAAAAAGTTGTGCTTGGTGATCGGCATCGTCACACCGGAGATGTCGGCCTCTTGAAAGGCGTCGGTGCCGATCAGCGACCGGCCGACCTGGCCGGTGATCGCCACCACCGGCACCGAGTCCATCTGCGCGTCCGCGAGCGGAGTGACCAGGTTGGTGGCACCGGGCCCTGACGTGGCCATGCAGACCCCGACTTTGCCGGTGGCGTGCGCGTAGCCGCTGGCGGCATGCCCGGCGCCCTGCTCGTGACGCACCAGCACGTGGCGCAGCTTCTGCGAGTCGAACAGCGGGTCGTATACCGGCAGCACGGCGCCGCCCGGAATGCCGAAGATGACCTCGACGTCGAGTTCCTCCAGCGACCTGATTACCGACTGCGCACCGGTAAGCTGGTGCGGCGCAACGTGGCTCGGCTGGGGGGCGACGGGTTTGGCTGCTGCAGACGCGCCGTTGGCAACCGGCGGTCTCGCCGATCGCTCCGATGGTCGCGTTATGGGTGCGCTCACTGTGTCCTCTTCAGGTGCTGGCAACAAAAAACCCCCGCCAGCTCTGCTGCACGAGGGGTTGCGCGTTGGTGCTCGAAGGCTAATCAGCTACCAACGCGCCGACCAAGTACTACGAGCATTTCGCGGCTGTCCATAGCGTTCGACGGTAGTCTCCGCACAGGTCAGCCGTCAAATCCGGGTTGCCGGCCCGCCCAGCGTTGAGATTGCGCACAGGGTCGCGGCTGCCCCTCCAGGCACAGCGCTGGACGCAATCTCACCGGGCGGTGACACAATGCAGCGGTGGCTTCCAGCTCACCCGCGACGTCCCCGGCGGTGATCAAGATATCGCCGATGGCCCACTTTGCGGTCGGCTTCTTCGCATTGGGTCTGCTGATACCGGTACTGACCTGGCCGCTGAGCGCGCCGCTGCTGGTGATACCAATTATCTTGTCGGCGTTGATCATTCGGCTGCGCACCGTCGCCGACCAGCAAGGCGTGAGGGTCCGCACGCTGCTCGGCACCCGGGCGGTGCACTGGGATCAGATCGACGGGTTGCGGTTCACCAAGAGTTTGTGGGCGCGGGCACAACTCAAGGACGACGGCGAACTGCGGTTGCCCGCGGTCACGTTCGCGACGCTCCCGGTGTTGACCGAAGCCAGCGGCGGCCGGGTACCCAACCCGTACGCCGGCTAGATCCGCTGGCCCCGGTTTACGTCAGCGGATTCGAGCCGTTGAGCAACACCCACATGCCGATACCGGCGCCGACACCTAACACCAGGGCCGCGAACGAGCCGATGAATGGCCGCCGCGCCCAGCCGCGACCAGCGTCGAACCCGTACCGGCCTGGGCCGATCAGGATGACGGCGGCGGCCATGACGATCAGCGTGAGCTCGTACTCGTGCCCATCAGGCAGGAAGAACGGAATCGATTGCGCGTCGGATTGGGCCGACACCCCGGCGATCAGGCCGTTGATCAGGTAGGCCAGCGCCCCGGCGGCAGCGACCGGCGTGAACAAGCCCAGCACCAGCAGAACTCCGGCGACGATCTGACCGCCGGCGGCGACATAGGTGAGGATGTCGGCGTGCTGGTAGCCGGCGTCAGCCAGGGAATTCTTGAATCCGGTCAGCCCCTGGCCGCCCCACCAGCCGAACAGTTTCTGCAGCCCGTGGGCGATCAGCACCGCGCCCAAGCCGACCCGCAGCACCAGCAAACCGAGATGCTGGGTGCCGCGACGGCCCGCTGCGCGGACGCGCTCGTCGTCGATACCCGGCCCGAGCTCGCCCGGCCCGAATACGGAGTGATGGCCGTTGTTCTGCGGCTGGACATACGGCAGGGCGCCTAGTGGTTCCTGGCCGCCGATGACGCCGTATCCGTTGCCGGGCAGCCGCATATTCCCGGAATCTGGGGACATGCCGGCGGCGGCGTCGTAGTGCGGAATGGTGGTCGTCTCGAAATCGCCTGCATAGGTGGCTGACGGCAGGTCGTCTTCCGGGTCGACCAGGCTCGCTACGGCCGGGCGTCCCGGAGTTGGCGCCTCGGAGCTGTCCGGCCGCCGCCAACGTGTGTCATGCGATTGACTCGTCACGCGTGTCAGGGTAAGGGCAGTTCGGCCGAGATTGGGGATTTGAGCGGCGCTTTTACCAGACTGATGCCTGTCTAGGGCGCCCTGACGGCCGCCGAGGGGCCTCCCGGGCGGCTCACGCCAGCGGGTTGGCGCCGTTGAAGAGCGCCCAGAACCCAATTCCGCCGCCGACGCCGACGAGCAGCGCCGCGGACGATCCGATGAACGGGCGACGGGCCCAGCCCCGGCCCGCATCGAACCCGTAAAGTCCCGGGCCGGCAAGGATAATCGCGACCAGCGCGATGATGAGCATGATGTGATATTCGTTGCCGCCGGGCAGGAAGAAGTTGAGATGCCCGTGCTGTCGCTGTGTCGTGATGTCCGCCAACAGGCTGTTGACCAGGTAAGCCAGCGCGCCGGCAGCGACCACCGGGGTAAACAACCCGAGAACCAAAAGCGCACCGGCCACGATCTGGGCACCGGCAGCCAGATAGCTCAGGATGTCGGCGTGCTGAAACCCCAATTCGGTCAGCGAGTTTGTGAATCCGTCGATGCCCGGCCCGTCCCACCAGCCGAACATTTTCTGCATGCCGTGAATGACCAGCACGACACCCACACCCACCCGCAGCACCATGAGGCCCAGATGCTGCGTGCCGCGCTGCCGCGCCATTTTCAGCCGCGGGTCGTCTAACAGCCGCGGCTGCACGGACGGCGGCAGTTCACGGTCGACGGCGGCCGGCTGGTCCAGGTCCTCCTCGACATCTTCGGCCGCCTCGTCGACGGGCTCGTCGCGCGCGATCGCCGTCGTTTCGGAGTCCTCGTCGTCGGCCGGCTCCACCTCGACCTCGGGCTCGACCACCTCGGGCTCGCGAGACTCCGGCGGACGGGTCTCCCGCGGCGGCTCCGGCGGACGGGATTCCCGCGGCGGCTCCGGTGCACGGGATTCCCGCGACGGCTCCGGCGGACGGGTCTCCCGCGGCGGCGGAGCGGGCTTGCGCGCCGGTGACGCCTCAACATCCTCAAGCCGGTGAAAGCGGGTGAAGCCATAGGGATCGCCGGTCACCGTGTCAGCCTAAGTGCAAGCAACCTGCGAGACGAGGGTTTTGTATCACGGCTTGATCGGTCCGTTATTCGCCGCTGGCGGCGCGTCGGCGGGACGCCATGGCGGGCGCCGCAGCGTTGTCCGTACCCTTGCGGACATGCAGGTATGGCGGTCGGCCCGGTGCGCGCTTGGCGCGCTGTCGGCGGCGCTGCTCGTCGTGAGTGGATGCGCACGGTTCAACGACGCCCAGTCGGAGCCGTTCACCACCGAGCCGCAGCGGCATGCGCCCGCGAGCTCGACGCCTCCGCCGCCGCCGCCGCTGCCGGCCAAGCCATTCCCCAAAAAGTGCCCGGCCCCGGGTGTGATGCAGGGCTGCCTGGAAAGCACCAGCGGCCTCATCATGGGCCCGGACAGCAAGTCGGCACTGGTCGCCGAACGCACCACCGGTGCCGTCAAGGAGGTCTCGGTCAGCGCCGAGCCCAAGGTCAAAGTCGTGATCCCGGTCGACCCCTCCGGCGACGGCGGGCTGATGGATATCGTGCTGTCGCCGACCTACCAGCAAGACCGGTTGATGTACGCCTACATCAGCACGCCCAGCGACAACCGGGTCATTCGGATCGCCGACGGCGACATCCCCAAAGACATTCTGACCGGAATCCCTAAGGGCGCCAATGGAAATACCGGGGCGCTGATCTTCACCAGCCCCACCACGCTGGTCGTGCTCACCGGCGACGCCGGCAACCCCGCGATGGCCGAGGACCCAGGCTCGATGGCGGGCAAGGTGCTGCGGATCGAGCAGCCGACCACTTTGAACCAGGCGCCGCCGACCACCGCGCTCAGCGGACTCGGCGCCGGCGGCGGGGTGTGCACCGACCCGGTTGACGGCTCGCTGTACGTGGTCGACCGCGCGCCCACTGCAGACCGTTTGCAGCGCATCACCCGCGATTCGAAGGTTTCTACCGTCTGGACCTGGCCGGACCGGCCCGGCGTTGCCGGATGTGCCGCGTTGGACGGCACCGTGCTGGTCAACCTGATCAACACCAAGCAGACGGTGGCCATCCACCTTGCTCCGGCAACCGGTGCGGTCACCGGCGAGCCCGACGTGGTCCGTCAGGACACGCACGCCCACGCCTGGGCGTTGCGGATGTCGCCGGACGGCAACGTGTGGGGCGCGACGGTCAACAAGACAGCCGGAGACGCCGAGAAACTCGACGACGTGGTGTTCCCGCTGTTCCCGCAGGGCGGCGGATTCCCCCGGGCCAACGAGGACAAAACGTAATAGCCGTTTGGTTCTAGGCTTCGTGGCCCGGTTCCATGTCGAGCACGTCGGAGAAACTGACGAGATCATCAGCGCGCTTCGGCGCATACCCGGCGATCGGTTCGAGCAAGTAGCCCATGTGGTCGCCGACGTCGAGCCGGCTCAGTGTTTTTCCGACGAACCAGGCGACGGCATCGTCGAGAATCGGCATCCCGGCCGGGCCGGTGTGCCAGGCGCACCGCTCGAATTTGTCGATCTCATCCCCGGTTTGGCCGCCGAAGAGGTGGGCTAACTCGAGGTCGCGCCGCGACAGCAGATGGACCGCCACATGCTCGGTCCGGCTCGCCACTCGAAAGGTGTGGTTGCGTTTGGATATGCCGACGAGAAACCGCGGCGGCGCCAAGCTGGTCTGGGTGGCGAAGCCGACCAGACAGCCCGACGAGTGGCCGTCGGCTTGGGTGGTGACCACGAACATCGTGTAGTCCAACAGGCCGACCAGCCGGTCGAATGAGTCATCGTCCACACAGCCATCATGGACCGCTGAGGGCTACCGGCGCGCGAGCCGCCGATTGGTGGCCGTCAGCTGGCGTGCCGTCGCATCGGACAATGCCTGAATCTGCTCGGGCCACAGCCGGCCGCACAGCCTGTCCCAATGCACCGCGACCTCGTCGCCAACGGCCACGTCGGGCACCGCGCTGTATCCGTCGGCCCATACATCGAGTCGCCGCACTGACGGTTGGGACAGGTCCAGCGCGTGGCCGTCCCACTGCAGCGCGCGACACGATACGTCGACGTCGTCACCATCGCGGGAAACAACTGTGCCCCAGGTAATTCGGCAACTATCCAGCACGTTCAACGGGTGCTCGTCGAGACCGCGGCCCAACAGCCGCGACCACGGATACACCGCAAATACATGGAAGCAGTGGTTGGCAGCGGCCTCGCCCACCAACTTCGAATCGAGATGCGACCAGTAGCGGCCGGCCTGCGGGCCGATGATCGAGAGCAGTTCGTCGATGAACTCGGCCGGGTTCAGCTCGGCGCCGAGACCACCGCCGAGCCAGTATGACTCGACGAGTCGGTAGTCCAGCGGATCGGCGATGCCGGTCATCCTGGACAGCACCTGCAAATAAGGCCATGCCCCAGAGAATTTCCGCGCGGCGATCCGCACGTCGTCGACCGAGCCGTCCCGCAGCGTGGCGCCCAACGGCGGCCCGCAATAACCCAGCGCGTTGGGAGCGTAGGCGTAGCGGGCGAACATCTCCGCCCCGCGGGTATCCACCGATGCGATCAGGTTCGGGATCCCACCAGCTTGACGGCATCACGGTGCATCCGGCCGAAGTTGTAGTAGGCCGCACACGCGCCCTCCGGAGACACCATGCAGGTGCCGATCGGGGTTTCGGGCGTACACGCGGTGCCGAAAACCTTGCACTCCCAAGGTTTGAGCACGCCCTTGAGTACTTCGCCGCATTGGCAGGCTTTGGGATCGGCGACCCGCACGCCGGGCATCGCGTAGCGCAGCTCGGCATCGAACTCGGCGAAATCATCATGCAGCCGTAGTGCGCTCTGCGAGATGAAGCCCAACCCGCGCCATTCGAAGTGCGGGCGCAGCGCGAAAACCGTCCCCATCAACTTCAACGCCGCGGGATTGCCCTGCTCGGGCACCACCCGCGAGTACTGGTTCTCGATTTCGCAACGGCCCTCGCGGATTTGGGTCAGCAACATCGCGACCGACGCCAAGATGTCCAGCGGTTCGAACCCGGACACCACCAGCGGCTTGTGATAGACGTCGTTGACGAACCGATACGGCCGTATCCCGACCACCGTCGACACATGTCCGGGGCCGATGAAGCCGGACAGCCGCAAATCCGGCGACTCGAGGATGGCTTTGATCGGCGGCACGATCGTGACGTGGTTGCAGAACACGCTGAAGTTGGTCAGGCTCAAATCGCGGGCCCGCACCAACGTCACCGCGGTGGACGGCACGGTGGTTTCGAACCCGACCGCGAAAAACACCACCTGCTTGTCTGGGTTGTCGACCGCGACCTTCAGGGCGTCCAGCGGAGAATAGACGAACCGCACGTCGGCGCCACGGGCCTTGGCGTTGAGCAGGTTTCCGTTGGAGCCGGGCACCCTCATCATGTCGCCGAAGCAGGTGAAGATCGTGTCGGGTTGCTCAGCCAGCCACATGGCGTCGTCGATGCGGCCCATCGGGATCACGCATACCGGACACCCCGGGCCGTGCACCAACTCGACATTCTCCGGCAGCAGATGTTCGATGCCGTGCCGGTAGATGGTGTGGGTGTGTCCGCCGCACACCTCCATGAACTTGAAGTGCTCGTCCTCACCGGCCAATCGTTTGATCGCGGCGATCAGTTTGCGTGCGGCCGCGGGGTCACGGAACTCGTCAACGAATTTCATAGCTATCCCTTCACACGATGGCCGAGGAATCGAAGGCTTCCATTTCGGTGGTATAGGCGTCACCGAGCTTCTTGACGGCCGCAAGCGTCAGCAGCGCTTCGGTCTCGTCGATCTTGGCCATCGCGAAACCGACATGTACCAGCACCCAGTCGTCGGGTTCAGGCATGTCCTTTTCCAGCAGCCGCACCGAGATGGTGCGCTGCACACCGCTGACGTCGACTTTGGCCAAATAGTTGTCGACATCGGTGATTTCGACGATCCGCCCCGGAATCCCAAGACACATTTCAGAGCTCCTTATCTCAACAGATCCGCGGCAGCGGGTCGCCGACAAGCATGTCGACGATCCGGGAACCGCCGAACCCGGTTTGCACCACCACGGTTTCCGCGGGTTCCTCGACGATTTCCCCAACCTCAGCCGCTTCGGCGCCAAGCGGGTGCGAGCGCAGGGCGGCCAGCCCGGCCTCCGCCTCGTCGGCGGCCACGACCGCGACGAACTTGCCCTCATTGGCGACGTAGAGCGGGTCGATGCCCAACAGCTCGCAGGCGCCGCTGACCATGGGGTGGATCGGCAACTTGTCCTCTTCGAGGACCACCGCCAACCCGCAGGCCTGGGCCAGTTCGTTGCAGACGGTCCCGACACCGCCGCGGGTCGGGTCGCGAAGCCAGCGGGTGGACGGCGCGGCAGCCAACAGCAGTTCCACCAGCGGGCTCACCGACGCGGTGTCGGAATGGATGTCGGCTTCGATGGCTAGATCGCCGCGGGCCAGCATCACCGCCATCCCGTGATCTCCCATCGACCCGGACAGCAGTACCTTGTCGCCCGGACGGACCGACTCCGCTGACAGGTGGCGGTCCGCCGGGATGACGCCGACGCCGGTGGTGGTGACGAACATGCCGTCGGCGGCGCCTTTGGGCACCACCTTGGTGTCGCCGGTGACGATCTGCACACCTGCCGCAGACGCCGCATCGGCCATGTCGGCGACGATCTCCTTCAGTTCCGCGATCGGAAAACCCTCTTCGAGGACGAACGCCGCTGAAATCCATTGCGGCACCGCACCGGCGACCGCAAGGTCGTTGGCGGTACCGTGCACGGCGAGCTCACCGATCGAGCCGCCCGGAAATCGCCTGGGCTGCACCACAAACGAATCGGTCGACATGACCAGCCGCTCGCCGCTGGGCAGCGTGAGGACTGCGCCGTCGCCGAGCGACTCCAGCAGCGGATTGCGAAACGCCTCCATGAACACCGCATCCACCAGCGCCGCCGACGCCTTTCCACCGGCGCCGTGCGCGGTCGTCACGTGATCGTCAAGCAGCCGGGGCCGGCGTTTACGGAACGTTTCGATCCGTTCGATCACCTCGCCTTCGGCGAATTTCGGCCCCGATGACAAGTATTCGTTGGCTGACTTAGTCATGCCACTCCCACCCCCAGCTGTTCGTGGACCCTCAGCCACAGCTCATAGCCCAGCAGCGCCTGCGACTCCTGTATCCGGTGCACGCTTTGCGAGTGGACGACAAAGCAGGCGTCCACGTCCCGGCTTGTCGCGAACGCACCGCCGTCGTAGCCGGCGAAGCCGATGGTGTACATGTCACGATGACGGGCTTCGGCCAGCGCTGCCATCAGGTTTGGGGAACTGCCGCTGGTCGACATCGCGATCGCGATGTCGCCGGCTTTCGCGCGGGCGATCAACTGCCGGGCGAACACCAACTCGAACCCGACGTCGTTGCCCAGCGCGGTCATGATCGCCTGGTCGGCGGTCAATGACCATGCGGGCAGCGGCTTTCCGAGCGGCGGGCGGGCGAACAGCCGCGCCAACGTGGTGCAATCGGTACAGCTTCCGCCATTGCCGAAGGTGAACAGCCGGCCGCCGGCGCCAAAACGAGCTGCCATCTCGGCGGCGGCAGCGGCGACGAGTTCGGTGTTTTCCTCCAGCGTGGAGCGGCGCAACCTCAAGCTTTCGGTCGCCTTCGCTTGCGCCGACGCGGTCAGGTCGGCGAGCAGCGACTTGGGGTCGTCCTCCTGGGCGTCGATGAACGGATACAGGAAGTTGGTGGGCTCGTCAGTCATGTCACCTCCTCACTAACGCGGCTGATCGCGGTGCCGGCATGCACCAGCACGAGCTCGCCGGCGGCGACGGGGTCGACAAGGGTGGTGGCGACGGACTCGACGCCCTTGGCGGTGCGCACCGCGGCCATGCCGTCGGTCGACGCCGCGACCACTTCACCGAGCCGACCTTCGTCGCTGCAGGTGACGCACACGTCGTCGGTGCATGCGGCGTCCTCCTTCAGCAGCCCGGGATGCTCGAAGCAGACGTGGGTCAACTCCCACAGCAGGTGGTAGAACAGCACGAAGCCGCCGGTCGCCGGCACCCTGGGGTCGGGGTCGTCGAGCCACAGCACATGGTCGGCCATTCCCGCCTCGGGTCGCTCGCCACTGCCGATCCAGATGGTGGTGGCGCCCCAGGCCGGGCATCGGCGCATCACCGAGCGCACGTCGGGGTCGTCGGCGCCCGACACCGCGATCACGATGTCGCCCGGCACTACCGAAATCCGAACCAGATCAACCAGGTCGGCTCCGATCAGAGCGACCGCCGGCAGTGCCCGCTTGCCCATGATCACCGGGTGCACGAACTCGACCGCGATGTGTAAGGCATGCGGCTCCCACGACGGAGCTATCGACCACATGGTGGCGCCGGCCGCGAACCGGCGGGCCAGCGTGAGTGCGGTGGCCGCGAGATCGGCGGTCAGCTCGGCGCCCAGCCCGCGGTCAATCGCGGTGGTAGTCATGTCAAATCAGTCCCCCTTAGCTCGGATTGCGATGCCAGCGCGGTCAGCACCGAGACCGCGGCCTGGCCGAGTGCGAGTCCACCGTCGTTGGGTGGGACCGCCCTGTGGATCAACACCTCAAAGCCTGCCTGCTGCAACCGTTGTCGGCATGCGCGCAGCAGCAGCACGTTTTGGAAGACGCCGCCGCTAAGACCCACCAGTCGCACGTCGCCGGCGGCCCGGTCGACCGACTCGGCAACCGCGACGGCGACCGCGTGATGGAACCCGGCTGCCAGCGACGCGGTTTCGACACCTGCGCGCAGGGCTGCAACGATCGCGCGAATCATGTCGCGCGGGTCGATCCCCCCGTCGTCGCCCACTGCCAGGCGCAGTTCGGCCGGGGTGTGCGCGGATTCGGCCAGCACTTCGAGTTCGATGGCGGCCTGCCCCTCGTAATCGATGTGGTGTCGCACCCCCAGCAGGGAAGCGACGGCGTCGAACAGCCGGCCCATGCTCGAACACGGCACGCAACCGACGCCGGTTTCCAATTGCGAACGGACGACCCCTAATTCGGCTTGGGTGGCCGCGGCCACCGGCGGCAGATCGGTGGCCCAGTCGATGCCGGCCGTCCATAACTGGGACAGCGCCATGCGCCACGGATTGCGCACGGCGGCGTCACCGCCGGGCAGCGGCACCGCAAGCAGGTGACCGGCCCGGGTGAACCGATGGCTCTGCGGTCCGAGGGCAAGGATCTCCCCGCCCCAGATGGTGGCGTCGCAACCGTAGCCGGTGCCGTCGAACGAGACACCGATGACGGGTTCGCCGAGCCGGCCGTGCTCGGCCAACAGCGAGACGACGTGCGCGTGATGGTGCTGCACGAGATCCAGCGGGCGCTCACCGACGTGCCCCTCGGCCCAGCTTCGGGTCTGATAACCCGGATGCAGATCGGCAGCCAACCGCACTGGCTGACAACGAATTTCGCTGAGCTGACTCACCGCACGCTCGAAGGCTCGTAGGGTTTCCAGGGTTTCCATGTCGCCGATGTGCCCGGACAGGTAGGCGCGGGAACCGTCGGTCAGGCAGAAAGTGTTCTTCAGTTCCCCGCCGACGGCCAGCACCGAGGGTCCTTCGTCGCCGAGGTCGACGGGCAGCGGCGCGTAGCCGCGGGAGCGGCGGATCGGTAGTTCGCGGCCGTCGACGACGCGGACCACCGAGTCGTCGCACGGCACGTGGATCGGCCGATTGTGGTCGAGCACCGCGTCGCAGAGCGGCGCCAGGCGGCGCGCCGCATCGTCGTCGGTGAAACAGATGGGTTCGTCGGAACGGTTGCCACTGGTCATGACCAGCGCGTCGAGTTCGGACGTCAGCAGCAGGTGATGAATTGGCGTGTAGGGCAGCATGATTCCGAGCAGCGGGCTGCCCGGCGCGACGGCGTCGGCGACCGGGGCGTCCATGCGGCGGCGCAGCAACACGATCGGTCGGGCCGGGCTGAGCATGATCGCGGCCTCGGTGTCGTCGATGTGCGCGTAGCGGCGTGCGACGTCGAGATCTCGGACCAACATCGCGAAAGGCTTGGCGCCGCGGGCCTTACGGCCCCGCAGCCCCGTTACCACCGCTTGGTCGTCGACCACGCAGGCCAGGTGGTAGCCCCCGATGCCCTTGATCGCGACGACGGCTCCGGTGGCCAGCGCCTGTTGGGCGGCGGCCAGCGCCGCGTCGCATCCGGGTATCCGCTCGGCGCCCCGCTGCAACCACAGCGATGGCCCGCAATCCGGGCAGGCGATCGGCTGGGCGTGGAACCGGCGGTCGGCAGGGTCGTGGTATTCGGCGGCGCAGCGGTCACACATGGCGAAGCTCGACATGGTGGTGCCCGGACGGTCATACGGCAGTTCGCGGATGATGGTGAACCGCGGTCCGCAGTTGGTGCAGGTGATGAACGGGTGCCGGTATCGGCGGTCGGCGGGGTCGAAGAGTTCGGCGAGGCACTCGTCGCACACCGCGATGTCGGGTGGAATCGGCGTGCCGGTCCCCGGGGCAATCCGGCTGTCCACAATGCGGAATCCGGTATCGCCGTTTGCCTGGATGTCGACGACGGAGACCGCGCTGATGCGCGCCAGCGGCGGCGCCTCGGATCGCAATCGGCGACCGAATTCGTCAACGCGCGCAGCGGGGCCCTGCGCTTCGACGAACACCGCACCCGAATCGTTGCCGACGAACCCGACGAGACCCAGTTCGCTGGCCATGCGGTGGACGAACGGGCGGAATCCGACGCCCTGGACGACACCGGTGACGGTGAAACGCTGCCGAACGTCGTCGGGGTGCAGCAACAGCGTGCCGGTCATAGCAGCCGCCGCAGGTCGGTGGGCAGTGGGCAGCCGGGCGGCTCAAGAACTCCGCCGCACCGATTAATCCACCCGTCAGCACACGTCGCGATCACACCGTTTCGTCAGTCACGGCTTTCCCCGACCAAACCCATCGTAGGCGCGTCAGACGCGCGTGGGTGGAGCTTTAGCGCATGCGATTAGCCAGGGCCAGAGTCGGCGCTACTGGCATGCGGCCAGCACCAGCTCGCGCACTCGCGCCGCGTCGGCCTGACCCTTGGTGGCCTTCATGACCGCACCGACGATCGCACCCGCCGCGGCGACTTTGCCGCCGCGAATCTTTTCGGCCACGTCAGGATTGGCGGCCAGCGCCTCGTCGACCGCCGCCTGGATCAGCGAATCGTCACGCACCACGGCCAAGCCTCGGGCGGTCATGACCTGTTCGGGCTCGCCTTCCCCGGCCAATACACCCTCGATTACTTGGCGGGCCAGCTTGTTGGACAGCTTGCCCTCGTCCACCAGCGCGATCACCGCGGCGACCTGCTTGGGGGTGATGGCCAGTTCGTCGAGGTCGACGCCGGCCTCGTTGGCCTTCTGCACCAGAAAGTTGCCCCACAGCGCACGCGCGGCCTCGCTCGGCGCGCCGTGTTCGACGGTCGCGATGACCAAGTCGACGGCACCGGCGTTGACCAGGTCGCGCATCACCTCGTCGGAAACGCCCCACTCCTGCTGAATTTGCTTGCGGCGCAACCACGGCAGCTCGGGGATGGTGTGGCGCAGCCGCTCGACGAGCTCGGCGTCGGGCGCGACGGGTTCCAGGTCCGGCTCCGGGAAATAGCGGTAGTCTTCGGCGGTTTCCTTGGTGCGTCCCGGGCTTGTGTAACCGCTTTCGTGGAAGTGCCGAGTCTCCTGGGTGATCCGGCCGCCGGCCGCCAGCACAGCGCCTTGGCGCTGCATCTCGTAGCGCACGGCGACTTCGACGCTTCGCAGCGAGTTGACGTTCTTGGTCTCGGTGCGGATACCGAATTCGCTGGCCCCGATTGGCTTGAGCGACACGTTGGCGTCGCAGCGCATGGAGCCCTGATCCATCCGCACGTCGGAAACACCCAACGCACGCAACAAGTCTCGCAACGCTGTCACGTAGGCACGGGCGATCTGCGGGGCCCGCTCACCGGCTCCTTCGATGGGTTTGGTGACGATTTCGATCAGCGGTACGCCGGCACGGTTGTAGTCGATCAGCGAACCGGTAGCGCCTTCGATGCGTCCGGTTTCGCTGCCCAGGTGCGTCAGCTTGCCGGTGTCTTCTTCCATATGCGCGCGTTCGATCTCGACGCGCCAGGTGGTGCCGTCTTCGAGTGGCACGTCGAGGTAGCCGTTGACGGCGATCGGCTCGTCGTACTGAGAAATCTGGTAGTTCTTCGGCATGTCCGGGTAGAAGTAGTTCTTCCGAGCAAACCGGCACCAGGGCACGATTTGGCAGTTCAGCGCCAGTCCGATCCGGATCGCCGACTCGACTGCGGCTTGGTTGAGCACCGGCAGCGAGCCGGGCAGGCCCAGACATACCGGGCACACCTGGGTGTTCGGCTCGGCGCCGAATGCCGTCGCGCAGCCGCAGAACATCTTGGTGGCCGTGGACAGCTCGACGTGCACCTCCAAGCCGAGCACCGGCTCGTAGCGTGCCAGGACATCGTCGTAGTCGAGCAGCTCAGCTGCGGCAACAGTCACAGCCCCGATCCTAATGACGACCGCGAGCCCGGCGACGCCGGGCGCTGCGGGTCAGATCAGGCCGGCGCGCCCGCCTGCTCGTCGGAACAGTCGACGATCCGTTCATGTGCGGTGAGCAGAAGATGGTCGAACGCCGATCGCGAGGGGATGGCCTCGCGCCCGGCCTCGCAGAAGTCCTCGGTGACCTGCTCGGCGAGCTACCGCAGCTTGACGTTGGTTTCTTGGGACCGCCACTTGAGCAGGTCGAAGGCGGCGTCGGCGTCGATCCCGTACACCAGCATCAGCATCCCCTTGGCCCGTTCGATGACGGCCCGGTTGCCGGTGATCTCCGCGACCCGCGCGGAGATGATGTCGTCGTCGCGCGACGGGCCTGAGGTCGCGGTGAGGTCCACGTAGTAGCCGTGGGTGCCGATGACCGCACCAGTGTCGTCGATGAGCTTGTCCCCCACCACCACGACATGGTGCACGGTGCCGCTGGTGTCAAGAATGCGATGGCGGGTGCTGAACGCCCGATGCGTGTGCAGAATGTCGTCGATGGTTGCGGCCACCTCACGCCGATCATCCGGATGCTTGTGCGACAGCACCAATTCCGTGGTGGGAGTCACTGTCCCGGGCTCGTAGCCGTGCATGCGCTGCACCTGCTCCGACCATTCCCAGCGCTGGTCTTCGAAGTAGAAACGGAACGATCCGACGCGTTGCGGCGCGCCGCCGGCAAGCGCCTGCTCCGTCTCAGCGGTCTCACCGTTTAGTTCGGCAGCCACCACGCCCGCCCTGTCCGGATCGGTTGGCGGTCGTGCGTCTGGTTTGCCGGCGAATGACCTTCGGCGCGTCGTCGCTCCGCAGCGGCGCCGCACTGTTCCAGGTAGTCGGTTGCGGCGCGCCGCAGATCGAGCGCCCGTTCGTGTTCCCGCTTGGCCCGTTTGATCGCGCCGGCCACGTCGGGTTTGCTGAACGCCCGCTGGTGACGGCCGGCCAGTGCGCCGAGTCGCCGGGCTGTGCGGGCTCGGTGCGCCTTCTGCCGACAAGCCGGCGAGCAATAAATCGCGTCCGAACGAGCGCAGAAGTCGATGCCGCAGACGCCGCAGGTCAACGTCCTTGCAACCATGGCCGTTACGTTACAGTTAAGTGTTACGTAACGGCTAGAGATTCAGCGGAAATCGGTGTCGAACGTCGTTGCGTCGCCGGCGGTGGGGAACAGGTCGGCCAGCGAGGCCGCCATCTGCAGGTAGCGCCGCCTGCTCTCCCGGCTCAACCGCTGCAGGGTGATCTCTTTGCCCTCATGCACGTGCCGATCAAACGGCAGCTCCACCACGCGTTCGGACGGGAACCGCCCGGCCAACTGCTGCAATTCTTTGCTCACGACGGGGCCCGGCTTTCCTGGCTCGGTGTGGTTGACCGCCAGGACCGTCGCCTCGATCAGTTTCCGATACTCGTTGTTTGCCAGCCACTGCATGGTGGTTCGGGTCTTCTTGATCGCGTCGACGGAAGCGCTGGTGACCACCACCAGCGCTCGTGCCTCGCGCAGAACTGCCTCCGTCACACCCGATTTCAGGTCCCGCCCGCAGTCGATCAGCATCACCGAATAATGTTGCCGCAGTAGCGAGAACGCCTTGACAACGTGGTCGCGGTCGATTCGCCAATCGCTGTACGCGTAATCGGGGATTCCCAAAACCTCTAAACCAGCACTGTTTTGGTAGGTGTGAGCTCGCAGGTCCGGATACTGCGTGACCGAGCGATCGGCGAGTAAGTCGACCAGGTTCAGCGAGTTGCGATGGCCATGACGATCGGCCAGACCGCCGGCGTCGAGATCCGCCGCCAGGACGTGGTCGTCGCGGGCGTCGGCGAACGTCGAGCCCAGTGCCTCGACGACGACGGTCTTGCCGACACCGCCCTTGAGGTTGAGAACCGCGATCGGAAATGGGCTGTCCACCGATGCCCGGATTCGGGTGCGCAGCGCGGGTTCGTCGGTGCGGGTTTTGCCGGGGCTGCTGTCGGTCGGCGTCAGTCGGACCAGCAGGCTCCGCCAGTCGCGTTTGGCCGGGGCCGGGGTGTCGTGGTCTGGGCGGCTGTCAGGGGCGACGGGGCTAGGCGCCGGCCGATCAACTACAGGCGGCTGCGCCCGGATCACCGGTACCGTCGCGCGGGTGTCCGCCGGCGACGGCGGCCGGTAGGTGGGGGTGTCGTCTCGGGGCTGTGACACGGCGCCCGGCGCGGACCGTGTTGGCCGAACCTGTCGGCCCGGCGAAGGCCGGCGCCGCGGCGGCGGACCTTGCGATTGCGCCGACGGGGCCGGCTGTTGAAGTACGCCGCGACCGGTACCGCGGTTGTTCATAACCCCGACCGTAGCACCGGTTGAGGGGTCGAAAACCCAAGGAATATCTGGAATTTCGTGAAGAATTCGTGGCCCGCGGGTAAACAGCAGGCGACAGGACCTGCGCTAGCCGAAGAAGGCGGCGGCGTCGTCGTAGCGGCTCTGCGGTACCAGCTTGAGTTGTCGCACCGCGTCGGCCAGCGGCACCCGGCCGATGTCCTGACCCCGCAATGACACCATCTGACCGTATTCGCCGGCGTGAGCGGCATCGGCGGCGTTCACACCGAACCGCGTCGCCAGCACCCGGTCGTAGGCGGTCGGGGTGCCGCCGCGCTGCACGTGGCCCAGCACGGTCACCCGCACGTCTTTGTTGATGCGCTTTTCGACCTCGACTGCCAGCTGTGCGGCCACCCCCGTGAACCGCTCGTGACCGAACTCGTCGAGGCCCCCTTCGGCCAGCGTCATCGAACCCGCGGCCGGTTTGGCGCCCTCGGCGACCACGCAGATGAAGTGCGAGTCGCCGCGTTGGAAACGCTGCTTGACCAGTCGGCACACCTCTTCGATGTCGAAGGGTTGTTCGGGAATCAGGGTCATGTGGGCGCCGGAGGCCAGCCCGGCGTTCAGCGCGATCCAGCCGGCGTGCCGGCCCATCACCTCCACCAGCATCACCCGCTGATGCGATTCGGCGGTGCTGTGCAAGCGGTCGATGGCGTCGGTGGCCACAGTCAGAGCCGTGTCATGGCCGAAAGTCACGTCCGTGCAGTCGATGTCGTTGTCGATCGTCTTCGGCACACCGACGACGGGCACGTTCTCCTCGGACAGCCAGTGCGCGGCGGTCAGCGTGCCCTCACCGCCGATCGGGATCAACACGTCGATGCCGTTGTCATCCAGCGTCTGCTTGATCTGGTTCAGGCCGGCCCGCAGTTTGTCGGGATGCACTCGGGCGGTGCCGAGCATCGTGCCGCCCTTGGCCAGCAGTCGGTCATTGCGGTCGTCGTTGCGCAGTTGGAGGCGGCGGTTCTCCAACAGCCCCCGCCAGCCGTCCTGGAACCCGACCACCGACGAGCCGTACCGGGCGTCGCAGGTGCGCACCACCGCCCGGATGACCGCGTTGAGCCCTGGACAGTCGCCGCCTCCGGTGAGAACCCCGATCCGCATAGCCCCATCTTGCCGGGTGGCGAGCGCCGAGATCGACGTTAGGGACACCTTCACTCGAACTTTTCCGCGCTGACGTCGATCTCGACGGCGCGAAGCGACTAGATCGCGGATGGCAGCGGGCCGCGGGCCGTTTCGTAGGCTGCCGCGACCCGGTAGAGCCGGTCGTCGGCCAGCGCCGGCGCCATGATTTGCAGCCCGACCGGTAGGTTGTCGTCCGGCGCGAATCCGGACGGCACCGACATCCCGCACTGGCCGGACAGGTTCAGCGGCAGCGTGCACAGGTCGAACAGATACATGGCCAGCGGGTCGTCGACCTTCTCGCCGAGTGCGAATGCGGTGGTCGGTGTGGTCGGCGACACCAGCACGTCGACGGATCGATAAGCCTCGTCAAGATCACGCGCGATCAGTGTGCGCACCTTCTGCGCCTGGTTGTAGTAGGCGTCGTAGTAGCCCGCCGACAATGCGTAGGTGCCGATCATGATGCGCCGCTTGACCTCTGGACCGAACCCGGCGGCGCGGGTCAGCGCCATGACCTCCTCGGCGCTGTGCGTGCCGTCGTCGCCGACCCGCAGCCCGTAGCGCATGGCGTCGAAGCGGGCCAAGTTGCTGGAGACCTCCGACGGCAAGATCAGGTAGTAGGCGGCCAGTGCGTAATCGAAATGCGGACAGTCGACTTCGGTCACCTCGGCGCCGAGCGCAGTCAGCTGCTCGACGGCACCGTGGAACGACTCCAGCACGCCGGGCTGATAACCCTCGCCCCGCAGCTGTCGCACAACGCCGACCCTCACCCCGCTGAGGTCGCCGGACGCGCCGGCCTTGGCCGCGGCCACGACATCGGGCACCGGGGCGTCAATGGACGTCGAGTCTTTGGCGTCGTGGCCGGCGATCACCTGGTGCAGCAGCGCGGTGTCCAAGACGGTGCGCGCACAGGGACCGCCCTGATCCAGCGACGACGCGCAGGCCACCAGCCCGTATCGCGACACGGTGCCGTAGGTGGGTTTGACGCCGACCGTCGCTGTCAGCGCGGCCGGCTGGCGGATCGAGCCGCCGGTGTCGGTGCCAATGGCCAGTGGCGCCTGAAACGCCGCCAGCGCCGCAGCGCTGCCACCGCCCGAACCACCGGCCACCCGTTCGACGTCCCAGGGGTTGCGGGTCGGGCCGTAGGCGGAGTTCTCCGTCGACGAGCCCATCGCGAACTCGTCCATGTTGGTCTTGCCGAGGATGGGAATGCCCGCTGCTCGCAGCCTGGCGGTGACGGTGGCGTCGTAGGGCGAACGCCAGCCGTCCAGGATTTTCGACCCGCAGGTGGTGGGCATGTCGATGGTGGTGAACACATCCTTGAGCGCCAGCGGCACCCCGGCCAACGGGGAGGGCAGCTCGTCGCCGGCGGCTACTGCCTTGTCGACCGCCTCGGCTGCCGCCAACGCTTTGTCAGCTGCGACATGCAAGAAGGCGTGATACCGATCATCGGTGGCCTCGATCTGGTCCAGGCAGGCCTGAGTGATTTCCACCGACGACAGTTCGTTGGCCGCGATCTTGGCGGCCAACGTCGCGGCGTCCAACCGAAGGATGTCGCTCACTGGCTTTCCCCGAGGATCTGCGGGACGGCGAAGCGGCCGTCGACGGCTTCGGGGGCCTGGTCGAGTGCTTCCTGCTGAGTCAGGCACGGCGCGGGCTCGTCGGGCCGGGTCACATTGACGTCCTTGAGCGGGTTGTCGGTCGGTTCGACGCCGGCGACGTCGACGGCCTGGATCGCGCTGACGTGGGTCAGGATGGCGTCGAGTTGGCCGGCGAAGCTGTCCAGTTCGGCGTCGGTCAACGCCAGCCGGGCCAGCCGGGCCAGGTGGGCCACCTCGTCACGGGAGATCTGGGACACGGGGGTTCAGCCTAGCTCGGCGACGATGCAGAGCGCGCAGCGCGATGAGGAGGAGCCGGGCCATCCAGCCGCGCCCGGCGACGATGCAGAGCGCGCAGCGCGATGAGGAGGAGCCGGGCCATCCAGCCGCGCCCGGCGCCGTCGAGCGTGAAGTTAGCGTGACGTTCGGCGCCGAGCGTGACGGTAGCGTGACGCTCGGCGGGCAGGGCGTCGACGGCTGTGCGACAGTGTGCGCGTGCCTTCCTATCTGCTGCGGGTCCGGCTGGCCGATCGACCGGGTAGCCTCGGCTCGCTGGCGGTCGCGCTGGGCTCGGCGGGCGCCGACATCTTGTCGCTCGACGTGGTCGAGCGCGGCTCCGGCTATGCGATCGACGACCTGGTGGTCGACCTGCCAGCCGGGTCGATGCCGGACAGATTGATCACCGCCGCTGAAGCGCTCAGCGGGGTGTGGGTAGACAGCGTTCGCCCGCACACCGGGCTGCTGGAGGCACACCGCGAGCTGGAGCTCATCGATCACATCGCCGCTGCCGGCGACACGGCGGCCAAGCTGCAGGTGCTGGCCGACGAGGCACCGCGCGTCCTGCGGGTGGGCTGGTGTGCGGTGCTGCGCCGTTCGGGCGAACAACTTCAGTTCGTCGTCGGCAGCCGCGGCGCCCCGGAAACCCAGCTCGACGAGGCGCCATGGCTACCGCTCGAACGTGCCATCGCTCTCGACGGCACCGCGAACTGGGTGCCGCAGCTGTGGCGCGATATGGACACCACCCTGGTCGCGGCGCCACTGGGCGAACCGCATACCGCGGTGTTGCTGGGGCGACCGGGCGGTCCGGCCTTCCGGCCGTCGGAGGTGGCGCGGCTCGGCTACCTGGCCGGCATCGTGGCGACGCTGCTGCGCTGAGCGCGCGGCTTAGCCTTTGGCCCGTTCGCGGGCAGCGCGAGCAGCAGGCGAATGCTGCAGATATTCCATCGCCATCTGGGTGGACGCCTCGGTGCTGGGGTGATGGCTGGGCCGTAGATAGCGGAGTTGCGCGGTCACGATCAGCTGCCACGGCCCCGGCAGTCGGTATTGCCGGGCGGCGCGCAGCCAGTCTCGCCAGCGTGGTTTGGCGTCGACGGTTGGGTCGCGGGCCATCAAGAACCGCGCTCCCGCGAGCCAGCGGAACAAGAAAATCGGCGCGGTGGCCAGCATCGTCGACGCCCTCAGCAGATAGTTGCCGCAGAGGTTTTGATAGACGTCGAACACCAGTGACCGGTGCTCGATCTCCTCGGCGCCGTGCCAGCGCAGCAAGTCGAGCATGACCGGGTTGGCTCCGGCGTAGTCGAGGCCACCGTTTTGAATCACCCACTGCCCCAACACCGCGGTGAAGTGTTCGAGCGCCGCGACGACCGCCAGGCGCCGGTACAGCCACCACCGCTGCAGTGGCTTCGGCCAATTCGGACGCTGATCACCGAGTCTGGACAACCATTTCTGGAGATTTTCGGTGTACGCCGTGGTATCGATGCCCTGCTCCGCCAAGTGGTCGAGCACCAACTGGTGGGCAAAGGCATGCCACGATTCCTGCTGGATGAATGGCTTGATGGCCGCCCGCAAACCCGGATCGTCCACCATCGGCTCGGCCTCGTTGACGACCTGGATGAACCACCGCTCGCCCGCCGGCAACAACAAGTGCAGCACGTTCATCATGTGGGTGGAGAACGGGTCGCCGGGCACCCAGTGCAGCGGGGTGTCCGACCAGTCGAAGCGAACTTTCCGGCGATACGTCGGCCATCCGTCTTGGTGTATCTCGACCTGAGTCATCGGCAATCCCCGTCCAACATGGCCCCGACCTGTTCAGGTTAGTACGGCCCGTCGGCCAACAACTTTCGAAATCCGTCCTCGTCGAGAATCGGCACACCCAGTTCGACGGCCTTGTCGTATTTGGAGCCGGGCGAATCGCCGGCCACCACGTAAGCCGTCTTTTTCGACACTGAGCCGGCGGCCTTGCCGCCGCGGGTCACGATGGCCTCCTTGGCGTCGTCACGCGAGAAGCCGGTCAACGAGCCGGTGACCACAATGGACAGCCCCTCCAAAGTGCGGGGCACGCTGGCGTCGCGCTCGTCGGCCATCCGCACCCCCGCCGAGCGCCACTTGTCGACGATCGCGCAATGCCAGTCGACGGTGAACCACTCGGTGACCGCGGCGGCGATCGTCGGGCCCACCCCCTCCACGGCGGCCAATTGCTCCGTCGACGCCGCCGTGATCGCGTCCAGGCTGCCGAACTCGGTGGCCAGTGCACGTGCGGCGGTCGGGCCCACATGCCTGATCGACAACGCGACCAGCACCCGCCACAACGGCTGCTTCTTCGCCTTGTCCAGGTTGGCCAGCAGGCGGTTGCCGTTGGCCGACAGCGCACCGGCTTTCGTCCGGAACAAGTCGGTGCGCAGCAGGTCGTCTTCGGTGAGGGTGAACAGATCGCCCTCGTCGGTGATGACGTGCGCCTTCAACAGCGCGATGGCCGCCTCGTAGCCCAGGCCCTCGATGTCGAGTGCGCCACGACCGGCGACGTGAAAAACCCGCTCGCGCAGCTGCGCCGGACAGGACCGCGAGTTAGGGCAGCGGATGTCGGCATCGCCCTCCTTGGCCGGAGCCAACGTCGTCCCGCATTCGGGACACGTCGTGGGCATGACGAATTCGCGTTCTGAGCCGTCTCGCAGGTCGACGACGGGACCGAGCACTTCGGGGATCACGTCACCGGCCTTGCGGATCACCACGGTGTCACCGATGAGCACGCCCTTGCGCCCGACCTCCGACGCGTTGTGCAGGGTGGCCAGCCCGACCGTCGAGCCGGCCACCTTCACCGGCGTCATGTAGGCGAACGGGGTGACCCGCCCGGTGCGGCCGACGTTGACGCGGATGTCCAGCAGCTTGGTCTGCGCCTCCTCGGGCGGGTACTTGTAGGCGATCGCCCACCGCGGCGCGCGTGACGTCGAACCCAGCCGGCGCTGCAGCGAGACTTCGTCGACTTTGACGACGACACCGTCGATTTCGTGCTCGACGTCGTGGCGGTGCTCTCCCCAGTACGTGATGCGCTCGTGTGCGCCGGCCAGCCCGTCGACCCGGGCGGTGTGCTCGGAGACCGGCAGACCCCAGGCCCGCAACGCCAGATAGGCGTCGTGCAGCGTGGCCGGTCGAAATCCCTCGGTGCGGCCCAGGCCGTGGCAGATCATCCGCAGCTTGCGGCGAGCGGTCACCGCGGGATCCTTCTGGCGCAGCGAGCCCGCAGCACTGTTGCGCGGGTTGGCAAACGGCGTCTTGCCGTCCTCGACCAACGCGGCGTTGAGCGCCTCGAAGTCGGCGAGCCGAAAGAACACCTCGCCACGCACTTCGAGGACATCGGGTACCGGATAGTCGTCGCTGGCGGTCAGCTGGGCGGGCACGTCGTCGATGGTGCGCGCGTTGAGCGTGACGTCTTCGCCGGTGCGGCCGTCACCGCGGGTCGCCGCGCGAGCCAGGCGCCCGTTTCGGTACACCAATGACAGGGCGACCCCGTCGATTTTGAGCTCGCACAGGTAGTGCGCGTCGGTGCCGATCTCGGCGCGCACCCGCGCCGCCCAGGCGTCGAACTCCTCGCTGCTGAACACGTTGTCCAGCGACAGCATCCGCTCCAGATGCTCGGCTTCGGTGAACTCGGTGGCAAACCCGGCGCCGCCGACCAGCTGAGTGGGCGAGTCCGGGGTCCGCAACTCGGGATAGCGCTCCTCGAGCGCGGCCAACTCCCGCAGCAGCGTGTCGAACTCGGCGTCGGTGATGATCGGGGCGTCGCGCACGTAGTAGCGGAACTGGTGTTCGCGCACCTCGTCGGCCAGTTCGCGCCATTGCCGCCGCACGTCGGGCGGGACCGGGTCAGCTTCTGGTGAGCTCACCTTGGCAGGCTATCGGAGGGCGCTGACATGGCGACCACCTCAGATCGCCTCGGGGTCATCGACGAACGCCTCGGCAACGTTGCGGGCCAACTCGACGGCCGCGCGGGCCCACGCGGGGGTCGCGCCGGCCAGGCCGCAGGCCGGGCTGATGCCGATCCGCTCGCGCAAGGCCGATCGGGCGAAGCCGAGCCGGTCGATCACGGCGACCGCAGTGGCGGCGACCTCTTCTACCGAGGGCCGCCGCGTCGGCGCCTCCGCGGCGACCACCCCCAGCATGACCGTGCGGCCCGCGTCGACGAACTCGGCGAGCCCGTCCAAATCGGCAGCCTGCAATGTTGCAGCATCCACCGATACCGCGTGAATACCGCTACGCAACAACACCTTCCACGGTAATTCGGCTGCGCAGCTATGCACCATCACGTCGGCTCCGGCGGCGGCAGCACAGCTGTCGAGCAGCGTGGTGGCGAGCGCCTCGTCGATCGGATGCACCGGGCTCAGCGCGGTCACACCCGCCAGCCGCCCGGCCAGCGCCGCCGGCAGCGACGGCTCGTCGAACTGCACCACGACCGGGGTGTCCAGCCGGCGCGACACCGTGGCGCGGTGTGCGGCGACGCCTTCGGCCAGCGACGCGGCCAGATCGCGCACCGCGCCCGCGTCGGTGATCGCGCGGTGCCCGTTGGCCAGCTCCAACTCGGCGGCCAGCGTTACCGGCCCGGGCGCCTGCACCTTGACCGCACGCCCGCTGCCACGCAGGCCCGCCGTCTCCCAGGCCTCTTCCAGCGCGTCGATGTCCTCGTCGAGCAGGCTGGCGGCCCGACGGGTGACCGCGCCGGGGCGGGCGGTGATGCGGTAGCCGCGCGGCACGGTGTCGATGGCCACATCGATCAACAGTCCGCCCGCTCGCCCGATGGTGTCGGCGCCCACTCCCCTGGCGGGCAATTCGACGAGATGGGCCAGCGCGCCCGCCAACTCGCCGACCACCACCTCGGCGGCCTGCCGCGCAGAAGTTCCCGGCCACGACCCGGTTCCGCTGCCGGTTGCGAAAACGCTCACCGGCCAACCGTACTGGCAGCCCGCGACTACCCTTGAGACAATGTGGCGCCCACTGCTGATGTGTGGTGCGGCGTTGCTGGCCGCAGCATGTACGCGAGTGGTGGGCGGCACGGCGCTACCGGCGTTCGGTGCTGGACCCGTTCCAAGTGTCGACGTCGACCGGGTCCTCCTCGACCAGTTCCGGATGCGCGCGATCACCGGCGCCGACGAGCGGCTGACGATCATCCCGTCGATGGATGGCAAGTCGCCGATCGACATCGACACGCTTGCCGACACCGCGCCGCCGGAGTGCCGGTTCGTCTACGCCGAGACCATTACCTTCGGGCAAGACGTCGAAGAGTTCCACAAGACCACCTTTCAGTACCCGCCGCGGGGCGGGCTGATCTCTGAAGGCGCCGCCGCCTACCGTGATGCCGACACCGCGCAGCGCGCCTTCGACGCCCTGGTCGAAACCGTCGACCACTGCGGCTCCAGTTCGGTCGGCAAGGCATTCGTCGGCCGTTGGCGCGCCGACGCCCAGTCGCTGCAGACCCGGCCGGGCGACTGCGGGCGCGACTACCGGGTCAAGTCGGTGGTGTTGATGGAGGTCACCTTCTGCGGGTTCCCGGAATCGGTGTCCGAGCTGGTGATGACCAACATCGCCGCCAACGTCCCTTAGCGGCGAAGAGCTCAGGACGCGTCGGCGATCGTGGCGCTGCCGATCACCTCATCGCCGTCGGGATCGCGACGGTAGAGCACCAAGGTCTGACCGGGTGCCACCCCGCGCAGCGGTGCCCGCAAATTCACGTCGAGCCGGTCGCCGGCCACTGCCGCGACGGCGTCGACGGTGTCGCCGTGCGCGCGTACCTGGACCGCGCATTCGACGGGCCCGGACGGGGCCGTGCCGGCGGTGAACACGGGTTGGTGGCCGGTCAGTTTCCACACGTCGAGGTCGGCCGCTGCGCCCACCCGCACTGTGCCGCTCTCAGCGTCGATGGCGGTGACGTAGCGCGGGCGGCCGTCGGCGCCGGGGCCGGCGATGCCCAGGCCCTTGCGCTGCCCGATGGTGAAGCCGTGCACCCCGTCATGCTCGGCCAGCACGGTGCCCTGGCCGTCGACCACGGTGCCCCGCCGCACTCCGATACGGGCGCCCAGGAAGGCCCGGGTGTCACCGGACGGGATGAAGCAGATGTCGTGGCTGTCCGGTTTCTCGGCCACCGCAAGACCGCGGCGGTTGGCCTCCGCGCGGATCTGCGGCTTGGCGGTGTCGCCGATCGGGAACGCGGCGTGGCGCAACTGCTCGGCGGTGAGCACCGCCAGCACGTAGGACTGGTCCTTGTCACGGTCGACGGCGCGGCGCAGCCGGCCATCGGACAGCCGGGCATAGTGCCCGGTGGCCACCGTGTCGAAACCCAGCGCAAGCGCGCGGGCTGCCAGCGCCGAGAACTTGATCCGCTCGTTGCACCGCACACAGGGGTTGGGGGTTT
This sequence comes from Mycobacterium kyorinense, assembly GCF_001672775.1. Lineage (GTDB taxonomy): Bacteria > Actinomycetota > Actinomycetes > Mycobacteriales > Mycobacteriaceae > Mycobacterium > Mycobacterium kyorinense_A. The sequence goes on along the minus strand of NZ_LZKJ01000088.1, from coordinate 11,002 downwards.
CTCCCCGCGCGTAGGACGAGACAAAGTCGTCGATCACGTCTTCTTTGAACTTGTCGGCGAAATCCCAAACGTAGAACGGGATTCCGAGCACGTCGGCGACACGGCGGGCATCGCCGGCATCCTCCTTGGAGCAGCAGCCCCGCGAGCCGGTACGCAGCGTCCCAGGTGCTTGCGACAGCGCCAGATGCACACCGACCACATCGTGGCCGGCGTCGACCATCCGCGCGGCGGCCACCGAGGAGTCCACGCCGCCGCTCATTGCGGCCAGCACCTTCATCGGGCCACCCCCGCTGCGGCCAACGCGGCCTGCCGCGCGCGGGATACCGCACCCGGCAGCACCCGCAGGGCAGCATCGATGTCGGCTTCGGTGCTGGTGTGCCCCAACGACAGTCGCAGGGATCCACGGGCGCTGGCCGGGTCGGCGCCCATCGCCAACAGAACGTGCGACGGCTGGGGTACCCCGGCCGTACAGGCAGACCCGGTCGAGCACTCGATTCCGTTGGCGTCCAACAACATCAGCAGCGCATCGCCTTCGCATCCTTCGAAGGTGAAGTGGGCGTTGCCCGGCAGCCGCGGCTCGCGGGCGCCGTTGACGCGAACGTCGTCGACTTCGGCCAGCACACCGTCGATCAGCCGGTCGCGTAACGCGCGCAGCCGGGCACTGGTGGCCTCCAGCCCGTCGACCGCGATCTGCACGGCGGCGGCCATTGCGACGGCGCCCGCGACATCTGGTGTGCCAGAACGGATGTCACGCTCTTGGCCACCACCGTGTGACAGCGAGACGCAGGAGACGTCTCGGCGAAGTAGTAATGCGCCGACACCGGGAGGGCCACCGAACTTGTGTGCCCCCATACTCAGCGCGGACAACCCGCTGGCCGCGAAGTCGACCGGCAGCTGACCGACCGCCTGCACGGCGTCGCTGTGCATGGGCACATCGAATTCCGCGGCGATCGCGGCGAGCTCGGCGATCGGCATGATGGTGCCGACTTCGTTGTTGGCCCACATCACCGACACCAGCGCCACGTCGTCGTGGGTTTCCAACGCGTCGCGCAGCGCAGCCGGTGACACCGAGCCGTCGGCGGCTGTGGGCAGCCAGCTGATCTCGGCACCTTCGTGCTCGGCCAGCCAGCCCACCGCATCCAGCACGGCGTGGTGCTCGACGGCGGTGGTGACGATGCGGCGGTGTCGCGGCTGGGCGTCGCGGCGTGCCCAGTAGATGCCCTTGACGGCCAGGTTGTCGCTCTCGGTGCCGCCGGCGGTGAAGATCACCTCGGACGGGCGCGCACCCAGCTTGGCCGCGATCAGCTCGCGGGACTCCTCCATCCGCCGTCGCGCCGCCCGGCCCGTGGTGTGCAGCGAGGAGGCGTTGCCGACGGTACCCAGCACAGCCGTCATCGCCTCGATAGCAGCGGGATGCATCGGGGTGGTCGCGGCGTGATCCAGGTAGACCATGACCCGCCCAGAATACCGACGCTATTCGGCGGGCCGGTCTGCCAGGACGTAGCCGGCGAGACTGCCCAGCAACCCCGCGCAGTGCTCGACGAGCTGATCCGGGGTGTAGTCGAGTTCGCCGTCGGCCCAGCGGCGCAACACTTCGAACACTCCGCCGACGCCCACGATCGCGGCCAGTTCGCCGACTTTGACCGCGGCATCGGAGATGTTCAGGTGCAGCCGGGCCTGTTGCCAGACCAAATCGGCGAAGCTGGCCATCAGCTCGCTGCGCAGTTGGCGCAGGGTGGGCTCGGTGCCGGACTCCACGAACAGAATCCGGCCCAGCCGTGGATCGTTGTGCATCATCATCAACAGCGCGCGAATCGGGGCTTGCGCCAATGCATCGGCCGCAGCGCTCCCGTGGGGAATGGCCGCCACGATGGCCTCTTGCATGGTGATGCGCAGTTGCTCGGCCACTGCGCGCAGCAACGCGTCGCGGTCGGCGAAGTGCTGGTAGAAGTAGCGCGAGGTGACCCCGGACGTGGCGCAGACGGCGGTCACCGTGGTGTCCGCGGCGCCTCGGGTTCCCATCAGCTCGATCGCCGTGTCAATCAGGCGCGCCCGTCGCCCGGCTTCGCGCTGTTCGGCGGTCATGCCGCCATAGATCCGCGCCGGACTCACGGGCTACAGTCTGTCATTCTTATCTGACTAGGCGTAAAGTCAGATGTGAGCTTCGTAACGACAGGAGACCGGTATGCCGAGCAAGCCCCCCGCACTGAAGGCCCGTCGCGTCCAGTTCACGCTTCCCACCGGCGCCCGCAAGCATTACGCCGGCGACGACCTGGTGATGAGCCACTTCATGGCGATGCTGTCTGCGGCGTTTCCCGAGGGCGAGGACTTTTTCATCCGGTCCGTGCGCAACTATCGCGACCAGATCACCGACCCGGAACTGCAGCAGGCGGTCAAGGGATTCATCGCCCAGGAGGCCACCCACCGCCACCAACACCGGATGCTCAACGAGCGACTCCAGGACATGGGCTATCCCACCGAGCGGATGGACCGCCACGTCACATGGTTGCTCGCCAAGCTGGAAAAGATGTTCTCCACGGAGATGGCTCTGGCCGGCACCGCCGCCCTGGAGCACTACACCGCGACGTTGGCGGAGCTCCTGCTCACCGACGACGAGATGCTTGACCTGCTCGACCGATCGGACGTGCGCCAGATCCTGCTGTGGCACGCTTTCGAAGAGTGTGAACACAAAGCGGTGGCCTTCGATGTCTACCAAGCCGCCGGCGGAACCGAGCGGACCCGGGTGCGGGCCATGCGGATAGCCACCGTGATCTTCCTGGTCGAGATGGTCATCCAGACGGTCCGGTCGATGGCCCGCGATCGCGCGTCCTACAACCCGCGGCGGCTGCTGCGCAGTCTCAACGATTTCCGCAAATCGCCATTGCTGAGCGCCGAGACCCGTCGTCGCATCGCCGCCTACACCCGCCCGGGTTTCCACCCGAACGACTGGGACAGCACCGAACTCCTCGACCGCTGGTCCAAGGAACTCTTCGACGCGGACGGAACGCAGCTCATCCAGGCGCAGTAAGCCTGCTACGGCAGGCATTGCCGTGTCGTGAAAATTAGTTCACTATTCAGCCGTGGCCAACGTCGACGGCGCGACTTTCGATCCCGCTGCGCTGCGCGCCAAATACGCCGAAGAACGCCGACGACGGTTGCGGCCGGACGGAATCGATCAATATGTCGAAATCAGCGGCGCGTTCGCCCGATTCGGCGACGACCCGTGGGCTGATCCCGGCTTCACACGCGAGCCGCTGACCGACGCGGTCGACGTGGCGGTCGTCGGCGCCGGTTTCGGAGGGTTACTCATCGGCGCGAGGTTGAAAGAACTCGGCGTCGACGACGTCCGGCTGATCGACAAAGCCGCTGACGTCGGCGGCACCTGGTACTGGAACCGCTATCCCGGTATCGCCTGCGACGTCGAATCCTACGTCTACCTACCGCTGCTGGAGGAGCTCGGTTATATCCCGACCGAGAAGTATGCCAAGGGGGCGGAAATCTTCGCCCACTGCCGCCGCATCGCCGAGCACTACGACCTGTACCGAAACGCCTGCCTGCAGACCGAGGTGCGCGAAATCCGTTGGAATCCAGCAGAATCACGATGGGTTATCAGTACCGATCGTGGCGATCGTATCCGCGCCAGGTTCGTGGCGATGGCCAACGGGTATCTGCAGAAGCCGAAACTGCCAGGGATTCCGGGTATTACGAATTTCAGCGGCCACGCCTTCCATACCAGTCGGTGGGATTACGATTACACGGGCCCAGAACTCGCCAGATTGTCAGACAAGCGGGTGGGCATCATCGGGACCGGCGCGACAGCCATCCAGTGTGTTCCCCGCCTCGCCGAAGCGGCCCGGCGCCTCGTCGTCTTCCAGCGGAGCCCGTCAACGGTCGACGTGCGGGCCAATCGGCCCACCGATCCGCACTGGGCAGCGGCGTTGCAGCCGGGCTGGCAACGGCGACGGATGGAGAATTTCCAAATCCTCACGGCAGGAGGACAATCCGACGAGGATCTGGTCGACGACGCCTGGACCAGCCTCACCAAGAAGATGCCGATCGTGAACGCCGACGGTGCGAACGCGGCGGAGCTGGCCGATTTCGCGAAGATGGAAGAGATTCGGGCCCGGGTGGATTCGCTGGTCACCGATCCCGCCACCGCCGAGGCGCTTAAACCCTGGTACGGGTATTACTGCAAGCGGCCGTGTTTCCACGACGAATACCTGCAGGCGTTCAACCTCCCCAATGTCACCTTGGCCGATACTCGCGGCCGCGGGGTCGACCAAATCAACGAGAACGGTGTCGTCGTCGACGGCGTCGAATACGACTTGGACTGCTTGATTTTCGCCACCGGATTCGAAGTCGGCACCGATTACCGGCAACGAACCGGCTTCGAGGTCGTCGGCCGCGACGGTGGCACCCTCACCGACAAATGGGCCGACGGGATATGCACATTCCACGGCCTGCAGATCAACGGATTCCCGAACTGCTTTATCGAAAGCATCGCGCAGTCCGGGTTTACAGTGAACTTCCCCTACCTCATCGACACCCAGTCCCGCCACATCGCGTGGGTGATCGCCTGGGCATTGCAGCACGGCGTGGCGGAGTTGGAGGCCACCGCCGACGCCGAGGCAGCATGGGTCGACGCTGTGGTGCAGCGCTCCAGCGTCATCGCCGGACGGCGTGAGTCGTGCACACCGGGCTACTACAACCGCGAGGGCCAAGCGAACAAGAGGCTCAACCAGGACAGCTTCTTTTTCGGCAGCCCAACCGAATACGCCGACATTCTCGCCGCGTGGCGGGACGCCGGCAACCTTGATGGGCTTGAGATATGGGCCGCTGAGGGCCGCCCGTTGATGACGACCGTCGCCGGCGACGTCGACGTTTAGGCAGCGGCACCGCCGCCATCGGCGTGCAGGGTGGAGCCGGTGATGAAGCTCGAGCGAGGCGAGGCCAAAAACAGCACAGCCTGAGCAATCTCGGCTGGGTTGGCGGTGCGACCGAGTGGTAGCGCCCGGCCCAGTTCGTCATTGGTGTCGCCCCACTCGGCGGCGACGCCGGCGGTGGCGGTGGGGCCGGGCGCGACGCTGTTGACCCGTACCCCGCGTGGTCCGAATTCGGCGGCCCAGGTGCGGGTCAGCGATTCCAGCGCGGCCTTGGACGCGCTGTAACTCGAAGCGCCGGGGATGCCTTTGAACGCGGCCATCGTGGTGACGTTGACGATGCTGCCGTGTCCGCGGCGCAACATGCCCGGGACCAAAGCCGCAACCAGGAAGTAGGCGCCGCGCACGTTGGTGTCGAAGGTCGATTCGAACGATGCGACGTCCTGTTCCACGGTCAACGCACCGGGGAAGCTGGCCGCGTTGTTCACCACGATGTCCACGTCACCGCATTGCCGGACAAGGGCTTTCACCGACTCCAGGTCCGACAAGTCGGCGGCCACGAAACGCGCCCCGGCGCCCAGTTCGGCGACGGCCGCGGCGCCGCGGTCACGGGAGCGCCCCGTGATGATCACCGCGGCGCCCTCAGCCGCAAGCAGCCGAGCGGACTCGAGGCCGATGCCCGCCGTCCCTCCGGTCACCAGCGCGGTCTCGCCGTGCAGTTCACTCACTGCGCTGCCAGCCAATCAGCCAACCGGGTGCTGGCCAACACGGCGTCCTCTCCGGTGACCAGCCCGGTGTCACCAACCTGGGTGCCGAAGTAGACCGCCGACGGGTCAACGACAATCGGCAGATCCTCGTCGCGGTGCGCCAGCGCCAGCTTGGCCAACTCGGCGAAGCTCATCTTCTCCGGTCCCCCGATGTTGACGATGCCGTCGACCGGCGCCCCCTGCGCAGCGCGGGCCACTTCGGCGGCCACATCGGCGCCGGCGATCGGCTGGATCAGCCCTTCGGGCACCCGCACTTCACCGTTGGCGGTTAACGATGCCGTGATCGCGTCGGCGAACTCGTGGAATTGGGTGGCGCGCACGATCGTGTACGGCAGCCCCGAGTCGGCGATGATGCGCTCCTGGGCCACCTTGGCGCGCATGTACCCGCTGTCGGGCAGGCCGTCGCAGCCCACGATCGACAGCGCGACATAGTGACCGACATCGGCGGTCTTGGCCGCGGCCACTTGGTTGGTCGCCGATGCGGTGAAGAACTTCAGCACCGGATCGTCGTCGAAATTCGGCGAGTTGACCACGTCGACCAACACGTCGGCGCCCGACAGCGCCTCCACCAGGCCCGTGCCGGTGAGCACGTCGGCGCCGGTATCGCGGGAAGCGGCCACCGTCTCGTGGCCGGCGGCGCCCAGCAGCGCGACGACCTTGGAGCCGATCTGTCCGCTGGCGCCCATCACTGTGATCTTCATTGGTTCCCTTCCCAGTTCGTCAATCCCGGTTGGTGATGGGACAACACTGGCACCCGCAAGGCTGTGGGGAAACCCTGGAAAGTCCGTGGTCTAACGCCAGGGCCCGTCGCGCAGTTCGCGACGCGACCGGATTCCGAGCTTGGCGAACACCTTGCGCAGATGCCATTCGACGGTGTGTGCGCTGATGAACAACTGGGCACCGATTTCGGGATTGGTCAGACCCGCGCCGGCCAGTTCGGCGATCTGCTGCTCCTGGGGAGTCAACACGCCACCGGAGGCACTTGGCCGCGTGCTGGTGGTGTCGCCGGTCGCCTGCAGTTCGCGCCGGCTGCGGTCGGCGAACGCGTGAGCTCCCATCCGGCTGAACATCTCGTGGGCGGTGCGCAGTTGGTCGCGCGCGTCGGTGCGGCGCTTCTCGCGGCGCAACCATTCCCCGTACACCAGGTGCGCGCGGGCCAGCTGTATCACAATGCGGGTGCGGCCCAGCCGCTCAATGGCCTCGACGTAGAGCTGTTCGGCGGCGTGGCCCTCACTGAGCAGTGCCCGCGAGCGGGCCAGCGCCCCCAGCGCGAAATCGGTACCGGCGGCCAGAGTGCGATCCTCGAGTTGGGCCAGCGCATCGAGAGCGATCGCGCGTTCGTCGGCGCGCACGCCGGCCTCCACCAGCTCGAAAAGATTCCAGCCGTACAGGCCCAGATCCTCGTATTCGCATGCCTGACGCAGCACCGCGCAGGCCACCGGATAGTGGCCCAGCCCGATGTGCAACACCGCGGTGGCGTACCCGACGAGGGCGTTGACCCGGCCCTCACCGCGTGCGTCCGCGTCGCGCGTGGCGGTCTCGATCAGCTCGGTGGTCTCTGCTTCGTCACCGACCCAGGCCGCCAATGCCAGTTCGTGGTAGCGCACCGGCGTGTGGCCCGCAGCAGCGGACAGGGTTCGGGCGTCGGCGATGAGCGCCCGCGCTGACGTGAATTCACCGGCCTGCACATGCACACCGGCGCGCGTCGTCAACGCCGCCGGCAGCATCGCCAGCGCACCGCTGTCGGTAGCGACCCGCACCGCGTCGGTGGCGATCCGATACCACGATTCGTCGTCCCACAGATCGTGCACGACAGCCTCGTGAGCAATCGGAAACGCCTGCCACGACCAGGTTTCGGGGGTAATCGCCGCAACCGCCGCGCGCATCGGCGCCACGCCGGCCGCGCAGCCCTTACTGATCCGGATGGTCAGGCCACGCAGCAGCAGGTCGGCCGGACGGGTGGAGTCGGTGTGCGGCCGGGCGAGCAGGGCCGCCACGGTGTCCTCGCGGGCCGCGGCGCCGAACCGCCGGCCGGCGTACATGGCCGCGCTGACCGCTTCCAACAGGGTCTCCTGCGCCATAGCGGCATCGAGTGGCTCTAAAGCCTTTGCGGCGTCGAACAATTGATGCACCGAACTGATCAGCGCGGGTGCATCGGCGCTGCCGCGGCTGCGGGTGAACGTCAGCTGCGCGCGCATTCGCGCCAGCCTGGCTCGCTGCAACTCGTCCAGCGGCGCCAGTTCCGCGATGCCCAGCAGCTCACCGGCGGCGTCGAGTTCCGCCGACGCGCGCTTGGTCTCGGCGGCGTCGAGCGCACGGGCTCCGCGCACCGCGGCGTCGGGAGTCAGTTCGGTGGCCCGGATCAAAAACGCTGCCGCTGCGGCTGTTCCACCGCGCAGCGCAGCTCTGCCCGCGGATTGTTCCAGCTCCGCGGCGACGGACTCGTCGGGAGCGGCCGCCGCATAGGCGCGATGCCAGGCGCGACGGTCGGGGTCGTGTGCCGGGTCGGTGACCTCGGCCAGTGCACGGTGGGCGTCGCGGCGATCCGCACCCGTGGCCGCACGATAGGTCGCCGAACGCACCAGCGGATGGCGAAACCGCACTCGTGCACCGATGTCGATGAGGCCGGCCTCCTCGGCCGGGGCCAGCGCACCGGGGGCGATCCCCATCGACTCGGCCGCCCGCAGCAGCAGCGTCGCATCACCCACCGGCTCCGCGGCGGCCACCAGCAGCACCCGCTGGGTGTCGTGCGGCAATGACCGGATCTGGGTCAGGAAGTGCTGTTCGATCTGCCCGGCGACGGGCTGCACGTCCGGGCGGTAGTAGCCGCCGGCCAGCTCGGCGGCGGACAACCCGCGGGGCAGCTCCACCAGCGCCAGCGGATTGCCGTGGGTTTCGGCGACGATCCGGTCGGCGACCTGCGGGTCGATCCGGCCGGGCAGCGCCGATTCCAGCAGCGCGTGGGCGTCTGGGTCGGCCAGGCCGCGCAGCATCAGCTTGGGCAACCCGGTCAGCCCGTCGACGGGCTCGCGCAGCGCGCACACCAGCGCGATCGGCTCGGCCAGCAGCCGACGCGCCACGAACCCCAGCGTCTGGGCGGAAACCCGATCCAGCCAGTGGGCGTCGTCGACGACGCAGCACACCGGGCGGTCCCCCGCGGCCGCGGCGAGCAGTCCCAGCACCGCCAGCCCGACCAGAAACCGGTCCGGGGCGGGCCCGGTGCTCAATCCGAACGCGATACACAGCGCCTCGCGCTGCGGGTCGGGCAGTATTCCGAGGCGGTCCATCAGCGGGGTGCACAGCTGCTGCAGCCCCGCGTAGGCCAGTTCCATATCGGAGTCCACTCCGGCCGCGCGGATCACCTCGAAATCGGCGGCCGCGTCGCTGAGGTACCCCAGCAGCGCCGTCTTGCCGATGCCGGCTTCCCCACGCAGGACCAGTACCCGGCTGTGGCCGGTGCGGGCCGCGGCAAGGAGTTCGTCCAGCTGCGCACACTCGACGCCGCGGCCGGTGAGCGCAGGCCGAGCAGACGCAAAAGCCCCCGACACACCGGGTGTGCGGGGGCTTCTACGTCTGCTCACGCAGCAAAAGTTAACCCTTGCGGGCCTTGACCGCCTCGGTCAGTTGCGGGGTGACCTTGAACAGGTCGCCGACCACGCCGTAGTCGGCGATCTCGAAGATCGGCGCCTCTTCGTCCTTGTTGACCGCGATGATCGTCTTGGAGGTCTGCATGCCGGCGCGGTGCTGGATGGCGCCGGAGATGCCCAGCGCGATGTAGAGCTGCGGCGACACCGTCTTACCGGTCTGGCCCACCTGGAACTGGCCCGGGTAGTAGCCGGAGTCCACCGCGGCGCGCGAGGCACCGACCGCAGCGCCCAGCGCGTCGGCCAATTCCTCGACCACGCTGAAGTTCTCGGCGCTACCGACACCACGGCCACCGGACACCACGATGGTGGCCTCGGTCAGCTCCGGGCGATCGCCGGCGACTGCGGGCTGACGGGAAGTGATCTTGGCGGCGTTCTCGGCCGGTTCGGGCACCTCGACGGTGACCTGCTCGCCGGCGCCGTCGGCCGGTTCGGCGTCGATCGCGCCGGCCCGCACGGTGATTACCGGGGTGTCGCCGGTGACCTCGGCCTCGACGGTGAACGCGCCACCGAAGATGGAGTGCACCGCCTTGCCGCCGGCCTGGACGTCGACGACGTCGACCAGCAGCCCCGAGCCGATCCGCGCGGCCAGCCGGCCGGCGATTTCCTTGCCGTCGGCGCTGGCGGCCAACAGCACGCCCGCCGGGGAAGCCGACTCGGCCAACGCGGCCAGCACGTCGACGGCCGGAGTGATCAGGTAGTTGTCGACCGTCTCGGATTCGCCGACGTAGATCTTGGCGGCGCCGGCCGACTTCAATCCGTCGACCAGCGGCTCGGCCGTTCCGGGCGCGCCGAGCACGACGGCGGCCGGCTCGCCCAGCGCGCGGGCGGCGGTGATCAGTTCGGAGGTGACTTTCTTCAGCGCACCTTCAGCGTGCTCGACGAGCACGAGTACTTCTGCCATGAGGTATGTCCGTATCTTTCGCGTCTAGGGGTCTTAGATGATCTTCTGGCCGACCAGGTATTCGGCGACCTTGGTGCCGCCGTCGCCCTCATCGGTGACCTTCTCACCGGCGGTTTTGGGTGGCTTCGGGTTCGACGCCAGCACCTTCGACCCGGCGTTGCCCAGCCCGACCTCGTCACTTTCGACGCCGATCTCGGCCAGCGTCAAGTTGGTGACTTCCTTCTTCTTGGCGGCCATGATGCCCTTGAACGACGGGAAGCGCGGCTCGTTGATCTTCTCGTTGACGCTGACCACGGCCGGCAGCGAGGCCTCGACGGTGAAGACGCCGTCGTCGGTCTCCCGCTCACCGGTGATCTTGCCGCCCTCGACCGACAACTTGCGCAGGTGGGTGAGCTGCGGCAAACCCAGGTACTCGGCGATGATGGCCGGCACCGCTCCGCCGACGCCGTGCTGGACGAGATCAACGAGCGCGCCGTCGAAGAGGCGCTGCTCATCCGGGAGAAAGAGGCCGCCGACGGAACCGAGGGCTCGGTGACCGTGCTGACTGCGGGCCCGGAGCGCGCCACCGAAGCGATCCGCAAGGCGCTGTCGATGGGTGCCGACAAGGCCGTCCACCTGCTCGACGACGGGATGCACGGCTCCGACGTCGTGCAGACCGGTTGGGCGCTGGCCCGGGCGCTGGGCACCATCGAGGGCACCGAGCTGGTGATCGCCGGCAACGAGTCCACCGACGGCGTCGGCGGAGCGGTGCCGGCCATCATCGCCGAGTACCTGGGTTTGCCGCAGCTCACCCACCTGCGCAAGTTG
>NZ_LZKJ01000087.1 GCF_001672775.1 Mycobacterium kyorinense | reverse complement strand
CGCATGGTCGAACCCCAGCCGCAGCCGACGTCGAGCAGTGTCATCCCGGGCTCCAGCTTCAGCTTGTCCAGTGCCAGATCCAACTTGGCGATCTGGGCCTCTTCGAGCGTCATGTCGTCGCGTTCGAAGTATGCGCAGGTGTACGTCATCGTGGGGTCAAGAAACAATGAGAAAAACTCATTGGAAAGATCGTAGATCGCTTGGGATTCTTCGTAGTACGGTCTTAGTTTTGTCATTTCCATCAGTTACCTATCGCGCTTTGGACCCCTCTGGAGATAGCACCTTACCGTAGCTGTGAGAGGTGATACGACCGCATCCGAACGATGTGGCGCGCACCGCAACTCAGGTCAGTTGGGAATGCCGCACTCTAGTAGGAGTAGAAGCCCTGCCCGGATTTTTTGCCTAACAGGCCCGCTTCGACCATACGCAACAACAGCGGCGGCGGGGCGTACTGCGGCTCCTTGAACTCCTCGAACATCTTGTCGGCGATCAGCTTGCACGTGTCCAGGCCAACCAGGTCGGACAGCCGCAGCGGCCCCATGGGGTGCGAGAGCCCGGCAACGACGGCCTTGTCGACGTCTTCGACGCTGGCGAAGCCGGCTTCGACCATCCGGATTGCCGACAGCAGGTAGGGCACCAGCAGCGCGTTGACCACGAACCCGGATCGGTCCGAACAACGCACCACCTGCTTGCCCAATACCTCCCTGGCGAACTGCTCGGTGCGGGCTGCGGCGGCTTCGTCGGTGACCAGCGTGCAGACCAGTTCGACCAGCGGCAACACCGGCACCGGGTTGAAAAAGTGCAACCCGAGCACCCGCTGCGGGTTTTTCGTCGCCGCGGCCAGTTTCATGATCGGAATGCTGGAGGTGTTCGACGCCAGCACCGCCTCGGGATCGATGATCGTGTTGTCGAGTTCGGCGAACAGGCCGGCCTTGACGGTCTCGTCCTCGATGACGGCTTCGATGACGAGTTGGCGGTCGGCCATGTCTTTCAGGTCGGTGGTGAAAGTCAGCAGAGCGGCGGCGTCGTCGCGTTCGCGTTCGGTGATCTTGCCCGCGCTGACGCCGCGATCCAGCGACTTGGCAATGCGATTACGCCCGGCGGTGACGAGTGCTTCGGTGGTTTCGAAGACCGTCACGCTGACGCCTGCGCGTGCTGACACCTCGGCGATCCCGGCGCCCATCTGTCCGGCCCCGACGACACCTACTCGTTCGATCATGTTCCTCCTTGCGCCGAGCGTGAAACTGTTGCGAGAAATCGGCGGAAAACTCGCAACAGTTTCACATTCGACGTAGAGCTCAGTGGAACTGGCCCTCTTCGGTGGAACCGGTCAGCGCGGTCGTCGACGAGGTCGGGTCGACGGTGGTGGCGATGCGGTCGAAGTAACCCGCGCCCACCTCACGCTGGTGCTTGGTCGCGGTGTAACCCCGCTCCTCAGCGGCGAACTCGCGCTCCTGCAACTCGACGTAGGCGCTCATCTGGTTGCGGGCATAGCCGTAGGCCAGGTCGAACATCGAGTAGTTGAGTGCGTGGAAACCGGCCAGCGTGATGAACTGGAACTTGAATCCCATTGCGGCAAGCTCCTTTTGGAACTTGGCGATGGTCGCATCGTCGAGGTGCTTCTTCCAGTTGAACGACGGCGAGCAGTTGTAGGCCAGCATCTGGTCGGGGAACTCCGCCTTGACCGACTCGGAGAACTTGCGGGCCAGCTCGAGGTCCGGTGTGCCGGTCTCCATCCAGATCAGGTCCGCGAACGGCGCGTAGGCCTTGGCCCGGGCGATGCACGGGTCGATGCCGTTGCGGGTGCGGTAGAAGCCCTCGCGGGTGCGCTCACCGGTGATGAACGGCTGGTCGCGCTCGTCGACGTCGGAGGTGATCAGCGTCGCCGCCTCGGCGTCGGTGCGGGCGATGACCACGGTGGGCACGTCGCACACGTCGGCAGCCAGCCGGGCCGAGGTCAGCGTGCGGATGTGCTGCTGAGTCGGGATCAGCACCTTGCCGCCGAGGTGGCCGCACTTCTTCTCCGACGCCAGCTGGTCCTCCCAGTGCGAGCCCGCGACACCGGCAGCGATCATCGCCTTCTGCAGCTCGAAGACGTTGAGCGCGCCGCCGAAGCCGGCCTCGCCGTCGGCGACGATCGGCGCCAGCCAGTTCTTCACCGACGTGTCGCCCTCGACCTTGGCGATCTGGTCGGCGCGCAGCAACGCGTTGTTGATCCGGCGCACCACCTGCGGCACCGAGTTGGCCGGGTACAGGCTCTGGTCGGGGTAGGTGTGGCCGGACAGGTTCGCGTCACCGGCGACCTGCCAACCGGACAGGTAGATGGCCTTCAGGCCCGCGCGAACCTGCTGGACGGCCATGTTGCCGGTGAGCGCGCCCAGCGCGTTGATGTACTCCAGGTCGTGCAGCTGCTCCCAGAGCACCTCGGCGCCCCGGCGGGCCAGCGTGTTCTCCTCGACGACGTGGCCCTGCAACGCCACCACGTCCTCGGCGCTGTAGGTGCGGGTGACGTCCTTCCACCGCGGGTTGGTGTCCCAGTCGTGCTGGATTTGCTCGGCGCTCTTCGGCGTGCCAACGGTCGACATTGAGGTGCTCCTTGAGGTTCGTCACCGCCGCGACAGACCCGAGTGGTTTCCAGGCTTGTTAACTCCGCAGCGGCTTCACTGGTTTGCTAAATCGAAGATGGCACAACTTAGCTCCGCAGGTCCACCGGTTTAAGTTGCCAACTTTGGCTAGGACTTTCCACGGATTTGCAAACCTTGCGAAGGTTGGAGTTTTCTGAACCGGTTCAGTGGTTACCGGTCAGTAACACGATTGCGCAGGTCAATGCCCATGTTTGCCGAACAGGCCGGGCCCGGCGGGTGGTTACAGCGCGAAGAGCGCGGCGACGGCTTTGGTCTCGTCGCCGACGGCGTATGTGAGCGTTGTAACAGTGCGATCCACCAGGCCGGTACCGAATTTCTCGGTGGAACCCGGCGGATGGATGTGCGAGATGATCTCCAGCTTGTCGCCCAGTGAGACCGGGGCGTCGTGCTCGATGGCCACCCGCAACGGCGCCTTCAGCATGTCCAGGTGCGACGACAGGTAGTCCTCGATCACACCCCAGTACACCGAGTTGTTCATGTGGTTGAACAGGTCGATGTCGGTGACCCGGACCGGATACTCGTGGATCTCCACGGCGTCCTCCCGGTTCCCGGCGGTCAGATACGCCTTCCACCGCAGTCGGTCGACGCTGGTCGTGCGCCGCAAGCCCGCGATGAAATCGTCGGCAATCCGCGCCGGGCCTTGGGTTTCCCGGTTGATGTTGATCCAGAAGGCCTCGGATTCCATCAGCCCGCCCTTGCGGCCGTCGATGCGGACCCGCATCTCACACCACCGATTGGACGTGCCCGAACACCACCGGCGCATGCGCAGCATGTCCTGGAACTCCACCGGGCGAATCAGGTCCACCATGGTGCGCCGGACTATCCACAACGGGTGGGTCTCTTCGAAGCCCAGTTCCCGCAGGTGGTCCTGGCCGATGTCCTGGATGTGCCGGGCTGCGGCGTCGAAGCGCAGCCGACCCTCGCGGTCGATGTCGGCAACACGGAGCGGCCATTCGAGGTCGAACACGTCGGGGTGCCCATCCGGCACCGGCATCAGCGTTTTGTCCAGGCTCACGATTTACTCCCCGATCGCTCCCCACCCTCAGCAAATCATGCCAAACCAGCACGGCAACGCGCCAATCCGATCGGGACTGCCAAGTCTGCGAACCTCGCCTTCACAAACCGGTAGCCTGGTCGGGTGTCTAAGACGTTCGTCGGCTCGCGTGTTCGCCAGTTGCGCAGCGAACGTGGGTTCAGCCAGGCCGCCCTGGCCCAGATGCTGGAGATCTCGCCCAGTTACCTCAACCAGATCGAGCACGATGTCCGGCCACTGACCGTCGCGGTGTTGCTGCGCATCACCGAGGTCTTCGGGGTCGACGCCACGTTTTTCGCCTCCCAGGACGACACCCGGCTGGTGGCCGAGCTGCGCGAGGTGACCTTGGACCGCGACCTCGACATCGACGTCGACCTGCCCGAGTTGGCCGACATGGTCGGTGCCCACCCGGGATTAGCCCGCGCGATGGTCAACCTGCACCGCCGCTACCGGATCACCACCGCGCAGCTGGCCGCGGCCACCGAAGAACGGTTCTCCGACGGCAGCGGCAGTGGGTCGATCACCATGCCGCACGAAGAGGTGCGTGACTACTTCTACCAACGCCAGAACTACCTGCACGAGTTAGACGCCGCGGCAGAGGATCTCACCGTGCGGATGCGGATGCACCGCGGGGAGCTGGCTGTCGAGCTGGCCAACCGGCTCACCGACGTGCACGGTGTGCACATCAACCGACGTATTGATCTGGGCGAGGCGGTACTGCACCGCTATGACCCGAAGGCCAAGACGTTGGATATCAGCAACCACCTGTCGTACGGGCAGCGAGTGTTCAAGATGGCCGCCGAATTGGCGTATCTGGAGTTCGGCGACCTCATCGACACCATGGTCACCGACGGCAAGTTCACCAGTGAGGAGTCACGCAAGCTGGCTCGGCTGGGCCTGGCCAACTACTTCGCCGCGGCTACGGTGCTGCCCTACCGCCAGTTTCACGACAGCGCCGAGAATTTCCGCTACGACATCGAGCGGCTCTCGTCGTTCTACCGCGTCAGCTACGAGACCATCGGGCACCGCTTGTCCACCCTGCAGCGGCCGTCGATGCGTGGCGTGCCGTTCTCCTTCGTGCGAGTCGACCGCGCCGGAAACATGTCAAAGCGCCAGTCGGCCACCGGCTTTCACTTTTCGTCCAGCGGCGGGACCTGTCCGCTGTGGAATGTCTACGAGACGTTCGCCAATCCCGGCAAGATTTTGGTGCAAATCGCTCAGATGCCCGATGGCCGCAACTACATGTGGGTGGCCCGCACGGTGGAGCGGCGCGCCGCACGGTATGGTCAGCCCGGTAAGACCTTCGCGATCGGCCTGGGCTGCGAACTGCGGCATGCCCACCGGCTCGTCTACTCGGAAGGACTCGACTTGTCGGGGGATGTCGCCACACCGATCGGCGCGGGCTGTCGGGTTTGCGAGCGCGACAACTGCCCCCAGCGGGCGTTCCCCGCGCTGGGCCGCGCACTGGACCTCGACGAGCACCGCAGCACGGTGTCGCCCTATCTGGTGAAGCAACCATGAGCAGCGCCGGCGACGATGCAGTGGGCACCCGCGAAGCTGGGGACGAAGCGATGACGAGGAGCGGCGCATGAGCACCGAGGTAGGTCGTATCCCGTCGGGGCGGTTCCGCGAATTGGGCCCGATCAACTGGGTGTTGGCGAAGCTGGGCGCGCGCACGGTTCGGGCACCGGAGTTTCATCTGTTCACGACCCTGGGTCAGCGGCGGCTGCTCTTCTGGGCATGGGCGTTTTACGGGGCCCGCCTGCTACGTGGCCGGCTGCCCGCAGTAGACACCGAGTTGGTGATCCTGCGAGTCGCGCATCTACGCGCATGCGAATACGAGCTGCAGCACCACCGTCCGATCGCACGCCGACGCGGGCTCGACGCACAAACTCAGGACGCCATCTTCGGCTGGCCCGAAGCATCCGAGGGCCTCACCGATCGACAGCAGGCGCTGCTGCGCGCCACCGACGATTTCATCGTCAACCGCACGATCAGCGACGAGGTGTGGCAGCAGTTATCCGCTCACCTCGATCGACGCCAATTGATCGAATTCTGCTTGCTGGCAGCACAATACGACGGCCTGGCCGCGACGATGTCGGCCCTGGCGATCCCGCTGGACCACCCGGAATAGGCCACTCTTAGCGACGCGTCACAGGTAGGTGGCGGCCAGTACCGCCAGGGACAGCACCACCGGAAGAATCGGTAAGCCGAACACAAAGGCGGCCAGCGGGTAGTTGCGCCGCCGTCGTTGCCGTCGCCCCCACAGCACAGCCCAGATCGCCAGCAGCACAGAGAGTCCCAACGCGGCCAGGCTCCAGCGGCTCACCGTGGTGACGGCGTTGCCCACCGACATCGCCACCAACCACGCGATGTAGCCGACGACCGCGCCGCCAGCCACACCCCACACCGACTCGGTACCCACTGTCCTAGAAGTTGATCATGTGCCCGGTCAAGCCGTGGAAGCATTCCTGCAGCGCCTCGGACATCGTCGGATGCGTATGCACGTTGCGCGCCAACTCAGTTGCGGTCAGATCCCACTTCTGCGCCAACGTGAGTTCGGGCAGCAACTCCGACACGTCGTGGCCGATCAGGTGTCCGCCGAGCAGCTCGCCGTATTTCCCGTCGGCGACCAGTTTGACGAACCCGCTGGGATCGCCGAGCCCGTGTGCCTTGCCGTTAGCGGTGAACGGGAACTTGGCGACCTTGACGTCATACCCTTCGTCGCGGGCCTGCTGCTCGGTGAGCCCGAAGCTGGCCACCTGCGGTTGGCAGAACGTTGCGCGCGGCAACATCCGATAGTCGCCAAGCGCCAAAGTTTCTGCGCCGGCGATGGTTTCGGCAGCGACAACGCCTTGCGCCTCGGCGACGTGCGCCAGTTGCAGCAGTCCGGTGACGTCACCGATGGCATAGATATGCGACACCGAGGTTCGCATGTAGTCGTTGATGCCGATCGCTTCGCGCTCGGTCAGCGCCACCCCGGCCGCGTCCAGGCCGTAGCCCTCCACATTGGGTACAAAGCCGATGGCCTGCAACACCTTATCGGCCTTGAGTTCCTCTGTGTTGCCGTCCTTGCTGACCGTGACCGTCACCTGTGATCCGTCGTCGGCGATCGACTCCACCTTGGTGCCGGTGCGCATCTTGACACCCAGCTTCTTGAACTGCTTCTCGATCTCCTTGGACACATCCGCGTCTTCGTTGGGCAGGGCCCGCGGCAGGAATTCGACGATGGTGACGTCGACGCCGTAGTTGGCCAACACGTAGCCGAACTCCATGCCGATGGCCCCGGCGCCGGCGATGACGATCGACGCCGGCAGCTCGCGGGACAGGATCTGCTCTTCGTAGGTGACGACGTTCTGGCTCAGCGACGTGCCGGGTACCAGCCGAGTGCTGCTGCCGGTGGCGATGATTGCGTTGTCGAAGGTGACCTCTTCGGTTCCGCCGTCGTTGAGTTCGACCGACAGCGTGTTGGCGTCGGTGAACCTGCCGTAGCCGTGGATCTCGGTGATCTTGTTCTTCTTCATCAGGAAGTGCACACCGGCGACCCGGCCCTCGGCGACCTTGCGGCTGCGGTCGTAGGCGATGCCGTAGTCGAAGCTGGCCTCGCCGCTGATCCCGAAGGTCTTGGCCTCTTTGGTGAAGATGTGGGCGAGTTCGGCGTTGCGCAGCAACGATTTGGACGGGATGCAGCCGACGTTGAGGCAGACTCCGCCCCAGTATTTGGGTTCGACGATTGCGGTGTTCAGGCCCAGCTGGGCGGCGCGGATCGCGGCGACGTAACCGCCGGGGCCGGCTCCGAGGACGACGACGTCATAGTGAGAAGTCACGGCACCACACTAACGGGCCGCCGGCTATCGACCGTCAGTACGGGATGATCCCGGCCAGGCAGTGGCCGCCCTGTTGGTGATGCACCTGACAGTAGTAGTGACCGTAAAGCGGGGATGCGGCCGCAGCCGAGGCGAACACGGCCGTCATCACCGCAATCGCCAACGCCGAAACCAGCGGTCTGCTCTGCACCATCGCCATCATCAACCCGACGACCGTGCACACCACGACGTAGATCAGCACGACGAACACCGCGGGTGCTTTGTCGGGCAGGGAGTACCACCAGGAGAACAAGGCCACGCCGATCACCGCTGCCGGGATCCACACCGCGGCGATCACCAGGACCAACTGCCACCACTTCAGGTAGTAGTAGCGGCCGGGCACCGTCACGGAGTGTGCGGCGGGCGGAATCGGCTCCGACGCGACCTCGGCGGGCGGCGCGGCGGGTGCGCCGGTCGACGGCACCGGAATGGCCTCGATCGACGGCGCGTCCTCTGCGCCCAGCTCGGTCCTCGGCCCGGCTGGCGGCAGCTGTGTCGTGGGCTCCGCCGGTGAGGGGTCCGGTGCGGCGGGTTTGGGCTTTCGTCGCCACCGTCGGCGCGGCCGACCCGACGTCTGCGGTTCGGTGGCTTGAGGTTGCGCGCCGGTGTCGAAGGTCGGCACGTACGGTTCGGTCTGCGGCAGCGATTCGCGGCCGTCCGGGTCTTGGTCAGGCAGAAGCCATCACCACCTCAATTGCGACGAGCGCACCAAACCAGCCGGGCGCCAGCGCCAACGCGCACGCGCCCACTGCCGTGACCCAGCGTCGTCTGGAGAGCAGGATCATCGGCAGTCCGATCACGGTGGGCACCCCGAGCACCAAACCGATGACGACATCGGGCCGGACCGGTGTCCGAACCACAACCGTCGCCGCGATACCGGCCACCAATCCGAGCGCGGTGCCGACCAGCATCGCGCTGGTCAGCAGCCATGGACGGGGTAGTGGGATCATGCCTTCCCACGGTACTGCCGTGGCTGGTGGCTACCGCGGTACCGGTCCGGCGCGTCCGCTCGGTATTGAGCATGCGTCAGTGGCCTCGGCGACCACCGGGCTGCGCTCCGGCGGCCGCTGACCGCGGGCGTAGTCGGCGCCGGTGAGCACCGCCGCGGCCGCCAGCTCGGTGTTTTCGGCGTCGGTGAAGGCACGCCCCCGAGACAGGAATCGCATTCCCTCGGGGGCTTCCAGGCTGAACCCGCCGCCGCGGCCGCGCACCACGTCGATGACGAGCTGGGTGTGCTTCCAGGCCTGAAACTGCGGGCCGGAGATCCACACCGGCACTCCGTCCCCCACGTCAAGCAGGCCCAACAACACGTCGCGGTCGCCGACGATGAAATCCCCGTCGGGATAACACATCGGCGACGACCCGTCGCAGCAGCCGCCGGACTGGTGGAACATCACCGCGCCGTGCCGCTCGATCAGCTGGCCCAGCAAATCGGCGGCGGCTGCGGTGATCACCACGCGGGCCGTCATCAGAAGAAGCCGAGCGCCTTGTCCGAGTAGGACACCATCAGGTTCTTGGTCTGCTGGTAATGCTCGAGGGCCATCTTGTGACACTCCCGGCCGAAGCCGGATTGCTTGTAACCGCCGAACGCCGCATGCGGTGGATACACGTGATAGCAGTTGACCCACACCCGGCCGGCTTTGATGTCGCGGCCGGCGCGGTAGGCGGTGTTGCCGTCGCGGCTCCACACGCCGGCACCCAGGCCGTAGAGGGTGTCGTTGGCAATGCCCATCGCGTCGGCGTAGTCGGTGAATGACGTGACCGCAACCACCGGCCCGAAAATCTCTTCCTGGAAGATCCGCATCTTGTTGTGGCCGGAGAAGATCGTCGGCTGCATGTAGTAGCCGCCCGACAGGTCACCGCCCAGCTCGGCGCGTTCGCCGCCGGTGACGACTTTGGCGCCTTCGTCCTTGCCGATCTCGATGTAGGACAAGATCTTTTCCAACTGGTCGTTGGACGCCTGCGAGCCCAGCATGGTCTCGGTGTCCAGCGGGTCGCCCTGCCGCACCGCCTTGGTGCGGATCGCCGCGAGCTCCAGGAACTCGTCGTAGATGTCGGCCTGGACCAGGCTGCGCGACGGGCAGGTGCATACCTCGCCCTGGTTGAGGGCGAACATGGTGAACCCCTCCAGCGCTTTGTCCTGGAAGTCGTCGTTGGCCGCCATCACGTCGGAGAAAAAGACGTTGGGGCTCTTGCCGCCGAGCTCCAGGGTGACCGGGATTAGGTTCTGGCTGGCGTATTGCATGATCAGTCGCCCGGTGGTGGTCTCCCCGGTGAACGCGATCTTGGCGATCCGGTCGCTCGACGCCAACGGCTTGCCTGCCTCGGCGCCGAATCCGTTGACCACGTTGACCACTCCCGGCGGCAACAGGTCACCGATCAGGCTCATCAGGTAGAGGATGGAGGCCGGGGTCTGCTCGGCCGGTTTGAGCACCACGGTGTTGCCGGCGGCCAGCGCCGGCGCCAGTTTCCAGGCGCCCATCAGGATCGGGAAGTTCCACGGAATGATCTGTCCGACCACGCCCAGTGGCTCGTGGAAGTGGTAGGCGACGGTGTCGTCGTCGATCTGCGACAGCGAACCTTCCTGCGCCCGAATCGCGGCGGCGAAGTACCGGAAATGGTCGGCGGCCAACGGGATATCGGCACTGAGCGCCTCCCGGATGGGTTTGCCGTTGTCCCAGGCTTCCGCCAGCGCCAGGTCCTCTCGATGGGCGTCGATGCGGTCGGCGATCTTGGCCAGGATCGCGGCGCGCTGCGCAGGGGCGGTCTTACCCCACGCCGGCGCGGCACCGTGCGCGGCGTCGAGGGCCTTGTCGATGTCGGTTTCGTCGGAGCGGGGCACCTCGCAGAAGGACTGACCGGTCACCGGCGTCGGGTTCTCGAAATACCGGCCCGCCGCCGGCGCCACCCACTCGCCCCCGATGAAGTTGTCATACCGGGATTCAAAGCTCATCAGCGCGTCTGCAGAACCCGGACGTGCGTAGACGGTCATCGGATCAACTCCTCGTGTCACGGTGTTACACAGCTCACAGTACCGCTGCGGTCACAATGACTTCCATGCCTTGCTCGCGCGGCGACGATGCAGAGCGCGAGCGCGATGAGGAGGAGCCGCGCACATGCCTCAGGAGTTGGACGACCCCTATCTGTGGCTGGAGGACATCGCCGGCGACGACGCGCTGGACTGGGTGCGCGCTCGCAACGAACCGACCGTCGACGAGTTTTCCGGTGCGCAGTTCGAGCAGATGCGCGCCGAGGCTCTCGAGGTGCTCGACACCGATGCCCGCATCCCCTATGTGCGGCGCCGCGGCGAATACCTGTACAACTTCTGGCGCGACGCCGCCAACCCCCGCGGTCTGTGGCGGCGCACCACCTTGGACAGTTACCGCAGCGACACCCCCGAATGGGATGTGCTGATCGATGTCGACGAACTGGCCCGCGCCGACGACGAGAACTGGGTGTGGGCCGGCGCGCAGGTCATCGAACCCGACCACACCCGCGCCCTGGTCGGACTGTCGCGCGGCGGCTCCGACGCGGCGATCGTTCGTGAATTCGACATGGCGGCACGCGAATTCGTTGCCGGCGGGTTCGAGTTGCCGGAAGCCAAGTCGCAAGTCAGCTGGCTTGAGCCGGAGATTCTGCTGGTGGGCACCGACTTTGGTGGTGACTCGTTGACCGAATCCGGCTATCCGCGGGTCGTCAAGCGATGGCGCCGCGGCACGCCACTGACGGCTGCCGAGACCGTCTTCGAGGGATCACGCGAAGACGTCACCGTGTCGGCGGGAGCCGACCGCACACCGGGTTTCGAGCGCACCTTCGTCAACCGCGCCATCGACTTCTTCAACGACGAGGTCTACGAACTGCGCGGCTCCCCGGATGGTTGCGAGTTGATCCGCATCGACGCCCCCACCGACGCGACGGTGTCGGTGCACCGGCAATGGCTGTTGATCGAGTTGCGCACTGACTGGTTGACCGGCAGCGCCTCGTATGTCGCGGGCTCGCTGCTGGCCGCCGACTACGACGAATTTCTCGCGGGCACAGCCCAGTTGCGGGTGGTGTTCGAGCCCGACGAGCACACCAGCCTGCACCACTACGCGTGGACGCGTGATCGGCTGGTGATCGTCACGCTGGCCGATGTGGCCAGTCGCGTCGAAATCGCCACTCCGGGCAGTTGGGAGCGCCGTCCGGTCACCGACGTGCCGGCCAACACCAACACCGTGATCGCGGCGGCCGACGACATCGGTGACGAGATCTTTTTGGACTCCAGCGGATTCGATACCCCGTCGCGGTTGCTGCACGGACCCGTCGACGGACCGCTGCGTGAGATCAAGTCCGCCCCGGCCTTTTTCGATGCCGAGAACCTCACTGTCACCCAGCATTTCGTGTCGTCGCGGGACGGCACGTCGATCCCCTACTTCGTGGTGCGGCCCGCCGAGGCGAAGGGGCCCACCCTGCTGGGTGGCTACGGCGGTTTCGAAGTGGCCCGCACCCCCGGATACGACGGGGTGCTGGGCCGGCTGTGGCTGGCCCGCGGCGGCACCTATGTGCTGGCCAACATCCGCGGCGGCGGCGAGTACGGTCCGGGCTGGCACACCCAGGCGATGCGCGCAGGCCGGCACAAGGTGGCCGAGGATTTCGCGGCGGTGGCAGCCGATCTGGTGGACCGCGGGATCACCACGGTGCCGCAACTGGGCGCGCAGGGCGGCAGCAACGGCGGGCTGCTGATGGGGATCATGTTGACCCAATATCCGCAGTTGTTCGGCGCGCTGGTGTGCCAGGTGCCGCTGCTAGACATGCGGCGCTACCACCTACTTCTGGCCGGGGCGTCCTGGGTGGCCGAATACGGCGATCCCGACGATCCCGCGGACTGGGAGTTCATCTCGAAATACTCGCCGTATCACCATATTTCGTCGGATCGGCAGTACCCGCCGGTGCTGATCACCACGTCGACCCGCGACGATCGGGTGCATCCGGGGCATGCCCGCAAGATGACCGCCGCGCTGGAAGCGGCCGGACACCGGGTCTGGTACTACGAAAACATCGAGGGCGGCCACGCCGGCGCGGCCGACAACGCCCAGACCGCGTTCAAGTCCGCGCTGAGCTTCGCATTCCTGTGGCGGATGCTGGCGCGTTGAGGTTGACGTCTAATAGCACGGCTTTGCGGGCACTCTTATGTCGATGTCTGCGCAGCTACCCGGGATCCTGCAATCGCTGGCCCCCATCCTGGACCGTCACGGCTATGCAGCAGTAGTGGCTCTGGTCGGCGTGGAGGGCTTCGGCATTCCGGCTCCCGGCCAAACCGTGTTGATCGCCGCCGGCATCTACGCCGGAGCCGGCCAGCTGAACCTGGCCGTCGTGCTGGCGTTGGGATTGGTGGCTGCCGTCGCCGGTGACAACATCGGCTATGCCATCGGTCATTTCGCCGGCCGGCCGTTGGTACTGCGCTTCGGTCGCTACGTATTCCTGACTGAGGACCGGCTCGCCACGGCCGAGCGGTTCTTCGCCAAACACGGCAACGTCGTCGTACCGGTCGCCCGGTTCATCGATGGACTGCGGCAGGCCAACGGAGTGGTGGCCGGCCTGGCGCACATGCGCTGGTGGCGCTTTCTGGCCTACAACGTGCTGGGCGCCATCGCGTGGGTCAGCCTCTGGGTTCTCGTCGGCTATGTGGCCGGCGACCACATCACCGCGATTTACACCGAATTCCAGCACTACGAAAAGTACTTTTTGGCGGCGTTGGCCGCTGCCGTGATCGCCGTGTCCATCCGGTGGCTGATCAAACGCCGGCGACGCCGCTCCCCTGCCGCCGACAACTGCGACAACAGGCCGCCCTAGTTGTCGTGCGTTCCGGGCAGCCGCAGCACCAGACGCGCTCCGCCCAGCGAGCTGGTCTCCAACGCCGCGCTGCCGCCGTGCAATTCGGCCTGCTGGGCAACCAGCGCCAGCCCCAGGCCCGAACCCGACCGCGACGCCGTCGACCCGCGGGAGAACCGTTCGAAGACCGCGGCCCGTTCTTCTTCGGGCACACCACTGCCGTTGTCGTCGATCGCAAGTTCCACGCCATAGGCGGAACTGGTTGCGCTGAGCAGGATTTCGGTGGCGCCACCGTGCTTGACCGCGTTGGCGATCGCATTATCGACCACCAGCCGCAGCCCGACCGGCAGCCCCACCATCAGCACAGTCGGCGAGGGCACCAGCGACACATCCAGGTCGGGATAAACCCGGACCGCGTCGTGCGCGGCGCGATCCAGCAGTTCGGTGATGTCGAACGGGACGAAATCGTCGACAGTGGTCAGTTCACTTTGGGCCAGCCGTTCGAGCGCCGACAATGTCGCCTCGATCCTGCCTTGGGTGCGGATGACGTCGCCGACGACTTCTTTGCGCTGCTCGGCGGGCAACTCGAGGGTCGACAGCACCTCCAAGTTGGTGCGCATGGCGGTCAACGGCGTGCGCAGCTCATGGGAGGCCACTGCGGCGAAGTCACGCGCGGATTCCAAGGCGGCTTTGGTGCGTTGCTGCTCGTTGCCGATGCGGGCCAGCATTCCCTCGACCGCCTCGGCGATTTCCACCGCCTCCTGCACGCCACGGACCTGGACTTCGTCGGGTTTGGACTGCGCGTTGATGGCTCGCGCCTGCTGGGCCAGCAGCCGGAACGGATTAACCATGATCAGCGAGATCACCCAGCCGACGAGAACCGTGCCGACGATGACGCCGCCGCAGATCAACAAAACCCGCAGATGCAGTTCGTTGATTCGGTTCTGAGCTTCGGCCAACGGGGCGCCGAGCGCAATCGAGGCGTGGCCGGCGGTGAACGTGCGAACCCGATATTCGACGCCGTTGATGGTGGTATCGGCATAGCCGTTGTCCAGTTTTGGCAACACGATGTCGCTGGGCACCGATACGGTCGCGGGCCCGATGCGCGCGGTGCGCACCAGATCGCCGCTCGGCGTCGGCTGGTCGCCGTCGGGGTTGCTCAGCAGCGTGCTGATGTCGCCCAGGCTGCTTACCGAGTCCAGTCGGCGGTCCAGCTGGTTGTGTTGATCGTTGGTCACGCCGATCCACACCCAGGCGCCAAGGGTCAAAACCAGGATCACCACCGAGAGCGCGGCGATGAAGACGATGGTGCGTAGCGACAACATTCGCATCAGCAGCCGTTGCAGCCGATGCCAGCGAGTGTCCGGCTCCACGCAGGACATCTTGCCCGACGACAGTGTTACCGTCGCTCCAGCCACCTGCCGATCGACCGTCGCGTCGATTCGGACGTCGTCGTTGATCAAGGTGAGTCGATCGAGCGGCACCGCACCGGCTGCCAGAATTCCGTCGAGCAGGCGATGCCGGTCCAGCAGCGTCGCCAGCGGGGAGCTCGCACATCGAGAGCCGACGATCGCCACATCGAACCGATTCACGCTCAGCTACCTAGTGCAAAGTTAAGGAAATAGTATGACTTTTAAGGGCGTGGTAAGAGTCGAAGTCCGCCGAGCGTGAAGCTGGGTTCACTCTGGCGCTCGAGCGTGAACTCAACTTCACGCTCGTTGAACAAGCGGCCATCGGCGCGGCCCGCTGGACACGCACTCTAGGAACGACTTCGCTTGAGCGATGCCCACACCTGAATTCCAAACACTGCTGTACACGACGGCCGGTCCGGTCGCCACCATCACCTTGAACCGGCCCGAGCAACTCAACACCATCGTCCCGCCGATGCCCGACGAGATCGAGGCCGCGGTCGGCCTGGCCGAACGCGACCAGGAGATCAAAGTGATCGTGTTGCGCGGTGCCGGGCGGGCGTTCTCCGGCGGTTACGACTTCGGTGGCGGCTTCCAACACTGGGGCGAAACCATGATGACCGACGGCCGATGGGATCCGGGCAAGGATTTCGCGATGGTCAGCGCCCGCGAAACCGGGCCGACCCAGAAATTCATGGCGATCTGGCGGGCGTCCAAACCGGTGATCGCGCAGGTGCACGGCTGGTGCGTCGGCGGAGCCAGCGATTACGCGCTGTGCGCCGACCTCGTCATCGCCAGTGAGGACGCCGTGATCGGCACCCCGTACAGCCGGATGTGGGGCGCATACCTGACCGGCATGTGGCTTTATCGGCTCAGTTTGGCCAAGGTCAAGTGGCATTCGCTGACCGGCCGGCCGCTGACCGGTGTGCAGGCCGCCGAGGTCGAGCTGATCAACGAGGCGGTGCCGTTCGAGCGGCTGGAGGCCCGCGTCGCCGAAATCGCGGCTGAGTTGGCGCGAATCCCGTTGTCGCAGTTACGAGCTCAGAAGCTCATTGTCAACCAGGCCTACGAGAACATGGGTCTGGCGTCGACGCAGACGCTCGGCGGCATCCTCGACGGCCTGATGCGCAACACTCCCGACGCGCTGGAGTTCATCCAGACCGCCGCCACCGACGGGGTGCGCGCCGCCATCGAGCGTCGCGACGGGCCGTTCGGCGACTACAGCCAGGCCCCGCCGGACCTACGGCCCGACCCGTCGCACGTCATCACGCCGTGAGCTACTGGCTGGGTGGCATCAGGACGGTGTCGATCATGTACACCTGCGCGTTAGCGGTGGGTACGCCACCGCAGACCAGACCCGCGTTGTTGAATCTGAGATCGTTGCCCTGACCGGTCACACTCACGGTGTCGCCTTGCAGAGTCTTCTGGGCGCCAACAACTTTCGTCGGACTCAGCTGGCCCTGCACGACGTGGTAGGTCAGGATGTTCTTCAACATGCCGGAGTTGGTCTTCAGCTCGTCGATGGTGGAGGCCGGCAACTTGTTGAATGCGGCGTCGGTGGGCGCGAACACCGTGTACTGACCGTTGTTGAGCGTGTCGACGAGGTTGACGTTGGGATTGAGTTGACCCGATACCGCTGCGGTCAAAGTCGTGAGCTCTGGGTTGTTCGACGCGGCTGTCGCCACTGGGTCCTGCGACATGCCCTGCACCGATGCCGGACCATCGGGATGCAGCGCCGCGTAGTCCGCGCATCCGGGGCCGACCGGATCGGCCGCCGCCACGGTCGGGGCAGTAACCGCCGCCAGGCTGACGGCGGCCGCCGCCGCGAAACCAGTTGCTGCAATCGTCTTGTTCATGCTTTGGGCTCCCTTTGTTATGACAGGTCTGTCACTGTGTATTCGGAGCCGTAGGCACGGCGGATCGTCGGTTAGCCGTAGGTGAATGAAAACACCTGTAGTCCTGCGCTAGCACGCACTTCCAGTTGTCCGCGGGCCACCTGGCTGCCCGCCACGAGCTGATGCGAGGTTGGCGGTCCGCTGATCGGCACGGTGGTCGATGTGCCGTCGCGGATCACCGAGACGGAACCGGTGCCGCCGACCACGAGGTAGACGTTCTTGGCGTAATAGTTGAGTTCGATGCCCGAAGCGTCGCCCTGCGCCGTCGCGCCCTGGTAGTCCAACGCCCACGAACCCCGCAGAGCGAAGGAATCATTCGGCAGCGTCGGCGGGTAGGCGAATGTCGCCGAGCCTTCGTCGTAGACGCCACCGCCGGCGTAGTTGACCGCCTTGCCCACTCCGAGATACGTCTCGGGAGTCAGGCCGAGCGGCGGAGTGGTGTCGGGCGCGTCGACCGGCGCGGGCAATGCGATACCGGGGTGGGCGTCGGCGAGCAGCTGGCGGATCAGTTTCTCGGTGCCCCCGTAGTCGCCCTCGCCGAATTTGATGTGCCGCACAGTGCCGCCGGCGTCGATCAAATATTCGGCAGGCCAGTAGCGGTTGCGGTAGTTCGTCCAGGTGGAGTAGCCGTTGTCCAGTGCAATCGGGTACGTGATGCCCAGATCGGCGGCGCCTTTTTTGACATTGCCGGCGACCTTTTCGAACGCGTACTCGGGGGTGTGTACGCCGATCACGTCGAACCCCTTGTCCCGGTAGGTCTGATACCAGCCCTGGACGTGCGGAATGGCGCGTTGACAGTTGATGCACGAATACGCCCAGAAGTCGACGAGCACCACTCTGCCCCGCAGCGAGGACAGCCCGATGGGAGTATCGCCGGCTGTATTCAGCCACCCGGCAATGTTTTTGATGTCCGGCGCTGGGCCGCAGTTCTGCAGCGCTGGTGCGCCGTTTGTGCAATTGTCCAGCTGCCTGTTCTGGCCGGTGACGATGCCGCCAAGCCTTTCCCGAATCTGTTCATCGCCGCCGAGCTGGTTCTGCAGCGAGCCGGTGTAATCGGGGATCGCCCGCTGCAGCATTGCGGGGAGGTTGAACACCAGCGCCACCGCCAGCAGGATGGTCACGATGCCTGCCACAACGCGGATTTCGCGCTGGCGACGTCGAAATGCGCTGACCCGCTCGACCACTCGTTGACCGGCCAGCGCGAAGAACAACAAGGGCGTTGCGGCGCCCACCGCGAACGTAGCGGTGAGAACGATGGTATCCAAGCCGATCGACGCGGTGGCACCGGCAACGACGATCGCGGCAAGAACCGGTCCGGCACACGGGACATAGAGCACCCCCAGCGCCAGCCCGAAACCGAATCCGTTTGCACCGGGCGCGATCTGCATATGGGGTACGCGCGAGAACGGCCGTTCCAGTAGTTGCTCGACCCGGGGGAAGATCAGGCCCAGCCCGATCACCACCAACGCGACCAGCGCGGCCCAGCGAATCGCGTCCTGCGGCAGGTGCAGCAGCGACAGCAGTGCCGAGCCGACCAGAGTGACCGCGGTGAAGCTGCACACCAGGCCGCCGATCACCCAGTACGGCCGCAAAGACACGCGCTTTGGCTTGACCGCAACCGCAACCCCGCCGCCGGAGCCCACCGGCTCAGGGACGCCGCTGCGCTGGGCGCCCGAGAAGAAGATCACCGGCAGGACGGGAAGTATGCACGGCGATATGCCGGTCACGAAACCTCCGACCAGCCCGATCAGTGCAAGCGTCAACATGTCCGGTATTCGCAGCCAAGCCGGAGTTGGATCGCTTTCTCACCCGGCGAGTTCGCTGCCTGACAAGCCCGCTGAATACGACAAGGCAGCCCGCTGTGCGAGCTGCCTTGCCTGGCAACGGTGTTAGTTCATCACTGGCCGGGCGGCATCAGCACCGTGTCGATCATGTACACCGTCGCGTTGGCGGTGTGCACCCCTCCGCACACCAGGCCCGCGTCGTTGACCTTGAGGTCGTTGCCTTGGCCGGTGGCCGTGGCCTCAGCGCCCTGCAAGGTCTTGTGAGCGCCGTCGACCTTCGCCGGGCTGAGCTGACCCTGTACCACGTGATAGGTCAGGATGCTCGTCAACTTGTCGGCGTTGGTCTTGAGCTCGTCGATGGTCGCGGCGGGCAGCTTGTCGAATGCCGCGTTCGTCGGCGCGAACACCGTGTACTGGCCGTTGTTGAGCGTGTCGACCAGGTTCACGTTGGGATTCAGCTGACCCGACAGCGCTGATGTCAGCGTGCTCAACATCGGGTTGTTCGACGCGGCCGTCGCGACCGGGTCCTGCGCCATCCCGGCCACCGAAGCCGGTCCGGTCGGGTGCAAAGCCGCGTAATCGGCACACCCAGACCCGATCAGATCGGCTGCGGGATCCGCCATCGCACTCGGGGTGCTCGCCGCCGAACTGGTGACCGGAGTCATGGTGGTCTGTTTCTCAGACTCGGATTTGTCGTTGGCACACGCGGAGAACCCCAGGACAGCGATTGCTGCCACAGCGATGGCGAGTGTCTTGGACGCAACGTCCTTCATTCCGGTTCGGCTCCTTCGTCAAGGCGGCAGCGCCGCCGCTTACGGGTCGGACAGTTCTGATTCGGAGTGACGGCCATCACGGATGGGTGGCCCGGCCAACCTTTTGCGGGTCCTCTCCGAATAGCTGATGTGCAGCAGTCATCCGCGCGCTCGGTGGCGGTGATCGGCAGCGGTGTGGCCGGTCTGACCGCCGCCTACGCCTTGTCCGGACGCGACCGGGTAACGCTGTATGAGGCGGACACCCGACTGGGCGGCCACGCGCACACCCATGACGTCGACCGCGGCGACGGCACCATCGTGAACGTCGACTCCGCATTCCTGGTGCACAACGACCGCACCTACCCGACGCTGTGCCGGGTGTTCGCGGATCTCGGTGTGGTGACCCAGGAGTCGGAGATGTCGATGTCGGTGCGCGCCGAGGCCACCGGCCTGGAATACGCCGGTGCCCTCGGTGTCAGCGGGCTGTTCGCGTGCCGGCAGGCCACCCGACCGCGTTATCTGCTCATGCTCGCTGAGATCGTTCGGTTCCACCGCGCCGCAACGCGGCTACTGAGCGGCGACGACGACGACGATCTGGAAACGCTGGACGACTTCCTGCGCCGGCACCGCTTCTCGGCGTTCTTCGTCGAGCACTTCATCACACCGCTGGTGGCGGCGGTGTGGTCCTGCGGCGCCGACGACGCGCTGCGCTACCCCGCCCGCTACCTGTTCGTGTTTTTGCGCCACCACGGCATGCTGTCGGTGTTCGGCTCACCGACGTGGCGCACGGTGACCGGCGGTTCGCACCGCTACGTGCAGGCCATCGCGTCTCGGCTGCACGAGGTCTGCACCGCTACTCCGGTGCACTCGCTGCGCCGGCTGCCCAACGGGGTGCTTGTGCAGGCCGGCGCGCAGACACCGCGGACTTTCGACGCCGCGGTCATCGCCGTGCATCCCGACCAGGCGCTGCTGCTGCTCGACAACCCATCGGCATACGAGCGGGCCGTCCTCGCGTCGATTCCGTATTCGACCAACCGCGCGCAACTGCACACCGACGAGTCGGTGCTCCCCCGGCATCGGCGTGCCCGCGCCTCATGGAATTACCTGATCACCGCCGGCAGCAGCCCGGTCGTGGTCACCTACGACATCAGCAGGTTAATGCGCATCGACGCCGATCGCCGTTTCCTGGTCACACTCGGCGGCCACGACCGGGTCGATCCGCGATCGGTGATCGCCGAGATGACCTACAGCCATCCGCTCTACACCGCGGAATCTGTTGCCGCGCAACGACTGTTACCTACCCTCGATGACGATCGGGTGGTGTTCGCCGGCGCCTACCACGGGTGGGGATTCCACGAGGACGGCGCGGCGTCGGGGCTGCGGGCGGCTCGGCGGCTGGGCGCCGATCGGCCGGCACGAACCGAGCAGGTGACGGCGTGCTGACCCCGGCGATCTACCGCACGACGATTACCCACAGCCGGCAGGCGCCGGTGCGTCACTTTTTCGAATACCGCAGCTACAGCTGGTATATCGACATCGACGAGTTGCCGGCACTGCCGTGGTGGCTGCGGCCGTTCGCTCGGTTCCACGCTCAAGACCACTTCACCGGCGCTCCTGGCGACTCGCTGCGCGAGCGGGTCGACGCCTTCCTCACCGAGCATCACGTGCCACGGGCGGGCGGACGGGTGACCGCGCTGCTGCAGGCACGGGTACTGGGCTACGTGTTCAACCCGATCAGCGTCTTCTGGTGTCATGACCGCGACGGCGCGCTGCGTCATGTGATCGCCGAAGTGCACAACACCTACGGGAAGCGCCACGCCTATCTGCTGCCCCCGGCGAATACGCCGGTGCAGGTCGCCAAGAAGTTTTATGTGTCGCCGTTCAATCCGGTGACGGGTCACTACCAGGTGCTGGCCCCGCGCCCCGATACGCGGGCAGAGGTGGTGGTGACGCTGCACGGCGACGGGGAACCGGCGTTCGTCGCGACGTTGCGGGGAACCCGGCAACCGGCAACCGTGCGGCACGTCGCGCAGATGCAGTTGCTATCGCCGTTGGCTCCGCTGGTGGTCGCGTTGCGCATCCGAATCCAAGGGATCAGGTTGTGGTTGCGAAAAGTACCGGTCGTGCCGAGGTGAGTATCGTCGACCAACCCGCCTCCGGCGCAATAGATTCCGCGCGGTGGCCCGCCGTGGCGACCGTGCCGTCGGGTCCTCTTGCCGCCGCATCGGCAGTGATTGCCGACCGGTTGCTGCGCCGCGCGGCCACACGATTGCCGCTGAGACTTGTCTACCCCGATGGTGCGGTGATCGACGCCGGCGGCCCGACGGCGCCAACCCTGGTGATCAACCAACCGGATGCGATGGCCCGGCGGATCGGACGACACGGCCTGATCGGTTTCGGCGAGTCGTACATGGCCGGCGAGTGGGAGACCGACAACCTGACCGACGTGCTGGCTGTCTTCGCCGCGTCGGTGGACGAGCTGGTGCCGACTGGGCTGCGCTGGCTACGGCCGATTGCCCTTGCTGCCCAGCCTCGTTCGCCGCACAGCGCCCGCGAGCAAGCACGGCGCAACATCGCTGCCCACTACGATTTGTCCAACAACCTGTTCAGCGAATTCCTCGACGAGACCATGACCTACTCGTGCGCCCTGTTCGACCGCCTACCAGCATCGTGGCCTGATCTGGCGGACGCCCAGCGGCACAAGATCGATCGGCTGCTCGATGCGGCCGGGGTACAGGCCGGCAGCCACGTGCTCGAGATCGGCACCGGCTGGGGCGAGTTATGCATCCGCGCGGCTGCGCGGGGCGCGCGGGTTCGCTCGGTGACCTTGTCGGTGCAGCAGCAGCGACTTGCGCAGAAACGCGTCGCCCTGGCTGGTGCGTCCGACCGGGTTCGGATCGACCGCTGCGACTACCGCGATGTC
The DNA here is from genome assembly GCF_001672775.1 of Mycobacterium kyorinense. GTDB lineage: Bacteria > Actinomycetota > Actinomycetes > Mycobacteriales > Mycobacteriaceae > Mycobacterium > Mycobacterium kyorinense_A. The sequence continues at coordinate 68,500 of NZ_LZKJ01000087.1, read as the reverse complement.
GATGGACGCTATGACGCGGTGGTGTCGGTGGAGATGATCGAAGCGATCGGCTACCACGCCTGGGCGGATTACTTCCGAACGCTGCAGCGGCTGTTGAGCCCCAGCGGACTGGCCGCCATACAGGCGATCACCATGTCGCACTACCGGATGCTGGCGACCCGCAGGACACATACCTGGATTCAGAAGTACATCTTTCCCGGGGGGCTGATTCCCTCCGCCGAGGCGATACGGCGAATCGCCGCTCGTCACACCGATCTACGTACCGTCGATGACCTGGCGCTGCGACCGCATTACGCCGAGACGTTGCGGCTGTGGCGGGAACGATTTATGCAGCGACGAGTTACCTTGTCACACATCGGCTTCGATGCGGTCTTTGCCCGGATGTGGGAGTTCTACCTAGCCTACGCTGAGGCCGGATTCCGGTCGGGGTACCTCAACGTCTACCAGTGGACATTCGCGCGCGGAGATGCTCGATGAACCTCACGTTGTTTGCTGTCGTCTGCGGTGTTTCGATCGCGGCGATCGCGGTGATCCAGGCGGTCGCCTTGGTGATCGGGCGACGCATCGGCCGCTACAACGTCGTCGACGTCGCCTGGGGAATCGGCTTTATCGCTGTCGCGGTCGTCGCGGCGGCTCTCGGTGACGGCGACGCCCCACGCAGGTGGCTGGTGCTGGTACTGGTCGCGGTGTGGGGATCGCGGCTGAGCTGGCATATCCACCGCAAGTCGGCCGGCAAAGGTGAGGACCCCCGCTACGCCGACCTGTTGCGCGGCGCCACCCTGAGCCAAGTCGTGCGTAAGGTCTTCGTACTCCAAGGATTTGCCATCTGGTTCGTCGCATTGCCCTTACAACTGTCGGCCGTCAGCGGACCCACGCCCCGGCCGTTGCTGCCTGTCACCGTGGCCGGCGTGCTGCTGTGGACGGTCGGCGTCGCCTTCGAAGCCGTCGGAGACCGCCAACTCCATGTGTTCAAAGCCGACCCCGCGCATCGTGGAAAGGTGATGGACCGCGGCTTGTGGGCCTGGACGCGGCATCCCAACTACTTCGGCGACGCCTGCCTGTGGTGGGGATTGTGGCTGGTCACCATCACCGGCTGGTGGTCATTGGCGACCGTGCTTTCCCCGCTGCTCATGACCTATTTCCTGGTCTACGGTAGCGGCGCCCGGCTGGCTGAGAAGTACATGGCCGGCCGCCCGGGTTTCGACGAATACCAGCGACGGACTTCGTTTTTCATCCCACGTCCGCCGGGATAGGCCGAAGATGCCGACCGCCGTGGTGGAGAGGATAGGCTACCGGTCGATGACCGGACCGCCGCGGCTCAGTAGCGACCTCGACGCATTACTGCGCCGAGTAGCCCGTCGAGACCCCGACGCATTCGCCGCCTTTTACGATCACACCAGAACGCGGGTGTACGGATTGGTGGTCCGCGTACTGCGCGATTCGGGCTACAGCGAAGAGACCACCCAAGAGGTCTACCTCGAGGCGTGGCGGACCGCAGGCAGTTACGACCCCGGCAAAGGCTCAGCGCTGTCGTGGCTGTTGACGATGGCGCACCGGCGCGCCGTTGACCGGGTGCGCTCCGAGCAGGCCGCCGGCCAGCGCGAGTCACGTTACGGCGCGGCGAACCTCGACCCGCCCAACGACGTCGTCGCCGATTCGGCGATCGCCAGTGACGAGCGCCGCCGAGTGAGCGAGTGCCTCGACGGCCTGACCGACGCACAGCGGCAGTGCATTCAGATGGCCTATTACGACGGGCTGACCTACCTCGAGGTGTCCCGGCGGTTGTCGGCCAACCTCTCGACGATCAAGTCCCGAATGCGCGACGCGCTGCGCAGCCTGCGTGATTGCCTGGGTGTGCCATGACCGAACCGACCTTCGACTTGCTCGAGCTGGCCACGCCGTATGCGTTGCACGCCATTTCCGACGAGGAACGGATTGACATCGACCGCCGGCTGGCCGCCGCACCGGCAGCGGTCGCGCAGGCCTTCCGCGACGAGGTGCGCGCAGTGCGCGAGACGATGGCCGTGGTGTCGGCCACGACCGCCGCAGAGCCGCCGGACCAGCTGCGGGCCGCGGTGCTCGCGGCGGTCAATCCCCGCTATTTTCGTTGGCGCACAGCTGCTTTGGCTGCTGCTGCGGCGATCGTGGTGGGCCTCGGGGCGTTCGGGGTGGGAGTGGCGCTGCGACCGCCTGCTTCCCCGACGGTCGCCGAGCAGATCCTGGCGGCACCGGACGTGCGGACAGTGTCGGGCCCGCTCGCCGAGAATGGGACGGCGACGGTGGTGTTCTCCCGCGACCGCAACGCCGGCGTGTTGGTGATGAACAACGTGCCGCCGCCGTCGCCGGGCACCGTGTATCAGATGTGGCTGATCGGCGATAAGGGCCCGGTCTCGGCGGGAACGATGAACACCGCAACCGTCACGCCGTCCACCACCGCGGTGTTGACTGACCTCGGGAATTCGAGTGCGCTGGCCTTCACCGTCGAACCGGGAACCGGATCGCCCCAGCCGACGGGGAAGATCTTTGCCAAGTTGCCGTTGAGCTAGGAAGGCGTCAGTGTTGGATATGCGGTGGACACGGCTAACGCGTGCGGCGCTGGCAACAGCGGCGCTGTCGACGCTGGTCGGCTGTACGACTTTGGTTTCCGGCTCGGCGGTCAAGTCGCCGGGCGCGGAAAGCGCCAAAACCGGGCCGTGTGAAGGTGTTTCGGCGCCAATGACGTCAATCGAATCCCATTCTCCCGGCGAGCCGCAGTTACGGATACCGCAACCGCAGGGGTGGGAACGCACGACGCTGTTCGACTCGCAGATCGTCCGGTACGCCATCGTGAACCGGGACCTGATCGCCAAGAAATTCGCCCCCAACGCCGTGGTCACGCTGGAAACCGCCGACGGCTCCGCGGACCCTCAGGAGGTACTTGACGGCGAGCGGAGGGGCTTGACCGCCGGACTGGGGGCTACTGATCTGGTCACGACCCCGACCACACGGTGCGGGTATCGCGCCGAAAGCGTGACCTACACCGCGCCGCCGATGGGCGAGATACCGGCGCGTCGCTCCACCATGCTGGCCGTAGTGGGCGTCTTCGGTGGCAAAACCTACGCCACCACCCTCACCGTCGGCTCCGCTGATCCGGACAACCCGGCGTTCACGCGCGATGCAAACACGATTTTGACCGGCTTTCAGATGCTGCCGCCGGGCACGAGCTAGTGCTCGCGCGGTTTGCCCAAACTGCCCAGCATCGCAACGACAACGCCGCACACCGCCAGCGCGGCGCCTGCCGCCAATGTCAGGTTGAGCCAGTCGTGCAGGCTGGCTTCGGCGTGCCCGACCATGGCCTCGGCGAGGCGGCGCATGTCGCCGGCGGTGTGGTTGAGCGCAGCGTCGATCCGGCGGCGGGCGACCTCAACGGCCGCCCAACCGGCCGCGCCGACCAACAGTGCCGACACACCAACGCTGGCCAGCGCCCGGCCACGGCCGCGGGCGGCGACCAACGTCAACACCGCGCAGACCCCGGCGAGCACCGCCGCGCCAAGGCTTACCCACGGTCCCCAGCGCGCCAGTGGACGTAGTTTGCCCGGCTGCAACGTCTTTGGCGGTGATACCGTCACCGGGACGGTCAGCGTCGACGGCGTCTGCACGTGGTAGTCGGACAGCGTCTGCTGTAGAGCGCTGTCTTCGAGCATCGGCGCCAGATCGATGACCCACGGGTCGGACCCGACCGCGGGGCGAGTGAACAGCCACGCGTGCACGGCCCGGTTGGCCTGCGCGAAGTCCGAAGGGAACGACGGGCCCGCGGTGTAGGCGCTGGCAACACCGTGCACCCGCGACGGGTCAACGCGGTAGCCGTGCTCCCTGATCAGCTTCGTTGCGCTGGCGCTCAGTTGCGATGCCGCCGCGGCCTGCAACGCCGGATCACCCGCCGCCTCCCGGGCCAGCTCCGCATACCCGTCGGCGCTGACGATGTTGTGCTGCGCCCACGCCGTCGGCACCGCCACCGCCAGCGCCAGCGTGGTCAGCAGCCACAGCAGCGCCGTGACTGCGAACCGCACTAGCCCCGCTTCGCGGCGCGGCGCGGCCTTGCCAGCGCCATCTTGGTCATCATCCGGTTCATCCGGGTCAGCGCCTTCAGCGAATTGTGGTAGTAGTTGCCGCCCGCGCCGACGTTGGTGCGCGGTGCGACCACCGTTTCGACCCGGCAGTACTTGCGCAACCCCTCCGCACCGCCAAACCGCGCCCCGATGCCCGACGCCTTCCAGCCGCCCATCGGAGCGGTGGTGCACATCAGATTGCTGATCACGTCGTTGATATTGACTGCGCCGCAATCAAGTTGCAGTGCAATCTCTTTGGCGCGTGCTGCATCTTTGGAGAACACCGAGGCGCTCAGCCCGTATTCACTGTCGTTGGCCAACCGGATCGCTTCTTCGACGGTGCCCACCTTCATGATCGGCAGCGTGGGACCGAAGGTTTCCTCGGTCATACAGCTCATCGAGTGGTCGACGTCGACCAGCACCGTGGGCGGATAGAAGCTGCCCGGACCGTCGGGGCGCTGCCCGCCGGTCAGCGCACGCGCGCCGGCAGCCACGGCCTCGGCGACGTGGCGCTCGGTGACCGCCCGCTGCCCCTCGTCGATCAGGGCACCGTAGGTGAACCCATCGCCGGCGCCCACCTGCAGCGCCTTCACGTCGCGGACCACCGCGTCGACGAACTTGTCGTAGACCGCCTCGAGGACGTAGACCCGCTCGACCGACACACAGGTCTGGCCTGCGTTGAACATCGCGCCCCACACCGCGGCGTGGGCGGCCAGGTCGATGTCGGCGTCCTCCAACACGATCATCGGGTCTTTGCCACCCAATTCCAGGCTGACCGGTGTCAACCGGCGCGCCGCGCGCTCCATGACCTTGCGGCCGGTGGCGCTGGAACCGGTGAACTGCAGGTAATCGACGTTGTCGATGACGGCCTCGGACACCGCCCGGGCGCCCTGCGCCAGCGCAAACACGTCGGGCGCACCGGACTCCCGCCAGCCACGGCGCAGCACCTCTGCGGTCAGCGGGGTGCGCTCGGACGGCTTGAGCAGCACCGCGCATCCCGCCGCCAGCGCGCCGATACCGTCCATCAGCGCATTGGCCACCGGGTAGTTCCACGGCGCGATGATCCCCACCACCGGACGCGGCCGGTAGTGCAGCGTGATTTTCTTGATCGCCAGGAACGGCAGCGCCGCAGGCCGGGTTTCGGGGGCGAGCGCCTTGTCCATCATCTTGATGACGTACGACAGGATCATGATCAGCAGCGGCACCTCTTGGGCCGCGTCGACCGCCGACTTGCCGGTTTCCTTGATCAACAGCTCTTCGATCTCGTCGCGGTGCTCGCCCAGCCATACCGCGTAGCGGGCCAGCGCCTTGGCGCGCCCCTTGGCGCCGCGCTGCTCCCATTCGCGTTGGGCGGCGCGCAGCTCCGCGGCGATCGCCGGTACGTCGGCCGGATCGGTCCACTGCACTTCACCGGCCACGGCGCCGGTCGCGGGGTTGCGGACGCTGCCGGTGCCGGTGAACTCAGGGGTGGGTGCTGGCGATGTGGTGGCGGTCATACCGGCCATGCTAGCCGGGGCTCTGACGTGGGTCGACAGGTGTCAAGTTCGCCCCGGGCGATCACGTTCGCCGATGCGCGACACCGAGCACGTAGGCGGCCTGGCCTAGATGCTGGGCGCAATCGTCGATGATGCTGACCAGTCGCATGCTCGCCGTCACCGGCGGATCCCAGTTCGTGTCCACGACGCGGGCCAACTCGTCGCTGGTGACGCTGACGACGTACTCCAGCGTCAGCTTGTGCACGGCGTGGTAGTAGCCGGCCAACAGGTCGCGCGATGCCTGCACTTTCGCCACATCCTCCGGGCTGTGCCCGTAGCCCGTGTCGTCGCGCGGTAAATCCAGTCCGAACCGATCCACCCAGCCGTCGCGGGTCCAGACCTGCTCCACGCCGGCGATGTCGGCAAGCTGCGCGTCCTGCACCCGGGCGCTGTGCCAGACCATCCACGCGATGCTGTTGGCGTTCGGGCTCTGCCGGTAACTGGACTGTTCTTCGGTCAACCCATCGGTGATCTGGTCGACGTGCTCGATCAACCGGGTGAACGCGTCGCGAAGCAATTCCTGGGCGGCGGCATCGGATTCGGCCATGCTGCCGACGCTACGCCCCGTGGAACACCGTCTCGACGTTGTTGCCGTCGGGGTCACGCACGAACGCACCGAAGTAACCGGGGTGATACTCCGGCCATAGCCGCGGCGCATGCAACGACTCGGCGCCGAGGGCCAGCGCGGCCTCGTAAAACGCGGTGACCGCGTCGGTGTCTGCGGCTTGGAAGGCAACGTGGATCTCGCGGTTAGGTCCCATCCCGGCGCCCTCGGCGATCCAAAACGCCGGATGACCGTCGCGGCCGTAGCCGATGGCTTCACCGAAATCCATCTGCCGGCTGTAGCCGAGGATGCCGAGTACCCGGTCGTAGAACTGCTGAGCTTTGGCGTAGTCGGCGCAGTTGATGCCGAAGTGATCGATCATGGAAGAGAGCCTGGCATGGGCCACCGACAGGGTCGTAGATTATTTAGATGACCTACGACCTCGTCATCCGCCACGGCACCATCGTCGACGGGCTGGGAGGTGAGCCCTACGTCGGCGACGTCGGGGTGCGCGACGGCGTGATCGCGGCGGTCGGCGTCCTCGACGGTTCCGGCGAGCGGGAGATCGACGCGACCGGGCTGCTGGTCACGCCGGGGTTCGTCGATTTGCACACCCACTACGACGGTCAGGCGATCTGGTCGGACCGGCTCAACCCGTCGTCGGCGCACGGTGTGACCACGGTGGTCGTGGGCAACTGCGGGGTGGGGTTTGCGCCATGCCGCGCCGAAGACCACGACGTGCTGGTCGACGTGATGGCCGGCGTCGAGGACATTCCCGGTGTCGTGATGACCGACGGGCTGCCGTGGACGTGGGAGACCTTCGGCGAATTCATGGATGCCCTGGACTCCGGCCGGCGCGATATCGACGTGGCGGCCTATCTGCCGCACTCGCCGTTACGGGTCTACGTGATGGGCCGGCGCGGCGCCGACCGCGAACCGGCCACCGCCGAGGATCTGGCCACGATGCGGGCGCTGGCCAAGGAAGCCGTCGAGCTCGGCGCGTTGGGGTTCGCGTCGTCGCGGCTGGCGACGCACCGCACCGAAGGCGGACAACAGATTCCCAGCTACGACGCCGGGCAGAACGAAATCCTCGAGATCGCCCGCGGCATCGCCGACGGCGGCGGCGGCCTGATCCAGTTTGTGCCGGACATCCCGGCCGGCGGGTATCAGCCAGTGCTGCAGCAGGTGTTCGACGCCGCCGGGGACACCGGCCTGCCGGTGACGTTCACGCTGGTGGTCGGCAACTCCGGTGATCCGCTGTGGGAAGACGCGATCACGATGGTGGAGAAGGCCAACGGCGCCGGCGCCGATATCACCGCGCAGGTTCTGCCCCGGCCGATCGGGCTGATGATCGGCCTGGATCTGACCGTCAACCCGTTCATGCTCTATCCCAGCTATCGCGAGATCGCGGAGTTGCCGCTAGCTGAGCGGGTCGCGCAGATGCGCCGGCCGGAGGTGCGGGTCCGCATTCTGGCCGACAAACCGACCGAGGCCGCGCTGAATCCGTTGTTCTATTTGGCGCAGGCCTGGGATTGGATCTTCCCGCTGGGCGACGAGCCCGACTACGAGCCCGACGCGTCGAACAGCATCGCGGCCCGAGCCCGGGCGCGTGGTGTGGACCCGGCCGAGGAGGCCTACGACCGGCTGCTCGACGACAACGGCCACGCGATCCTGCTCGGCGCGATGGCCAACTTCCAGGCCAATTCGCTGACCACCATCGGTGAACTGATCCGCCGCGACGACGTCGTCCTGGGCCTCGGCGACGGCGGCGCCCACTACGGAATGATTTGCGACGCAAGCTATTCCACGTATCTGCTAACCCATTGGGTGCGTGACCGGGCGTCGGGGCGGCTGTCGGTGGCCGAAGCCGTTCGCGAGCTGACGTCGGTGCCGGCCCGTGTCGCCGGGCTGGGCGACCGCGGCCGCATCGCCGTGGGCTACAAGGCCGACCTCAACGTCATCGACCACGCTGGCCTGCGGCTGCGCAAGCCGGTGGTCACCTACGACCTGCCCGCCGGCGGGCGTCGGCTCGACCAGACCGCCGACGGATATGTGGCCACGATCGTCGCCGGTGAGGTGATCGCGCGGGACGGTGTGCCGACCGACGCCCGCCCGGGTCGGCTGGTCCGCGGCCGCCAAGCGTCGCCCGCCGCCTCCCGCTGACTGCGCGGCTCCTCTCCCACTGACTGTGCGGTTTCATACGCGACTCGCCGCTGATCGCGGATAAATTCGCACACTCACCACGTCTTCGGGCAGCCACGGGCGATCAGGGCGGCACCGACCCGGCCGAGGAACACACTCGGGGTGTTGTGCAGCATCCCGCTGGTCAGCCTGATGTCGGTCCAGCCCAGCTCGAACACCCTGGCGTAACGTTCGACGTCCCAGGTCCGCTGCCTGGGATCGGTCCAGTGGTGGGCGCCGTCGAAGTCGACGCCGACGAGCCATTCCGGCCAGCCCATATCGATGCGAGCAATGGCACAACCGGTCTCGTCGTAGACCGGGATTTGGGTCTGCGGCAGAGGAAAGCCAGCTTGGACCAACAGCAGACGAGTCAGCGACTCGTAGGGCGACTCAGCGCCGCCGTCGACGAGTTGCAGCGTCTTTTCCAGCTGCCGTAGACCCCGAACGCCTGGATGTCTGGCGATCACGGCCTGTACATCGGTTGCCTTGACATCAGTGGCGTTCATCAGCGCGTCGAGACGCTGCACGCCCTCCTTGAGTCCGAGCCGCCTGCCGATGTCAAAAGCGGTGCGAGCAGGTGTGGTTGCGGGCAATCCGCAGACCGTTTGCGTTTCACCGGGCAGCAGTGTGTCGGTGTGGACACAGATCAGCGGCGGCGGCCGCCGGTTACTGTGGACGAGCTCCGCGGGCGTCTCGACGTCGATCCATTTGGTGCCCAGGAGTTCAGCGGCCGAGAGGCCGGCGATCACGGCTTTACGGCCCGACCATAGCCAGGCCGCGCGAGAACGCTGACGCGCCGACAGCTCGGCTCCTCGCGGCACCCACACGCCCGGGTACACCGCAGCATGGAAGCGGCGCAACTCGCGGAAGGTCAACGCTCCGGCAGCCAACGCCTCGGCTCCCCGAAACGGCCAAACAACTGTCTCCATCGCCGCCAGGATCCGCCATCGCCAGCCGCGCGGCTTGCGGCCATCCACAGCGCCGGTGCCGAGTGTGCGATCAGATACGCAGGACGCGGCGCGTCGCGTATGAAACCGCACAGCCGGCCAGCAGCCGACAGCTCAGACGATGCGCTGCGCCGGAGTCGAGCGGGCAACCAGCTCCGCGTCGCGGGTGACCACGTCGCCGAGCACCTGATCGATGCGGGCCAGCAGCTCGTCGGGAATCTGCACCCCGGCGGCCTTGACGTTCTCGGTGACCTGCTCCGGCCGCGATGCGCCGACCAGCGCCGCGGCGACGTTGTCGTTCTGCAGCACCCATGCGACGGCCAGTTGCGCGGTCGTCAGCTCCAACTCTTCGGCGATCGGCCGCAACTGCTGCACCCGCTCGAGCACGTCGTCGGTCATGAACCGCTTGATGAAATTCGCGCCGCCCTTGTCGTCGGTGGCACGTGACCCGGCCGGCGGCGGCTGACCGGGAAGATACTTGCCGGACAGCACGCCCTGGGCCATCGGCGACCAGACGATCTGGCTGAGCCCGAGTTCCCGGCAGGCCGGAATGACCTCGGGCTCGATGATCCGCCACAGCATCGAGTACTGCGGCTGACTGGAGATCAGCGACACCCCGAGTTGGCGGGCCAGCGCGTGGGCGGCCCGGATCTGCGCGGCGGACCATTCGCTGACCCCGATGTAGAGGGCCTTGCCGGCGCGCACGATGTCGGCGAAGGCCTGCATGGTCTCCTCCAGCGGGGTGAAGGAGTCGTAGCGGTGGGCCTGGTACAGGTCGACGTAGTCGGTCTGCAGTCGGCGCAGCGACCCGTCGATGCTCTCCATCATGTGTTTGCGCGACAGGCCGGTGTCGTTCTTGCCCAGGGGATCTGGGCCGGTGGGCCAGTACACCTTGGTGAAAATCTCCAGCGACTCACGCCGTTGACCCTTCAGCGCCGCGCCGAGCACCTCCTCGGCGCGGCCGTTGGCGTACACGTCGGCGGTGTCGAACGTGGTGATGCCACAGTCCAGCGCGGCGTGCACACAGGCGGTGGCGACGTCGTTTTCGACCTGTGAGCCATGAGTGAGCCAGTTGCCGTAGGTGATCTCCGAGATCTGCAGACCCGAGTTGCCGAGGTAGCGGAATTCCATACGCCCCATCCTGCCGAAGTAAGCTCGAACCATGAGCAAGAAGGTGGATCTCGACCGGCTCGCCGACACGCTGCGTGACTACGGGTTCGCCTACGTGATCAGCGTCGACGACGATTACCGCGCCCACACCGCGGCCGTCACACCGGTGCTCAATGACGGTGTGCTGCGGATCGGGACGGTCGGTCGACACACCCGCGCCAACACCGAAGCCCACCGCGACGTCACCGTGCTGTGGCCGCCGCAGACACCGGGTGGCTACTCGCTGATCGTCGACGGCCACGCCGAGACCATCGACCCGTTGACCGTCAGGCCCACCCGCGCCGTGCTGCACCGGCCCGCCACCTCAGACTCCCCACCGAGCACCTGCAGCCCCGCCTACGACTGCGTGAACCTCACCGAGGTCTGACCGTCCGCGCCGCGCAGCAGCAGCGGCATCCCCGCGACCATGAAGACGACGCTGTCGCTCTGCGCACCGATGCGCGCGTTCACCGTCCCGAGCAGATCACGAAACAACCGCCCGGACGCGGTCGCCGGGACGACCCCGCTGCCCACCTCGTTGCTCACTCCCACCACCGGCAGCGGGCAGTCCCGCCACGCCGCCACCAGTTCGTCGATGTCGGCGTGCACGGCGTCCAGCCCGACCCCGTCCCACGCCTGATGGACGTCGATCCGGGCGGTCAGCCAGGTGCCCAGGCAGTCCAGCAGCACCGGCGCTCCGGCAACGCGCAATTGCGCTGCCGCATCGGCGGTTTCGATGGTTCGCCAGGATGCCGGCCGGCGCGCCTGGTGCAACTTCACCCGTTCGGCCCACTCCTCGTCGCCGTCCCGGGTGCCGCCGGTAGCCAGGTAGATCACTTCGGGCTCGGCGGCCAGCAGCGTCTCGGCGTAGGCCGACTTGCCCGACCGCACCCCGCCGAGCACCAGGGTGCGGGCCGGCAGCAGCGGATCGGGGCGGGCTGCACCCATGCGCACCACGTCGCCGTCGCGGCCCGCGCGTGCGCCCCACTGGCCCAGCACGCGCGCCAGTTCGGCACCGGGCGGGTTGTGATGGCTCAGGTGGATCGCGACGACGTCGGTGCTGTCGACGACGGCACCGGATTGGCGCAGCTGCGCGAGCGTGCGGGCAAATGTCGGCAGGTCGTGGTGCTCGGTGCCGTGGTCGGTGAACGTCCCGAACGTCTCCTCGAGGAACACCGCGTCGAAGCCCGCGCCCGCGATCGCGGCGTGCACGCTGTCCGGCAGCGGGCCGGTGTCGGTGGCCCACAGGATGCGGTCGTCGCCGCGTGCGATGTCGTAGAGCACGGCATCGGCGCCGAGCTCGGAATCGTGAGCTGCCTCCAGCACCCGCACCCGGTAGCGGTCCAGCGTGATGTCGTCGCCGGGGTGGACCGCGACGAACCGGACGGGGTCGTCGGGAGCGACCCAATCCTGGCACTGCTTCAGCGCGCTCGGCGGACCGAGCACCTCCAGCGGCTCGGTCCGGCCGGCCCAGTGCCGCATCAGCAGCGCCGCAGGGCCGACGTGGTCGCTGTGGCCGTGCGTGAACAGGATGTGGCGGACATCGGCCAGCGAGCGGCCGCATCGCACCGCGGCCCGCGGTGCCTCGGGACCGCAGTCCAGCAGCACAGTGTTGTCGAGCAGCCCGGCGGTCTGGCCGCGGATCTCGCCGGCGGCCATCGCCCACCGACAGGAGGCACAGCGGCAGAACGGGCTGGGCCAGCCGTCGCCGCTGCCGGTGCCCAGCAACAGAATCTCCACGCCGTTATTGTCGTTGACTCTGCGCCTACCAGACGGCCCACCCGCACTTTTGTCTGGTGCACGCAGAGTCAACGGCGGTGCAGACGAAAAATGCGCACGAAAAAGCCCGGCCTGCCGAAGCAGACCGGGCTTTTTCGTGCAACCAGACTTCTAGAAGTCCATGCCGCCCATGCCACCGGTCGGGTCGCCGGCGGGAGCGGCGGCCTTCTCCGGCTTGTCGGCGACAACGGCCTCAGTGGTCAGGAACAGACCGGCGATGGACGCCGCGTTCTGCAGCGCCGAACGCGTCACCTTGACCGGGTCGGCGACGCCGGCCTTGAGCAGGTCCTCGTACTCACCGGTGGCGGCGTTCAAACCGGTCCCGGCGGGCGAGTTGCGGACCTTCTCGGCGACCACGCCGGGCTCCAGCCCGGAGTTGAAGGCGATCTGCTTCAGCGGAGCCTCCAGCGCCACCTTGACGATGTTGGCGCCGGTGGCCTCGTCACCGGACAGCTTCAGCTCGTCCAGCGCCGGGGCCGTCTGCAGCAGGGTCACGCCACCACCGGCGACGATGCCCTCCTCGACGGCGGCCTTGGCGTTGCGCACCGCGTCCTCGATGCGGTGCTTGCGCTCCTTGAGCTCCACCTCGGTGGCGGCTCCCGCCTTGATCACCGCAACGCCGCCGGCCAGCTTGGCCAGCCGCTCCTGCAGCTTCTCGCGGTCGTAGTCGGAGTCGCTGTTCTCGATCTCGGCGCGGATCTGGGCCACCCGCCCGGCGATGGCGTCGGAGTCACCGGCGCCCTCGACGATGGTGGTCTCGTCCTTGGTCACCACGACCTTGCGGGCCTTACCCAGCAGCGACACGTCGGCGGTCTCCAGCGAGAGGCCGACCTCTTCGCTGATGACCTGGCCGCCGGTCAGGATCGCCATGTCCTGCAGCATCGCCTTGCGGCGGTCACCGAAGCCGGGAGCCTTGACGGCCACCGACTTGAAGGTGCCGCGGATCTTGTTGACGACCAGGGTGGACAGTGCCTCGCCCTCGACGTCCTCGGCGATGATCAGCAACGGCTTGCCCGACTGGATGACCTTCTCCAGCAGCGGCAGCAGGTCCTTGACCGTGGACACCTTGGAGCTGACCAGCAGGATGTAGGGCTCCTCGAGCACCGCTTCCTGACGCTCGGCGTCGGTCACGAAGTAGCCGGAGATGTAGCCCTTGTCGAACCGCATACCCTCGGTGAGCTCGAGCTGCAGGCCGAAGGTGTTGGACTCCTCGACGGTGATGACACCCTCGTTGCCGACCTTGTCCATCGCCTCGGCGATCAGGTCGCCGATCGACTGGTCACCGGCCGAGATAGCCGCGGTGGCAGCGATCTGCTCCTTGGTCTCGACCTCCTTGGCGCCCTTGAGCAGCGTCTCGGTGACCTTCTCGACGGCCTTCTCGATGCCGCGCTTCAGGCCCAGCGGGTTGGCGCCGGCCGCGACGTTGCGCAGACCCTCTTTGACGAGCGCCTGGGCCAGCACGGTGGCCGTGGTGGTGCCGTCACCGGCGACGTCGTCGGTCTTCTTGGCGACCTCTTTGACCAGCTCGGCGCCGATCTTCTCGTAGGGGTCTTCCAGCTCGATCTCCTTGGCGATGGAAACCCCATCGTTGGTGATCGTGGGAGCGCCCCACTTCTTCTCCAGGACGACGTTGCGGCCCTTGGGGCCCAACGTCACCTTTACCGCGTCGGCGAGGCTGTTCAGGCCCCGCTCGAGGCCGCGACGGGCCTCTTCGTCGTACGCAATTGTCTTGGCCATTGCGAAGTGATTCCTCCGATTGGGGATGACACGTCCGGGCCGGGTGCAGTGCCCGCGACGGACGGCTCGGGTGTGTTTCCGCTGGCGCGGCCCGTGCCTCACCGTCCCGACCTAGCACTCGCCGGTCGCGAGTGCCAACACATTCTTAGCACTCGCCCATGGAGAGTGCAAGGTCACATACGCCGGGCTCCGCGCCCGGTTCAGGGCAGGTCGAGCAGCTCTTCGTAAAACCCGCCGAAACCGCGCACCGGGTTGACGAGATGGACCTCGAGGATCCAGTGGCAGGTCAGTCCCGAGCTGTCGCGGCGGCGCATCGGCCGGCGGGATCCCGGTTTGAGGTACCACTGCGCGCCGTTCCCGCCGAGCTTTTTGTGCGGGAATTGGCCCACCAAGTGTCCCGCAATGGGGCTGCCCCACTCGTAGCCTTCGGCCCGGGCCTGCCCGACGACGTGGTCGAACAGTTCGGCGCCGGTGATCTCCGGATGCTCGTCGAAGTAGGCACGCCCGGCCCGCCACACCCGGGGCAGCGCGTCGCGCAGGGCGAGCTTGTCCGGGTCGTCGCCCAGCACGAAGGTGCGCCCGAAGTCGGCCTCCCACTGCTCAAAGATCGGGCCGAAGTCGCAGAACACGATGTCGTCGGCGGCGATCACCCGATCCGGCGGGTTCTCGGCAAACGGGTGCACGGTGTTCTCGCCGGCCCGCACCACCCGCTTGTGCCAGTGCTGCGTCATCGCGAACATGTCGGCGGCCAGGTCGCGGATCTCGTCGGACAACTCCCGCTCGCTGACGCCGGCGCGCAGCATGCCCCGCCGTTCGATCTCGTCGAATAGCCGCGCGGCCTTGTCTTGCGCGTCGAGAAGACGCGCCACCCGAACGCTTTCCTCGGCGACCAGCTTGTCCACCGCCACGATACTACGGCCTATGCACGCTCCGATGCCATTGCGCTACAGTGCATCTCGACAGATAGGAGTCCTCGGGTGCGGGCAACCGATGCGCCCAGCACCCGAGCATTGCGGGGCTGGCAGCGGCGAGCCTTGGTGCGCTATCTGACCGGCAAGCCGCGGGATTTCCTGCTGGTCGCCACCCCGGGCGCGGGAAAGACCGCGTTTGCTCTGCGCATCGCCGCAGAGCTGTTGGCAGATCGCAGCATCGAGGCGATCACCGTGGTGGTGCCCACCGAACACCTCAAGGTGCAATGGGCACTGGCGGCGGCCGCCGACGGCATCGCGCTGGACCCCAAGTTCCGCAATAGCGCCGCGCACACCTCGGCCGAATACGACGGCGTCGTCGTCACCTACGCCCAGGTGGCCAGCCACCCAACACGGCACCGGGTGCGCACCGAGAGCCGGCGAACCCTGGTCATCTTCGACGAGATCCATCACGGCGGCGACGCCAAAAGCTGGGGCGACGCCATCCAGGAGGCCTACGGCGACGCCACCCGCCGGCTGTCACTGACCGGCACACCGTTTCGCAGCGACGACGCCGCCATCCCGTTCGTACACTATGCGCCCGACCGCGACGGCTTGCTGCGCTCACAGGCCGACCACACCTACGGCTACACCGAGGCGCTGGCCGACGGCGTGGTGCGCCCGGTGGTGTTTCTGGCCTACTCCGGCGAGGCCCGCTGGCGAGACAGCGCCGGCGAGGAGTACGCCGCGCGGCTCGGCGAGCCGCTGAGTGTCGAGCACACCACCCGGGCCTGGCGCACCGCGCTGGACCCGGCCGGCGAATGGATGCCGGCGGTTATCGCTGCGGCCGACACCAGGTTGCGGCAGCTGCGCGCCGGCGGCATGCCCGACGCCGGCGGCATGGTGATCGCCTCGGACCAAAAAGCCGCGCGCGCCTACGCCGGCCTGCTGACCAGGATCACCGGCGAGACACCGACCGTCGTGCTTTCCGACGACCCGGGTGCGTCGGAAAGCATCGCGCGGTTCGCCGCGGACACCAGCCGCTGGCTGGTCGCGGTGCGGATGGTGTCAGAGGGCGTCGACGTCCCGCGGCTGGCCGTGGGTGTCTATGCCACCAGCGCCTCGACGCCGCTGTTTTTCGCCCAGGCGATCGGCCGGTTCGTCCGGTCGCGGCGGCCCGGGGAAACGGCGAGTGTGTTCCTGCCGTCGGTGCCCTCGCTGCTGCTGCTGGCCAGCGAGCTGGAGGCGCAACGCAACCATGTGCTGGGTAAGCCGCACCGGGAATCCGACGAACTGGTGGCCGCGCAGCGCCGCCAAAGTGAGCCGTCGGAGCTCGAGAACGGGTTCACCTCGCTGGGCGCCGACGCCGAGCTGGACCAGGTCATCTTCGACGGCGCGTCGTTCGGCACCGGCGGCGACGAGGACGACTACCTCGGCATCCCGGGTCTGTTGGATGCCGGTCAGATGCGAGACCTGTTGCGGCGCCGCCAAGCCGAACAGCTCGAGCGGCGCGGCAGTGACGCCGAGCCGGTCATCCGGCACGGTCAGCTGCGCGATCTGCGCCGCGAGCTCAACGCATTGGTGTCGGCGGCGCATCACCGAACGGGCAAGCCACACGGCTGGATTCACAACGAACTGCGACGCATCTGCGGCGGACCGCCAGTTGCGGCGGCCACCACCGATCAGCTCAAAAACCGCATCGAGGCGGCCCGCAAGCTGTAGCGGATATGCCGATCGCCTGACGTGAGCTGCGAACGGTGCTGCAATTTACGCATGAGTATGGAATTTGCCGCCGGGCGCGTGGGCAGGGTGGTTGCTGTCGTCGGGCTTGGCGGCGGGCTGCTGCTGACAGCGCCGGCAACGGCGTTGGCGTCGACTCCGATCACCTTCGAGTTGACGGGCACATTTGCCGAGGGTGTGCAGGTGTCGTATTTCGGCGCGGACGACGAGCCCGAAACCGCTGTTGTGAGTTTGCCGTGGTCGACAGCGTACGACTACAACGGAAGCGCGCCGTCGCTGAGTTTCAGCGGCGTTCACCCCGGCGGCGACCCAGGGTCGGTGACATGCCGAGTTTCCGTTGGTGGGCGGACGGTCGTCTCGAAGACCAACAACGCACCCAAGAGCGCCGGCACGGGCGCCTGGTGCAACATGGTCAACATGGGCTCGGGGTATCGCGGTACCTCGGGCTGATCCGGCGGAGTCGACCATGCCCCCCACGTCCGGGTACGGCGTGCCGTTGTCTACCCCATCGAGCCGCCGTCGGGCACAAGCGATCATCCGTGGGTATCGTTTGGCGCCATGAGCGCAGGAGGCAAATGGTCACAAGCCGACGTGCCGGACCAAAGCGGGCGCACCGCGATCGTCACCGGTGCTAACACCGGCCTGGGCTACCACACCGCCGCGGCGCTGGCGCAAAGCGGCGCGCACGTCGTACTGGCGGTGCGCAACCTGGAGAAGGGCAACGCCGCGCTGGCGCGCATCGTCGCCGCCTATCCGCAGGCCGACGTCACCCTGCAGGAACTCGACCTGAGCTCGCTGGATTCGGTCCGCACCGCCGCCGATGCGCTGCGCAGGGCCTACCCGCGCATCGACCTGCTGATCAACAACGCCGGCGTGATGTGGACACCCAAGCAGGTCACCGCCGACGGCTTCGAAATGCAGTTCGGCACCAACCATCTCGGCCACTTCGCGCTGACCGGGCTGCTGCTCGACCACCTGCTGCCAGTCCGCGGTTCGCGGGTGGTGACCGTCAGCAGCATGGGCCACCGCATCCGTGCGGCCATCCACTTCGACGACCTGCAGTGGGAGCGCCGCTACGACCGGATCGGCGCGTACGGCCAGTCGAAATTGGCCAATCTGCTGTTCACCTACGAGCTGCAGCGGCGGCTCGCCGCGCAGCAGAAGAACACCATCGCGGTGGCCGCACACCCCGGCGGCTCCAACACCGAATTGGCGCGCAACATCCCGACCATCCTGAAACCGGTCGCCTCGGTGCTGGGTCCGCTGGTCTTCCAGAGCGCGGCGATGGGCGCGTTGCCGACACTGCGCGCGGCCACCGATCCCGACGTCGAGGGCGGGCAGTACTACGGCCCCGATGGTCTGGGCGAGCAGCGCGGTCACCCGAAGTTGGTGTCGTCCAGCGCGCAGTCCCACGACGAAGAACTGCAGCGCCGGCTGTGGGCGGTCTCCGAGGAACTCACCAACGTGACGTTCCCGGTCTGATGCGTTCGGTCGAGGAACACCAGCGTGTCGTCGACGAGCTGATCGCAGCGCGTCCGGCCGCCACTACCGGCCTCGCCGAAGCCGAGCACCTGGTACTGGCCGACAACGTGGCGGCGACCGTGTCGCTGCCGGTTTTCGACAACTCCGCGATGGACGGCTACGCGGTGCGGGCTGCCGACATCGTCGGCGCGACAGCCGAGAGCCCGGTGACACTGCCGGTGGCCGAAGACATTCCGGCCGGGCGCACCGACATTCCCACCCTCGAGGCCGGCACCGCGCACCGGATCATGACCGGGGCGCCGATGCCGCCCGGGGCCACAGCGGTGGTGCCGGTCGAGGCCACCGACGGGCGGACCGACGTCGTGACCATCCGCGAGGCTGCCGACGAGGGGCGCCACATCCGTCGCGCCGGCGAAGACGTTGCCGCGGGCACCACCGTGTTACGGGCCGGGCAGGTGGTCACCCCGGCGGCGGTGGGGTTGGCTGCCGCACTGGGCCTGCATGAGCTGCCGGTGATACCGCGGCAGCGGGTGCTGGTGATCTCGACCGGATCGGAATTGGTGTCGCCGGGCTCCCCGCTGCAGCCCGGCCAGATCTACGAGTCCAACTCGATCATGCTGGCCGCGGCGGTCCGCGACGCCGGCGCCGACGTGGTCGCCACACCGGCCGTCAGCGACGACGTCGCGCAGTTCGCTGCGGTGCTCGACCGCTACGCCGCCGAGGCGGATCTGATCATCACCAGCGGCGGCGTCAGCGCGGGCGCCTACGAGGTGGTCAAGGACGCGTTCGGCCGCGACGGCGATCAGGGCGTGGACTTCGTCAAGGTCGCCATGCAGCCCGGCATGCCGCAGGGCACCGGCCGGGTCGCGGGCACGCCCATCATCACGCTGCCGGGCAACCCGGTCAGCGCGCTGGTGTCTTTCGAGGTGTTCATCCGCCCGGCGCTGCGCGCCGCGATGGGCCTGCCCGACGCGCACCGGCCGCGACGGTCAGCGGTGCTCACCGAAGCGCTGACCTCGCCGCGCGGTAAGCGCCAGTTCCGGCGCGGAGTCTTCGATCCCGGCGCCGGCACCGTCACCAGCTGGGGTCCACCGGCGTCACACCATCTGCGGTGGTTCGCGTCGGCGAACTGCCTGCTCGACATTTCCGAGGACGTCGAGCAGATCGCGGCCGGATCCGAGCTGCGGATCTGGGATCTGCGCTGAGTGCATGTCTGCCGAATGTGGGCTTGATGCACGCCAATTGCGATTTCGCGTGACATAAGCCCACGCTCGGCGCACCGGCTACCCGCGCCGCTCCGTAAGATGACCGGGTGGCACGACGCCCCCGCCCCGCCAATCTTTCCGGCCCGCAGCGCCTGGTAGCGCTGCTGCGTTCGACCGTTCCGCCGGTGCATCCGGCCGGGCTGCCGTTCATCTCCGCCGGCTTGGGCCTTGCCCTGGCCGGGCGCAACCACCGGTGGTTTCGCCGGGCCGGTCTCCTGACGGCGGGCGCCTGCGCGGGGTTCTTCCGGCATCCGCCGCGGGTGCCGCCCACCCGCCCGGGTGTCGTCGTCGCACCCGCCGACGGGCTCGTCTGCGTGGTGGACACCGCCGCACCGCCCGCCGAGCTCGGTCTGCCCGACACCCCGCTGCCGCGGGTCAGCATCTTCCTGTCGCTGCTGGACGCGCACGTACAACGGTCCCCGGTCAGCGGCGAGGTGCTCGACGTGCAACACCGGCCCGGCCGGTTCGGCTCGGCTGACCTGGCCGCGGCCAGCGAAGACAACGAACGCATCAGCATGCGGATCCGTACCGCCGACGGCGCCGAGATCGTCGTCGTGCAGATCGCCGGGCTGCTGGCCCGGCGCATCGTCTGCGACGCGCACGCCGGCGACAAACTGTCGATCGGTGACACCTACGGCCTGATCCGGTTCGGCTCCCGGCTGGACACCTATCTGCCGGCCGGAACCGAACCCGCGATCCTGGTCGGGCAACGCACGCTCGCCGGGGAAACGGTGCTGGCCCAACTGTGATGACCACCAGAACCCGCACCCGCCGAACGGTCAACCTGCGCATCCTGCCCAGCTCGATGAGCGTGCTGGCGATCTGCGCCGGGCTCACCTCGATCCGGTTCGCGTTGGAGGCCCAGCCGCACGTTGCGATGGCGCTGATCGCCGCCGCCGCCATCCTCGACGGGCTGGACGGGCGGGTGGCCCGCATCCTGGACGCCGAGTCACGGATGGGTGAGGAGATCGACTCGCTGGCCGACGCGGTGAACTTCGGGGTGGCGCCCGCGGTGGTGGTGTACGTGACGCTGCTAGCGGCGTCGCCGGCTGGCTGGGTGCTGGTGCTGCTCTACGCGGTGTGCATCGTGCTGCGGCTGGCCCGGTTCAACGCGCTGCTCGACGACGCCACCCTGCCGGCGTACACCCGCGAGTTCTTTGTCGGGATGCCGGCCCCGGCCGGGGCCATCGCGACCCTGGGCCCGCTGGCCGCCAAATTGGAGTTCGGCGACGGCTGGTGGACGACGCCGTGGTTCGTGTGCGCCTGGATCGCGGGCTGCTCGGTCCTGGTCGTCAGCCGGCTGCCGATGAAGAAGATGCACGCCGTGTCGGTGCCGCCGAATTTGGCGGCGGTGCTGTTGGCGGCGTTGGCGATCGTCGCCGCGGCGGCGTTCCTGTTCCCCTACATCCTGGTCATGGTGGCCATCGTGGCCTACCTGTGCCACATCCCGTTCTCGGTGCGCAGCCACCGCTGGTTGGCCGATCATCCCGAGGCCTGGGATCACGAGCCCAAGCAGCGGCGCGCGGTGCGTCGTGCGATCCGCCGGGCACAACCCAACCGGCGGTCGATGGCGCGGCTGGGGTTGCGTAAGCCCGGCCGGACGCCATGACACCGCCGCCCGGGGGTGGCCGGCAGCTGACCCTGACCGCGCGGCTGAACACGTCGGCGGTCGACTCGCGTCGCGGTGTGGTCCGCCTGCACCCGGAAGCTATTGCGGCCCTGGGGATTCGGGAGTGGGACGCGGTGTCGCTGACCGGATCGCGGACCACCGCGGCGGTAGCCGCAGTAGCCGTCGCCGACATACCGGCGTTCGCCGCGCTGCTGGACGATGTCACGCTGTCCAACGCCGGGTTGCGCGAGGACAGCGCCGTCATCATCAGCCCAGCCGCCGTGTGCGGCGCCCGTTCGGTGACCCTGAGCGGTTCGACGCTCGCCACCCAGTCGGTGCCGCCGGCCACGTTGCGGCAGGCTCTGCTCGGCAAGGTCCTCACCGTCGGTGACGCCGTATCGCTACTGCCCCGCGATCTGGGGCCGGGGACCTCCACGACCGAGGCCAGCCGCGCGCTGGCCTCGGCGGTCGGCATCAGCTGGACCTCCGAGTTGCTCACCGTGACCGGTGTCGACCCGGCCGGGCCGGTCAGCGTGCAACCCAATTCACTGGTGACCTGGGGTGCCGGTGTCGCACCGGCGGCTGTCAGCACAGCCGCTGAGACAGCGACCGTCGCGCTCGAGGACCTCCGAGGCTCTCAGCCCCAGGCCGCCAAGCTCACCGAGTGGCTGAAGCTGGCGTTGGACCAGCCTGACCTACTCGAAACCCTGGGCGCCACAGCCAATCTGGGTGTCCTGGTGTCCGGCCCGGCCGGCGTCGGCAAAGTGACGCTGGTGCGGGCGGTATGCGCCGGCCGGCGGCTAGTCGAGCTCGACGGTCCCGAGGTCGGCGCGCTGGCTGCCGACGAACGCCGGAAAACCGTTGCCGGCGCCGTCGCCGCGGTCCGCGACGGCGGCGGCGTACTGCTGATCGCCGACATCGACGCGCTGCTACCCGCCACCGCCGAACCGGTGGCGACTTTGATCCTGGCCGAGCTGCGCTCGGCGGTAGCCACTCCGGGAGTGGCCTTTATCGCCACCTCGGCGGTGCCGGAAAACCTCGACGCACGGCTGCGCGGACCCGATCTGTGCGACCGCGAACTGGGCTTGAGCCTGCCCGACGCCGCCACCCGAAGCTCCCTGTTGGCGGGGCTGCTGAAGGGCATTCCCGCCGTCGACCTCGACCTCGCCGAGATCGCCAGCCGCACACCGGGTTTCGTTGTCGCAGATTTAGCCGCGCTGGTGCGCGAGGCGGCGCTGCGTGCCGCCTCCCGCGCCAGCACCGACGGCCGGCCACCGCAGCTGACCCACGACGACCTGCTCGGCGCGCTGACCGTCATCCGGCCGCTGTCCCGCTCCACTGGCGGCCAGCCGTCAGCCGGTGACGTCACTCTCGACGATGTCGGCGATATGGCGGCCACCAAACAGGCGCTCACCGAAGCGGTGCTCTGGCCGCTGCAACACCCTGACACCTTCGCCCGCCTCGGCGTCGAGCCGCCGCACGGGGTGCTGCTCTACGGTCCGCCAGGCTGCGGCAAGACGTTTCTGGTCCGCGCGCTGGCCAGCACCGGTCAACTGAGCGTGCACACAGTCAAGGGCTCGGAGTTGATGGACAAATGGGTGGGTTCTTCGGAGAAGGCGGTCCGCGAATTGTTCCGCCGCGCACGAGATTCGGCGCCGTCGCTGGTATTCCTCGACGAGCTCGATGCACTGGCGCCGCGGCGCGGGCAAAGCTTTGACTCCGGCGTGACGGACAAAGTCGTGGCCGCCTTGCTCACCGAGCTCGACGGCATCGAGCCGCTGCGCGACGTCGTGGTGATCGGCGCCACCAACCGGCCCGATCTGATCGACGGCGCGCTGCTGCGGCCGGGCCGGCTGGAAAAGCTGGTGTTCGTCGAACCGCCTGATGCCGCCGCCCGCCACGACATCCTGCGCACCGCGGGCAAGGCGATTCCGCTGCACACCGACGTCGACTTGGCTGTGCTGGCAGCCGATCTGGACGGCTACAGCGCCGCAGACTGCGCGGCGCTGTTACGGGAAGCCGCGCTGGCCGCAATGCGGCGCAACATCGACGCCGCCGACATCACCGCCGCAGATATCGCCGCGGCACGCGAAACGGTAAGGCCGTCACTGGATTCCGCGCAGGTCGCTGCTCTGCGTGCTTACGCCGAGGCCCGATAGCTCGTCAGCAACGCGCGCACCGCCGCGGCGACGTCCTCCTCCAACCACTCCGGGATCGGCTCGTCGTGCGCGTGTCGCCGGACGACGGCGTAGGGCAGGTCGACGACGGCTCTGGCGACGGCGTCGACGCAGCGCGGATCGCTGTTGCCGTACAGTTCGCTGGCCAACGTGTGCAACCGTTCGCGCAGCGGCGCGTTGCGGGCGGTGAGGATCTGCTGAAACGCGGCGTCGGGTTCGCCGTCGAGCAGATCGCCCGGGCGGATGGTCAGCAGCAGCCGGGCATCCTCGGGCTGCGCCCGCATGAAGCCGATCGCCGCCACGGCCATCGCGACCGTGGTCTCCAGGGCGGTATCACCGGCGGCGGCGATCGCCCGCGCCTGGAAACGTTCGAGCGCACGCAGCCAGGCGGCGGTCAGGATGCCGTTGCGGTTACCGAAGCGGTGATACAACGTCCCGGCTGGTGCGCCGCTGGCCTTCGCGATCGCCGCGACGCTTGCCGCCCGCGGTCCTTCTGCCAGTACCAGCGAACGCGTTGCGTCAAGGATCACATCGGTTTCATGCTTCCGCGGAGGCGCCACGATCTAGTACAGTCCTTCTATATGGAACGTTTACCCTATATCGACGAGCATGCCATATCGATCGACGCGCCGGCCGCAGACACGTGGTCAGCGATGGTTGCGGTGATCTGCAGCGACCCGGACGACCCCTCGACGGTCCCGGTGGGCTTCGTGCTCGGTGAAGCGACGCCGCCGGTCCGGCTGGTATTGAAGGGCCGGCACCCGTTCGCGGTCTATCGGTGGGTCTTCGAGTTGGATGCCGAAGGCCCGCAACGCACCCGGGTGCGCTCGCAGACGTGGGCGGCGTTTCCGGGTTTGCACGGCAAGGTCTATCGCGCGTTGGTCATCGGCAGCGGCGCGCATCGCGTCGTCGTGCGCTGGATGCTCAAACGCATTGCCGCGGCGGTGGTTACGGCGCCGGCCCAGCTCGTGCAAACCGCGGCAGATTACACGGATACGTTCGAGGTTCCGATTCAGCGCGGCGACCTGCCCGCCGCATCGGATGCTCGCACCGCGGCTGATGGAGCGCAGCACCCGTAAAGGAGTCACGGGCAGAGTGGTCTGCCTCATAAGCATCGCGAAACATGCTGTGCCACAACAGGTCGCATGGCCATCGCGCTAGCACGACCATTCCGTCGCGGCGCGCGCCACCCAACTGACCGGTAGACTGCCCACCGAATAGCCCCAATCAGGCTGACACCCCGCTTTGCGCTCTTTGCCCGAGGGCCCATCGCAGACCGCACCGGAGTGCCATGCTCGCCATCCTGCTTGCCCACGCGGCTGCCGCCGCGTTGGCGCCGCTGCTGGTGCGCAGATACGGCCGGTTGGCGTTCTATCCGCTGGCGCTGGTGCCGCTGGGGTCGCTGAGCTGGGTGGTGCTGAACTGGCCCAGCACCACCGACCGCACGCTGCAACTCAACTGGGTGCCCGAGCTGTCGATGAACATCGCGCTGCGGTTCGACCCGCTCGCCGCGATCCTGAGCGCGCTGGTGTTGGGCATCGGCGCGCTGGTGCTGGTCTACTGCGCCGACTACTTCCGTCATCACGACGGCCACCTCGAGAACCGGTTGCCCAGCTTTGCCGCCGAGCTGGTCGCGTTCGCCGGCACCATGTTCGGCTTGGTGGTGGCCGACAACATGCTGCTGCTCTACGTCTTCTGGGAGCTGACGACGGTGTTGTCGTTCCTGCTCATCGGGCATTACGCCGAGCGGCTGAACAGCCGCCGCGGCGCCAGCCAAGCCTTGCTGGTGACGACGGCCGGCGGATTGGCGATGCTGGCCGGGATCATCATTGTGGGCCAGGCCGCCGGCAGTTACCTGCTGTCCGACGTGATCGCCCATCCCCCGTCGGGCACCGCGGTCGCCGTCGCGGTGCTCCTGATTCTGGTCGGCGGGCTGAGCAAATCGGCAATCGTGCCGCTGCACTTCTGGCTGCCCGGCGCGATGGCGGCGCCCACGCCGGTCAGCGCCTACCTGCACGCCGCCGCCATGGTCAAAGCCGGGGTGTATTTGGTCGCCCGGATGACCCCCGGCTTCGCGGACTCACCAGGCTGGCGCCCGACCGTGGTGATTCTCGGGACGGTCACCATGATGCTGGCCGGGTGGCGCGCGGTCCGCGAATACGACCTGAAGCTGATCCTGGCATTCGGAACCGTCAGCCAACTCGGACAGATCACCGTGCTGGTCGGCAGCGGCGACCGCGATCTGATGCTGGCCGGCCTGGCCGTGTTGTGCGCGCACGCGATATTCAAAGCCGCGCTGTTCATGGTGGTCGGCATCATCGACCACGCCACCGGCACCCGGGATGTGCGCCGGCTGGCTTGGCTGGGGAACCGCTGCCCGTCGCTGCTGGTGATCGCCGCCGCGGCCACCGCCAGCATGGCGGCACTGCCGCCGTTTCTGGGTTTCGCGGCCAAAGAGGCCGGGTTTGCGGCGCTGGCGCACAGTTCGTCGCTGGGCACCGCCGCGCCGTATGTGCTGGGCGCGATCGCGCTCGGGTCAGTGTTCACGATGATCTACAGCCTGCGGTTCCTCTGGGGCGCGTTTGCGCGCAAGAGCCGCGACGCCCCGAGCGCCCCGGTCGCCGCTCTGCACCGCCCCACCGCCACGTTCCTGATCGCGCCGGCGGTCCTGGCCGCCGCCGGCCTGCTGTTCGGCCTGGCGCCCGCGCCGCTGGGCCGGCTGCTGAACGATTACGCCGGCAGCGGCTACCGGCTCGCGCTGTGGCACGGGGTGGGTCTGCCGCTGGTGCTCTCGGCGCTGGTCGTGGCACTCGGCGCGGCGGCCTTCTTCGGCCGGGCCTGGCTGCGCCGCGCACGGCTGGGGTGGATGCCGCTGGGCAACGCCGACCGGGTGTACGACGCCGCCGTCCGCGGCCTGGACGTGGTGTCGGTGCGGCTGACCGGCGGGACGCAGCGCGGCTCGATCCCCGCCACCCAGTCGGTGATTCTGACGACCCTGGTGCTGGTCCCGACGGCAGCACTGGCGCTGGGGTCCCGGGACCGACTGTCGTTGCGGCTGTGGGATTCTCCGCTGCAGGGGCTGCTCGCAGGTTTGCTGCTGGCCGGTGCGTTGGGCGCGACCGTGATGCGCAACCGGCTGGCCGCCGTGCTGACAGTCGGCGTGACCGGCTATGCCTGTGGTGCGGCGTTCGCCTTCCACGGCGCACCCGACTTGGCGCTGACGCAGTTCCTGGTGGAGACCGTGACGCTGGTCGTGTTCGTGTTGGTGCTACGGACCCTGCCGGCCGACGTCGACGACATCACACACCGGCGCCTACCCCGCGCGGCGCTGGCGGTCGGCGTCGGCGCCACCGTGACCGTGCTGACGATGTTCGCGATCGCCGCTCGCACCGGTACCTCGATCGCAAGCCTGCTGCCCGGCGCGGCCTACCTGCGCGGCCACGGCGCCAATACCGTCAACGTGCTGCTGGTCGACATCCGGGCCTGGGACACCCTCGGCGAAATCTCGGTGCTGTTGGTTGCGGCCACCGGTGTGGCGTCGCTGGTGTTCCGGCACCGCCGGTTCGGCTCGGCGCCGCGGATCCCGCAGAACGGTCAGCCCGATATCGGGCCCGTGTTCGCCACCCCCACCCCCTACAGCCCGGCGATCAGTGACACCACCTGGCTGCGCGGCAGCGAGTACCGCGACCCTCGTTACCGCTCGCTGGTCATGGAGGTCACCACCCGGATCATCTTCCCGCTGATCATGGTGGTGTCGGTGTACTTCTTTTTCACCGGCCACAACCATCCCGGCGGCGGCTTTGCCGGTGGTCTGACCGCAGGGCTGGCGCTCGTGTTGCGTTATCTGGCCGGGGGGCCCTACGAACTGGGTGAGACGCTGCCGCTGGACGCCGGCAAGATCCTCGGGGTCGGGCTCGGCCTGTCGGCGGGCACCGCGATCGCATCGCTGCTGCTCGGCGCACCGGCGCTGTCGTCGGCGGTGGTGGCCTTCGACATTCCGGTGTTGGGCCACGTCAAGTTCGTCACCACAGTGTTCTTCGACCTCGGGGTGTATTTGATCGTGGTCGGTTTGGTGCTCGACGTGCTGCGTAGTCTCGGCGTCCGGGTCGGCGAGGACCTGACCACATGACCGTCGACCTGGTTCCACTGCTCGCGATCGGCGGCCTCACCAGCTGCGGGGTCTACCTGCTGCTGGAACGCACCCTGACCCGGATGCTGCTGGGGCTGCTGCTGATCAGCAATGCCTTCAACCTGCTGATCGTCAACGTCAGCGGCCCACCCGGCGATTCGCCGATCTACGGTCACGACACCCCCGACAAGCCGGCCGCCGACCCGCTGGCGCAGGCCATGGTGCTGACCGCGATCGTGATCACGATGGGCGTCGCGGCCTTCGTGCTGGCCCTGGCCTACCGGTCCTACCGACTCACCGCCGCCGAAGCCGTCGGCAAAGACCCCGAAGACACCCGCGTCGCGCAGCTGTCCGACGAAGAAGCCGCCGACGTCGACGCCGACCCGGCGGAGCCCTACCCCGACACCGACGAACCCGACGAGCTCGACGCGCTGCCCGGACATCAGGGGTCGCGATGACGTTGGCCGCCAACCTGATCCCGCTTCCGGTGCTGGTTCCCACGCTCGGCGCGGCCGCGACGCTGGTCGCGGGCCGACGGCCCCGGCTGCAGCGCGCGGTCACGTTGGCCGCGCTGTCGATGATCGTGGTGATCTGCGCGGCGCTGCTCTACCTGACCGACCGGGACGGCACGTTGGCGCTGCATGTCGGCGGATGGGGACCAACCGCGTTGGGCCCGCTGGGCATCACGCTGGTTGTCGACCGGCTCTCGGCGCTGATGCTGGTGGTGTCGTCGATCGTGTTACTGGCCGTGGTGGTGTACGCGATCGGCCAAGGTATCCGCGACGGCGGTGACCGCCAGCCCGTGTCGATCTTTCTGCCGACTTATCTGGCCCTGGCGTCCGGTGTGTGTATGGCGTTTCTGGCCGGCGACTTGTTCAACCTGTTCGTCGGGTTCGAGGTGCTGTTGAGCGCCAGCTACGTGCTGCTGACCATCGGCGCCAGCGCCGCTCGGGTCCGCGCCGGCATCGGCTACGTGATGGTGTCGCTGGTCTCGTCGCTGATCTTCCTGCTGGGCATCGCGCTGATCTACGCCGCGACCGGCACGCTGAACATGGCCGAACTCGCTGTGCGGATCGGCGGCGTCAGCGCCGGCACCCGGAGCGCGATGTTCGCGGTGCTGCTCATCGCCTTTGGCATCAAGGCCGCGGTTTTCCCCCTGTCGGCGTGGCTGCCCGACTCCTACCCCACCGCGCCGGCGCCGGTCACCGCAGTGTTCGCCGGGATTCTGACCAAGGTGGGTATCTATGCGATCATCCGGGCGCATTCGCTGCTGTTTCCCGACGCCGGGCTGAACCACCTGCTGCTGGTGGCCGCGTTGCTGACCATGCTGGTCGGCATTCTCGGCGCCATCGCCCAAAGCGACATCAAACGTCTGCTGTCTTTCACGCTGGTCAGCCACATCGGCTACATGGTGTTCGGAGTGGCGCTGTCCAGTCAGGTCGGCATGTCCGGCGCGATCTACTACGTGGCGCACCACATCGTCGTGCAGACCACGCTGTTCCTGGCGACCGGCCTGATCGAACGCCAAGGCGGCGCGTCGAGCTTGCAACGACTCGGCGGCCTGGCCGCAAACCCGTTGCTGGCCTTCATCTTTCTGCTCCCAGCGCTGAACCTTGGTGGTATACCGCCATTTTCAGGATTCATCGGCAAGGTTGCCCTGTTGCGGGCCGGCGCAATCGACGGGTCGGTGCTGGCCTGGGTGCTGGTGGCCGGTGGCGTGGTGACCAGTCTGCTGACGCTGTACGTGGTGTCGCGGGTATGGACCAAAGCGTTTTGGCGCCCGCGCGTCGATGCTCCCGACGGTGACCTGGTGGCAGCACGCACGACCGTATTGCTCGAGGACACCGAAGACATCGCATTCGACGAACGCGACGACGTCGGCCGGATGCCGGTCGGCATGATCGCGGCCACCGTCGCGCTGATCGCCGTCGGGGTGGCGTTGACGGTGTTCGCTGGACCGCTGTTCGCCTACAGCGACCGGGCCGCCGCCGAGGTGCTCGACCGCGGCCACTACATCTCTGCGGTGTTAGGAGCAGTGCGATGAGGCGGGCCGCCGCACTGCGAATCAGCACCCTGCTGGCCCTTACCGGCGTGTGGGTGCTGCTGTGGGGAACCTACTCAGCGGCCAATGCGCTCAGCGGAGTGCTTGTCGCGCTGACGATTACGTGGCTCCTGCCGATGCCGCCGGTACCCGTGCAGGGCCGGGTGCACCCACTGTCGGTGCTGCGACTGCTCATCCGGGTCACGTGGTATCTGGTGGTGTCCAGCGTTCAGGTCTCGTGGCTGGCCATCAAACCCGGCCCGCCGCCGCCGGCCGGCGTGTTGCGGGCACAGGTGTCGATCAAATCCGATCTGGTGCTGGTGTTGGCCGTCAACATCTTGACGATGATCCCGGGATCGATCGTCCTGGAGATCGACCAGGTGCGACGGGTGTTCTATTGCCATGTGGTCGACGTCGGTTCGGATCGCGCGATCGGCCGCTTCTACCGTCAGGTCGCCGAGGTCGAGCGGTTGTTGATGGCCGCCTACGAGCGCGACGACGATTGGCGGCCATTCGAGGGAGCTTCCGCATGAATACGGTCTGGCTGATCGCCGGGATACTGCTGGGCGCCGCGGCGGCCATCACGATGTATCGTCTGCTGGCCGGCCCGAGCACCCTGGACCGGCTGGTCGCGCTCGACACGCTGATCGCGGTGACGATGTGCGCAATCGGCACCTGGGCGGCATTCACCCTCGACAGCACGGTGACCTACAGTTTGGCGGCGCTGGCGCTGATCAGCTTCGTCGGATCGGTCAGCGTGGCACGCTTCCGGGTCCCCGACAAAGGACCGCGATGAACATCCTCGACGTCATCTCCGGAGCGCTGGTGCTGGGCGGCTCTGCGCTGGCGTTGACGGCGGCCATTGGCGTGGTCCGGTTCGGCGACACGTTGTCCCGAATGCATTCGGCGACCAAACCGCAGGTGCTGGGCCTGCTTTTGGTGCTGGCCGGTGCCGCGATCCGGCTGCGCGGCAACTACGACGTCGGGATGCTCGTCTTGACCGGGGTGTTCACCGTGCTCACCGCCCCGGTGGTTGCGCACCGGGTCGGGCAGTTGGCCTACCGCGAACAAGACATCCGGCAAGCCTTCACCGTCGACCAAATGGAAAGCAGCGATGACCAGGACTGACAACGACGGCGGAGACATCGCCGATAATGTGGGCGCGACCGCGCTCGGTGGGGCGATCACTCGGGCCGCCGAGTCCCAGCGGGATTGCCCACTGTTCACCGACCCCTACGCGCAGTTCTTCCTCGACGCCGCCACCGCGCGGGGGTGGCGGGCGCCGTCGCCCGGGCCGGGCGCGGACTACACCGCGGTGCGCACCAAGTGGTTCGACGAACAGTTCATTGCTGCCGGCGCCAACGGCATCGAGCAGACGGTGATCCTTGCCGCGGGCCTGGACGCCCGCGCGTGGCGGCTGCCGTGGGTGCAGGGCAGCGTCGTCTATGAAATCGACCAGCCGAGCGTGTTGGAGTTCAAGGCCGACACGTTGGCGGCGCATGGCGCCCGCCCCGCTGTGACGTATCACGCCGTGCCCGTCGACGTACGCCAGGATTGGCCGAAAGCCTTGCGGCAGGCGGGGTTTGACCGGGTGGCGCCCACGCTGTGCGTTGTCGAGGGGTTGTTGTCGCATCTGCCGGCGGCCGAACAGGAGTTGTTGGTTCAGCGGATCACAGATCTCAGCGCCAGCAGCAGCCGGGTGGCCGTGGAGGGGCACGGCGACGTCGCGACGTGGCTGACTCACCGCGATTGGGCGGTCGAGACGACTGAGGCATTGGATCTCATGGAACGCTACGGCCGCTCACCGAGCGGCGAGGAGGCGAACGCCACCCCGCGCAGCCTGTTGATCGACGCCCGGCTCGCCGGCTAGCCCGTTTAGCGCCGCGAAACAGAATCCAGGGTCGTGATCCTGGCGAGATCACGACCCTGGCTTCTGTTTGGCGAACGGGGCGATAGGGGTATGGCTGGCGGATGCCGCGTCCATCCACTGCCGGAAGGGCGCGGCCGTGAGCACCAAGACGACCGAATGCGTCAGCGCCACCAGGCGCTGGTCGATGCTGGCCGTTTCATTGGCGGCGACGCTGGCCGCCAACGTCTTCATCAACGGCGTGGCCTTCCTGATCCCCGCCTTGGCTCGGCATGGCACCAACCTGGCCGAGGCTGCGCTGTTGGCGTCGGCGCCGAGCTTCGGCA
The DNA here is from genome assembly GCF_001672775.1 of Mycobacterium kyorinense. GTDB lineage: Bacteria > Actinomycetota > Actinomycetes > Mycobacteriales > Mycobacteriaceae > Mycobacterium > Mycobacterium kyorinense_A. Next base: position 36,996 of record NZ_LZKJ01000087.1, on the reverse strand, counting down.
TGATGCTCACCCTGATCCCCTGGGGGTATCTGCTCGACCGGCTCGGCGAACGGATCGTGCTCACGATGGGTCTGGGACTCACGGCGGCAGCTGGCTTTGCGGCCGCGTCGGTGCATTCGATGATCGCGGTGGGCGCATTTCTGGTCCTCGGCGGCATGGCCGCCGCCAGCACCATCACGTCCAGCGGCCGGCTGGTGACCGGCTTGTTCGGCGACCACCAGCGCGCGCTGGCGATGGGCATCCGCCAGACCGCGCAGCCGCTCGGCATCGCGGTGGCCGCCATCGTGCTGCCGGAATTGGCCAAACGCAATTTCTCGGTGGCGCTGCTGTTTCCGGCGACGCTGTGCGCGGTGGCGGCGGTGGCCAGCGCGGTGGGGGTGCACGACCCGCCGCGCCCGGACCGCCCGAAAGTCAAGCCGCACGAGCTGGCCGACCTTTACCGCGGAACACCGCTGTGGCGGATTCATTTCGCTTCGGCGCTGCTGATGGTGCCCCAGCCGGTAGTGCTGACGTTCATGCTGATTTGGTTCATCAGCGAGCACCACCTATCCGTGGCTTGGGCCGGTGTGCTGGTGGGCACCTCGCAGATCCTGGGCGCGCTATGTCGCATCGCTGCCGGCAGATGGGCGGACCGGATCGGATCGCGGATGCGGCCGGTCCGCAAGATCGCCGTCGCCACCGCCGTGGTCATGTTCGCGCTGGCGCTCACCGACCAGCTGAGCTCACCGATCGCCGTGGCGGTCATGGTCGTCGCAGCCGGGATCACCGGCGATAATGGCTTGCCGTTCACCAAGATTCCGGAGATCGCCGGGCCGTTCTGGAGCGGGTGGGCGCTGGGCAAACAGAACACCTTCGAGCGACTGGTGGTGGCGGTGGCGCCGCCGCTGTTCGCCGAACTGATCATGGCGGCCGGTTATCCGTTGGCGTTTGCGATAAGCGGGTTGTTTCCGCTGGCAGCGCTGCCGTTGGTGCCGGTGTCGTGCGGTGACGACCGCCAAGAAGAAGGTTAGTCGGACAGCTGGAATTCAATCATCGCGGCGACGGTCTCGACGGCTTCGTCCAGGGCCGCCAGCCGCTCAGCCGCTGACGGCGCCGACAGCACCGCGTAGCGATCGGCTTGGCCGATCGGGACGCGCGACGCCAACGCATACAGCCGTGCGCCGGGGTCGGCCGCATCGCTGCTACCCAGCAGCACCTCGCGACTCGGCAATGCCACCCCGCGTGCGCCGGCGATCCGCTCGAACAGCGCCAGCACCCGCTCCTCGAGCTCGCTGAGCTGACCGTCGGTCACCGAGGCGCCCGGCTCATCGGGCCAGACCCGCGCAAGAGCCCGCGGGTACGGGTCGTCGGGCAGCCACTCGCACACCCGGATTCGTTCACGCATCCGGCAGCGCAGCGCATACCGCCCGGAACCGAGCTCGGTGCATTCGGTGATTTCGGCCAGCGCGCCCACATCACATCGTGCATCGCCGCCGCCGACCTCGCGGCCGCGCGAGATCAACACCACCCCGAACTGCGGATCGGAGGTGCGCATGCAGTCGGCCACCAGGGCGGTGTAGCGGGGTTCGAAGATGCGCAGCGGCAGGTCCTCGTCAGGCAACAGCGCAGACTCGAGCGGAAACATCGCCAGCTCAACAGCTTCCGCGTCAACCATGATCAGATGTCGAGTTCGGCGACCAGCGAGTCGACGACTGCCCGCAGGTCGCCGTCATGCTCTTCGGCGACGCGGCGCTGCCGCTGATACGACGCCCCGTTCTGCCAGATGTCTGCGACGACGGCCAATTCGTCGGTGCAGCGCAACGACTTTGCGATCGGCTCGAGGCGGTTGAGCAGATCATCGAGATCCTCGGTGACCAAGCGTTCGTTGCTGTCGGCGTCGAGGATGATCACCGCATCCAGGCCGTAGCGGGCGGCCCGCCACTTGTTCTCCTGATGATGCCACGGCGGCATCGTCGGCAGTGTCTCACCCGCGTCGAGCCGCCGGTCCAAATCGACGACCAGGCAGTGCGTCAAGGCCACCAGTGCACCCAGCTCACGCAGGTTGGACACCCCGTCGCAGACCCGCACCTCCAGGGTGCCGTTATGCGGTGAAGGCCGGATATCCCAACGGATTTCGTTGATGTCCTCGATGATTCCGGTCTTCTTCTGGTCATGCACGAATTTTTCGAACTGCGACCAGGTTTGAAACTGGAACGGCAACCCGGCGGTGGGCAGCTGCTGAAACATCATCGCCCGATTACTGGGATACCCGGTGTCCTCACCGGCCCACCACGGCGAGGAGGCCGACAGCGCCAACAGATGTGGGTAATAGTTCAGCAGCGACGACATGATCGGCATCACTTTGTGCGCCGACGACAGCCCGACATGCACGTGCACTCCCCAGATCAGCATCTGCCGTCCCCACCACTGGGTGCGCTTGATCAGCTCGGCGTAACGCGGTGCGTCGGTGAGCTTCTGGGCAGACCACCGCGCAAACGGGTGTGCGCCCGCGCCGAACAACTCCATGCCGCGATCGCGGACGATCTGACGGACGGTGCCCAGGGTGGCCCGAAGATCGGCCATCGCCTCACCGGTGTAGTCGCAGACACCGCTGACGATTTCAACGGTGTTGCGCAGTAGTTCCTTGTGGACGCAGGGGTTTTCGCCGATGTCCCCCATCACGGCGGCGGCTTCGTTGCTCAGGTCGCGGGTCTGCGCGTCGACCAGTGCGAACTCCCATTCGACGCCGAGCGTCGGCCGTGGTGAGGCGGCGAAATCCACACGCCTGGATACCCTGCCGGCCGGTTTGCTAACCGGCGCTGATGACACCGCACGCCACCCGCTTGCCGGCGTCACCGGTGGACATGGTGGTCTGGTCGGGACCAGGTGTTCCGTTGACCTGGTAGCGGTCCGGGATGTTGCCGAAGTTGTCCGCATCGGCGTGAATGACAATCGAGGTGCCCTCGCCCGACGTCAGGTCCTCTTTGGTGAACGCGTCGGTGGTGGTCACCAGCAGCGCCGCACCATCCTTACGCACCTGCAGCGACGTCAGGTCGCCGCTCATGGGGCCCCCGCTGTGCCCGGGCGCCTGGTAATGCCCGCCTGCCGAGTTGAAGTTGCCGGGCTCTCCGCCGGTCGGGGCGACTGAGTCGGGCTCACACTTGCCCACCTTGTGGATGTGCATCCCGTGGAAGCCGGGCGTCAACTGGCCGAGGCCGGTGGTCTCCACCGTCACGGTCACATAGCCGTGGTCGAACTCGAATTTCGCGGTCGCCACCTTGGTGCCGTCCGGTGCCTTCAGATGGGCGGTCAGCGTGTCCGGCGGCACCGGCCCGCCTTCGGGTGGCGTATTGGCCGGCGCCGGCGATCCGGTCCACACCGACGGCGTGGTGCCAGGAGACGTGGCCGGCGACTCGTTGGGCGGCGAACATGCGCTCAGCAAAGCAACAGGAGCGGTAAGCGCTGCGAGACCAGCGACGACGACAGTACGGCTTTTGGCGGGCTTCAGCATGGGGAAAGACTAGCCCGTGACGAGAACGATGACGCCGGGCGGTTGGTCGGCGACGTCGGGGATTCGCGGTTCGACCTGCGCGGCCAGCAGCTTGCCGACGGCGTCGGCGGTTTCCTGCTCCCCGGGTGCGTCGGTGTAATACACCGTGGTGGCCGTGACATCGGCTAACGACGGGAGGTTGCCGACTTCGGTGACGTCGTAGCCCGCTGCCTGTAGTTCGTCGCGTGTGCGAGCGGCGACGCCTTCTTGATCGGAGATGTTGAACACCCGCACCTGGGCTTTAGCCGGCGCTCGCGTCTTTGGCGGCATGGCGCTGGTCGACACGGACGAACCCGACGAGTCGTCGTCGGAGTTTCCGCCCGATCCCATGGCTTGAAAGCCCACCAACAGGAAAATGACACCCAAAAACAGCAGCACCATCACCATGGCCCGCAGCGGAAGCCCGGAGGAATCCGGAACGCGTTCATTCATCGACGCCACTGTATCCAGGACTGGGCCAGAACCCACAACGACGCCGCGAAGCGCCGCACCTCAACCGGACCTCAGGTGACCTCGAAGCCGAGCCGCCGCGCGGCCCGGGCCTTCTGCCGACTGGCGCGCAGCCGTCGCAGCCGTTTCACCAGCATCGGATCGGCGGCTAATGCCTCGGGTCGATCAACCAGTGCGTTGAGCACCTGGTAGTAGCGGGTCGCCGACATCGAGAACAACTCTTTGATTGCTTCTTCTTTGGCGCCGGCGTATTTCCACCATTGCCGCTCGAAAGCCAGGATGTCGTGTTCGCGGCGGGTTAGCCCATCGGCGATTTCAGAGTCGTCCCCCGATCGATTAGCCCGCGCCATGGCGCTGTCCATATCGCTCCTGTGACCCCGTTCGAATCTCGAATGCACGCTGTATCGGCGAATATTCAACCACGGCGCTAACTGTTGACACGTAATCCTCGCCCGCGAGTCGCTCGGCGAAGTTCGATTGCCACGCCACGTCGCGACGCGTGTCGTCGGCAGGCTTAAGCTTGCCGACCATGGCAGTCGTACCCATTCGCATCGTGGGTGATCCGGTCTTGCATACCCCCACCACACCGGTGTCGGTGGCCGCGGACGGTTCGCTACCGGCCGACCTGTCGGACTTGATCAGCACCCTCTACGACACGATGGACGCCGCCCACGGGGTCGGCCTGGCCGCCAATCAGATCGGTGTGGGACTGCGGGTTTTCGTCTACGACTGCGCTGACGACCGCGGGCAGACCAAACGCCGCCGCGGCGTGGTGGTCAATCCGGTACTGGAGACCTCCGAGGTGCCCGAGACCATGCCCGACCCGGATCGCGACGACGAGGGTTGTCTATCGGTGCCCGGCGAGTCGTTTCCGACCGGGCGGGCAACCTGGGCGCGGGTGACCGGACTCGACGCCGAAGCCAACCCGGTCACGATCGAGGGCACCGGGCTGTTCGCCCGCATGCTCCAACACGAGACCGGCCATCTGGACGGCTTCCTGTACCTCGACCGCTTGATCGGCCGGCATGCCCGGGCCGCCAAGCGGGCCGTCAAATCGCAGGGCTGGGGCGTTCCCGGGTTGTCCTGGACACCGGGCGAGGGACCGGATCCGTTCGGCCACTGATGGTTTCGTGGCCCGCGATCGGAACACGGGTGACGGTGCGCTACCGCCGGCCCGCTGGTTCGGTGCCACCATTGACCGATGCGGTAGGCCATCTGCTGCAACTCGACCCGGTGGTGCGGGTGCAGACGCGGGCCGGTGACATCGTCGAGTTCGCCGCAGCCGACGCGGTGACGGTGCGCCGGCTAACCGATGTGCCGGTGCGCAACTCACAGATCCGCGCCGTCGAGCATGCGGCCGCGCTGGCCTGGCCCGGCGTTGAACAGCACTGGCTCGACGGCTGGTTGCTACGCGCTGGACACGGGTCGACGCGGCGAGCGAATAGTGCTGTTCCCCTGGAGTTTTCCGCTAATGCCGCCGCGATCCCGGCGATCGTGGACTGGTATACGGAGCGCGGGCTCACGCCGCTACTGGCCGTTCCGGACCGGCTGCTGCGCCTGCCGGACGACGCGCCCGCCGAATGCGAAACGCGAATGCTGGTGTGCGAGCTGTCGAACGTCACGCTAGAGCAACGCTCGGGGCCGAGCGTCACGCTGGAGCAACGCCCGACGGCTGACTGGCTGGATTGCTATGCCCGCGACGTGCCGGTCGACGTGCTGACCGCCGTCGTCGACGGCGAGCTGATGTTTGGCCGCCGTGCGGGCGTCGCCATCGGGCGGGCCGCATTGACCGCGACTCCGGACGGCAGCCGATGGGTGGGCGTCTCAGAGGTCCGCGTCGCCGCCGATCACCGCGGACATGGTCACGCCCGGGCGGTGTGCACGGCGCTACTGGCCTGGGGCGCCGATCGCGGCGCCACCCGTGGCTACGCGCAGATTGCCGACACTGCTGCGGCGCTCGGCCTTTTCGAGTCGCTGGGTTTCACCTCGCAGCACCGCTGCCGCTACCTCACGATGCAATCGCTGCAGCGGCTATGACTGGCAGGGCTGGTCGTGTTGCGAGCGCCCGGGCGGTCACCAGCGCGGTCACCGTCGTTGCCTCGAAGTACAGTCCGACGTCTTTGAGGCCCCAGTGGATCGCCACCAACGTGGTCGCGCCGGCGACGCACAGCAGCGCTCCGATCGCGGTGCCTCGACCGACGGTGGTGACGGGTGCGGCGCCGTCCCAGCCAGGTAGCGGATCGTTCTCCAAGGGTCGCAGTGCCACGAAGAGGATGGCGACGACGCCGGCCATCAGCAGTAGCTGCGCGATGCTGATGATGGCGAAGTGGGGCTGGCCGGGGTAGCGGGGCAGGCTGAGCTCGTCGAAGAGCAGGTGGATGCCCAGCAGCGCGGGGATATGCCACAGGTAGAGCGTCATGGCGCCGGAGTTGCCGAGTGCGGTCCACCACCACACGCGGGGTCGTCGCGCCCAGCGTCCGATGGCGGGGGCGGCGGCGATCGCGACGAGGCTCACGACGATGGCGTGGCCGGCCAGGAGCAGTGACGGGGGGCTGGTATTGGACAGGTGGTGATCGCCGGTGCCCACCATGCTCAACTGATACGGCCCCCAGCAGGCCAGGGCCAGGTTGATCGCGAAGACCCCGGCGGCGGTCGCGAGTGCGGTACGTGCGCTGAGCAGATGGCGGCGGTAGGCGACGCCGAACATGGCCGGGATCAGCCAGACGGCGAGGTTCAGGTAACCCAGCGGTGCCGCGGCATGCCAATGCAGCCGCATGACGTCGATAATCGCGATGGTCCCGTAGACGGCAGCAACGCCGCCGGCCAGGCGGGCGGTGGTGGTGATCCGATACAGCATCGGCATCGCGGCCAGCACCAGCACGTAGGCGCCGAGGAACCACATCGCTTGGGTGGAGACGCCGGCGATGGGGTCGTAGACGTGTTGTGGCACAAGCGGATGCAGCAGGTACAGCGCCGCGGCCCAGAATCCGAGGTAGTAGAACACCGGGCGGAACAGCCGGGTGCAGCGGGTCATCAGCCAGCTGCCCCAGTTGGTGCCGGGCTGCCACGAGGTCAGGCAAGCGGCGGCGCCGGCGAAAAAGAACAGCGGCATGATCTGGAAAACCCAGGTAAGTGCTTGGAATACAACGGATGTGGTGAGCAGGTTGTCCCAGATGAGCACACCGCCGCGGATGGTGCTGATCGCCATCACGGTGTGACCGGCAACGACAGCGATCAGGGAGGTGATGCGAATGACGTCCAGGGCGCGATCGCGCCCCGCGGGAGTGGCCGCGGCCAAATCTTCGGCAGAGGGTAGACCCGTCAGTGTGGTCATGATGTGTCCAAATACCTTTCCGTAGAACAGTTTCAGGGAGTCACGGTGTCGCGCTGCGCCAGCGAACGGGCGTAGCCGGTGCCCATGGCAAGCAGCGCCAGGCCGACGACGATGAACGCGGTGACGCGGAAGATGCCGTCGAGGGTGCCCAGGTCGAACAGGAACAGCTTGGCGATGGCCGCTGCGGTCAGCGCCAGCCCGCCGGTGACCGCCACGGTGCGCCGCTGGCCCGAGGATCTACGGGCGTAGATGAATAATGTTGCGGCCATGGCGGTCCAGCAGATGGTGGCCGCCATGTGCCCGGCCAGGAATCCGGCGCTGGTACCGCCGACCAGAACACCGGCGGTGACGGTGAACATGGTGACCGAGTAAACGAGATATCCGGCGCCGACGCCGGCCAGCACCCGTGCGAGGTCGAGGTCGCGCTGGACGACGAGCGCGTGCAGCGGGGACATGACGGCGACGTAGGCGATGACCAGCACACTGGTGACCATCGTGGCGACCGCAACCGAGGTCGACACCGCGGTGCCGTGCAGCAAGTTGGTGGGGTGAGCTGCGCTGAGAAAGGCCAGGATTCCGATGGCGCCGAATCCTGTTGCCACCCAACGCGCGATCGCATCCTTGCGACCCGCGACGGCGACCGTGATCGCGATCGCCAGTAACACAGGAGCTTCCAGGTAGCCGTGAAATGCGGTGTCGACAGCAATGAGCGCCGACACCGCGGACAACGCCGACCAGATTTGCACGACGATGCGCGGAAGGTCGCTGCCCAAGATGACGAGGGCCAGCAGACCGGCAGCCAAGCTTCCGGTCAGCAGCGTGGCCAGCAGCCGATCCACCGCGACGCCGCACGCCAGCACCGGCACGGTGCCCGCCGCGGTCAACACAGCAAGTGCGGTCGTGCGGGTGATGACGGGGATCAGCATCAGGCCGGAGACAATGGCCAGCAGCGCCGCCAACCGGCACAAGCCGCCGAGAAGCCACGGGTTCTCGGTGCCGCCACGGGCCGCCAGTGCGATCAGTAGCGGCGCGGTGGGCGCCGCGATGCGGGCGGCGAACATCCAGATCCAGTCCCTGCCCCATTGCCCGGCCAGGGCGGCGGCGGACAGGGCAAGCATGAAACCGATCAGCATCAGGTCGACTCCACGGGTAAGCACCGGGGCCAGGCCGATCAGCGGGATCAGCACCAGCAGACCGAGGTGTTCGGAGTTCCACCGCCGTGCCAAGGCCAGACCCGCTGTGCCCACCGCGGCGGCGATAGCCAGTCCGGCCGCGGCCGGCGCCCACCGGTAGATGGTGGTCACCGCGATGACGTCGAGGTAGCCGGCGGCGACACCGGTGGCGGCCAGCGCGATCGCCCCGATCCGCCCACCCGGCTTGCCGTGCAGTCGAGCACCCACGCCGACGAGCGCCGCGGCAAGGACGGTTCCGCCGGCCACCCGAATCTCAGGACGCAGCAGCCCCGCTTTGGCCGCGAGGACCAGCAGCAACACCACACCGACCAACGTGACGGCGACGCCGGCGACGGCCAGGATCTTGCCGATCACGCCCGCATCCGGCAGCCGCCACTCGCGCGGGGGTGTCCAGGCCGGCGGCGGTGGCGGCTCGCTCCGCGGCGCGGGTCGCGGCGCCGGCGGGGGCGCGGCAAGCGGTGCTGGCCGAGGCTGCTCCGGGACCAGTGTCGCAACAGGCGCAGCGGCCGCCGCCCAGCTGGCGAAGTAGCGGTCGAGTTCAGCCAAGTCTCCGGAGACCCGCGACATCTGCCGCGAGATCGACTCGAAATCAGCGGACAGGCGGGTGATGACGGCGTGCGGTTGGGTCATACCTGCACGATGTCTTCCGGCGAGCCGGAAAGGATGAGTAGAACTACTCGACTTCGCCGGCTAGTCCTCGTGCAGCCCGTGTTCGATGGCGTAGCGGGTCAGCTCCACCCGGTTGGCGACCTGCAGCTTACGAAATGTGGCCTGGACGTGGTTTTCCACGGTGCGGTGACTCAACGACAGCTTCTGGGCGATCTGCTTGGCCGACAGGCCTTTCGCGACGAAACGCAACACCTCGGTCTCGCGTTCAGTCAACGCGGGTGTGGCAGGGCCGGCCTCCGGAGAGCGTTTCAGACGCCGATATTCGCCCAGCACCAGCCCCGCCAAGCCCGCGGTGAACACCGCACGCCCTGCCGCGGTGGCGCGCACCGCCTCGGCCAGCTCGGCGCTTGATGCGCTCTTCACCAGGTACCCCGCCGCGCCGGCTTTGACCGCTTGCAGGACGTCATCGTGTTCATCGGAGGCCGACAACACCAGCACCCGCGACGACGGAGAAACCTTGATCACTTCGACAGTCGCCTGCACGCCGTCGCCGTCGGCCAGCCGCATGTCCATCAGCACCACATCGGGCTTGACCACTTCCGCGCGCCGGCGCGCAGCGGCGACGCCGTCGGCGGTGGCCGCTACCTCGAAACCGCGCGCAGCCAGGTCGCGGGCCACCGCGTCGCGCCAGATCGGATGGTCGTCGACCACCATCACCGACAGAAGCTTTTGCTCAGCCACGACGTTTCTCCCGGCGTGGGACGGTGAGTTCCCATTCGGTGCCTTCGCCGACGTCGGTACTCAGTTGGGCGCTGCCGCCCAACGACGCCAGCCGTTGCACAATCGATTGGGAAATACCCACGTGGCCCTGGCGGGCCGCTTCCTCGAGGCGGCCGGCGGCGATGCCGATTCCGTCGTCGCGGATGCTCACAGTGACCGTGTCCTCGAGATCTTCCAGCAGCACGAACGCTCGGGCCTCAGGCCCGGCGTGAGCTCGCACGTTGTCCAGCGCGTTGCCGACCGCCGCATCGAGCTCCTCGGCTACCGGCCGCTCCAGCGGCACCGGCGTAGCCGGCATACTCAGTGACACCTGGTCGTCGTGGCGGCGGGCCAGCAAAGTGCGTAGGTCGACCGCCTGCGCGTCGCCGTCGCGGCCGAAGTCCGCCGCCGCGACCAGCCGGCGCAGCGCTCGTTCCTGTTCGCCGGCCAGGTCCGCCAGTTCGGCTGCAGCCCCGCCGATCTCGCGGCCCCGTTTGGTGACCAGCGCCAGCACCTGGATTACACCGTCATGAACGTGACGGGATAGGCGTTCGCGTTCCTCGACCGCGACTGCCAGCCGGATCGCCTGCTGCAGTTCGGCGTGGGCGCGACGCGCAGTGCCCGCGGCCATGCCGATGGCCAGGCCGAGTGTGACCTCGATGATCAGTGTGGCGTTGTGGGAGAGGTCGAGGGTGAAATAGTTCTTCACTGCGAAATTCGTGGCCATTACCACCAGCCCGGTCGCCATCCCGGCGACCGGCCCGGACAACAGAGCCGCCGAAATCGTGGGGTTGGTAGCCCACAGAGTGGTGGGCCAGGTTTGATTGTCATCCGCCCACTGCACCGACGCCACAATCCTGTTGGACCACATCAGCGCGACCACGATCACGATCTCGGCGACCACCCATGCGGGCCGGCGACCGAAGCCCTGGACGTAGGCGATCGCGTATACCGCGCTGACACCGAGCAAGAGCGCGCACAGAGCCCACGCCAGCGTGGGCTGATCCAGGTCGGAGTTGATCGCGATCTGAAACCCCAACGCATACAGGCAACTCAGTGCACGAAACACTTGCGCCGCCCGCCACAGCGGCGCGACCGCATCAGCCTCGCGGACCGTCGCCACGGGCCCAGCATAGGCATCGACGACGGCGCGAATGCCTAGGACGCGGGTCGCGGCATCACCGATCGCCAACGTGGGCGTCCCGCAGGCGGGTGTAGCGTCGAGCCCACGCGTCGGTGAACGGGGGTGAGCGTGGCGAGTTTCGAGCTCGTCGACATCGACTACGACCAGACCGGGTTCGGGGAGTTGCATGCGGTTCCCGACCTCAAGGCGCAGTTACCCCGCACCGCCCGGATTGCTCGCCGTATCCCCGGCCCGGATCGCGATGACTACTTCTCGGCGATCTTCACGGAACCTGTCAAATACCATCCCTCGGCCCAATTCGACTGGGACCGACCACAACCGGAGTTCATCGCCGTCGATGACGTCGGGCAGTTCGTCTGGGTACCGGCGATCGTCATCGCGAGTCTACAGGCGGGAACCCGGATTCATGCTGGGATGAAGAACTTTCCCGTGTATGTGGCTTACATCGTCGACAACACCGCCGGGCTCGATGAGCAACTCGACTTCGCCAAGTGCGACTCAATCGGATGGGGCACCATCAACGCCGTTGATGATCCGCAGGGCCTCGAATCACGCTCGGGATGAGCGGTTTTGGTGTTCTGGTCTATCTGGGGTCGGTATAGAGAAGCCAGCGATGAGCACCGGTGGAGCCATCCCGCCATTATCTGGCTGTCGGGGGTCAGGCCGGGCAAGCGTGTGCCAGGGCGCTCATTTCGTTGTCGAACTCGCGGTTAGCCTGGGCCACCGCTTTCGCCGATGCCGGCAATTTCGGTTTCAACGGGTCTTGTTTGTCCATCTCGTCGTTCATCTGCTTCGCGTCTTTCAGGAATTCCCGTGCCAGCGCCGCAGCTCGTTGCGCGTGGACTGACAGACTGGGCGCGGTCAACAAGCCTGTGACCGCTCATCAATGCGCCACGCGACAACGACGCCAGCGGCCGCCTCCGCGACACACAACACCGTCAGACACAGCTGGGCCAGCCTGCGTCCGCTCACACGACCAAACATAATCTCACGGTGCAATCGCTGCACCGACCTACGCTGTAGCCATGATTGATGGCGACGACCCGTCCCCCGCAAGCGGGAGGTGCCCCCAGCGCCCTTTGGCGCGCTCGCGATCGCCGCTGCTGCGGCTGGCGACCTGGAACGTGAATTCGATTCGCTCCCGTTTGGACCGGGTGCTCGATTGGCTGCAACGCGCCGAAGTCGACGTACTTGCCATGCAGGAGACCAAATGCGCCGACGAGCAGTTCCCCACAATGCCGTTCTTCGAATTGGGCTACGAGGTGGCGCATTGCGGGTTCAACCAATGGAACGGCGTGGCGATCGCATCGCGGGTCGGCCTTGACGACATCGAGGTCGGCTTCGACGGCCAGCCCACCTGGAGCAGCAAACCCGAACTAGAGGCCGCGGCTGAAGCCCGCGCGTTGGGCGCCACCTGCGGCGGAGTGCGAGTGTGGAGCCTCTACGTGCCCAACGGACGCGCTTTGGGTGATCCGCATTACAGGTATAAGCTCGATTGGCTTGCCGCGCTGCGTGATACGGCGGAGGGCTGGCTTCGCACCGATCCGTCGGCGCCGATCGCGCTGGTGGGCGACTGGAATATCGCCCCCACCGACGAGGACGTCTGGAGCGTCGAGTACTACCAGGGCTGCACGCATGTCTCCGAGCCCGAACGCAAAGCGTTCGACGCCATCGTCGACGCGCAATTCACTGACGTGGTGCGGCCTTTCACGCCCGGCCCGGGCGTGTACACCTACTGGGACTACACCCAGCTGGCGTTCCCCAAACGGCGGGGCATGCGCATCGACTTCATTCTCGCCTCACCCGCCCTGGCCGACCGGGTCACCGACGCCCAGATTGTCCGCGACGAACGCAAAGGCAAAGCGCCCAGCGATCACGCGCCGGTGCTCGTGGACGTGCGCGACGCTTGTATATGAGTTGTCTATGCGTTCGGCCGCCGCGGCCCACGACAGCGACGAACGCGCACACAATCGAATTCATCGGGTGAACTCTGCGCGCGTCCGGACATCACCGGCGCAAACGCGAGAAACAGTCAAACGTCAAGGAGTCATGATGGGTGTCGTCGACGGCACAGTACGCAACATGCGGCGAACAGTGGGCCGCGCGGCAACGACAACCACGGCCGCCGCGAACGCGGTAGGCGGTGCCGTGGTCAATGGTGTCGCCGGCGGTGTGACGGGCGCCGCAACCGGCATCCAGCGCGGCCTCACTGGCGAAAATCGCAAGACGGCAGCGGCCGCACTGACGTTGGGCGCCCTGGGCGCCACAGGTTTGGTCGAGTGGCCGGTGCTGCTGGCCGTCGGTGGTGGCGCGTTGGTGCTGCGGCGGATGAACCGTACGCGCGACACGACGTCCGCACCGGCCAAGGCGACTCCGGCCAAGTCGGGGCCCACCAAATCGACCCGCCCCGCCAAATCGACCGCGGCGAAAGCCCCGGCACGACAAAAGTCTCCATCCAAGCGCGCGCCGGCACGGCAATCACGCGGCACGCAGTCGCGCAGCCGTCGCTAATTCGCGATTGCGTACCGTCGAATCCGTGCAACTTTCCATGCCGCTGCGCGCGGCCGCAAAAGGAATGCAGGCAACCACCGCGCTCGTCGGCGCGACGATGCAGGGCGCGGCAGCTGCCACCGAGACCGTGGGAACGGTGGCGTCGGCCGCTTTCGACATCGCGACCATTCCGGTCCGCCAAGGCGCCAAGATCCTGTCCGGCGAGGCTTCCGGCTCCACGCTGACCCGGCGCTGCTGGCGCGGTGACAACCGGGCATGGATCGAGGTGCGCGGGCTGAACGGCCCCGCCGGCGACGAACGCGGCCGCGCGGTGGTCGACGCCCTGCTGACACAGCCCGGCGTCGCCTCGGCCAGCCTGAGCCGCACACTGTCGCGGGTGGTCGTCGAAATCGACGGCGAGCAGGCGTCGCTGCGAAACCTGTGTCCGGTGGTCGACGACGCCGAAAAGCGCTGCCGCTCGACCGACGGCGCCGCCACCAGGGCAGGCAGCCTGCCCGGCGACGGCCTGTTGCTGGCGACCACCGGCGCAATGGTGGGCCTGAACGCAGCGGGCCTGGGCATCGCGCTGGTGGGACGGACGCTGCGGTGGCCGCGCCTCCCGACCGCCGTCGACGCCGCCGCGGCGATCGCCAACTACCAGCCCTGGCTGCGCCGCCAACTCGAGGACCGAATCGGCACCACCGCGACGGACACCGTGCTGTCGACGGCCACCACGATCGCGCACATCGTCACCTTGTCCCCGGCATCGCTGTCGGTGGACCTGATGATGCAGGCGCTCAAGGCCGCCGAGTGCCGCGCCGAAGCGCAGGCCTGGGCCCGCTACGAACCGGAGCTGGCCAAGCACGCCGACCACACCGAGGTTCACCGGCCGTCACGTCCGGCGCCGGCGCCGGACGGGCCGGTCGAACGGCACACCAAGCGCGTTGCCGTCGTCCAGGTGCTGGGCACTGCACTGGTCGGCGCGCTTACCCGCAACGTCGACATGGCGGCGACGGCCGCGGTGGTCACCGCCCCCAAGGCCATGCGCACCACCCGCGAGTCCTTCGCGGCGACGCTTGGCCAAGGCCTGGCCGACCGGCATGCGGTGTTGCCGTTGCGACCCGAGAGCTTGCGACGCCTCGACAAGGTCGACGCACTGCTCATCGACCCCCGCACGTTGTGCGATGACACCCTGCGCGTGGCGCGGGTCCGCGGTGCCCGCGACGGCGAACTGACCGAGGCCTGGGAAAACGCGCAACGCCTGCTCGAGCAGTCCGGCCTGCGTCCCGGTTGGCATCCGGTGCCCGGGATGACGACCCGCAAATCCAAACAAAACGGTGCAGTCGAGGCGCTCATCCTGCCCGCCCAGCAGCCGTTGGCGTCGGCCGTGGTGGCCGAGGCACGCGCGTCCGGCACGGAGATGGTCACCGTCAACGCCGACATCCTCGGCGAGTTGCGGCCCGCCTTCGACGACATCCGGCCGGTCCAGGACGGCGCCATCGACGACGCGCTGGCCGACGCGGTGGCCGACCTGCAACAGACCGGCCGCACCGTTGCGGTGCTGTCATCGACCGGCGCACAAGCGCTTTCCCGCGCCGACGTGGCGTTAGGCGTCATGCCCACCGGCGAAGCCGCGCCGCCGTGGGGCGCGGATCTGATCCTGGCCGACCTGGCCGGCGCGTGGCAGGTGCTGCGCGCGCTGCCCGCCGCCAGGGCCGCAACCGAGCGCGGCATCGCGATCTCCACCGGCGCGTCGTCGCTGGGGGCGCTGCTGATGGTGCCCGGCGTTCGGGGTTTGCGCCGTGGGCGCGGGCACGGACCCGGGCCGGTGACACTCGGTGCCGCGGCCGGCATGCTCTCGGGTTACCTGCTGGCCCGCGACGTGGTCCGGGTGCCGTCACCGAGGCCGGCGCCGGCCTACGAGTGGCACGCGATGTCGGTCGAGCAGGTCCGCGAGCTGCTGGCGCCGGCCGACTCCGCGGCAGAGGCACAGGTGGCCCGCGGTGACGCACAAGCGAGCGCAGCGCCGCCCAACGCGGTCTGGCAGTTCGTCAAGGCCGTCCAGGCGGAGTTATCGGACCCGCTGACCCCGGTGTTGGCATTGTGTTCGGCGGCCACCGCGATGTTGGGGTCGCCGATCGATGCGGTGATGGTCGGCACGGTGCTGACCGGAAACTCGATACTCGCCGCCGCCCAACGGCTGCGGGCCGAGAACCGCCTGAACCTCCTACTGGCGCAACAGACCCCGTCGGCCCGCAAAGTCGCGGTCGGCCCGGATGGCGCGCAGACATACAGCGAAGTGAACTCGGAGCATTTGCTGCCGGGCGATCTCATCGAGGTGCGCAGCAACGAAGTGGTGCCCGCCGACGCTCGGGTGATCGACGAACAGGACCTCGAGGTCGACGAATCGTCGCTGACCGGTGAGTCGCTGTCGGTGGACAAGCAGGTCGAAGCGACTCCCGGGGCAGAGCTCGCCGACCGTCGCTGCATGCTCTACGCCGGGACCACCGTCGTTGCGGGCACCGCGCTCGCGTTGGTCACCGCCGTCGGCGCCGACACGCAGACGCGGCGGGCGGCCGAGCTGGCTTCGGGGGATCTGCCCGAAGTCGGCCTGCAGCATCACCTCAGTCAACTCGTCACTCGGGCGTTCCCGGTCAGCGTCGGCGGCGGTGCGCTGGTCGGCGCGCTCGGACTGCTGCGCGGCGGGGGTCTGCGCCAGGCGCTGGGTAACGCGATCGCGGTCGCGATCGCCGCGGTCCCGGAGGGGATGCCGCTGATGGCGACACTGGCCCAACACGCGTCGGCTCAGCGGCTCAGCGGTTCCGGCGCACTGGTGCGTGTGCCGCGATCGGTGGAGGCGCTCGGCCGCGTCGAAGTGATCTGCTTCGACAAGACCGGCACCCTGAGCGAAAACCGGCTGCGGGTCGCGCACGTGCACCCGGTGTCGACGTATTCGCGCGAGGACGTGTTGCATTGCGCCGCGCAGGCCGCACCGGCGCCGGAGAGCGCCGCCCACGCGCACGCCACCGACCAGGCCATCGTCGAAGCGGCGGCTGCGGCCAACGGTTCGGGCCACTGGTCTGAACCGGACGCCCACTTGCCGTTCCGCTCCGGTCGGGCCTTCTCGGCCTCGGTGTCGGGAACGGAGTTGACCGTCAAGGGCGCACCGGAAGTGGTGTTGGCGGCCTGCCCGGACGTCGGCGCGGACATGGATCAAACGGTGCGTGACCTGGCGGCGGAAGGATTGCGGGTCATCGCGGTGGCGCGGCGCAAGCTGACCGCCCAACAGGCTCGGGCGGTCAAAGCTGACGAAGACACCATCGTGGCCCTGTGCGACGACGGGTTGACGCTGACCGGGTTCCTCGGGTTGGCGGACACCCCCCGACCCGAAGCGCCGCAGTTGCTGGCCGACCTGACCGAGCGGGGGGTGGCCATCCGGCTGATTACAGGTGACCACCCGATCACGGCCACCGCGATCGTGGCCGAACTGGGCCTGCCGGTCACCGAGGATCAGGTCATCACCGGATCCGAGTGGAACGAGTTGTCCCGCAAAGATCAGGAGCGAGCGGTGTCCGAGCGGGTGATCTTCGCCCGGATGACACCGGAGAACAAGGTGCAGATCGTCCAGACGCTGGAACGTGCCGGACAGGTGACGGCCATGGTGGGCGACGGCGCCAACGACGCGGCGGCGATCCGGGCCGCCACCATCGGCATCGGCGTCGTCGCCCGCGGCAGCGACGCCGCCCACACCGTCGCCGACGTGGTGCTCACCGACGGCCGCATCGAGTCGCTGGTGGCCGCCATCGACGAAGGCCGCCGACTGTGGCGCGGCGTGCAGGCGGCGGTGGCCGGCTTGCTCGGCGGAAACGCCGGCGAGGTGATCTTCTCGGTCATCGGCACTGCGATCACCGGCAACTCGCCGCTGAACACCCGCCAACTGCTGCTGATGAACACGTTGACCGACGCCCTGCCGGCCACGGCGCTGGCGGTCAGCACACCCAGCGGGCCGGTCCAGCACGTCCGGCAGGGCATCGACGAACGCAAGCTGTGGCGCGCGGTGGCGGTCCGTGGGGCGATCACCGCGGCGGCCGGCACCGCGGCGTGGACGATGGCGTCGGTCACCGGGACGCCGCAACGTGCCTCCACGGTCGCACTGATCGCATTGGTGTCCGCGGAGCTGGGCCAAACCCTGGTGGATTCGCAGGCGCCGCTGGTGCTGCTCACCTCGGCCGGGTCGCTAGCCGCATTCATGCTGATGATCAGCACGCCGGGGGTCAGCCAGCTGCTGGGCTGTACGCCTGTGGGCCCGATCGGCTGGGCCCAAGCGATGGGATCGGCGGCTGCGGCGACCGCCGCGCTGGCCGTCGCGACTCGGCTGCCCGCCGGCCGGTGGGGCTTGGAAACGCCGACAAGCCACGACGGCGCGGATTCGTCCGCCAGCGACACCGTCAACGGCCGCGACATCACCGACCGCACCCAGGCAGTCCTGGCGTCGGCCGTCGGCTGAAGTTCGCGGGTATACAACCGTCGTCAACGCGGGAACAATAGGCGCCATGGGTGTCGTCGGCGGCGCGGTGCGCAGCGTGACGCGAACGGTGGGTCGCGCGGCGGCGGCGACGACCGCCGCCGCGGGTGCGGTGGGCGGCGCGGCGGTCAATGGCGTCGTCGGCGGCGTAACGGGAGCCGCGGCCGGCATCCAGCGCGGAATCGACAGCGGCAGCCACTCGAAGGCCGCGGCCGCGTTGACACTGGGCGCTCTGGGCGTCAGCGGCCTGGTCGAGTGGCCGGTGTTGTTGGCGGTCGGCGGCGGAGCGCTGGTGCTGCGGCAGCTGAATCGTCCGCGCGACATCACCCCCGCGCCGGCCACAGCATCGCCGGCCAAATCGTCCCCGGCCAAGTCGACGCCGGCCAAGTCGAGCCCGGCCAAATCGACCGGGGCCGCGAAGAAGTCACCGGCGCGGCGCACATCGCCGGCCAAGCGGGCGCCGGCGCGGCAGTCTCGCGGCACACAATCGCGCAGCCGTCATTAGCTTCCGCGATTGAGTACCGTCGAATCCGTGCGAAGACCCCTGCCGCTGCGCGCGGTCGCGGTGGGCATCCAGACTCTGAGCACTGCGGCGTCCGTCGGCGCCAGCATGGTCACAATTCCGGTCCGGGAAGGCGTCAGGGCCTTGTCCGGCGAGCTGCCGGGCCCACCGTTGAGCCGGCATGCCTGGCGTGGCGAGGGCCGCGCATGGATCGAGGTGCGCGGACTGGACCGCCCCGACGGCGCTGAACTCGGCCGGGCCGTCCTCGACGCCGTCGGCGCCCACCGCGGCGTCGCCTCGGCGAGCCTCAACCGCCCGCTGTCACGGGTCGTCGTCGCCCTCGACGGCGACCAGGTGTCGCTGCACGAGCTGTGCCGGGTGGTCGGCGAAGCCGAAAAGCGCTGTCCCAGAACCGATGCCGCCGGCAAAGACCCCCGCCCCAAACCGCTGCCCGGCGACGGGCTGGTGGTGGCCACGAAGGCGGTCGCGGTGGGCGCCACCGCGGCGGGCATGGCCGCAGCCATGGCGGGCCGCGCGCTGCGCTGGCCGCGACTGCCGGACAGTGTCGAAGCAGCCGTGGTGGCCGTGGACTTCCAGCCCCGGCTGCGCCGTCTGCTCGAAGACCGCATCGGCCACGCCGCCACCGACACCGCGCTGACCGTCGCGATGACCGCGGCCCACATCGTGTCGCTGTCGCCGGCGTCGCTGGCCGTCGACCTGATGATGGAGGCACTCAAGGCCGCCGAGTGCCGCGCCGAGGCGCAAGCCTGGCGCCGCCACGAACCGGCGTTGGCCCGGCATGCCGACCACCCCGAAGCCCACCCGTCGTCGCGGCCGGTGCCGCCACCGGTGGGGGCGGCCCAACGCCACGCACAGCGCTTCGCCCTCGCGCAAGCCGTCGGAGCCGCGGCGATCGGTGCGGGCACCCGAAGCCTGAACATGGCGTCGACGGCCGCGCTGGTGACCGCACCCAAAGCGCTGCGCACCACCCGCGAGTCCTTCGCCGCGACACTCGGATACGCCCTGGCCGACCAGCACGGCGTGCTGCCGTTGCGGCCGGAAAGCCTGCGCCGGCTCGACCAGGTCGACGCGCTGCTCGTCGACCCCCGGGTGCTGTGCACCGAGAAGCTGCGGGTGGTCCGCGTGCGCGGTGCGCCGGACCACGAGCTCACCGCCGCATGGCACCGCGCCCAGGCACTGCTGGACGACGCCGACATGAGTTCGGGCTGGCGCCCGATTCCCGGCATGCCGGGCCGAAGAGTCGAGGCGCTGATCTGCCCCACGCATGATCCGATGGCGCCGGCGATGATGGCCGAAGCGCGCCGCTGCGGGGTGGACCTGATCTCCGTCGACATCGACTCGCTCGGCGAGCTTCGGCCCGCGTTCGACGAGATCCGGCCGCTGGACGTCGGGTCGGTCGACGACGCACTCACCGACGCCCTGGCCGACCTGCAGCAGGACGGTCACGTGGTGGCGGTGCTGTCGACGAGCGGCTCCCAGGCGCTGTCGTCGGCCGATGTCGCGTTGGGGATCATGCCCCGCAACGAGGCCGAGCCGCCGCCGTGGTACGCCGATCTGCTGCTGCCCGATCTGACCGCGGCCTGGCGGGTGCTGCACGCGCTGCCCGCGGCCAAGTCGGCCAGCCGGCGCGGCATCGAGATCTCCACCGGTGCGACGGCGCTGGGCGCGTTGCTGATGCTGCCGGGAGTCCGCGGTCGCGGGCCGGGCCCGGTGACCACCGGCGCCGCCGCCGGTCTGCTTTCCGGATACTGGCTGGCCCGTCAGACCGTTCGGGCGTCACCGCCGCGGCCGGCCCCGG
Source organism: Mycobacterium kyorinense (assembly GCF_001672775.1). GTDB lineage: Bacteria > Actinomycetota > Actinomycetes > Mycobacteriales > Mycobacteriaceae > Mycobacterium > Mycobacterium kyorinense_A. The sequence continues at coordinate 16,642 of NZ_LZKJ01000087.1, read as the reverse complement.
TTCACGAGTGGCACGCGATGACCGTCGAACAGGTTCGCCGTGAGTTGCCGCCGCCCGAAACGCCCGAAATCGCGAAGCCCAGTCGCGCTGTGGAAACCGCGCAACGCGGCGTCGAGCTGGCCGGCCGCCCCCACCGCGCGGTGTGGCAGTTCGTCACGGCCGTGCGCGCCGAGTTGTCCGACCCGTTGACCCCGGTGCTGGCACTGGGATCGGCAGCCAGCGCGGTGCTGGGCTCACCCGTCGACGCGGTGCTCGTCGGTTCGGTGTTGACCGGCAACGCCATCCTGGCGGCCAGCCAGCGACTGCGTGCCGAGAGCCGGCTCAACCGCCTACTGGCGCAACAGGTTCCGCCCGCCCGAAAAGTCACCACCGGCCCCGACGGCGCACCGGTCTACACCGACGTCGCCGCCGAGCAGCTGCGGCCCGGCGACGTGATCGAGGTGCGCACCCACGAGGTGGTGCCCGCCGACGCCCGAGTCATCGAAGAAGTCGACGTCGAAGTCGACGAGTCGACGCTCACCGGCGAATCGCTGTCGGTGGAAAAGCAAGTCGACCCCACCCCGGGCGTCGAGTTGGCCGAGCGCCGCTGCCTGCTGTTCGAAGGGACCACCGTGGTGGCGGGCACCGCGGTCGCGGTGGTGACCGCAGTCGGCGCCGACACCCAGGCCCGGCGCGCTGCCGAACTGGCATCCGGCGAGCTACCCACTGTCGGGCTGCAACATCAGCTCAGCCAGCTCACCAACAGGGCGTTCCCGGTCAGCATGGCCGGTGGCGCGTTGGTCAGCGCGTTGGGGATCTTGCGTCGCCGTGGCTTGCGGGAAGCCGTCGCCAGCGGCATCGCCGTCACCGTGGCGGCTGTCCCGGAGGGGATGCCGCTGGTGGCCACCCTGGCGCAGGCCGCATCGGCGCGGCGGCTCACCACCTTCGGGGCGCTGGTGCGCGTCCCGCGTTCGGTGGAAGCCCTTGGCCGTGTCGACGTGGTGTGCTTCGACAAGACCGGGACGCTGTCCGAGAACCGGCTGCGGGTGGCCCAGGTGCATCCCGTCGGCGGGCATTCCCGCGAAGAGGTGTTGGGCTACGCGGCGCACGCCACCCCGCCGTCCAACGGCACGCCCCAGATCCACGCCACCGACCGCGCGATCGCCGAGGCGGCGCTGTCGGTAAACGGCGCCGGGCCCGCCCCCGATCCCGACGCGCACCTGCCGTTCCGCTCCGGGCGATCGTTCTCGGCATCGGTGTCGGGCGACGAGCTGACCATCAAGGGCGCACCGGAAGTGGTGCTGGCCAACTGTGCCGACGTCGACGCGAGCATCTGGAAAACCGTCGACGGGCTGGCCGCCGGCGGGCTGCGGGTGATCGCGGTGGCGCGGCGACGACTCACCCCCACCCAGGCGCAGATCGTGCAGAACGACGACGACGCCATCGCCGGACTGGCCGACGGCGAGCTGTCGCTGGCCGGGCTGCTGGGGCTGTCCGACACTCCGCGCCCGGAAGCCGCCGGCCTGCTCGCGGCGCTGGCCGAGCGGAACGTGGCCGTGCGGCTGATCACCGGCGACCACCCGATCACCGCCACCGCGATCGCCCGGGAACTGGGCATGCCGGTGCTCCCGAGCCAGGTGATCAGCGGTACGGAGTGGGACAACCTGTCCCGCAAGGACCAGGAACGCGCGGTCGCCGAGCGGGTGATCTTCGCCCGAATGTCACCGGAGAACAAGGTGCAGATCGTCCAGACCCTCGAACGCGTCGGCAAGGTCTGCGCCATGGTCGGCGACGGCTCCAACGACGCCGCCGCCATCCGGGCCGCCACCGTCGGGATCGGTGTCGTCGCCCGCGGCAGCGACCCGGCCCGCACCGCGGCCGACGTGGTCCTGGTCGACGGCCGCATCCAGGCGCTCCTGCAGGCCATCGAGGAAGGCCGGGAACTGTGGCGGCGGGTGCAGGCGGCGGTGTCGGTGCTGCTCGGCGGCAACGCCGGCGAGGTCGGCTTTTCCATCATCGGCAGCGCGCTCACCGGCCGCTCCCCACTCAACACCCGCCAGTTGCTGCTGGTCAACATGCTCACCGATGCGCTGCCGGCCGCGGCTCTTGCCGTGAGTCAGACGACCGGGGCCGACAACTGGGAGGGACGCGGGCCCGATCAGCGTGCGCTGTGGCGTGCGGTCGCGATTCGGGGTACGACGACGGCGGCCGCTGCGACGGCGGCGTGGGTGATGGCCGGCGTCACCGGACGCCCCCAACGCGCGTCGACTGTGGCGCTGGTCGCGCTGGTGGCCGCTCAGCTGGGTCAGACGCTGCTCGACTCGCACGCCCCGCTGGTGGTGGGCACCGCCGTCGGCTCGCTGGCCGCGATGGCGACGCTGATCAGTATTCCGGGGGTCAGCCAGCTGCTCGGCTGTACACCGCTTGGCCCCCTGGCGTGGGCGCAAGCGCTGGGAGCAGCCGCGGCGGCAACCGTCGCGGTGGCTGTTGCAACCCGGCGATTGGCTGGTCGGCGTCCTGCGGAGCCGCAACCCGATCAGGCTTCCCGACCTCCACAACGCCGACGCGCCACAACACCGCGTACAGCTCGATCACCGGCACCGTCAACAGCTGAGCGAGCGCTGAAGCTAGTGGATCAGCCAGAGCATCGGTCGTCGACATACCTCCGACAGTGACGGCAGCACCCGGCTCAGCGGCAAACCCAACGTTTCAGAAAGGCAAATGATGGTCGAAAACAAATCGCGCCGCACCACCTCGCAACGCGAAGCGGTCGAACACATCCGCGAAGGCGAGACGTTCGCGGTCAACCTGCCGCTGGTCGGGCAGGTGCAGGTGCCGCGGCCCGAGCAGCTGGCGTATTACGGCGGGCTGGCCGCGCTGGCCGCATTCGAACTCATCGACTGGCCGGTGGCGCTGGTCATCGCCGCCGGGCATGTCCTGGCCAGTAACCACCACAACAAGTTGCTCGAAGAACTCGGCCAGGCGATGGAAGAGGTCTAACTGCCGTCGAGCGCTCGACGGGCGGTCTCGACGTCGGGATGAAACGGAAGTGCCATCAGTTGGGCCGCTTTGTACACCACGCTGTCCGGCGATACCACGACAACGACGGCGCCGGCGGCGAGCAGCCGATCCAGCGCGGCGAAACCGGCGCTGTCGAGGTAGCGAAGACCGCTCAGATCGAGAATCACCGGCTCATCGGACAGCGCGCCCACCGATTTGGCGAAGTCGTCGGCGTTGGAGGCGTCGATTTCACCGGTGACGGCGAACTCACGCGGACCGTCGGCCAGCTCGAAGACAGATCGAGTCATGAGGCGACCAGGTGGTCGAACCGCAGCGTAAGACGGGTGCCCTGAGCCGTACGAGTGGTGTCGACATGGTCGGCCAACCCGTTGATCAACGTAAGTCCGCGTCCACGCTGCCGGCCACGCATGCTGGCCGACGAGTCGCCCGACCACCGACCGGTATCGCTGATGGTGGCGGTGACGGTGTCGCCGCGCAGGAAGGCCTCGACGGACACCGTGCTGTTGGGGTCGCCGTTGCTGCCATGCTCAATCGCGTTGGTGACGGCTTCCCCGGTGGCCAGCAGAATATCGGCTTCCCGCTGCGGATCGGCTCCGATGCCGGCCAGCCAACGACGCAGCCGATGCCGCGCATCGGCGATATGGGCCGCAGCGGCGGGCAACACGATAGCGAAACTGTGCGCAGCGATATGGCTGGGACGTAACGCCAGCACCACGACATCGTCGGTGTAGCCGCCGGGCGGGCGCATCTTCTCCACCAGCGCCGTACAAGTCTCGCCGACCGGCAGGTCCGCGCAGGATGCGGCGGCGTCGCGCAGGCGGGCGAAGCCCTGGTCGAGAGTCTCTCCCGGCCGTTCGATGAGGCCGTCGGTGTAGAGCAGCACCAAACTCCCGGGCGTCAACTCCCTGGTGGCGGTGTCAGGACCGCGGTCGGTATCCCAGGCCGCCACCGGCGGGCGGCGGCCAGACTCCAGGAATGCCGGCGATTCCCCGGGCGCCACCAGCAGTGGATACGGATGTCCCGCGCAGCTGTAGCTGATGCTGGCCGGGCCGTCATCGACGGTCGCGGCTTCCGTGTCGATGACGGCGTAGCTGACCGTCGCGCATCGCGCGCCGGAGACTGACGCCGCATACCGGTCGAGCGCGTTGAGTACTGCGGCGGGGTCGGCGTCGTTCAGCGCGGTGGCGGCTACCGCGGCCCGCAGCCTGCTCATCACCGTTGCGGCGGGCAGCCCGTGCCCAACGACGTCACCGACCGATATGGCAATCTGTCCCGGCCGCTCCAGGGGGGCAACGAGATACCAGTCTCCGCCGACGCGCATGGCCTCTCCGGCCGGTTGATAGACCGCTGCGACGACCGCGGCCGTCGATCCGCGGTCCAGGTCGAGCAGATGCTCTTGGAAGTCGACGGCGATCCGATGTTCGCGCTGCGCCAAGCGGATTCGATCGAGGGCGGACTGGGTGAGCTCGGCTGTCCGGGCGAACACGTCGAGTTCGTCGGAGCCGAGTTCCCGCGGCGTGGGCCACAGCAACCCGAGGGACCCGATGACGCGTCCGTCACGGCCGCGCAGCGGTTGGCTGACGCACGCGCGGACGATGTCCACTGTTTCGCGCACCACGTGTTGATAGCGCTGCTCGAGATCGAAGGTGTCGCTGACGACAATCGGCTTACCGGTTTTGATGACTTCGATTGGCACCAGCGGGGTGTCCAGCGCGGCCACGTGGTAGCGATCGCGCAGTTCCGCGGGGACCACACCGGCGTAGTCGAATCGCACAGTGTTCTGTTCGGCGTCGAGTACACCGATGGCTATCGATGTCGCGTCGCCTGAGCCAAGCGGCGATTCCAGCAGTGCCTCAAGGATTTTCGGGACAGACTCGGCGGCTTGCAACGCGGCATCGAGTTGGGCAAGACCGGACGCGAGTTGAAGTTCGGCTTCTCGTCGTTGCCGGTCGGCGATTTCACGGCCCGCGGCGGACAACCGGGCAGCAACCCGATCGACCAGATCTTGCGAGCGGAACGGCTTGACCAGGTAGTCGTCTGCGCCGCCGGCGTAGCCCTCGCTGACGGCCTCGGCACCGGCACGAGCCGACAGCATCACAATCGGGGTGGCCGCCAACTCGGGGTCTTCCCGGATAGCCGCGACGAAGTCGAACCCGTCGAGCTTCGGCATCATCACGTCGGTCACCACCGCGTCGGGGTGTAGCTCGCGAGTGGTCCGCAGGGCGGCCTCGCCGTCGGTGACGAGTACGGTGCGCCAGTGCACCGACAGCACCCGCTCCAGATGCGCGCGCATGTCGGCGTTGTCGTCGGCGATCAGCACCAGTTGGCGCCCGTCATCGCCGGGCGCCGCCGCAAGTGGCGGCGCCAGCCACTGGCCCGCTTCGACCACATAGGGGTTGTCCAGCAGATCGACCGGCGAATGCTCGACGGGTGTTCGGCCGACCGACCCGGGCAGCCGCACGCTGACAGTCGTCCCGCGATCCGGCTCGCTGGTGATCTCCATGCTGCCGTGGTGGAGCTCGACAAGCCCTCGCACCAGCGATAGCCCGATCCCGGTCCCTTCGACACTGCGGCCTTGGGCGCTGCCTGCGCGAAAGAACCGTTCGCCCAACCGTTCCAAGTCTTCTGCGGCGATTCCCACGCCGGTGTCGCGGATGCTGATGCGGCACTGCCCAGACTCGCTGCGAACCGCGACGGTGATCGAACCGTCCAGGGTGTATTTGACCGCGTTGGACAGCAGGTTGAGCATGACGGTTTCCCACATTGCCGGATCGATATCGGCCAGCACGGGGCGACAGTCGACGACGAGGTCAAGTCCGGCTCGCTGACAGAGTTCGGCGAAGGACGACGCAATGTGCGCTGTCAGCACGCCGACATCGCTGCACACCAGGTTCGCGGCGGCGCGGCCGGCTTCGATGCGGGAGAAGTCGAGCAGCGAGTCGACCTGCCGCAGCAGCCGACGCGCGTTCCGCTGCGCGGTGCGCAACCGATGGGTGAGCAGCGCGTCGGAGCCGGCCTCGGACAGGGCATCGTCGAGCGGTCCCAGCAGCAGGGTCAACGGGGTGCGAAACTCATGGCTGACGTTGGTCAGAAACGCGGTCTTCGCACGGTCGAGTTCGGCGAGCGCTTCGGCCCGCTGTCGTTCCTGCTCGTAGGAGACCGCGGCGGCGATTCCTGTGGACAACTGGTCGGCGAGCAACTGGCAAAAGCCGCGGTACTGCTCGTTCAGCGGGCAACGCGGGTTCACTGCGACCACCAACGCGCCGGCAGTCGGGCCCTCCCCCAGCGGTAACACCAGGGCCTGGTCGGGGCAACCGCTGCCCAGCGCCTCGTCGAGGCCGGGAATCGCCGACGCGACGCCGTCGAACACCTCCACGGAGTCGCGCGACCCCGGCTCCGGAATCCGATCCGTCAACTCTGTCAACGTGTGCGGCAGCACCGCCAGCACCGCGGGCGTCGCTCCGCGCAGCGTTGCATCGCTACCCCCGACATAGGCGGCGACGAACGGCAGGTCGGCAGGCTGGTCGGTACACACCTCCACGGCAGCGTTCACCGCGTCATCGATGGTCTGGGCTTCCATGACGGCGGACGCGACGGAGTTCAGCACATGCAGGCGACGTTCGCCCAGGACCCGTTCGGTGGTTTCGGCGACTGCGCAAAAAATCCCGGACGTCGAACCGCCGTCGTCGATCAGTGGACTGTAGGTGAAGGTGAAATACCGTTCATGGCGACGGCCGGCGGTCATGATCGGCAGCATCAAGTCGTTGGACCACGTTGCTTCCCCGCTGCCGATCACACCGGCGAGCATGGGACCGATCGAATCCCAGATGTCCCACCACACCGACCGGCCGGGCCGGCCCAGCGCCGCCGGGTGCTTGTCGCTGAGGATCGGCTTATAGGCGTCGTTGTACACCAGGGACAGATCCTCGACGCCCAACCACAACACGATCGGGAACCGCGAGGTGAGTGCCGTCGCCGTTGCCGCCCGAAACTCGGCCGGCCACTGCCCAGGCTGTCCCAAGGGGTGTGCGGCCCAGTCGAATTCGGCGAACCGATGCCCCATCTCGCCACCCAGCTCGACTGCTGCGGCGAGGTCGGGCGGCAAGGTCCGAGGTTCGGTCACGGCGCCGCCTCAGACGCGCCGCGTTGCAGAGCATCGGACAGCGTTGGGTAGAGCTTGAGAACCCTGTCCATGTTCGTCACTTCGATCGTCCGGACCACCAAGCCCTTATCGGCGACTAGCCGCACCGCGACGCCGCTATCGACACCCTGCTTGTGGCAATCCAGCACAGCGTTCAGACCCGCGCTGCCGAAATAGGCCAGCGCATGCAATTCGACGACGAGCAGTCGCGCGGGATGGATGGCGGCGTTTGCGAGCGCGGCGCTGAGGTGGGCTGCGAGCTCGTCTCCGTTGCCGGAATCAACTTCTCCGGCGACCCGCACGACCACTGCTTGCGGCAGATTTTCACACTCGACCACCAGCAATTCCATCAGTTCACCCGTTTCGATGCGCCGTCTCCGGTGGACCCGCCGTCTGAGGTGATTCGAGACTAGTCCGCATTCGGTTGCCCAGGTTTTCGGTTCGGTGAGAAAGCGGCCGACGGCGATTCAACGGCATTGGTCGAATTCTTTTCGCCAGTCGCCGCCGTGCTGCGCTAGCGTGGGGAGGTCGAGACACACATCCACGCGGGAGCGCACCGCAGTGCGCTGAGAGGACGGCTCGGGGGCCGTCGACCGTATGAACCTGACCGGGTAATGCCGGCGTAGGGAGAGGAAATATGACCGCAACCGTCGAACCTGCTGTGACCACCGGCCCGATTGCGGGCAGCACCAAGACCTACCGCGATCTCGGGGAGGTCCCGGGCGCCAAGGTGCCGTTCCGGCGGGTGAACCTGTCTAACGGCGAGCATTTCGACCTGTACGACACCTCCGGCCCCTACACCGACCCGGATGCGGTGATCGACGTGCACCGCGGGCTGCCGCCGCGTCCCGGCGTGGTGCGGGACCGGGGCACCCAGCTGCAACGGGCCCGCGCCGGGGAGATCACCGCGGAAATGGCGTTCATCGCCGCCCGCGAGGACATGCCGGCCGAATTGGTGCGCGACGAGGTGGCCCGCGGCCGCGCGGTGATCCCGGCCAACCACAACCATCCCGAGAGCGAGCCGATGATCATCGGCAAGGCGTTCGCGGTCAAAGTCAATGCCAATATCGGCAACTCGGCGGTGACCTCCTCGATCGCCGAGGAGGTCGACAAGATGGTGTGGGCAACCCGCTGGGGTGCCGACACCATCATGGACCTGTCCACCGGCAAGGACATCCACGAAACCCGCGAGTGGATCATCCGCAATTCCCCGGTGCCGGTCGGCACTGTCCCGATCTATCAGGCGCTGGAAAAAGTCAAGGGTGATCCGACGCTTTTGACGTGGGAGATCTACCGCGACACGGTGCTCGAGCAGTGCGAGCAGGGTGTCGACTACATGACCGTGCATGCCGGAGTGCTGCTGCGATATGTGCCGCTGACCGCCAAGCGGGTCACCGGCATCGTGAGCCGCGGCGGCTCGATCATGGCGGCCTGGTGCCTGGCGCATCATCAGGAGTCGTTCCTCTACACGCACTTCGAGGAATTGGCCGATATCTTCGCCCGCTACGACGTGACGTTCTCGCTGGGCGACGGGCTGCGGCCGGGCTCGATCGCCGATGCCAACGACGCCGCGCAGTTCGCCGAGTTGCGCACGCTGGGCGAGCTGACCAAGATTGCCAAAGCCCATGGCGCCCAGGTGATGATCGAGGGTCCCGGCCACGTTCCGATGCACAAGATCGTCGAGAACGTGCGGCTGGAAGAGGAACTCTGCGAGGAGGCCCCGTTCTACACGCTGGGCCCGCTGGCCACCGACATCGCCCCGGCCTATGACCACATCACCTCGGCGATCGGTGCGGCGATCATCGCGCAGGCCGGCACCGCGATGCTGTGCTATGTCACGCCCAAGGAGCATTTGGGTCTGCCGGACCGCAAGGACGTCAAGGACGGGGTGATCGCCTACAAGATCGCTGCGCATTCCGCAGACCTGGCCAAGGGGCATCCCCGCGCACAGGAACGCGACGACGCGCTGTCGACGGCGCGCTTCGAGTTCCGCTGGAATGACCAGTTCGCGTTGTCGCTGGATCCCGATACCGCAAGGGAATTCCACGACGAGACGCTGCCTGCCGAGCCGGCCAAGACCGCGCACTTCTGCTCGATGTGCGGGCCGAAGTTCTGTTCGATGCGCATCACCCAGGACGTGCGGGATTACGCCGCCCAGCACGGACTCGACAGCGAGGAAGCCATCGAGGCCGCCATGGCGGAGAAGTCGGCCGAGTTCGCCGAACACGGCAATCGGGTGTATCTGCCGCTCGCACAGTGAGCTATCTGCCGCTGGCGCCGCCGGGCACGACACCGCTGCGGGTGCTGGCCATCGCCGGATCAGACTCCGGTGGCGGCGCCGGGATGCAGGCCGACGTGCGCACCTGCGCGTTGCTGGGAGTGCACGCGTTGTGTGCGGTGACTGCGGTGACGGTGCAGAACTCGGTGGGTGTCAGGGGTTTTCACAAAGTTCCGGGCAACGTGATCGCCGCCCAGATCGAGGTGGTGTGCCACGATATCGGCCTGCAGGCGGCGAAAACCGGGATGCTGGCTTCCGCCGAGATCATCGAGACGGTAGCGGACAGTTGGCGGACTCATGGGCCGGACGCGCCGCTGGTGGTCGATCCGGTCTGCGCATCCATGCACGGTGACCCGCTGCTGGACTCCGGCGGGCTGGAAACGCTTCGCGCCGAACTGTTTCCGTTGGCCACACTGGTGACACCAAATCTGCACGAAGTGCGGCTGCTGGTGGATATCGAGGTCGTCGATTCCGATTCGCAGCGCGACGCCGCCAGGGCCCTGCACGCGCTGGGACCGCAGTGGGCGCTGGTGAAGGGCGGCCATCTGCAGGGATCGGTCACCAGTACGGATTTGCTGTTCGACGGCACCGACTTTCACGAGTTCGAGTCGCCGCGGGTGGATACCGTCCATGACCACGGCGCCGGTGACACGCTGGCCGCCGCGACGGCCTGCGCCCTGGCCCACGGCTACGCGGTTCCGGACGCGGTCGCGTTCGCCAAAGGTTGGGTGACCGAATGCCTGCGCGCGTCCTATCCGCTCGGTCACGGCCACGGCCCGGTGTCCCCGCTGTTCCGGCTCGGCACATGAACCTCGAGCAGATCGCCGGCGTCGCGCACGAACCCGAGAACACCCCCGTCGGCGTGGTGGTGCTGACCCACGGCGCCGGCGGTAGCAGGGAATCTGTTCTGCTGCAACGTCTTTGCGATGAATGGGCGCGGCGCGACTGGTTGGCGGTGCGCTACAACCTGCCTTACCGGCGACGCAGGCCCAAAGGCCCGCCGTCGGGTTCGGCGGCCACCGACCGCGCCGGCATCGTGGAGGCGATCACGATGTGCCGCGAGCTGGCCGAGGGCCCGCTGATCGCGGGGGGCCACTCCTACGGCGGCCGGCAAACCTCGATGGTGGTGTCCGACGGATCCGTGCAGGTGGACGTGTTAACGCTGTTCTCCTACCCGCTGCATCCGCCCGGTAAGCCGGACCGCGCCCGCACTGAGCATCTGCCCGACATCAACGTGCCGACCGTCTTCACGCACGGCACGTCAGATCCGTTCGGCACCCTCGACGAACTGCGCGATGCGGCCGCCCTGATTCCGGCGCCGACCTGGATCGTCGAGATCACCGGTGCACGTCACGATTTGGCATCGAAGACTGTCGACGTGCCGGCGTTGGCGGTCGACGCGGCGCTGCGACTCTTGGGCCGGGCCCTGCCAAATTAACTGCTCACCGGCATCGAGGTGGCGCGCACGGTCTATTTCGGGCGACGAGTGTCGACAAATGTGGCGGATCGCACTTTTGCATCGATGCCGTGACACGTGTCATTGCTCAGGCGCCGCTAATTCCATACTTACTGTCGGCTCAGGTACCGTTTTTTTATGACTACGGAGCAGTACGACGGTGTCATCGTCGGGGCGGGCTTCGGGGGTATCGGCGCTGCGATCCAGCTCAAGCGCCTCGGCTTCGACAACATCACCATTCTCGATCGCGAATCAGATTTGGGCGGCACCTGGCATATCAATCGATATCCGGGCCTGGCTGTCGACATCCCGTCGACCACCTATTGCTATTGGTTTGAACCGAACCCGTACTGGTCACGGCTATTTGCGACGGGTACTGAGCTCAAGCAGTACGCCGAGCACGTCGCCGACAAGTACGACGTGCGCCGCCACATGCGGTTCAACACCACCGTCGAGGGCGCGCGCTGGGACGAGGAGACGCAGCTGTGGCGGGTGTCGCTGTCGGGCGGAGAAACGCTGACCACGCGTTTCTTGATCACCGCCACCGGCTTCCTGTCCCAGCCGCACATGCCCGACATTCCGGGTATCAACGAATTCGCGGGCAAAGTCATCCACACCACGGCCTGGGACGACAGCCATGACTTCGCGGGTCGTCGAGTGGGGCTGATCGGTACGGGTGCCACCGCGATCCAGCTCATCCCCGAATTGGCGAAGACGGTTGCGGATCTGACGGTCTATCAGCGCACCGCAATCTGGGTGGCGCCCAAGCTGGACTTCCACATCTCCGCCGGCGTACAGCGACTGTTCGCCCGGTTACCGTTCACCCAGCGGGCGCTGCGGTGGGTCACCGACACGTTGTTCGAGTTGATGACTCTCACCGCGGTACTGAACTACCGCTACTTCCGGCGGATCTCGATTGCCGGGATGGACGTGTGCAAGATGCATCGCTTCGCGCAGGTGCGCGACAAGGAGCTGCGGCGTAAGCTCACACCCGACTACGACCTGGGCTGCAAGCGGCCGAGTTGGTCCAACGACTACTACCGCAGTTTCACCAAACCCCATGTGCACTTGGAGACCAACGGCATCGAGCGGATCGACCCGGACGGGATCGTCACCAAGGACGGAACCAAAGCTCCCATCGACACCCTGGTGTTGGCTACCGGGTTCGACCTGTGGGAAGCCAACTTCCCGGCTATCGAGGTCATCGGGCGGAAGGGCCGCAACCTGGGCAAGTGGTGGCGCGACCACAGGTTCCAGGCCTATCAGGGTGTTTCGATCCCGTACTTCCCCAACTTCTTGAGCCTGGCCAGCCCGTACGCGTTCGCGGGGCTGTCGTTCTTCAATACGATGGAATACCAGATGCGACACATGGACCGGTTGCTGGGCGAGGTGAAGCGCAGGGGTGCAACCACTTTCGAGGTGACCGAAGAGGCCAATGCCCGTTTCCTGGATCGCATGACCCGCCACTTGGACAGCTCGGTGTTCTACTCCGGCGACTGCGCGTCGTCGCGGTCCTACTACTTCAACCCCAGCGGCGAAGCCACGCTGCTACGGCCCACCTCCGTGCGCAACGCGGTGCGGGACGGGTCACGATTCCCGTTGGACGACTACGCGATCGCCTAGAGGAGATTCATGTCCCGTAACAGCTCGCGCTTGGCCCGGTTCTCCGGCTTGGCTCTGGCCGGCGCCGGGTTATCCCATTTCACCAGTCCGCAGCTGTGGGAGCCGATCAGCAAGCCGGTGTTTCCGCGGGGCACCCGCCAGCACATCTACACCAACGGCGGCATCGAAACTGTGCTGGGCCTGGGCTTTTCCGATCGACGTACGCGCAGCCTGGCGATCGTCGGGTTGATCGGCTACGCGGCTTACCTGCTCGGTACGGCTATTCGCAACGGCCAAACAAGGTAGCCTGCATAAGCTTTCGCACGCAGGCCTGCGGGTAGGCCGTGTTGTCGGCCGGCACGTCGTACTGCACCAACCGGCCCAGGTCGACCACCAGCGCCATTGCGGCATGCACCAGGAACCGGGCCTGCGTTTCGTTGAGCGCAGGCCGGGCCGAGGCCAGCAGCCGCACCCACGAATCAATCGTCGACCGCTGCACGTCGCGCAGTAGCTCCTGGTCGGCCCGGGTCAAATTGACCCGCTCGGTGTAGTAGATGGCAGCCAGTTCGGGGTTGGCGAACGACGTGGCCACAAACGCTTCGATCAGCACCGTCAGCATCTGGCGCGGTTCGGCGAGATCACCGATGATCGCCGAGAGGTGGCCCGATACCCGGTCGGCCGCCCGCCGCAGACCGGTGGAAAGGATCTCGCACTTACCGGAGAAGTACCGGTAGATGCCCGACACTGGGATACCGACCGCCGAAGCGATCTGCGCCATGCTGGTCTCGGGGTAGCCGTGGTGGTTGAACAACACCATCGACGCGTGCAGCAGCGCTTCGTACACTCCGGCATCCGAGGCGAAGATTCGCCAGGTCGGCGGACGGGCGATGGAGTCGTCGGGATGCGGAAGTTCGGCGTCCAACACCGCCGCGGCCGCCTCGGCGAGCAACGGGCGGATTTCATCGTCGGGCAACCGGACACGGTGGTCGACGATGCTGCCGATCACACTGAGCAGCCCTGACGAGAGCATCCACCGCTGCGACGAGGTCAGTTCCGGCCGGATCATCAGCAGCGGCCGTTGAATCCGGCGGTTTACCAGTCGAAGTTGGTCCTTCAACGTGGACTCGTCCTCGCCGTGCAAATAGCGGGCCTGCCAACGGTAGAGTCCGCCGGACTCCCGGTTGGCCAACGTCACGTCGATCAGTGCATCGACCAGCCGCCGCAGTGTCGCGGGCGCGTCGGCGTTGACGGGTTCGGTGTCGACGAAGTCGGTGGAGTCGACCAGCTGCTGGCTCAACTCCAGGACGGCGCCGCGGAACAGTTCGTATTTGCCCGAGTAGTGCCGGTAGAGCGCTGCCGCCGAAATCCCGACCTTTGCCGCGATGGCTTCCATGCTGACCGCGTGGTAGCCCAGCGCGCTGAACGCTTCGGCTGCCGCCCGGGCGATCTGCGCCTTGCGGTCTTTCGGCCGACGGCGCACCTCCGCGGCCGAATCAGTACGGGCGGTCGTCACCGCCTAACCCTAGCGTCAGATATGGGTCTGGAAAAACTTAACCGGAATCTACCGAAGAGTCAGAACATCCATTAACATAATCGGTGTTCGGCCTGTTTACCGTCGGTGCCGACGAGGAGGTAACCGCCCATGCTGGGCAAGGTACGTCAGCTGCTCAGCTTCCAGCTCACGATCGCCGAGCTGATCGGGCTCGGTTTGCTCGTCGGCACGCCGTATCTGCTGGTAGGCGTGATTTGGTCGTCGACTCACACCGATCATCTGCACGACATGCACGGCGCGGATCTGGTGGTGTCGTTCCTCGGTTCGATCGTGTCGTGGCCGGTGCTGCTGTTCGCGGATGTGTGCATGACATGAGCACAGGCGTCCCTCCCGCTTCATTGACCACTGCCGATACCCGTATTCACATCACCCGGCGCACCGCGCGGTGGGACGACCGTCCCGCCACGGTGGCCGATGGCATGGACTTCTGGTCGTTCGCGGCCGGCGCCGCCAATGTCGTCATGCAGCTGTCCTCGCCGGGGGTCGGCTACGGGGTAATCGAGAGCAAGGTCGACTCCGGGAGCCTGATGAAGCATCCCTGGAAGCGGGCGCGTACCACGTTCAGCTATTTGGCGGTGGCAATCATGGGCAGCCCCGCCGAGCGCGCCGCCTACCGCGACGCCGTCGACATCGCGCACCGCCAGGTTCGGTCGGGGCCGTCGAGCCCGGTGAAATACAGCGGCTTCGACCGTGACCTCCAAATGTGGGTGGCGGCATGCCTTTTCGTCGGCTTGGAGGACACGTATCAACTGCTACGCGGCCAGCTGTCCGGCGAACTTGCCGAACACTTTTACCGGTCAGCGTTCCCGTTGGGCACCACCCTGCAGGTTACCGAGGACCAATGGCCAGCGACCCGAGCAGAATTCGACCAGTACTGGAACGACGCTTGCCGGCGCGTCGTGATCGACGACGTCGTGCGCGGCTACCTACAGGATCTGATCAACCTGAAAATGATCACGCCGCTGCTGCGGCCGTTCGTGCCATTGCTGCGCTTTCTCACGTCGGGATTTCTGGCGCCGGTCTTCCGGGAGGCCTTGCAGATCGAGTGGACGTCAGGTCAGCAGCGTCGATTCGAATACCTGTTTCTGTTGGTGGCATTCGTCAATCGCTTCCTGCCCAAGTTCATCCGGCAAGGCGGCAGTTATCTGTTGCTTGCCGATGTGCGATGGCGAATCCGTCGGCGCCGCAACCTGATTTGAAGGGAGGACCGTGAAGAATCGGCACTTGCTGCTCGCCATCGCCGGCATGCTGCTGGTGGTGGTCGGACTCATGGCGCTGTGGTGGCCGGTATTTTTGGGTCAGTATGACCAGTACGGCATTCAGATCACCTGCGGCAGGGCCTACAACGCGGACCTGTCTCATGCCGCCGATGCCGGCGGCGACACGCTCGTCTCGCAGTGCGGCACAGCGCTGCTGACGCGACGCGCCTGGGCGATCCCGACCGCAATCCTGGGATGGCTGTTACTCACCGCGTTGGTGGCGGGCTGGCTGCACCACGCCCCGACCGATGAGGCTCGAGCGGAAGAGCCCTCGCACGCCTGATCGGCGCCACCCGAAACTCATGGCAGCTCAACCTTGCTGGCCAGCCAGCGGCCGTCCACCTTCTCCATGGTCATCGTGACCCTGCTGCGGTCCAACTCCGGCTGCGGAGCCGCGGCGTTGCTGACCGATTGATCGACGAACAGGCCACGGTTTCGCCGTGGAGGATCGCGATAGATGCGGAACTCGCCAAAGATCTTTCAAGAGTCCTACCGCATTCTGCGCATTATCGGCCACCACGACCGGCAGCCGCGCATGATGAAGAACATTCGCCAGAAAGGACTCAGACATGGCGAACTACTGGTGGATCGTGCACGTCGCCGCGGCGGTTTGCCTGCTGGGCGCCGTGACCGCGAGGATCATCGCAAGCAGCCGAAGCGGACTTGATAGGAAGGAGAGGAAGGTAACGCGTCGAGCGGCGCGGTCGCCCTTTGTCTTCGCCGGGTTTTCGTTGGTCATCTTCCCCTGGCTGGGGCTGATCTTGTTCGCGTCGTGCTGTTTCGCCTATTACCGGCACCGCGCCGCAATCAAGAAGGAGGTCGGCTTTGACCCGACAGAACAGAACCGCGCGGAGGGTGTCATCTACGATTTCTACGAGCTTCGCATCACCAGGACCGAGCTGATCAGGGGCTATGGACCGGGCGCTCCGCGCATTCCGCTGCAAGGGCTTACCGCCACGGTCACGAAAACCGACACGGTTGACATCACGATCAAAGGCCCAGACACCAAGCTCGTTTACTCCATGCCGTATGACATCCTTGCCGGTTTCAACCCTTGGCGCGCACGGCAGTTCGCTGCGCTCCTGAATTACGAAGCGAGCCTCCAACGGGCACCGGGCATCGCAGCGTGAGTTCGATTGATTCCCACCTAAAACGGTGGTGGCTCGTCATCGTCGCTGCCTGGTGGCGGCGCGGGGCCGAGTTGGGCGGCTTGGCGTGCTTGGCGGGTTTCTCGGTTGCGTTTGCGTTCGGCGCGGATGTAAGCGGCGCGGTTTTGGGCGCGGGTCCGTTTCCGCTGGGGCATCATTGCGCCGCGATCGCCGCACCGATCGGTGCGGGTGGATGTCGGCTGGGG
>NZ_LZKJ01000086.1 GCF_001672775.1 Mycobacterium kyorinense | reverse complement strand
CTATCAGGCTCGCCACGTCGACATCGACGGCTGCACCTACCGTGAGGGCCTCTCGGCGGTACGCATCGACGGCGGCGTGGCCGGCAATGTCATCCCCGATGCGGCGTCGGTGACGGTCAACTTCCGGTTCGCCCCCGACCGCTCGCCCGACGCCGCGCTGCAACACGTGCACGAGGTGTTCGACGGGCTCGAGGTGGATATCGAACAGACGGACTGCGCCGCCGGCGCGCTGCCAGGTCTGGGCAAGCCCGCCGCCAAGGCGCTGGTCGAGGCGGCCGACGGGCAGGTCCGGGCGAAATACGGCTGGACCGACGTCGCGCGGTTCGCGGCCCGCGGTATCCCGGCGGTCAACTACGGCCCTGGCGACCCCAACGTGGCCCATCGCCGCGACGAGCGGGTACCGGTCGAGCAGATCACCGCCGCCGTGGACATGCTGCGCCGCTACCTATCCAGCTGAGCGCGCTTGGCCTGCGCGGCGCCGTCGGCGGCTGCCGGATGAAACCCCGCATCGGCCAGGTCGGCGGACACGTCGGCCAGCGCGGCCGGATCACCCGCTGCCAGCGCGCGGGCGTGAGCCAGCGTGAGCCGGCCAAGCACACAGTCCACTTCGAGCGCGAGGCGCTCGGCGCGATACACCGCGCTGGTGTCGCCGAGCACCCGGGCTTGTTGAGGTTCACCAGCGGGTTAGCCCGAGTCACGGCGCTGCTGATGGCCGGGCGGCTGGACGCGGCGCGCTCGTTGGCGCAGCGCCATACCGATTTCGCCGAGCTGCAGCAGCCGGGACGGGCGATCGGCGAGGTGCTGGTCGGGTACGTGGCGATTGCCCAGGGTGACTTCGACACTGCGGTGGCGCTGCTGGAGCCCGCGGCGGCCACGCTGGAGCGCACCGGCTATTCGTGGGGCCCGCTGTCGCTGTCCCTGCTCGCCCAGGCGCTGGGCCAGCAAGGCGAACAGCTTGCGGCGGCAAAGGCTTTCAGCCGAGCCGAGTCGCGGCACGGTCTGAAGTCGGCGCTGTTCGCTCCGGAGCTGGCCTTGGCCAAGGCATGGTCGAAGGCGACACGCGGCGACACCACCGGCGCCATCGTCGCCGCCCGGGAAGCTGTGCAGGCCGCCGAACGCGGCGGGCAGTCGGCGATCGCGCTTCGGGCGCTGCAGGACGCCGCCCGGCTCGGCGACACCAGCGCGGTGTATCGCGCCGAGCGCCTCGCGCTCGAAGTGGACTGTGTGCTTGGCCGGCTCACGCTGGCTCACGCCCGCGCGCTGGCAGCGGGTGATCCGGCCGCGCTGGCCGACGTGTCCGCCGACCTGGCCGATGCGGGGTTTCATCCGGCAGCCGCCGACGGCGCCGCGCAGGCCAAGCGCGCTCAGCTGGATAGGTAGCGGCGCAGCATGTCCACGGCGGCGGTGATCTGCTCGACCGGTACCCGCTCGTCGCGGCGATGGGCCACGTTGGGGTCGCCAGGGCCGTAGTTGACCGCCGGGATACCGCGGGCCGCGAACCGCGCGACGTCGGTCCAGCCGTATTTCGCCCGGACCTGCCCGTCGGCCGCCTCGACCAGCGCCTTGGCGGCGGGCTTGCCCAGACCTGGCAGCGCGCCGGCGGCGCAGTCCGTCTGTTCGATATCCACCTCGAGCCCGTCGAACACCTCGTGCACGTGTTGCAGCGCGGCGTCGGGCGAGCGGTCGGGGGCGAACCGGAAGTTGACCGTCACCGACGCCGCATCGGGGATGACATTGCCGGCCACGCCGCCGTCGATGCGTACCGCCGAGAGGCCCTCACGGTAGGTGCAGCCGTCGATGTCGACGTGGCGAGCCTGATAG
>NZ_LZKJ01000085.1 GCF_001672775.1 Mycobacterium kyorinense | reverse complement strand
GGCACCGGCAAAGCCCGCACCGCCGGCGGCACCCTGCTACCCATGTCCGACGTGATCCGGCTGGCCTCACACGCCCACCACTACCTGTCGATTTTCCACAACGGCAACGCCATCGGGCTCTACCACACCAAGCGGTTGGCCTGCCCCGGTCAGCGGATCGTGCTGCACGCCAAAGACCGTGGCTGCACCTTCCCCCACTGCGATGTGCCCGGCTACCTCACCGAAGTCCACCACGTCACCGACTACGCCCAATGCCGCGACACCAACGTCGACGACCTCACCCTGGCCTGCGGACCCCACCACAAACTCGTCACCACCAGTGGCTGGACCACCCGCAAACTCAAAAACGGCGACACCCAATGGATCCCACCCCCACACCTCGACCACGGCCAACCACGCACCAACACCTACCACCACCCCGAAAAACTCCTCCGCGAAGACGACGACGAGGTGCCCTAGCCGGAGCCGATGAAGGCCAGCACCACGTCGGCAACGTTCTCCGGTTGTTCGAGCTGCAAGAAATGTCCGGCGTGTTCGACGATCGCCACATCGCTGCCCGGGGGAAGTACCTTCTCCGTCCAGTGCGCGAAAGCCGGTGTGGCACAGCCGTCATCGCGGCCGTGCAGGTACAGGCTGGGCAATAGCGGCGCCGACGTCCAATGCCGGTGCAATTCGGCATACTGCGCCGGCGGACGCGTGTTGCGGATGGTCGCCCGATACGGGCCTAGTGCAGCGCGCCAACTCTCCGGTGTCCCGATCGCGGCGTCGACGTGGCGCAGGTCCTCATCGGCGTCATAACCCGGTGACCAGCGCCGCCACAGCCGTGGCACCACCCATGAGGCGGAACGTTCTGGCAAATAAGGTAATTGGAAGTACATGATGTACCAGCTGCGCAACAGCTGATGCGGGAGTTCGCCGAGCAGCCGGCCCCGGTCGGCCACCCGCCCCACTGGCCGGAATGCCGCCGATGGCGGCACCGACATGATCACCGCCTTGGCGAACGGGCTGCCCGGCATTGCGGCCAAGCCAGTCGCGGCGATCGCACCCCAGTCGTGGCCGATCACCACATCGCGGTCGGTGCCACCGACCGCCGCCCGCACCTGCAGTGCATCATCCATCAGCGCGCCGATGTGATAACTGCCGTCGGCCGGTATCGACGACGGCGCATAACCACGCATAAAGGGCGCCACTACCCGCCACCCCGACTCGGCCAAGCGCGGAGCGAAATGACGCCAGCCGTAGGCAGTGTCCGGAAAACCATGAAGGCACAACGCAATCGGGCCGTCAGGCGGCCCCCAGGTCAGCGCTTTCAGCTCAACCTCAGGGGCGTGCGTGTCGATCCAGCGCGGTCCAGTCATCACCGATCCTTCTCGTGTCGACTGCGGCTCGTGCGGCGGTTCCCGCCTGACGAGTATCGCTCACGCGCCGGCGGATGCAGATCAGGTCGCATCAGATGGTGTCCCATCCGCAGATCAGCCATCGCTCACCCACCTTGTCCATCGACACCCGGACTCCCGTCACGGCGTCGGTCGGTGGCGTGCTGCCGACTGTCACGGTCTGGTCGACGAAGACCAAAACCACCGCATGGTTCTGAGTCGCCGACACGGACGCCGCAGCAGGCACACTGGCAGTCGCCGACACCTGTTGTTCTTTCGCGTTGGGGACAAGCACCTCCCGCGTCACCTGCAGGTAGGTCTCGCTGAAGGGGCCGGTCAGGCGACTCCGTGCGGCCTCTACATCCTTCTCCACGGTGTCAGGCCGGAACGACAGTAGGGCCACCGCGGATTCCTTTGCGGCGCGAACTGATTGGCTCCGAGCGAGGTCGATGTCCCGGGCCGACGAGTCCTGCCATTTCAGCAGCGCCGCCGCTACTGCCAGCAGCAGTGCCAGCCCTGGCAGCACGCCGTAAACCAGTATGTGCGCTCTGGTGCTGGTCGCGGATTGCTGGCCGTCGGACTGGCCGGGTTCGGATCGGGTCATGACACGAATGCGACGTTGGAGAGCTTGGCCTCGCCGCCCATCTTCTGCACGGTAACCCGCAACCGCCACACCTGTGCCTCCTGCTCGGTGCCTCCGGGAACAGTGGACTTCACTGCTACCGCGACTAGCACCTGACCCGCGTCGTCGGTCTGTGATTCGAGGCCGGCCTCAACCACAGTGCCCGCCAATGCCGCCCGGCTTTGCTTGACGAAGTCGAGGAATGGCTGCCACCGCTGCGGAAAGTTGGCGTAGAAGCTGCCCGTCGCCGATCCCAGGATCCGCTGCTCCTCGGCGTCGGCATGCTCGTAGTCGAACGTGGTGAGGTTGACCGCCCCCTGCCGTGCCGCTTGCACGAACAGGTTGCGGCGCACTTCGGTTTCGTGCGACTCGTAAGCGCGAAAACCCAGCCAGCCCACCAGCGTCGCCAACACCACCACCACGGCCAAGCCAACGACCAGCGCTGTCCGCTGCACCGCGATCGGGCTGTCGGGCCACGCCATACTGACCAACCTACGTGCCGACGGCGAAGCGATCACGTCGAGCAGTGCCGCAACTTAGGCGTGTGCGGCAGCCTCTTCCACATCGGCAATGATGATCTTGCGCATGCAAAGCATCGCCTTGGTAGCGGCGGCCGCGCGCGCGGGGTCGGGATCGCTGACCAACTCCGTGAGCCGCCGTGGGACGATCTGCCAACTCAGCCCGTAGCGGTCCTTGAGCCAACCCCACTGCGACTCTTCGCCCCCCTCGGTCAGCCGGCCCCAGTAGTAGTCGACTTCCTCCTGGTCGCGGCACTCAACGGTGAACGACACCGCTTCGGTGAACCTGAAGTGTGGGCCACCGTTGATGGCGATGAAGCGGGTGCCGTCGAGCACGAAGACCCCCGTCATCACCGCACCCGGCTCGCCGGGCCCGGCGTCGGTATAACGGCTGAGTTCCTCGATGTGCGAGTTCGGAAAAACCGAGGTGTAGAACTCGGCCGCCTCCTCGAGGTCGTTGTCGAACCACAGTGACGGCGTGATCGCCGGCATGGCGCCTCCTTCTCGTCGATTCCCCAGGGTTTGACCCGAGCGACGCCGGAAACTCATCGGGCAACCGGCCCTGAGTAACGTCAGCACGGTGAGCAGCACACCGCAGACTGTCAAGTACTCCGGCGTCGACGGCATCACCCTGGTGGCCGACGAGTGGAATCGCGAGACACCAACCGACCGGCCGACCGTTCTGATGCTGCACGGCGGCGGCCAGAACCGGTTTTCCTGGAAGAACACCGGCCAAGTCCTTGCCGACGAGGGATTCCACGTCGTCGCGCTCGATAGTCGCGGGCACGGCGACAGTGACCGGGCGCCCGACGCCGACTACGACGTCGACACCCTGGCCGGCGACGTCACGCATGTTCTCGATGCGATCGGCCGTCCGGTGGTGCTGATCGGCGCGAGCATGGGCGGGTTGACCGGCATTCTGGTCGCGGACCAAGCCGGAGCGGACCGGGTGACAGGGCTCGTGCTGGTCGACGTCGTGCCGCGGTTCGAGAAGAACGGCAGCGCGCGCATCCGGGACTTCATGTTCAGCGGCCTCGATGGCTTCGGCTCCCTTGAAGAGGCCGCAGACGCCGTCGCCGCGTATCTGCCGCACCGGACCAAGCCGCGCAGCCCGGAGGGGTTGAAGAAGAACCTGCGGCTGCGTGATGGCCGCTGGTATTGGCACTGGGATCCGGCATTCATGACCAAGCCCGGCGACGACCCGGAATTGCGCACTGAGAAGTTCGAGCACGCCGCCGCATCCTTGACGATTCCGGTGTTGTTGATCCGCGGAAAACTGTCCGATGTGGTCAGTCCGGAAGGAGTGCGGCACTTCCTGGCGACAGTCCCCAGTGCGGAGTTCGTCGAACTGACCGGGGCCGGCCATACCGCAGCCGGTGACGACAACGACGCCTTCAGCGACGTCGTGGTGCGGTTCGCCAAACGCTAAGCGCCGGGCTTCTCGTCGTGCCCGCCGAACTGCTTGCGCATCGCCGACAGCGCCTTGTCGGCGAACTCGTCGAGGCGTCGGGAGGCGAAGCGCGAATACAGCGCTGAGGTCAGCACCGGCGCGGGAACCCCTTCGTCGATCGCCGCGATCGACGTCCACCGGCCCTCGCCGGAGTCGGAGACGTGACCGGCGAACTCTTTCAGGTCGGGAGCCTGGTGCAGCGCAATCGCGGTCAAATCCAGCAGCCATGACTCGATCACGCTGCCCCGTCGCCACAGTTCGGTGACCTCGGGGATGTCGATATTGTATTGGTAGAACTCAGGATTCGTCAGCGGCGCGGTCTCCGCGTCACCCTCGCCCTTCTTCATGCGAGTACCGATGTCGGCGTTGCGCAGGATGTTCAGCCCTTCGGCCAGCGACGCCATCATCCCGTACTCGATGCCGTTGTGCACCATCTTGACGAAGTGCCCGGCACCCGACGGCCCGCAGTGCAAATAGCCCTTCTCCGATTGAGCGACCTCGCCGTCGCGACCCGGCGTGCGCGGCGCCGCCTCCAACCCAGGCGCCACCGTGGCAAAGATTGGCTCGGCGTGGGCCACCGCTTCGGCGTCGCCGCCAATCATCAGGCAGTAGCCGCGTTCCCGGCCCCACACGCCGCCGCTGGTGCCGCAGTCCAGCAGGTGTATCCCCTTCTCGGACAACGCTTTTGCGTGCCGCATGTCGTCGCGGTAGTAGGAGTTGCCGCCGTCGATGACGATGTCGCCCTCGGCGAGGGTATTGGCCAGCTCGATGATCACCCCGGTGGTGATATCGCCGGCCGGCACCATCACCCAGACCACGCGCGGCGCGGTGAGCTTCTCGGCCAGCTCGGCCAACGACGACACCCCGGTGGTGTTGTCTTCGCCGGCCATCGCCTTGACCGCATCGGGATTGTGGTCGTAGACCACGCATTCGTGTCCGTCTTTGACCAGGCGGCGGACGATATTGGCGCCCATCCGGCCGAGGCCGATCATCCCTAGCTGCATCTTCGTCCGTTCTCCTTACTTCGACGCCTGGTTGTTGGCCGGCATCCACGGTTCTTCCCAACCGTGGTGGCCGCGCAGCAGCGACCGCGCGGCTTCGGGGCCCCACGAGCCGGGCTCGTAGGAATGGACCTCGCCCGGAGTGTCAAGCAGCGGCTGCACAATCCGCCACGTTTCTTCGATGCTGTCTTCGCGGGCGAACAGCTGCCGGTCGCCGGTCAACCCGGCATGTAATAGCCGCTCATAGGGCCGGATCGGTTCGCCGAGGTCCGCCGCGAAGGACGAGTCCAGGTGGACGTCGCGCCATGAGTCGCCGTCCAGCGCCACCAACTGCAGCCGCAATCCCGGATCGGGGTCGACCCGCAACACGATCTGGTTGCGTTCGGCGCGTTCACGTTTGGGCAGGAACGCCAATGCGGGAACCCGGCGGGTGAACAACCGGACCTCGGTCACTTTCTCCGGCAACGCCTTGCCTGCCCGCAGAAAAATCGGTACGCCGGCCCAGCGCCAGTTGTCGATCTCGGTGCGCAGCGCGACGAAGGTCTCGGTCTGCGAGCCGTCGGCCACTCCGTCGATGTCGGTGTAGCCCGCATACTGGCCCCGCACGTAATGCGCGGGATCCAGAGCGGGCATCGCGCGGAACACTTCGTAGCGTTTGTCGTTGAGGTCGTCGGCGCTCGGCCCCACCGGCGGCTCCATCGCCACCAGCGCGAGCACCTGCAGCAGATGGTTTTGCACGACGTCGCGCAGCGTCCCGACCGCGTCGTAGAACTTGCCCCGGTCCTCGACGCCGAAATTCTCGGCCATCGTGATATGGATCTCGGAGATGCTGCGGCGGTCCCACAACTCGGCCACCGTCGTGTTGGCGAACCTCAGGTATTCCAGCTCGACGACGGGCTGTTTGCCCAAGAAGTGGTCCACGCGCAGGATCTGGTCTTCGTCGAGCACCGCGCGCAATTGCGCGTTGAGCTCCTGTGCTGACTTCAAGTCGTGACCGAACGGTTTTTCCACCGCGACGCGCGATCGCTCCAGCAGCCCGACTTTCCCCAGGTTTTCAACGATTGGCGCGAACAGCGACGGCGGCATTTCCAGGTAGTAGAGGCACGTGCGGTCGGTCCCTATGTGCTCGGCCAGCTCCTTGTACAGCCCCGCGTCGGTGACGTCGCCGTGCAGGTAGGACAACCGGTCAGCGAGCCGGTCGAACACCGCGTCGTCGAGTTTCTCGCCGGTCTCGCCGATGGCTTTGCGGGCCCGCTTGACTAATTCGTCCTTGGTAATGTCGTCGCTGGCCACACCCAACACCGGGCACTGCAGCAACTCGCGTCGCTCCAGCCGGTAGAGCGCTCGGAAGGTCATCTTGCGGGCCAGATCGCCGGTGATGCCGAAGATCACCAGCAGATCAGAGGGACTACCACCGCGTTCGGCCAAACCGGGACCTCCACCCAAAATCGACTAGTCAGCTCTGCGTTTTGATACTTGTGTCTTGCCCCCGGCAGCCAACTTCAACCCTAGACATTGCGGATGTGCCGCGACAACCCACGGGCTAGTCGGGAACCGCGTCGGCCGTTGCACTTTCGTGGCCTCTTGTTCACATCCACCCTCGATAGGTAAAGATGCCTTGCATGATCGCGGTCTACGTCCTGGCTGGAGTCGCGGTGCTGGAAGCCGCGGCGCTGGCCGTCACGGGAGTGCTGTATACCCGCAGCCGACGCGAAGTCGATGAACTCCGAGAGCGGCTCGACAGCCGCAAGTGGCTGCTATCCGGCGGTCGTGAGGCGGTCAAGACGGTGTGGCAAACGGCGAACCTCGTTCGCAAAGAGGGGTTCGGCGCCGCTGTCCGCAGCTCGATTGAAGACCTCGCCGATTGGGCGGAGGTGGAGCGCCCCGACCTCGCCCGGATCACTCCGGATGGCCGGGTGGTCATTTTGTTCTCCGACATCGAGGAGTCCACCGCGCTCAACGAACGGATCGGCGACCGCGCCTGGGTCAAGTTGATCGGCGCACACGACAAGCTCGTCCGCCGCCTGGTCAAGAGCTACTCAGGACACGTGGTGAAAAGTCAGGGCGACGGATTCATGATCGCGTTCGCGCATGCCGAAGACGCAGTGCGATGCGGTCTGGATGTCCAACGCGAATTACGCAGAGATGCTAAGCACAACCGGCGCAACGGCATTCGAGTACGGATCGGTATCCACATGGGTCGCTCGGTGCGGCGCGGCGACGACCTGTTCGGCCGCAACGTCGCGATGGCGGCTCGGGTCGCCGGGCAGGCCGCCGGCGGCGAAATCCTGGTCAGCGACGCGGTACACGACGCCCTGCGCGACTGCGATGACATCGCGTTCGACGACGGGCGTGACGTTGAGTTGAAGGGTTTCAGCGGATCCCAGCGCCTCTATGCGGTCACCGGTTAGCGTTGGTCCGACTCGGCTAGCCGTTGATGGAGGCGGGCCCGGACCTCGTCGGGCGTATAGGCCTTTCGCCGTCGCTGGTCGCGGGCGACCAGCACTCCGCCGGCCGCGACGCCGACGAGACCGGCCAGCCCGAGCCACTTCCATACGTTGCGCATGGGATAAGTCTGCATAAGCTGCGGGGGTGGATGCGAGTACGGTGACGTTAGATCGCGCGCTGAACGAGACCCGCACCGGCGACATCTGGCTCTTTCGCGGCCGCTCGGGCCCGGATCGAGCCATCCAAACGCTGTCGAACAGCCCGGTGAACCACGTCGGCATGACGGTGGCGATTGACGATCTCCCGCCACTGATATGGCATGCCGAACTCAGCGACAAGCTGACCGATGTCTGGACCGGCACCAACCACCGCGGTGTGCAACTCCACGACGCTCGACAGGCCGTCGAGCGCTGGGTGCAGCACTACCACCAGCGCTGCTGGCTGCGACAGTTGACGCCCTACGCCAACCGCGAGCAAGAGGACCGCATGTTGCGGGTCATCGCCCGCCTGGACGGCACTCCGTTTCCCACGGCCGCACGACTAACCGGTCGCTGGTTTCGCGGCCGGATCCCGACCGCGTATGACTGGGTACGCGGAATACCTTTGGTGGACAAGAGGGTTCGTGAATCTACTCAACGACGCAAGGCGCAGCGCAAAGAGGTCGGGCTGGAGACGGCCTACTGCGCCGAGACGGTCGCCATCACTTACGAGGAGATGGGACTGCTGGATACCGAGAAGGATGCCAACTGGTTTGACCCCGGTTCGTTTTGGAGCGGGGACTCCCTGCCGCTGGCCCCGGGATATCGGCTGAGCGACGAAATCGCTGTCGCAACCGGTTAATCCGTGCCCTTTGTCTAGGTAATTTCCAGGCTGGTCTGCACCGGAGTTGCGTTGCGGGTCAGGTCGAGCACTGGGCAGTGCGCATCGACGGCGTCTTGCAGTTCCCGGTAGCGCTCCGGGGTTTCCGGCCCCGTCACCGTGACCACTACTCGCACGGCGCCGAAACCCGGACGCACGGCATCGTCGAACCCGAAGAACCCCTGCACGTCCAAGTCACCCTCAGCCCGGGCGGAGACATCGTCGACCGCAATGCCGAGCTTTTCGGCCCAGAACCGCCACGTCACGATCTGGCATGACAGCAGCGACGCGAGGTAGTACTCGACGGGATTCGGCGCCGCGCCCTCCCCGCCCAGCGCCGGTGGCTCGTCGACCTCGACTTGGTACTTGCCCAAGGTGACGGTGCTGGCGACCGCACCATGCGGCTGCGCCGAGGCTTCGAACACGACGTGGGCGGCGGCCTCGTCGGCCGCTATCGCGTCACCGGTGGCGGCGATCAGGCCAGCGAGGGGGTTGGTTGAGGTCGTCACGGCTCACGCTCCTTCAGTCGGGTCGAGACTAATCAGCGTCCGGCCGAAGGCAAGGTGGCGTCGCGGCACGGTGCCGCTGAACTGGGCGTTCCAGCAGGTTCACCATGAGCCGAACCGGCCGCGCGCGCCATCTCCACCAGCCAGATGATCGTGCCGACGGCGGGGAAGACGGCGCCGAGGATGCACACCGCGCCCCAGCCGTAGCTGCCGTAGACGATGGCGGAGAGCATGCTGCCCAGTGACCCGGCGGCGAAGTAGCTGGTCATGTAGGCGGTGTTGAGCCGACTGCGGGCCTCGGGGCGCAGCGGATAGAACAGGCTTTGGTTGGTGATGTGCGTGCCCTGGATGCCTAGATCCAGCAGCGCCACTCCGAGTGCCAACGCCGCCACCCGGGTCTGCCCGATCCACAGCAGCACGAAGCTCAGCGCGGTCAACACGATGAAGGCGCCGGTCTGCGCGCGGGCGTAGCCGCGGTCGGCCAACCCGCCGGCGAACTTCGCCGCCAGCGCACCTGCGACGCCGAACAGCGTGAACAGCCCGATCTGGCCGTCCGACCAGTGATAGATGCCGCCGGCCAGCACGAAGCCGACGCTGGTCCAGAACACGCCGAAGCACGCGTAGGTCAACATGCCGTAGCACATGCGCAGCCGTAGGACCGGCTCGTCTCGCACGATCTTCACGACCGATGCCAGCAGCCGCCGGTAGCTCATCTGGACCTCGGGCGCCCGCACCGGCAACGAGCGCACCAGTACACAGCTGACCAACATGAGCGCCGCAGCGACGACGAACACCGCGCGCCAGCCGGCGACGGCGGCGATCAGGCCGGCCACAACCCGGGACAGCAGGATGCCCAACAGCAGGCCGGTCATCACGCTGCCGATGACACGCCCGCGCTCGTCGTCGTAGGCCAGCGATGCGGCAAACGGCACCAGCACCTGTCCGACCACCGAGCCGACACCCACCAGGATCGCCGTCGCCGCCAGCACTGGCCAACTTGGCGAGACAGCCATGCCCAGCAGGCAGACACAGGTTGCAATCAGCATCCCGGTGAGCAGCTTTCGTCGCTCGGTCAGGTCGCCCAGCGGCACCAGCAGAGCGAGGCCGATCGCGTAGCCGACCTGGCTGGCCGTGACGATGAGGCCGACGCTGGTGGTCGACGCGTGAAAGTAGTCGGCGATGGTCCCGACCAGCGGCTGGGCGTAATAGCTGTTGGCCACCACCAGGCCAGAAGTGAGCGCCATGACGAACACCAGCCGACGGTCCATCCGCGGCTGGGCTGACTCCGTGTGGCTCATAGGCCCATGGTGCCCACCCCAGTCCCAGTTGTAAAACAACTAGGTTTTCTCAAATTAAGAACTAATATCGATATATGGAGTTGAGGCAGCTGCGGCACTTTGTGGCGGTGGCCGAAACTGGGCAGTTCACGCAGGCGGCGGCCGAACTGGGCATCTCACAGTCGGGGTTGAGCGCGTCGATACGCGCGCTCGAGAACGACCTGCACACGCCGTTGTTCGAACGCAGCACCCGCTCGGTGGTGCTCACGACCGCGGGTCGCGCGTTGTCGGAGCATGCTCAGCGCATCCTGCGTGAGGTGCAGGTTGCTGAACAGGCGATCACTGCGGTCCGCGACGCCGCGGCGGGGCAGTTGGCACTCGGCGTGGTGCAGACGTTCACCGCCATCGACCTGCCCGCACGCATCGCCGCCCTCCACGCGCGGCACCCCGGCGTGGACATCGTGCTGCGGGAGGCGCCGACGGTCGATCTGCTGGCGGCGGTCGAGGACGGCGAAATGGACTTGGCGTTTGTCGCGCTCGACGCCACACCGCTGCCGGAGCGTCTTGTTGCGCTCCGGGATTACCCCGAGATGTTGGTGCTGGTGGTCGGGCCGGAGCATCGGTTGGCCGAGCGCGACGCGGTGCGGCTGGCCGACGTGGCCGGGCAGCCGTTCGTCGACTTCCAGGCCGGCCTGGGACTGCAGACGGTCGTCGAGGCGCTGTTTCGCGTCGCCGGTGTTGAACGACGGATTGCCTTTCGCACCAGCCAGATGGAGCAGGCGCTGAGTTTGGTTCGCCACGGGCTCGGGATTGCGGTGGTGCCCGAGCCGGTCGCACGCCGCAGCGGACTGCCCATTGTGCGCCTGCGCCGGGTCGGCGGCGACACCCATCCGCCGGCCCGAAGTCTTGCGCTCGTCGGCCGGACACGGGTGCCGACCAACCCGGCCGCCCGCGTCTTCCTCGAACTGCTGTCGTAATCGGTTGTGGTTGCGGCTATTTGACGTCTCGAGACGGTAGGGATCGTCTTGCCTGCCAGGTGACGCCAGGCACCGTGTTCGCTAGGTCTGGCCGATTTTTGGCGAAACTCCGAAGCGCACGGTAAAACGACCAAACTTGGTGGGGAGTAGGGACTTTCGGTATCCACGCTAGTTCCCAATGAACGCCGTTGATCGGGTCGTCGAAGAACACGGCGTAATAGCCGGGCCAGTACTGCGGGTACTCCTGCGGTTCGTCAGTGACGGGAATGTCCCGCTTGACCAAGAAGTCGCGGTGGAAACGGTCGACCTCTTTTCTGCTGCGGGCCCACAGCGCAATGTGGTTGATGCCGACCGCCTGGTCGCTGTGCGCCAACTTCTCGCCGGTACGGGCCGGCTGAACGCCAATGTAGCTGTGCGGGTTGACGTACCGCGTCATGTAATACGTCGACTGATACTCCATGTTCAGCGACGAGAAGCTGCTGTATCCGAGCCAGCCGAACATGGCATCGTAGAACGCGATGGACTTGTCGTAGTCCAACACCGCGAATTCAACGTGACTAACGCCGCGCCACCGCATTGCGCCTCCTCAGTGTTTCGCGCCGGATCCGGTTGTCGTCAGCCACGATTGGTTGACCCGATCTAGTCATAGATGATTGCCAGCCCGCGCCGCTGCAGGTCGGCTAAGCGATCGCGCATGGATTGAAGCTGCTCGGGTGAATGGCCTAGCCAGTCCGTGAGCTCGCCAACTATCCGCACGGGATCGCGGGTGCGGAAGGAGCGAGTCGGATTTCCCGGATGGCGTTTGTCGGTCACATTCGGGTCGTCTTCCAGCGTCCCGGTCGGTTCTACGACGTATATGCGGCCACAGCCGTCGCCGGCAGCCAGCTCCGCTCCCCACACCGCCGCGTCTAGCGTCTGGGTCACATAAACATGATTTGACAGGCGCCCTGGCTCGTAATTCGAGTGACGTCCGGGCACCAGAAAATCGCCTACCGAGAGGTCGGCTTTGGTCCCGTGCAGCAGTGCACCCGACTCGTGCATTTCAAAGGGTTTGGGCCTGCTCGGCACCGCAATCCTCCATCCGTCGCGTTCCATGGTCGGACGATTCTGCGGCGCCCCGGGGGCCTTGCCGCAAGCCCCCCTCCCTGTCATATCGTGGGAGTGGGAAGACGCGGGTTGATTTCGTAGGCAGTCAAACTCCGAACTTGGCGCGTGCCTCTTCGGTGACCGGAGTGAACAGGTTGACGAGGTTTCCGTCTGGATCGCGAAACAACAGCGCGCGGTTGCCCCACGGCATAGTCGTCGGCTCTGTCACGACCTTCTCCAGGCGTCCGCGCAGCCGCTGGTATTCGGCGTCCACGTCCTCGACGATGAATTCCATAATCGCGCTACGGTTGGCCGCCGGCTCGGCGGATCCTTGTCCAAACAGCGGGACCGTCTTGTCACTGCCGATGGCCAGCGTGCCGATCGGCGTCGGAATCTCGGCGAACAACTCGTTTCCCCATACCGCCGAGACGTCGGTGACCATCTCGTAGAACTCGACCAGCCGCTTGACGTCGGCTGTGATGACGCGGGTTGAAATGAACTTCATGCAGCCCTCTCCGTGGTTCGTTGCGCACCGTCGGCGTGCAGTGCCTAGCGGAGGGCATGCTAGGCATCGCCTCCGACAACCGAGCGGCAGCGTTGGTCGGTGGTCGTCACCGATAAACGTCGCGACGGTGCGCAATGTGGATGACACGGACGACCACGCGCTCGTCGAAGATTTGGTAAATGACCCGAAACTCGCCGCGGCGGGCCGAGTAGCGTCCCTCCAGGCGATCTCGCAACGGTTTGCCGACGCGGTGTGGATTCTGTGCCAGAGGACCTCGGATGAACTCCCAACAGGCCACCGCAATTGCCTCCGGCAGCGCATCGGTCAGCGCCTTCTTGGCAGCGGGCGTCAGTTCGATTCGGTACGTCACCTCGGCAGCCGGCCGGCAGCGCGCATCTCCTCTGTTACCTCATCGAGTGTGTAGACCTGGCCGTCGTCGGCCTCGGCCTCACGTAGCTCGCGCATCAGCTCTTGATCGCTAAGGATTGCCACGGTTTCCATGATCGAGTCATAGTCGTCGGCGCTCAGAATCACCGCTGCCCTACGTCCCTGTCGCGTGACTTCGATCCGCTCATGCGTGCGGATCGCCTCCTCGACAAGCTTCGACAAGCGCGCCCGGACCTCAGCTAGCGGAAGCGTCGTCATGTACAGAATTCTAGCCTGACCACTCAGTCGGTTGGCGACTTCTCATCCTGTTGCAGCGCCTCCGTCGAAGACGGGAAGTTCTCAAGCCGTCGAGTTTCAGCCACAGCACGCCGGACTTCGGCATTCTCTCGTCTGGCAGCGGCTTGCTGACGCTCCGTCCGTTCGTCGATCCGTTGCAGCCGCTCGCGCTCACGCTGCGCACTCACACCCTCGCGTTCGTCCGCACGCAGTTCTCGCTCGTCCGCTGCTTGCTCGCGGTCATCTGCGATTTGGTCCCGCTCATCAGCGGCGCGATCGCGGTCGTCAGCGGCCTGCTCTCGCCTCGAGAGCTCGAGCTCGCGCCGCGCCAGAGCCGCCTCGCGGTTATCCTACTCCGCCGCGCGCTGATCAAGTTCGCCGTGAGCGTCGGCCCGTTCTTCGCCGACCACGGCCCAACTCTAACGCCGCAGCTGTTCATGACGGGACTAGCGAGCCGCGACGGAGCCCGCTACCCGCGCCCCGCCCGATCACCACCGCAGCGCAGCGCAGCGACCATAGACTGGACACGACAATTGGAGGCGCCATGGCCACCGGACACGAACCGCCACCGCGGCCGCAGCGATCAACCCCACCTGCAGCCGAGCAGCAGCACCGAGAAAGCACACTTCCGGCAGGAGAGTCGGCTACCGCGGAAGACGTGGAAGTTGCCGAACGCCGAGCTGAGGAGGCCCGCCAAGGCGCCGCACAGGCAGCACTCTCAGCTGCCCGCAGCTTCGAGGAAACCGCACGTCTCCAAGAAGAGGTCGCTCAAATCGAAGACCAAACCATCCAGCAAGGGCTTGGCCAGTCAGACCGACTCCAGGTATCGGCGCAACGCCATCGCCACGACGCCGACGAAGACCGCGCACTCGCCCAACAGAAGCGCAGAGAAGCCGAAGGCGGTCTGCGGCCCGACACCAGCCAATAGCGCCACCCGTCGCCGGGCCTACCCAACTCACGCCGCAAACGTGGAGATCGCCGCATTTTGAGCCATGCCCAACGTAACGGCATCGATACTCATCGCCCATCCGGTCCAGGTGGTTTGGGACTACATCATCCACCCGGACCACTTATCCAACGTCTTGCCCGGAATCATTTCCGTCGATGCCGGCAAAGAGCCTCCGTATGCTCCTGGCGATCTCTGGCATGGAGTGAGCCGGTCGTTCGGCATCACCAACGACTGGACCGGCGTGTTCACGAAAGTGGATGCTCCCAAGACGACGGAATTCCGGATTACGGAGTCCAGGTTTCCTGTCACCACTCTCGACACCTTGGATGAGGTTCCGGGCGGTACTCGCTACACCTGCCAGATCAATGGCGAGCCCGCTCTAGGGGGACCGATCGGCCGATTGATCGATGCCTTGATGTCCAAAGCCATGACGCGGGCAATGACGAAGCACCAGGCGAAGCTTCCCGCTCACATCGACGCATGGGTATCGAGCAGGTGCTGACGACCGGACGGCTGAGCCTTCGCTTCGCCGGCTTAGACGTTGAACCGGAATTCGACCAAGGTGCGCCCAATCAGTTCGGGGACCGCTCGCTCCCTTCTAGCGCTTGAGAGAGTGCCTTCGTGTCAGGAAGGATGATTTCTTCGACAACCTTCCCCCACACCACTCGTCCGAAGTAGGCGCCTCGGTAAACGAGGCGCCCATCTTGCTCGGTGTGATAACGCGTCGCTACCCGGGTCGACCACGGCCCACCCTCGACGATCGTCTCATCCACGACGAAGCGGAGGTTGGGCAGACGCCGGAGCAACTGATCGCGTAGCCATTCGCGAACCGCGTCTGCGCCCCGAATGTCAGCCGATAGCGGGTGATCGCCGAGGAACACGAAGTGAACGTCGTCGGCCAGAGGCGCCTCGTCGAAACGCTGTTCGGAAAAAAGCCGCTGCCATCCCGCCGCTGCATGCTTCCGCACCAACCAGCGATAAATCATGGCGTAACGGTACAACTTTCCCGTTCGCGCCATCGAAAAAAGACGGAGGCGTCGTGCGCTAAGCCTTGGCTTTCGACGTAGACGTTGTTCCAAAGCGGAGCTTACAAGACGTACAGAAATGGCTTGGTAGTCAACAGGTTCAATTCCCGTAGCGGCGCAGTGTCCAGCCCAGCGGCGAACAGAGTCGTCCCACCGTCGAGCACCTGTTGGGCAGCCACCGCCGCCTCGTGTACCGGTTTGCGGTCCTTGTTGTTACGGGCTTCCTTCTCCAGCCTCGGCACCGCGCGCTCGAGCGTTTGCATATCGGCGAGGATCAACTCGGTCTCGATAACCTCGATGTCGGATTTGGGATCGACCTGCCCGGCGACGTGGGCCACATCGTCGTCGGAGAACACCCGCACCACTTGGCAAATCGCGTCGCACTCGCGGATGTTGGCCAGGAACTTGTTGCCCAGCCCGGCCCCTTCCGACGCGCCGGCCACCAGCCCGGCGATGTCAACGAAAGACACCGAGCGCCGGCACGATCCGCTCGGAATCGAACATCGCGGCCAGCTTGGCCAACCGTGGATCGGGCATGCGGACCCTACCGGGACAAATCGTGCGCCACGACGCAACCCACTCGTCCTTCTTGCCCGCATTCCACAAGTCAACGTGCTTGGAAGCATGCGCAAAGCGCGCTTTCCGGGTTGGAACGTTCCTCGTTTCAGCCCCATCTCCTCGCCTCGCTTGGCGATCACCGTGGCCACCGCAGCCGGCCAACTGTCCAGCCGAAAGTGTCTGAACGAAGCACTACTATTTCGTGGGTTGTTGACCAGACGTTGCGACCACATTGCCACATTGCGTCCCGATAAACGTGATGCGGCGTACGCCGAAAATAACGCTGATCAACGGACTATTCTTGATTTCCAGCGACCGACGTTCGGCCGCATTAGGGAGGCGGCTCATGCCCGAACTCAAGGGCTGGTCGCACATCGACCTGACCGTGACAGATTGTGATCGGCCGGCGGCATGGTGGGAAGACGTCCTCGGGTTCGCCAGCGTAAGTAGTTCACGCGGCGACACTTTCGAGACACGATCCATGATTCACGCATCGGGCGTCGTGGTGACGCTGATGCGACATGACGAGCTAGTAGGCGGCACGCAGTTCGATGAAAGACGAATCGGCTTGGATCATCTCGCGTTCGAAGTGGGCGATGAGGAATTGCAGCGCTGGGTCGAGCATCTGGACACGAGCGGGGTAGCGCCCGTCGATATCGGTTGGGGCCCTACAGTGACCTTCCGCGACCCTGACAACATCCAACTTGAATTTTTCGTCCACCCAAGTGCTGTCGACGAAGTTGAACCGAGCACAAACACTCTGTCGTAACGTTCCACTACACATCGAAACGGAATTAGACCACGTCGCCGGTCGACGCCGTCCGTCGCTTGTCCGTTCGATCAGTGTGTTCGTAAAGCGAATTCGATGCATCGGGCGGTTAGTGAGTCTATATTCACGCCGGATACACAACCGTATTGGAGGGGTTGTCTTGCGGGATCACCGATGGATACGGTTCGGAGGCATCGCCGGAATTCTTTACGTCGCGATCGCGTTGGTCGGGGGTACTCTTCCGGGCGCAACTCCGCCAGCCGACGGCAAAGCCATTACTTACCAGAACTACTTCATCGCGAAGCAAGATTTACTCGTCGTGCAAGGGTGGTTGTTCCCCTTGGCCGTGCCGCTGCTGTTGATGTTCTCGGTGGCCGTACGACGGGTTTTGCGTCAATCGGACGACTACCTTGCTGACCTGTTCCTGACTGCTCAGACAGCCCTCGCCGCTCTTCTCGTTATCTCCACGGGTTTGCAGATCGCGATCGTCCAGGGAGCGGCCAAATTGGACACCCAGGTGGTGTACACCGTCGGCGTCCACTTCCCGGGCATCCTTATCACCGTCTCGGGTTTCATTACCGGACTGGCCGCATTTGCCTACGCATTCTGCATTTTCGACGCCGGGGTCTTGCCACGCTGGACGGCTTACATTGCGATTCTGAGCTTGGTCCTGTGCGTTGGCTCGACAGCGGGCGTGTTCGTCCCTACCGGCCCGTTCTCGCTCGAAGGCGCATTCACCGCCTTCGCCCCAGCAGTGTCAACCGTGGTTTGGTATCTCGTCGTGTCCGTCGCGATCATCCGAAAGCAGACAGACGTCGCAACTCCGCAGAACGGCTGAAACGACGAACTACTTACTGATTCGCGCTTACACGTTGAAGCGGAATTCGACCACGTCGCCGTCGGCCATCACGTAGTCCTTGCCCTCCATCCGGACCTTGCCGGCGGCCTTGGCTGCGGCCATTGACCCGGCGTCGATCAAGTCGTCGTAGGACACGATTTCGGCTTTGATGAAACCCTTTTCAAAGTCGGTGTGGATCACACCCGCGGCCTTGGGCGCAGTGTCGCCCTGGTGAATGACCCACGCCCGCGCTTCTTTGGGCCCGGCCGTCAGGAAGGTCTGCAGCTTCAGCGTGTGAAAGCCGGCGCGGGCCAACGCATCCAGGCCTCGCTCGTGTTGTCCGATGGACTCCAACAGCTCGGTGGCCGACTCGTCATCGAGCTCGGCCAATTCCGCCTCGATCTTGGCGTCGAGGAAAACCGCGTCGGCGGGCGCGACGAGCTCGCGCAGCGCAGCGACTCGAGCCGCGTCGGTCAACACCGCCTCGTCGGCGTTAAAGACGTACAGAAATGGCTTGGTAGTCAACAGGTTCAATTCCCGTAGCGGCGCAGTGTCCAGCCCAGCGGCGAACAGAGTCGTCCCACCGTCGAGCACCTGTTGGGCAGCCACCGCCGCCTCGTGTACCGGTTTGCGGTCCTTGTTGTTACGGGCTTCCTTCTCCAGCCTCGGCACCGCGCGCTCGAGCGTTTGCATATCGGCGAGGATCAACTCGGTCTCGATAACCTCGATGTCGGATTTGGGATCGACCTGCCCGGCGACATGGGCCACATCGTCGTCGGAAAACACCCGCACCACTTGGCAAATCGCGTCGCACTCGCGGATGTTGGCCAGGAACTTGTTGCCCAGCCCGGCCCCTTCCGACGCGCCGGCCACCAGCCCGGCGATGTCAACGAAGGACACCGGCGCCGGCACGATCCGCTCGGAATCGAACATCGCGGCCAGCTTGGCCAACCGTGGATCGGGCAGCGGCACGACGCCTTCATTGGGTTCGATCGTCGCGAACGGGTAGTTGGCGGCTACCACGTCGTTTTTGGTCAACGCGTTGAACAGCGTCGACTTACCGACATTCGGCAAACCCACAATCCCCAGGCTCAAGCTCACAGGGAGCCAAGTGTAGGGGCGATCGCAAGCGCGGCGGAGCCGGGCGCGGCGGGTCGGCCCCAGTTAGCCCCGGCGATCGCAAGCGCGGCGGAGCCGGGCGCGGCGGGTCGGCCCCGGTTAGCCCCGGCGATCGCAAGCGCGGCGGAGCCGGGCGCCGCGGGTCGGCCCCGGTTAGCCCCGGCGATCGCAAGCGCGGCGGAGCCGGGCGCCGCGGGTCGGCCCCCGCAAACCAGGGCAGGTCTTTACGGGCCTTTGGGCGCTGAGCCGGTACGGTCGACATGTGTCAGCACAGCGGGCGAGGTCGGCAGTGACGGCAGGTCATCGCTCGATCCACCCCAATATTCCTGGTGTGCCGTGGTGGGCAGCGATCGTCATCGCAGTGACCGCAACCGCCGTCGGGTTCGCTTTCGACGCTGGGTCGGGCAACAAAGAGTTGACCGACGTTTTCTCCGCGCTCTACGTCCTGGGCTGCGTGGCTGCAGTGTTGGCAGTCCGGCAATCAGGCGTGTTCACCGCGGCCATCCAGCCCCCGCTGATCCTGTTCTGCGCGGTTCCCGGCGCGTACTGGCTGTTCCACGGCGCCAAATTGACCGGGCTCAAGGACCTGCTGATCAACTGCGGCTATCCGCTGATCGAACGCTTCCCGCTGATGCTGTTCACGTCGGCCGGGGTGCTCCTGATCGGCATGATCCGGTGGTATCTGGGACTGGCGGTTCGAGGGACCGCGAACACCGAGCCAGAGACTGCGGACAGCGGCGGGGGTATCAACGCGATCATCGGGAAGCTCGCCGCGCTGATTGGTGGCAATGCAGCCGAACCCGAACATTCCAGGAAGCCCGGCAAGGCGCCGGCCCGAGCGCGGCGCACCGAGCCAGCCGGCCGCCGCACGAAATCGGCCCAAGCCGCCGGAGCCCGGACCGCCAAGCGGCCCGCCCCGACCCGGTCCCGGCATATTCGGCCGCCACTGGAGGAGCCGCTCGACCCCGCGATCGAACGCGCCCGACGCCGGCGTCCGGCCCGTACACGTGACGTCGACGCGTCAGAGCCACCCCGCCGCAGCCGGGTGCCGCGCGATCCCGACCTGCGCGGCCGACCACCGCGGGAGATCCGCCGCGACCCACATCTGCGTCGCGGCAGGCCCACGGCCCGCAGCAGCCGCTTCGACCCGTACGAGCCCACCGAGGGCTACGAACCCGTCGAACCGGTTGAACCGCGTCGCCGCCCCGCGCCCAGCGGCGCGACGGCCACGCATCATCCGATTTCGCAGGTGCGCTACCGGCGATCCCCCGGAGCCGACGACTCACGGAAATCGCGCAAGTCCAAGGCCGACTCCTGGGAGTACGACATCTGACTGGACCCGCGCGAGTGCGGATCAGGAACGAGTAGGGCGAATCTCTCGCGGTAGGGCGAACACCAGCGTCTCGTTGGCGGTCGTCACCGGCTGCACCACGTCGTAGCCGTGTTCGGCCAGCCGTTCCAGCACGCCGCGCACCAGCACCTCGGGCACCGATGCTCCGGACGTGACGCCGACCGTGATGACGTCGTCCAGCCAGGTCGGGTCGATGTCGTCGGCGCAGTCCACCAGGTGCGCATCCCGCGACCCGGCGCCCAGCGCCACTTCGACCAGCCGCACCGAGTTCGACGAGTTGGCCGATCCGACGACGATGACCAGCTCACATTCGGGCGCCATCGCTTTGACGGCGACCTGCCGGTTCTGGGTGGCATAGCAGATGTCGTCGCTGGGCGGATCCTGCAACTTCGGGAACCGCTCGCGCAGCCGCTGCACGGTCTGCATGGTCTCGTCGACGCTCAACGTGGTTTGGGACAGCCAGATGACTTTGTTCTCGTCGCGGACCGTGACCTGCTCGACGGCGTCGGGCCCGTCGACCAGCTGCACGTGGTCGGGGGCTTCACCGGCGGTGCCGATGACCTCCTCATGGCCTTGATGGCCGATCAGCAGGATGTCGTAGTCGTCGCGGGCGAACCGCTTGGCTTCGTTGTGCACCTTGGCCACCAGCGGGCAGGTGGCGTCGATGACCTGCAGGTCCCGCTCGGCGGCCGAGGTGTGGACGCTCGGTGCCACGCCGTGTGCGGAGAACACCACGATCGCGCCTTCGGGCACCTCGTCGGTCTCGTCGACGAAGACCGCCCCGGCCTTGGCCAGCGTGTCCACCACATGCCGGTTGTGCACGATCTCGTGGCGGACATAGACCGGCGGACCATGCTTCTCCAGCGCGCGTTCGACCGTCTCGACGGCGCGGTCCACGCCGGCGCAGTATCCGCGGGGCTCGGCCAGCAACACCCGCTTACCGGTCGCGGGTTCGACTACCGTGCTGGACGCACCGGGAATCCCCATGTTGACGGTCGGAGACATGACAACCAGGGTACGGTCCGGCGACCCGGCTACGCCATTTCCCGGCCAGCTTGGAGTTGACCGGCCAGGTAAGGCACTCTTGGACCCATGGCTACTGCACCGTATGGAGTTCGGCTGCTGGTCGGTGCGGCGACCGTCGCCGTCGAGGAGACGATGAAGCTGCCGAAAACCATCCTGATGTACCCGATGACCCTGGCCAGCCAGGCCGCGCACGTCGTGATGCGATTCCAGCAGAACATGGCCGAACTCGTGATCAAGGGCGACGCCACGCTCGAGAGTTTCTTCCCGCCGAAGGACGAACAGCCTGAATGGGCGACCTTCGACGAGGACGTGGACGACGGCGAGCTGGAGGGCGGGCCCGAGACCATCGACGCCGAACGACGGGCCGAAGGTCGGTTCGCCCTGTACTCGACGTCGGATGGTGGTCCACCGACCGATCCGCCGACCACACCCATGTCGACCAAGCCCGCCAAGAAGTCGGCCGCGGCTACGGTGTCGATGCCTGCTGTGGCCGACGAGCTCGATTACGAATCACTGACCCTGGCCCAGCTGCGGGCCCGGCTGAACACGCTGGACGTCGACGAGCTGGAGGCATTGCTGGCCTACGAAGAGGCCACCAAGGCACGGGCGCCGTTCCAGACGCTGCTGGCCAACAGGATCACCCGCGCGACCGCCAAGTGACCGAAGCCGCGCAGCCGAACTCGGCCGAGAATCCGTTCCCGGTGCGCGCGGTGGCCATCCGGGTGGCCGGCTGGATCGACAAACTGGGCACCGTGTGGGTCGAGGGTCAACTGACTCAGATCAAGGTGCGGCCAGACGCCAAGACCGTGTTCATGGTGTTGCGCGATCCCGCCGCCGACATGTCGCTGACCGTGACTGCTCCGCGCGATCTGGTGCTGGGCGCGCCGGTCAAATTGGCCGAAGGCACCCAGGTGGTGGTGTGCGGCAAGCCCAATTTCTTCACCGGGCGTGGCACGTTCTCGTTGCGGCTCAGCGAAATACGAGCAGTCGGCATCGGCGAGCTGCTGGCCCGCATCGAGCGGCTACGCCGGCTGCTGGACGCCGAGGGGTTGTTCGACCCGCGGCTCAAACGGCCGATCCCGTTCCTGCCGTGCACAGTTGGACTGATCACCGGCCGGGCCAGCGCCGCCGAGCACGACGTGACGTCGGTAGCCGCTGCGCGCTGGCCCGCGGTGCGCTTCGCGGTGCGAAACACCGTTGTGCAGGGGCCTAACGCCGTCTCGCAGATCGTCGAGGCATTGCGCGGGCTCGACGTCGACCCCGACGTCGACGTGATCGTGCTGGCCCGCGGCGGCGGCACGGTCGAGGATCTACTGCCGTTTTCCGACGAGACGTTGTGCCGCGCGATCGCGGCGTGCCGCACACCGGTGGTCAGCGCGGTCGGTCACGAGCCGGACAATCCGCTGTGCGATCTGGTCGCCGACCTGCGGGCGGCCACCCCGACCGACGCGGCGAAGAAGATCGTGCCGGACACCGCCGCCGAGCAGCGTCTGGTCGACGATTTGCGCCGACGCAGTGCGCAGGCGCTGCGCAATTGGGTGTCCCGGGAGGAACGGGCGTTGGCTCAGTTGCGTAGTCGTCCGGTCCTGGCCGAGCCGCTGGCCGCGCTGCGGGTGCGTGCCGAGGAGATTCATCGGGCGCGCTCGGCGGGGCGCCGAGACGTCACCCGGCTGGTCGCCGCGGAGACCGATCGGGTCGGCCATCTGTCCGCCCGGCTGGCCACCCTGGGACCGGCGGCCACGCTGGCCCGCGGCTATGCGGTGGTGCAGACGGTTCCAGTCTCGGGGGCCGCGGCGGTGTTGCGTTCGGTCGACGACGCCCCTGCCGGCACGAGGCTGCGGGTGCGAGTCGGCGACGGCGCGATCGCGGCAGTTAGCGAAGGATCTACCGATGACGAGTGACGAAGCTAGGCCCATTAGTCACCTCGGCTATGAAGAATGCCGCGACGAACTGATCGAAGTCGTGCGGGCCTTAGAACAGGGCGGCCTCGACCTGGACGCGTCGCTGAATCTGTGGGAAAGAGGCGAACACCTGGCTAAACGGTGCGAAGAGCATTTAGCTGGGGCTCGCAAACGCATCGAGGACGCGCTGGCCGCCGACGGATCCGACGCCTCCGATGAATAGTTGAAACCAGAACCAGTTTGACAAGTTCTGCTCCGAATTGGAACACGTTTCAGTTATCCTCGTCGGATGGGTGATGCATCGCTGACCACTGAACTCGGACGCGTCCTGGTCACCGGCGGCTCCGGCTTCGTGGGCGCCAACCTAGTGACCACACTGCTGGAGCGCGGACACCAGGTGCGCTCCTTCGACCGGGCGCCGTCTCCGCTACCCGATCATCCGAAGCTGGAAGTCCTCGAAGGCGATATCTGCGATCCGGACACCGTCGCCGCGGCGGTGGCCGGAATCGACACGATCATCCACACCGCGGCCATCATCGAGCTGATGGGCGGCGCATCGGTGACCGATGAATATCGCAAACGCAGTTTTGCGGTCAATGTCGGCGGCACCGAGAACCTGGTGCGTGCCGGGCAGGCCGCCGGGGTGAAGCGTTTTGTCTACACCGCGTCCAACAGCGTGGTGATGGGCGGTCAGCGCATCCGAAACGGCGACGAGACGCTGCCTTACACCGATCGGTTCAACGACCT
The DNA here is from genome assembly GCF_001672775.1 of Mycobacterium kyorinense. Classification (GTDB taxonomy): domain Bacteria; phylum Actinomycetota; class Actinomycetes; order Mycobacteriales; family Mycobacteriaceae; genus Mycobacterium; species Mycobacterium kyorinense_A. Next base: position 51,082 of record NZ_LZKJ01000085.1, on the reverse strand, counting down.
CTACACCGAAACCAAGGTCGCCGCCGAGAAATACGTCTTGTCCCAGAACGGGATCGGCGACATGCTGACCTGTTCTATTCGGCCCAGCGGCATCTGGGGCCGCGGCGACCAGACCATGTTTCGCAAGCTGTTCGAAAGCGTGGTCGCCGGCCACGTCAAGGTGCTCATCGGCAGTAAGAACGCCAAACTCGACAACTCCTACGTGCACAACCTGATTCACGGTTTCATCCTGGCCGGCGAGCACTTGGTCCCCGGCGGAACGTCGCCGGGCCAGGCATACTTCGTCAACGACGGGGAGCCGATCAACATGTTCGAGTTCGCCCGGCCGGTGATCGAAGCCTGCGGGCAGCACTGGCCCCGGCTGCGGGTGAACGGTCCGCTGGTCCGCTGGGTGATGACGATCTGGCAGCGGCTGCACTTCAAGTTCGGAATTCCCAAGCCACCGCTGGAACCGCTTGCGGTGGAACGGCTTTACCTCGACAACTACTTCTCGATCGCCAAGGCCGAGCGTGACTTGGGCTACCGGCCGCTGTTCACCACCGAGCAGGCCATGGCGGACTGCCAGCCCTACTACTGCGACTTGTTCGAGCAGGTCAAGGCCACCACCCAGCCGCGTCCGGCGGCGGTCGTTGCCGCGCCGCCACCTGAATAGCCACCTGCGTTGCGTCGCAACTGCGCCGCATTTCGCGTCGGCGTGTAGCGTAATGCGCGTTCGACGGACAGGAGGAGCGGCGCCCATGACCGAATCGGAGCACCACACGGGCACCCGCACCGCAGTCGTCGTCGGTGGAGCCTCCGGCATCGGCCGGGCGGTCGCCCATGCGCTGGCCGCCGATGGCTGCCGCATCGTGGTTGCCGACCGCAATACCGACGGCGCGCAGGCAGTGGCCGCCGAACTCGGTGACCCGCACGATGCCGCGACCGTCGAAGTCACCGACGAGGCTTCCGTTCAAGGGTTGTTCGCAGACTCGGGTCCGCTCGAGATCGTCGTCAACACCGCCGGATTCAGCGGCCTGGGGCTGATCACCGATCTGCCGGTCGAGGACTTCCGCTCGGTTGTCGACGTCTGCCTCACCGGCGCCTTCCTGGTGATCAAGCATGCCGCGCCGCAGCTGCGCGACGGCGGCGCGCTGGTGTCGTTGAGTTCACTGAATGCCCGTCAGCCCGCGGCGGCGATGAGTGCCTACTGCGCAGCCAAAGCGGGGCTGTCGATGCTGACGCAGGTCGCCGCCCTGGAATTGGCGCCGCACGGGATCCGGGTCAACGCCGTCGCGCCGGGTTTCGTGCACACCCCGCTGACCGAGCCGGCCACGCTGATTCCCGGGGTGCTCGACGACTATCTGGAGAACACTCCGCTCGGCCGCGCCGGCACGCCCGAGGACGTCGCCGACGCCGTGGTCTTTGCGGCCACGGCGTCCTGGCTGACCGGCGAAGTGCTCGACCTCAACGGCGGTGCGCACCTGAAGCGCTACCCCGACGTGTACGGGCATACGATGAGACTGGCGGGCGGGCAATGATTTTCACCGGAAAGCAGGCGATTGTCACCGGCGGCGGCTCGGGAATCGGCGCCGCGCTTTGCCGGGCGCTGGTGGCCGCCGGCGCCGACGTCGTGTGCACCGACATCGACGGCACCGCCGCGGCGCGGACCGCCGATGCCATCACCGGTCCCGGCACCGCACGCTCGGCCGCGCTGGACGTCACCGACGCCGCCGCGGTACAAGCCGTGGTCGACGAGGTCGTGGACCGGACCGGTCGGCTGGACGTGATGTTCAACAACGCCGGAATCGCCTGGGGCGGCGACAGCGAACTGCTCACGTTGGACCAATGGAACGCGATCATCGACGTCAACATTCGCGGCGTGGTGCACGGCGTGGCCGCCGCTTACCCGATGATGCTGCGGCAGGGGCACGGCCACATCGTCAACACCGCGTCGATGGCCGGGCTTACCGCCGCCGGGCAGATCACCAGCTACGTGATGACCAAGCACGCGGTGGTCGGGCTGTCGCTGGCGTTGCGGTCTGAAGCAGTCTCGCGCGGGGTGGGTGTGCTGGCGATCTGCCCGGCCGCGGTCGAGACACCGATCCTGGACAAAGGCGCAGTCGGCGGTTTTGTCGGCCGCGACTACTACCTTCGCAGCCAGGGCATGAAGACCGCCTACGACCCCGACCGGTTGGCTCGCGACACGCTCACAGCGATCCAGCGCAACAAAGCGCTATTGGTGGTGCCCAAACGCGCGCATGCGTCCTGGCTGTTCGCCCGGCTGGCACCCGGGCTGCTGCAACGATTTTCGGTCGGATTCATCACCAAGCAGCGGGCACGACAAGCTGCTCAAGCAGCCGCCCAGACATGAACACGGAATTCACCCCGACCCAGAAGCGGGCACTGGCGGTGTGCACCCTCATCGCCCTCCTGTTCGCGGCGTACTTCTTGCGCAGCTACTTCGTGCTCATCGTGGTAGCCGCAGTCGGGGCGTATTTGTTCACCCCCCTTTTCAGCTGGTTCGAGCGGCGGCTGCCTACCGGACTGGCGGCGGCCTGCACGCTACTGTCGGCGCTGGTAGCCGTCATCGTGCCGATTGGGCTGCTGGTGCTGCTGGCGATCGTGCAGATCTCTCGGATGGTCACCCACGTCGCCGAATGGGTCGAGCGGACCGATCTCAGCCAGCTCGGCGACAAGGGTTTACGCCTCGCCAACGACCTGCTCGCGCGGGTACCGTTCGTGCACACCACAATTACCGGCGAATCGCTGCGCAAAGCGATGGTCACGGTTGCCCAGAAGGCCGGCGAATGGTTCCTGCACGTATTGCAGGACACCGCCGGAAGCGTCTTCGGCGCGGTCACGTCGGCCATCATCTTCCTGTACGTGTTCGTCGCCATGCTCACCCATCGCGAGAAACTGTTGACACTGATCCGCCAGCTCAATCCGCTCGGCGAAGAGGTCACCGATCTGTACCTGCGCAAGATGGGCTCGATGGTGCGCGGCACCGTCAGCGGCCAGTTCGTCATCGCGCTGTGCCAGGGGGTAGCCGGAGCCGCGTCGATCTACATCGCCGGATTTCACCACGGCTTTTTCATCTTTGCGATTCTGTTGACCGCGTTGTCCATCATCCCCTTGGGCGGCGGCATCGTGACCATCCCGTTCGGGATCGGGATGATCTTCTTCGGCAACATCTTTGGCGGCGCATTCGTGGTGTTGTGGCATCTGATCGTGGTCACCAACGTGGACAACTTTCTGCGTCCGGTTCTGGTGCCGCGGGATGCTCGGCTCAATTCCGCACTGATGCTGCTGTCGGTGTTCGCGGGCATCGCGATGTTCGGGCCGTGGGGCATTGTCATCGGGCCGGTGCTGATGATCGTCGTCGTCACGACAATCGAGGTCTACCTGGCGGTGTACAAGGGCGCCGAACTCGAAAATGGCGACGACGCCGAGGAATCGGCTAAGCCAGCCGCGCAGTGAGAAACTCGACCACTCGCTTGCGAGCCTCGTAAGCCGGGTGGCCGTCGACCTCGCGCACTTCGTCGGTCAGCACCGAGTGCGCCATCCTGGTGAAGCCGTGCTCGTTACCTGGGCCGGAAGGGATTTCGATCACCTCGAATGCGTCGCCGAGCCGCTTCTTGAGCGTCGCGAAGCGCTGCCCAGGGGACATCTTGTCCTCGCTGAAGCGCAGGCCCATCGCGCACAGCCCCTCGTTGGCGGCGCGGTCGGCGATCACGTCCAGCTCGATGCGAGAAACGCCTGCGTCGCGGCGCTGCGCCGGTGTCAACGGCAACGGCAGCGACGGCTGGCTGAGCACCGGCGCCAGCACACTGTCGTCGACGGCGGCGGCCAAAGCGAAACCGCCGGTGAAGCATTGGCCGATCACCCCGACGCCCTTGCCGGGCGTCGACGCGTTGAGATCACGGGCCAGCGCGCGCAAAAACGAGGCCACCGGCCGCTGCTTATCGGTCGCGAATGCCGCGAATTCCCTTGCCACACAGGCGCGTGCCAGCGTCGACACCATGCCCAGGACGTCGTCGCGGGGGGCTCCGGGCGTGCCGAACAGTGACGGCATCGCAACCGTGAACCCGTTGTCCACCAAGTGATTGCCCAAGGCCAGCACGCCGGGATGGATGCCCGGTATCTCAGGGATCAGCACCACACCGGGCCCCTCGCCCTTGCGGTACACGTCGTGGGTGTAGCCACCGCCCGTGAACGGTGACACCGACCAGCCGGTCAGATCGGCCTCGGGTGCGGTCATCGGCGGTGTCCCTTCTAGCGCGGCAACGGTGGTTGTGCCTGGGTGGCCGCCGCCAGCGTACGGAACTCGTCGTCGTTTCCGGCACCCGTTATCGCAATCTGTGCGGGACCGGCAGAACTGTCCAGCCGGGTGGTCCACACGCCTTCGGTTTTCCCGTCACCCTGGTAGACGATCCAGCCCGTGCCGTCGACGTCGACGGTGCCGGTGGGGTACATCGACGGATGCACATCGTGGCGACCCGCTGCGCCCGGCTCCGCCGCGCTTGCGATCGCCACGTGGATCGAGCCGACGAGCTTGTCCTCGTCGGCGTTGCTCTGCGTCAGACTCAGATACATGCCGGTCGGGCTGATGTATCCCACTGTCGACGTCACCGCCCGCATCTTCTGACCGGTCGACGGGTCGATCCGGCCGTCCTCGATATCGCCGCGGCTCCCGGAGTTGGGCTGCCAGCCCTGCGGCAGCCGGGGCAGCCGGACCGGGAATCCCAGCGTCTGGGCATCGGCGCGCAGCGCGGCCGCCGCGTCGTAGGACGGCACCTGTCCTCGGTTGCTCGCGCCGGGCGCGAAGGTGCACATTCCGACCAGGCCGGCCAGCACGATGCAGGCGGCCACCAGCGGGACCAGCGACCAGAACATGTCGCGGCCGTCCTGCAGCAACCGTGGCTTGGCCGGTTTGGCCGTCGGCTGCGGCTGAGTCGTCACAGCACAAGTATCCCAGCTCCAGACCGCGGACCTGCTTCTGGGACAATCGGCGCCATGAACGCTCCTTCCCGCCGTGAAGCCCCAGACCGCAACTTGGCCATGGAGCTGGTCCGGGTCACCGAGGCCGGGGCGATGGCCGCGGGCCGCTGGGTGGGCCGCGGCGACAAGGAGGGCGGCGACGGTGCGGCCGTCGACGCCATGCGCGAACTGGTCAACTCGGTGTCGATGCGCGGTGTGGTCGTCATCGGCGAGGGCGAGAAGGACCACGCGCCGATGCTCTACAACGGCGAGGAAGTCGGCAACGGCGACGGCCCGGACTGCGACTTCGCCGTCGACCCCATTGACGGCACCACCTTGATGAGCAAAGGCATGACCAACGCCATCTCGGTGCTGGCGGTGGCCGAACGCGGGGCGATGTTCGACCCGTCGGCGGTGTACTACATGAACAAGATCGCCACGGGCCCCGACGCCGCGCACGTGTTGGACATCACCGCGCCGATCGCCGACAACATCCGCGCGGTCGCCAAGGTAAAGGGCCTCTCGGTGCGGGATATGACGGTGTGCATCCTCGACCGGCCCCGACACGCCCAGCTGATCGACGACGTCCGCTCCACCGGGGCACGCATCCGGCTGATCACCGACGGCGACGTCGCGGGCGCGATCTCGGCATGCCGACCGGACTCCGGCACCGACATGCTCGCCGGGATCGGCGGCACCCCGGAGGGCATCATCACCGCCGCGGCGCTGCGCTGCATGGGCGGCGAGATCCAGGCCCAGCTCGCACCGACCGACGACGCCGAACGACAGAAGGCGATCGACGCCGGCTACGACCTCGACCGGGTACTGACCACCGCGGACCTGGTATCCGGCGACAACGTGTTCTTCTGCGCCACCGGCGTCACCGACGGCGATCTCCTCAAGGGGGTGCGCTACTACCCCGGCGGCTGCACCACCCAGTCGATCGTGATGCGCTCCAAGTCGGGCACGGTGCGGATGATCGAGGCCTACCACCGGCTCTCGAAGCTCAACGAATACTCCGCGATCGACTTCACCGGCGATTCCAACGCTCAATATCCCCTGCCGTAATCGACAACCCCAAGCGAGGATCACACCCTATGGCCGATAGCGCCGAATACCGCATTGAACACGACACCATGGGCGAGGTCCGGGTGCCGGCAAAAGCGTTGTGGCGTGCCCAGACTCAGCGCGCTGTAGAGAACTTCCCGATCTCCGGACGCGGACTGGAGCGCACCCAGATCCGCGCGTTGGGTCTGCTCAAAGGCGCCTGCGCGCAAGTCAACAAGGACCTGGGGCTGCTGGCGCCCGAGAAGGCCGACGCGATCATCGCCGCCGCCAACGAGATCGCCGACGGCCAGCACGACGACCAGTTCCCCATCGACGTGTTCCAAACCGGGTCGGGCACCAGTTCCAACATGAACACCAACGAGGTGATCGCGTCGATCGCGGCGGCCAACGGTGTCACGGTGCACCCCAACGACGACGTCAACATGTCGCAGTCGTCCAACGACACCTTTCCGACCGCCACCCATATTGCGGCCACCGAAGCGGCTGTGCGCCATCTGATTCCGGCGCTGCAGGTGCTGCATGATGCGCTGTCAGCCAAAGCCCGCGAGTGGCGCACGGTGGTGAAGTCGGGGCGCACCCATTTGATGGATGCAGTGCCGGTGACCCTGGGCCAGGAGTTCTCCGGATACGCCCGCCAGATCGAGGCCGGTATCGAACGAGTGCAGGCGTGCCTTCCCCGGCTGGGTGAGCTCGCGATCGGGGGCACCGCAGTGGGCACCGGCCTCAACGCGCCCGACGGCTTCGGCGCCAAGGTGGTCGAGGTGCTGGTCGACCGCACCGGGTTGGCTGAATTGCGTTCGGCATCCAACTCTTTCGAAGCCCAGGCCGCCCGCGACGGGCTGGTCGAGGCATCCGGCGCGCTGCGCACCATCGCCGTGTCGCTGACCAAGATCGCCAACGACATCCGCTGGATGGGGTCCGGCCCGCTGACCGGGTTGGCCGAAATTCAGTTGCCCGACCTGCAGCCGGGCAGTTCGATCATGCCCGGCAAGGTGAATCCCGTGCTGCCGGAAGCTGTTACGCAGGTCGCCGCCCAGGTGATCGGCAACGACGCGGCGATCGCCTGGGGCGGCGCCAACGGCGCGTTCGAGCTCAACGTCTACATCCCGATGATGGCGCGCAACATGCTGGAGTCGTTCAAACTGCTGACCAACGTGTCGCGGCTGTTCGCCGAACGGTGCATCACCGGGCTTTCAGCCAACGTCGAGCGGCTGCGCGAACTGGCCGAGTCGTCGCCGTCGATCGTGACGCCGCTCAACTCGGCGATCGGCTACGAGGAGGCCGCCGCGGTGGCCAAAGAAGCACTCAAGGAGCGAAAGACCATCCGTCAGACCGTGATCGACCGCGGGCTGATCGGCGAGAAGCTCTCCGAAGAAGAACTCGACCGTCGCCTCGACGTGCTGGCGATGTCCCGGGTGGCCGACGACTCGCGATGATCAGCGACGACCTTCGGCGGCGCCGGTTGGCGACCATCGAAGAGCACATGAACACCGAGGTGACCAAGGAGTTCGACCGCACGCTGGCGACCTTCAACGGACACCCGCGTTACGAGATCATGGCCACCGGCCAGGTCTTCGACGGTGATGACGAGGTGATGGGCTACTACCGGACCACGCGGACCGCGTTCCCCGACCAACGCCACGACAATGTCCGATACCACGTCGCCGACGATGCGGTCATCACCGAATTCGACCTGCTGGGCACCAATCTCGGTGAGTTCTACGGACTGCCGCCGACCGGCAAGGCGTTTCGGGTTCCGATCATCGCGGTGTTCTTCTTTGACGGTGATCGAATCACCAACGAGCGCATCTACTTTGACTCAGCCAGCCTGCTCAGCCAGATCGGCCGCAGTGAACTGCTGGCGGTTGCCGGCGAGTTGCCGGATTCGACCCGATAGTCGTCAGCTGCCGTTGTTCGGCCCGCCCGAATTGGCGCCGGGGATGTCGGTGATCGGGAAGTTGGGCATCGGCTGGGGCGACGGCGTATTGGGCAGCGACGGAATCTCCGCGGCCGGGATGTCGTGCAGATCGTTGGCGGGTGGGCCGTTCTCGCGGCTGCCGTAGACGCTGCCCGGCGCCCGCGGTCCCAGCAGTTGGCTGACCGTCACCAGGTGGTAGCCGTTGGCCTTGAGCACCGGAATGAACTGGTAGACCAGGTCGACAGTGGACGAATAGGTATCGTGGAACAACACCACCGAACCCGGCTTGATTTGCGTCATCAACACCGAACGGCTGGCCGCGGTGTCGGAGTCGTTGATCCAGTCATACGGAATGACGTCCCACAGGATTGCGGCCTGCCCGAGTTTGGCGGCGTCCTCGTTCACCGCCGCGTTGGTCAGCCCGCCGGGGGGCCGCCACAGGGTAGGGGTGATGCCGGTGGCCGCGCGGATCGCATCGTTGGCCTTCGACAGTTGGCCGGGGACATCGGCGGGTGGGATCGTCGTCATGTTGGGGTGTTCCCACGTGTGGCTACCGATCTCCATGCCGGCCTCGGCGATACGCTTGGCGCCCGCGGGGTTGGCCGCGACCTTGTTGCCGATCAGGAAGAACGTGGCTTTGGCGTTGTTCTGCTGCAGGGTTTCCAGCAGCCGATCGGTAAACGGGGTGGGGCCGTCGTCGAATGTCAGCGCCACACACTTGAGTTGGGTGCAGTCGACGTTGTCGGCATCGGCACGTCGCACATGACCGGTACACGCCCCGATCACCAGCACCCCAGTGGCCGCGACGACACCGAGAACGGTACGGCAGTACCGCCAGGCCTGGCTGTCGCAAAGTCTCGGCACGCTGGCAGCCTACCCAAGCGGCGGCCCGCAGCGCCCGGCTTCGCCGCCCTTGCGACCGCCCCTTGCGACCGCCGCTATGGCAGCGGCCCCTGGCTGATCTCCTCCAGCATCTCGGTGACCAGTGCAGCGATCGGTGACCGCTCGCTGCGCAGCAACGTGATATGGGCAAACAGCGGATGGCCTTTGAGCTTCTCGATCACCGCCGCAACGCCGTCGTGGCGGCCCACTCGCAGGTTGTCGCGCTGAGCGACGTCGTGAGTCAGGACGACCCGCGACCCGGCGCCCAGCCGGGACAGCACCGTCAGCAGCACGTTGCGCTCCAACGATTGCGCCTCGTCGACGATGACGAACGAGTCGTGCAGCGAACGACCCCGGATGTGGGTCAGCGGCAACACCTCGAGCATGCCCCGCGACAGCACCTCCTCGAGCACCGCCGGACTGGCCAGGCCCTCCAGGGTGTCGAACACCGCCTGCGCCCACGGGCCCATCTTGTCGCTCTCGCTGCCCGGCAGGTAGCCCAACTCCTGGCCGCCAACCGCATACAGCGGTCGAAAGACCACGACTTTGCGGTGAGTTCGCCGTTCCAGCACCGCTTCCAGGCCCGCACACAGCGCCAGCGCCGACTTACCGGTTCCGGCTTTGCCGCCCAGCGACACAATGCCCACCGACTCGTCGAGCAACAGATCCAGCGCCACCCGTTGTTCGGCGGAGCGGCCGCGCAGCCCGAACACCTCGCGGTCGCCGCGTACCAGCTGGACCTGCTTGTGCACGTTCACGCGCCCCAGCGCATGCGAACTGCCGCCGAGCAACCGGACTCCGGTATGACACGGTAGGTCTCGGGCAGCCGCCAGATCGATTTCGCCGTCGGCGAACAGAGCGTCGATGTCCTCAGCCGCTGCTTCGATCTCGGCCATCCCGGTCCACCCGGAGGTGACGACGTCCTGGGCGTGATATTCGTCGGCGGCCAAGCCCACTGCGCCCGCTTTGACCCGCAGCGGAATGTCCTTGCTCACCAACGTGACCCGCTTGCCTTCGGCGGCAAGGTTGGCCGCACAGCTGAGGATCCGCGAGTCATTGCTGTCGGTGCGGAAACCGACCGGCAACACCGCCGGATCGGTGTGGTTGAGCTCGACGTGCACCGTACCGCCTTGCGCACCAACGGGAATGGGCTGATCAAGCCGTCCGTGCTCGAGTCGAAGGTCGTCGAACAAGCGCAGCGCTTGGCGGGCGAACCAACCGAGCTCATGGTGATGCCGTTTGGCTTCCAGTTCGCTGATAACAACTAGCGGCACCACCACGTGGTGTTCGGCGAACCGGGTACACGCCCACGGATCGGACAACAGCACCGAGGTGTCCAGCACAAACGTCCGGGGATCAGTCACGGAGCGCTCCTTGCGCGAACCGCGCGACCCCCGCGCGGATGTATCGGCGGGGCTGCGGCACCAGGACCGGGGGCGGTCGTGGCGATCGCCAGCGCGGCAGAGCCGGGCGCTGGGGGCGCCCCCAGCCGCGGAGCGGCGAGGGGGACGGGTCGCCACCATGAAGTCTTGCCGATGTCGTGACAAGAGGTGCCGTCTGGACAGCAGAGCACGTCGCTAGCCATCGAATGCGACGCTACTCCGGTCGCCACATACCCGCCGTGCAGGCGCGCCGTGCGTACCGCGCCCGTCGACCGCGAGCGTGCGTGTTTGTCCGCGACACGCCGCGCAACTACGTGCAACCACGCACGCTCGCGGCGGAAAGAAGCAATCAGCCTTGGATGAACTGCTGCAGTTCGGGCTGATCGGCCAGCCCCCACGCGGTGATGCGGTCGGAAATCACCTGCCGCCGCTGCGAGTCGCCGAAAATCCCGCTGTCGGCCATGCTTGCCACCTTGTCCTGATAGGCATCGATGTCCCCGCCGACCACCCCGAACTCGGCTGCGCGGGCGGCAATCGCGGCGATCGTCTCGTCGCGGGTGTATTCCAGGCAGTGCGCCACGATGTTGGCGAAGAACTCCTCGTGGCGTTCTTCGTCTTTGGCGATCCGCGTGATCATCCCGGCCAGCATCGGCTCTTCGATCTGCGCCGCGAGATTACGGCAGAACACCGCGTGGGCACGCTCGTGCAGCGCCATGAACACCAAGGTCTCGACTTGGCTGTAGCGATCGGCGCGGTAGCCCTTCATCACGTGCTGGACCCGGACCTCTTCATTGGCGGTCGGGTCCACTTCCCGGGTCACCACCAAGTACTCGCGCAACGCGATCGCGTGCAGATGTTCCTCGGCGGTCCACCGGCCAAGCCAGCGACCCCACCAGTCCTCGAGGATGAAGTGCTCGACGAGCTCGCGGTGATAGCCCGCCAGGTTGTCCTTGGTGATGAGCAGGATCTCGCAGGCGTCGGTGATCAGCCGCGGCAGCGACGCCTGCGACGGGTCCCAGTCACGCCCACCGAGGAAGGCGAAGTTCTCGCCCTGCTCGAACGGCACGTAGTCGTGCGCGAACCAGATGTCCTCGGTGTTCAGATGGCGGTCCAGGTTTGCCTCGACCACCGGCTCGAGTTCAAGGGTCAGTGCATTAGCTACAGGTTTCTGTGCCATAAAGTAACTGTAACCCAGGTTTACATGTTTCGTGAAATCACCGGGGACGTGTCGTCAGGAGCCGACCAGCTTCCAGTCCTCGAGTCCGTCATACAGCGGAAACGCCCGGGCCAGCCGGGTCACCCGGTCCCGCAGCGCCGGCACGTCGGCCGCATCGCCGCTGGCCAGCGCGGTGCCGATGATGTCGGCGACTTCGCTGAACTCGGCGTCGCCGAAGCCGCGAGTGGCCAGGGCGGGGGTACCGATCCGCAGCCCCGAGGTCACCATCGGCGGCCGCGGGTCGTTCGGCACCGCGTTGCGATTGACGGTGATGCCGATCTGGTGCAGCAGGTCCTCGGCCATCTGCCCGTCCAGCGGAGAGTTCCGCAGGTCGACGAGCACCAAGTGGACATCGGTGCCGCCGCTGACCACCGACACCCCGGCCTCGGCGACGTCACTCGCCAGCAACCGCTCGGCGAGGATGCGCGCTCCGGTCAGGGTGCGCTGTTGGCGCTCGGCGAACTCCGGCGTGCCGGCGACCTTGAGGGCCACCGCCTTGGCCGCGATGACGTGCATCAGCGGGCCGCCCTGCTGGCCGGGGAAGACCGCGGAGTTGATCGCCTTGGCGTAGTCCTGCTTGCCGACGATCAGCCCGGAGCGTGGGCCGCCCAGTGTCTTGTGCACGGTGGTCGACACCACCTGCGCATGCGGCACCGGCGAGGGGTGCAGGCCGGCCGCGACCAGGCCGGCGAAGTGGGCCATGTCCACCCACAGCGTCGCGTCGATTTCGTCGGCGATCGAGCGGAACGCCGCGAAGTCCAGGATTCGTGGATAGGCCGACCAGCCGGCGATGATCACCTTCGGACGAAACTCGCGGGCCTTGGCCCGTACCGCATCCATGTCGATCAGATGCGTCGCGGGGTCGACACCGTAGAAGCCGACGTCGTAGAGCTTGCCGGAGAAGTTCAGCCGCATGCCGTGGGTCAGATGACCACCGTTGGCCAGATCCAGGCCCAGCAGCCGCTCCCCCGGCGCCATCAGCGCCGCCAGCACCGCGGCGTTGGCCTGGGCGCCCGAATGTGGCTGCACGTTGGCAAATTCGGCGCCGAACAGTGCCTTCGCGCGGTCGCGGGCGATGTTCTCCACCGCGTCGACGTGTTCACATCCGCCGTAGTAGCGGCGGCCGGGCAGCCCCTCGGCGTACTTGTTGGTCAGCACGCTGCCCTGGGCCTGCAGCACCGAGCGCGGCACGAAGTTCTCCGAGGCGATCATCTCCAACGTGTCACGCTGCCGGCCGAGCTCTTTGCCCAGCAGGTCGGCGACGTCGGGGTCGACCTCGGTGAGCGGGGCGGACATCACGGACGTGGCGGTGTCGGGTGCAGCAGTCACGTCGGCCAGTCTGGCATGTGGGGCCGACGACGTGCGGGTCAAGGTGGCGCGCGTGCCCGATGGCTACAGCGTCAGCCCGGGATACAGCGGGTTGGCGGCCAACAGCTCGGCTGCCCCGGCGTGCACCCGGTCGGCAGTGCCGTCGGCCAACGTGTATTTGGCTTTCGATGTGCCCTGCGGCGTGGTGTTGGCCAGCACGTCGACGACGAGTTCGGCCACCCGGTCGAAGTCGTCGGCGCCGAACCCGCGGGTGGTCAGCGCCGGGGTGCCCAATCGGATGCCGCTGGTGTACCAGGCGCCGTTGGGGTCGGCGGGGATCGAGTTCCGATTGGTGACGACACCGGAATCCAGCAGCGCCGACTCGGCTTGCCGCCCGGTCAACCCGAACGACGTGACGTCCAGCAACACGATGTGGTTGTCGGTGCCACCGGTGACCAGCCGCGCGTCTCGCTTGAGGAACCCGTCGGCCAGCGCCTGCGCGTTGTCGGCGACCTGCTGGGCGTAGGTCTGGAACGCCGGCCGGCGGGCCTCGGCCAGGGCGACGGCCTTGGCGGCCATGACGTGGGCCAGCGGCCCGCCCAGCACCATCGGACAGCCCTTGTCGACGGCGTCGGCGTACTCCGGCTGGGCCAGGATCAGCCCGCCGCGCGGTCCGCGCAGCGATTTGTGCGTGGTGGTGGTGGTGATCTGCGCGTGCGGAACCGGGTCCTCGTCGCCGGTGAACACCTTGCCGGCCACCAGCCCGGCGAAGTGCGCCATGTCCACCATCAGGGTGGCGCCGACCTCGTCGGCAATCTGGCGCATCGTGGCGAAGTTGATTCGCCGCGGGTAGGCGGAGTATCCGGCGACCAGGACCAGCGGCTTGAACTCCCGCGCCGCCGCGGCGACCGCGTCGTAATCGAGCAGCCCGGTTTGCGGGTCGGTGCCATAGCTGCGCTGGTGGAACATCTTGCCGGAGATGTTGGGCCGAAACCCGTGGGTGAGGTGCCCGCCGGCGTCCAGCGACATGCCCAGCAGCCGCTGGTTACCGAGCTTGTGCCGCAGCGCTTCCCAGTCCGCCTCGGACAGGTTGTTGACGTGCTTGAAGCCGGCCTCGGCCAGGCCGGGCGCCTCGACCCGCGCGGCCAGGATGGCCCAGTAGGCAACGAGATTGGCGTCGATGCCCGAGTGCGGCTGCACGTAGGCGTACGGCGCGCCAAACAGTTCGCGGGCGTGCTCGGCGGCCACGCTCTCGACCGTGTCGACGTTTTGGCAGCCGGCGTAGAAGCGGTGCCCGATGGTGCCCTCGGCGTATTTGTCCGACAGCCAGCTGCCCATGGTGAGCAGCACCGCCGGCGACGCGTAGTTTTCGCTGGCGATCAGCTTCAGCGAATCACGTTGGTCGGCAAGCTCTTTGCGGGTGGCGGCGGCGATGCGAGGTTCGACGGACTCGACGACCTGCAGGGCAGCGCGGTAGGCGGCGCTCGCGGTGTCGGCGTATTCGGCGTCCATAGGGTCAGCCTAAGCGCAGGGCCGACGGGATCAGCGGCTCGTCGAGCAGCCGGCCGAACCGTTCGATGAGGCTGACACCGGCCGGCCGGTCATCTAGCCAACTGCGCAGCAATCGATATCCCTCGACGTAGGTGCTGGTGTAGGCGCGCCACAGCGGGGAGGACAGGAAGCGCAGCATCTGCCGGGCGCGGGTGTCGTTGACCAGCAGCCAGCGCCGCAGGAAATCGGCTACCTCGTCGACGTCGCGGTGCTCGTCGTGCAGCATCAGTGCCGCGTCCTGGCGAACACCGGCCAGCGCCGCCGTCGCCTCCGACACCGCCTCGGCCCGGTCGCCGTCGAAGCGCAGACCTAAGTCGGCGTAGATCTCGGCGGCCCAGCCGCCCCACCCGGCGCCGACCGCGACGTGCAGGGCCAGATCGGCCAGGCCCTCGGCGATCAGGCACTGCGGGGTGTTGACCAAAAAAATGGTCTGCTCGGCCTGCCCCAGCCGGTTGACCAGCCCGGCTTCTTTGCGGCAGTGCTCGGTGTGGTGTCCCGGGTAGGACTCGTGGGCGACCAGCCGCGGCAGGTTGGACATCAGTTGTTTGAGGTCGGCGTTGACGGCCACCGTCGAGCGGTAGCCGCCCAGGTAGTAGTTGAATCCCGACCACGGCTTGTCGGTGACCACCTGGTAGTCGACGGTTTCGGTGTCGGGCAGCGGATACTCGCTGCGCACCCGGTCGCGCAGCGCGCTGGAGAACGCGTCGATGCACTCGGCCAGCCGCTGCGGCGGGATCTCTTCGGCGCTGCGGTGAGCGGCCATCCGGTCGGCCAGAGGGCCACTGCCGCCCAGCACCTCGTCGAGCCGGGCGTGCGCCTGCCGGTAGCTGTCGGGGTCACCCTTGGCGATGTCGACGTCGAAGTAGTCGCGCACCTCCTGCACGAAGCCGATGTCCTGCCCGGCGAATTTCCGACCGGCGCAGGCCAGCGCGCGCAGATGCGCGCCGAGGTAGTCGGCGCGAGCTTGGTCAAACCCGTTGCGACGCGGGGTGTCTGGCAGAGCCGCCAGCAGCCGCTCGGCTTGCCTTACCAGGTCGGCCGGGTCGGGCGCCGGTTCGTTGGCCACCTCGTGACGCAGCGCGGGATCGCCGGTGAATGCGTCGACGTAGCCGGCCTCGACGCGGTCGAAGCGCAACCCCAGCAACAGGTACTCACGGATCAGCGTGGCGGGCTCCATACCGGTTAACGCTATCCGCGTCGCCCCTGCAAGACTGACACCCATGCCGCGGCTGAGCGAGCCGAGCCCCTATGTGGAGTTCGACCGACGTCAGTGGCGTGCGTTGCGTATGTCCACGCCGCTGCCGCTGACCGAAGAAGAAGTGGTCGCGCTGCGTGGTCTGGGCGAGCAAGTCGACCTGCTGGAAGTCGAAGAGGTCTACCTGCCGCTGGCCCGGTTGTTGCACCTGCAGGTTGCCGCCCGGCAGCGGCTGTTCGCCGCAACCGCCGAGTTCCTCGGTGAGCCGCAGCAAAACCCGGACCGGCCGGTGCCCTTCATCATCGGGGTGGCCGGCAGCGTGGCGGTCGGCAAGTCGACCACCGCCC
Source organism: Mycobacterium kyorinense (assembly GCF_001672775.1). Classification (GTDB taxonomy): domain Bacteria; phylum Actinomycetota; class Actinomycetes; order Mycobacteriales; family Mycobacteriaceae; genus Mycobacterium; species Mycobacterium kyorinense_A. Next base: position 35,259 of record NZ_LZKJ01000085.1, on the reverse strand, counting down.
GCCTGCTGCAGGCGCTGTTGGCCCGCTGGGATCACCACCCGCGGGTGGACCTGGTCACCACCGACGGCTTCCTCTATCCGAACGCCGAGCTCGAGCGGCGGAACCTCATGCACCGCAAGGGCTTCCCGGAAAGCTACGACAGGCGCGCGCTGATGCGCTTCGTCACCTCGGTGAAGTCGGGTTCGGAGTACGCATGTGCGCCGGTCTATTCGCACCTGCACTACGACATCGTGCGCGGCGCCAAACACGTGGTGCGCCACCCCGACATCCTGATCCTCGAGGGCCTCAACGTGTTGCAGACCGGGCCGACGCTGATGGTGTCGGACCTGTTCGATTTCTCGCTGTATGTCGATGCCCGGATCGAGGACATCGAGCAGTGGTACGTGTCGCGGTTCTTGGCGATGCGCTCGACGGCCTTCGCCAACCCGGCTTCGCACTTCCACCACTACTCCGCGCTGAACGACCAGCAGGCCGTCGTCGCCGCCCGCGACATCTGGCGCTCCATCAACCGGCCCAACCTGGTCGAAAACATCCTGCCCACCCGGCCGCGAGCCACCCTGGTGCTGCGCAAAGACGCCGATCACTCCATCAACCGGCTGCGGCTGCGCAAGCTGTAATCCCCGTGAGCGCCGAACGTCGAGTTGTCGGGCGAAAATCGTGGATTTTCCACAACAACTCGACGCTCGGCACGATTGGGACATGAGCCGGTGCGGGGCCGCGCACCGTAAACCTCGAACGGCGGCGCCCCGCACCGACACCGGAGGGAGTCACGCCGACAGGCGGCGCACTCCGAGGTATTGCAGATAACCGAAGAACGCGGTGTACACCCCGCTGGCCAACGTTGCGGCGACACCGGTGGCAGTCAACGGCAGCCAGTCGGACGCCACGACAGCGACGGCCGCCAGCGTGTACACGATGTTGGCGATCGCGACCCCGATTCCGGCGCGGCGCAGGTTCGGCAATGCCGCCACGCTGAACACCACCAGCCCGTAGAGGACGAAGAAGGCGCCCAGCGCGTACTCCTGCACAGAGCTCAGTCCGGTCAGCGACGAAATCGGGTCGGCGGCAACAGCGACGGCCAGGCCCGCCAGCCCGGTCAGCGTGGCGTCGGCGCGCATGGCGAACCGCAACAGCGAGTCGGTCGAGTCGGCAAAGGGGCGGGTAGGTAGTCCGGTAACGGCGGTCATGTCAGAACTCCTCGGGGTGGTGGGTCGAACACCTCTGAGCGTGCCGCTCGGCGACTGCCAGATCGACGCGAGACACTGCCAAGTGATGCCACGCGCAGGTCAACCCGGTTTCGACGGCCGGGATTCCCTAGCTCGAAACCGGCACCCGCCCACGCAGGTCGGCGGCGATCAGCCGGGCGGCGGCGTTTTGCCAGTTATGCAGCGACCGCTGCGGCACTTCGGTGACGAACCACTGCCAGGCTTGCCGGGCCGTCGGATCCAGGCCGGCGGCGGTGGCGTTCTGCGCGTAGGCGCGTACGCCGACGACATACGGGAAATACAGCGCGTTGTAGTAGCGCCACTGCTCGGTAGTACCGAAGTCGCCGCCATCGCGCGGCTTAAGCGCCGTGATGCGATCGGCCAGCAACGCCTTGAGTTCGATGGCCCGCTCCAGCGGCTGGTCGGGCGCCCCGCGGGCGGACAGTCGCTCGTCGATGGTGGGCAGCGCGGTCAGCGGGCTGGCGACCAGCTTGGACAGGTCGCCGTAGTGCCCCAGCGCGCGCCGGGTGAGCCGGACGAATGTGTCGTCGTCGAAGCGGTCCAGCGGATCGTCCGAGCGCAGCGGCAACGCGGATTCGGTGCGGCGCAACGTCGCCCGGTCGGCGCGCAGCGTCGGCGAACGCGAGAAAGCGAGCCGGTCCAGCAACCCCGCCAGCGGGTCGGCAAGCACCTGCACGTCGATTGCGATTGCCAAGCTGGTGAATAGCAGCACCATCAGCGCGGTCTGCTGACTTGTCAACGCGATCCCGATTAGCACCTGACCGCCGAACAGCACCGCCACCGCGACGCTGCCCCAAAACGAGCGCAGCATGTCGGCCCGCAGCGCCTGGCCCTCGTCGAAGGCGTCCCACAACGCCACTGCCACACCGAGCGCCAGCACGTCGCATCCCGTCGACGCCAGGGCCAGCCAGCTGGGCAACAAGCCCAGCGGAATGATCAGGATGGCGTTGCTCAGCGCGAAGAACAGCGTCGCGACGACGACCAGCCCGGCCACCGGGACCGGTTTGGCGGGCCGAACCACCAACGCCTTGACCATTGCGCCGAGTGTGGAGAGCGAGATCACCGCAAACATCACCCAGTGGCCGGACCGCACCGGCCCGTCGACGCTGCCGGCCATCGTCGCGCCGACCAGTACGGCGGCCGCAACCCCGCCGACCAGGAGCAACTCGCGGGCGCGGCTAGACCAGTGGTCGCACGGTCGCGCCAACTCCAGCAGCACCGCGAACCACGCCACGCCGGGAACAGCCGCCAAGTAGATCTCGATCTGGCTGAGCAAGCCGCTGTGCGCCGTCAGCCGCACCGCGTCCAGCGCCACGACGGCCGCGAAGCCACACAGTCCCGTCGACGCCAACACCAGCGCGGGCTTGCGCGGGTCACGGACCAGCAGGTACGCGCCCAGCCACCAGCTCAGCGCGAACACCACCGCAGACAGCGCAGCCATGGATCAAGTGTGGCACGCGCAACACGCGGTCACCGCGCGTGTTCAGCGCGAAGTGTTCAGCTGCCAGCCGCCGAGCACAATCGCGATCACGCCGGCGGCGACGAGCGCCCAGTTCCCCGACTCACTGAGCGGCAACCAGCCATACCACGCCGTCACCCACACGACCGGGGCGAAGATGAGGTTGAACACCCCGAATCCCCGCACCAGGCGACGCGGAATCGGGCGCATCCGGTTCAGCCAGAACAGCAAGCCGACACCGCCGACGAGAAACGACAGCCCACCGGCAAGCAACGCCGGGTGCGGCACGCTCCACCAGTCACCGAGCGGACCAGATAACGCGGCGACGATCGCGCCGGCGAGGCTCCAGAAGGCCAGATCGGCAAAGATCGATCGCCAGCGGCCGTCATCGGTTTGGTTGCGACTACTTGAAATTATCTCGCGGGTCATGTGCCGATGGTGCGGCCGCAAGCAGTGCCAACTCCAGGCACGGCGCTGCCAAACGCTGCCAGGTGCACTGCGCTAGCCGCCGTAGCGGCGGTGGCGCTGGCTGTAGTCGCGCAGCGCGCGCAGGAAGTCGACCCGGCGAAATGCCGGCCAGTGCGCCTCGGTGAACCACATCTCCGAGTAGGCGCTCTGCCACAGCAGGAAACCCGACAGCCGCTGCTCCCCCGACGTCCGGATGACCAGATCGGGGTCGGGTTGCCCGGAGGTGTACAGGTTCTCCGAGATCGCGTCGACGGTGACCGCCTCGACGAGTTCCTCGGCGCTGGCTCCGTTGGCGAGTTCCTTGTTCAACAGGCCGCGCACCGCGTCGGCGATCTCCTGGCGGCCGCCGTAACCGACCGCCACGTTGACATGAAACCCGCCGTTCTTCTCGCGAGTGGACTCGACGGCCTCGCGGAGCCGCCGGGCGGGCTCTTCGCCGACCAACTCCAAGTCTCCGACCGTGCGCACACTCCACTGGTTGACCGGGGCGCACAGCTCCTCGACCACATCGGTGATGATCTCGATGAGCGCGGCCAGCTCGTCGGGATCGCGTTGCAGGTTCTCGGTCGACAGCAGATAGACGGTGGCCATTTCGATGCCGGCTTCCTGGCACCAGCGCAGCATTTCGGCGATCTTGACCGCGCCCATCCGGTAGCCGTAGCTGACATCGTCGTAGCCGGCGCTGCGCGCCCAGCGCCGGTTCCCGTCGCACAGCACCGCGATGTGGCGGGGCAGCGCGGACCGGGAAGCAGCCAGGCCCTGCCGCAGCCGCAATTCATAGATGCGATACAGCGGTTCCTTGAGCCGTGGCGGGATGATGTCCACGAACAACCAGATTACTGTGAGGGGCAATGGTCACCGACGATCCCGGCTCGAGCCGGGCAGGGATGCTGAGCCAGACCGACGGCGCTTCGCGATCCGATCAGTCCGGGCCGATGGCTGCTGTCCGGGAAGTCGCCGACGAGATCGTCGAGGGCACTGCTCAAGCCCTGGTGAAGCCCCGGATGCGCGGCTGGATCCACTTCTACTCGGCCTGGTTGGCGCTCATCTGCGGCGCAGCGCTGGTCTCGGTGTCATGGGCGGCCGAATCGCGTCGCGCCGGCCACGCGACTTTGATCTACGCCGCCGCCACGGTGGCGATGTTCGCCGTCAGCGCCACCTATCACCGGGTCCAGTGGAAATCGGTGACTGCCCGCAAGCGGATGAAGCGGCTCGACCACTCGATGATCTTCGTGTTCATCGCCGGCAGCTATACACCGTTCGCGAGGCTGGCCATGCCGCATGACACCGGGGTGCTGGTGCTGTGGATCGTGTGGGGCGGGGCAGCGGCGGGGATCTTGCTGAAGATGTGCTGGCCTACGGCGCCACGCTGGGTCGGCGTGCCGCTTTACCTGCTGTTGGGCTGGGTGGCGGTGTGGTTCGCTCCGACAATCGTGCACACCGCCGGGGTCGCCGCGATGGTGTTGCTGGCCGTCGGCGGCGTGCTATACAGCGTCGGCGGCGTGCTGTATGGACTGCGGTGGCCCGACCCGTGGCCGGCCACGTTCGGCTACCACGAGTTCTTCCACGGCTTCACCGCGCTGGCCGCGATCTGCCACTACATCGCCATGTGGTTTGCGGTGTTCTACGTCGGCCACCCGCTATAGCGGTGTGCCGCTATAGCTGCGTGACGTTCTCCGGCGACCAATAGGCCTTCATCGCGGCCACCTTGCCGTCGTCGTCGAACACCATCACGTCGATCGGCTCGATCACCATCCGGCTGTCGCCGTATGCCACCGTCAGCTTGAACTGGAAGGCCGCCTCGTTACCGGCCACCCGCAGTGTCACCAGCTCGCAGTCCCGTTCGCCGGATTCCAACGCCGCATAGAAGCCGCGGATCGCCTGCCGGCCGATGTGCACCTCACCGCCGACCGGGTCTTCGACGGTGGCGTCGTCGGCGTACAGCTCGACGATGTCGTCGGCGCTGCCCTTGGCGACCAGGCTGATGTAGCGGTTGACGGTGTCGGCGATGGTTTCAGCACTCGGCATGTCAGGCACGCTACCGGGCGAGCGCGGCAGCCAGGTCCTCGGTAGTGGTGACCGGCATGTCGCACACCCGGCCGCGGCACACGTAGGCGGCGTCGGCGCCGCCGACCCGGTCACGTCCGGCCAGTAGTTCAGACGAGTCGACGGCCCCGCCGACCACGATCGCCCCGCCCGGTGCGAGTCTGCGCGCATCGGCCAGCAACGACGATTCCGCCCCGTCGGTGGCCACCGCGATCTGCAGCGGGCCGCGGACCGCGGCTTCGGCGACCGCCAGCCAATGGCCGGCCGAACGCGGCGCCCCGGCCAGTAACGGCGAATGCGCCAACAGCGCGTCGGCCGCCGCCTCTCGGTAGCGATCGGCGCGGTCAGCGCCGACCAGATGCGCGGCGGTCAGCAGCGCCTCGGCGATCGTGGCGGCGCCGGAGGGCGTCGCCCCGTCCAGCGGGTCGGCGGGCCGGTACATCAGTTCCTCGGCGTCGTCGGCGGTGTCGAACCAGCGGCCCGGCCGGTCGGGGTCGGCGAAGCGCGCCAGCGCGATGTCGAGCAGTTCGGTGGCAGTAGCCAGCCAGCCGTTCTCGGCGGTCAGCTGGTAGAGCGCCAACAACCCAGTAGCCAGCGCCGCATGGTCTTCCAGGATGGCCGCGGGGTCGCCAACCTCGCCGCCCAGGCTGGCGCGACGCAGCCGGCCGTCGACCATATGCAGGTCCACCATCGCCGTCGCGCATCGTCGGGCAGCAGACAGCAACTCCGGATCATCAAGGGCCACACTGGCTTCCGCCAAGGCGGTGATCGCCAACCCGTTCCAGGCGGTGACGATTTTGTCGTCGCGGTCGGGCTGAGCCCGGGTCAGCCGCGCGGCCAGCAGCACGGTGCGGACCCGGTCGAGGCGATCGACGTCGTCGGGGTCATTGCGCAACTGCAGCACCGACGTGGCCTCCTCGAACGTGCCGGTGTCCGTGACGCCGAATAATGAAGCGGCCCAGCGCCCGTCGTCGTCACCCAACACTTCGCGCAACTGGGCGGGCGTCCACACGTAGGTCGAGCCTTCCCGGCCCGCGGCGTCGGCGTCCAGCGACGAGGCGAACATGTCACCGGCACTCAAGTCGTCGACGATGAACCGCGCGGTCTGGCCGGCCACCCGGCGCGCCAACGGGTCGCCGGTGCGACGAGCCAAGTGGGCATAGGCGCGCAGCAGCAGCGCGTTGTCGTAGAGCATTTTCTCGAAATGCGGTACCACCCAAGCATCGTCGACGCTGTAGCGGGCGAATCCGCCGGCCAGCTGATCGTAGATTCCGCCCCGGGCCATCGCGACGGCAGCGCGCTCCACCACGCCGAGCGCCTCAGCCGACCCGGTGCGCTCGTGATGCCGCAGCAGCGCCTCCAACAGCGCCGACGGCGGGAACTTCGGCGCGCGACCGAATCCGCCGCGGACGGGATCTTCGTCGCTCAGCACGGCGGCGACGGCCTGATCGCACAGCGATGGCTTGACGTCCGGACCGCCGCCCGGCATCCCCGAAGCCATCGACCGCAACTCGCCGGCGATATGGTCAGAGGCCTGCTCGACTTCGTCGCGGCGTGTCCGCCAGGTGTTGACGACAGCCGAAAGTAGTTCCAGGAACGCTGATTTCGGATAGTAAGTGCCGCAGAAAAACGGCCGTCCGTCTGGCGTGAGGAAGCACGTCATGGGCCAGCCGCCCTGCCCGGTGAGCGCGACGGTGGCGTTCATGTAGATGGCGTCGATGTCGGGCCGTTCCTCGCGATCCACTTTCACGCAGACGAATCCCGCGTTCATCACCGCGGCGACGCCGTCGTCCTCGAAGGACTCATGGGCCATGACATGACACCAGTGGCATGCGGCGTAGCCGACCGACAGCAGGATCGGCACATCGCGTTCGGCGGCCTCCGCCAGCGCCTGCGGCGTCCACTGCTGCCAGTGCACCGGGTTGTCGGCATGCTGACGCAGATATGGGCTGGCCGCGTCGCCCAGCGTGTTGCTACTCGTCGGGTTCACGCGGCGACCCGTCGCGATCGGCCGGCGCATCGACGCCGACCGTCCCCTCGTCGGCGGCCTGGTCCGGCTCCGGGTGCTGCGGGTCGAACGACTCGGGGACCTTCTTCAGTTGCCGATTCATCGAACGCACCAGCAAAAAGGTTCCGAGCAGGAGCAGCACGATCACCAGCAGGCCGAACGGGCTGGCCTTGCCGAAATCCGGTCCGGTGTTGCGGGGTGCGTCGTCAGCCAGAAACGTCACCACGTCGAAAAGCTCAATCACTGGTCGGTCTCGATTCCTGCGAACAGATCGGTCTCGGGAAGACGCACCGGCACCCGGGCGCGGGCCAGCTCGAATTCCTCAGTCGGCCACAGCCGCTGCTGCCACTCGATCGGCGCGGCGAAGAAATCGCCGTCGGGATCGATCTGGGTGGCGTGGGCGCGCAGCGCGTCGTCACGCTGGCTGAAATACGCCGAGCACTCCACGCGCGTCGTCACCCGGTCGGCGAAGACGTCGTGTTTGGGGTCCCAGTGCGCCAGCCATTTTCCGAACGGGCCCTGCTGGCCGTGCTTGGCGAACTCGTCCTGCAGCAACTGCATGCGCTGACGCAGGAAGCCGTGGTTGTAGTAGAGCTTGGGCACCGTCCACACCTCACCGGCCGCCGGGAACCGGCGGTAATCGCCGGCCGCCTCGAACGCCGCCACCGAAACCTGATGACAGCGGATGTGGTCGGGATGCGGGTAGCCCCCGTTTTCGTCGTAGGTCGTCATGACATGCGGCCGGAACTCGCGTATCACCCGCACCAGCGCCTCGGTGCACGTCTCCAGCGGTGCCAGCGCAAAGCAATCCTGCGGCAGCGGTGGCGGTGGGTCGCCCTTGGGCAGCCCGGAGTCGATGAAACCGAGCCAGGTGTGCTCGACGCCGAGAATCTCGGCGGCCTTGGCCATCTCGTCGCGGCGGATGTCGGCGATGCGTCCGTGCACTTCCGGCAGATCCATGGCGGGGTTGAGGATGTCGCCGCGTTCCCCGCCGGTCAACGTCACCACCAGCACGCGGTGCCCCTCGTCGGCGTAGCGGGCAAGGGTGGCGGCGCCCTTACTGGACTCGTCGTCCGGGTGGGCGTGCACCGCCATCAACCGCAGTTCGCTCACGTGCTCCCTGTCCGTGCGTTGTCGGGTCGATACCCTAATAGTTCCATCCTGGCGGTCCGGGTCCGAAACCGACTGAAGAGATGCGCACAACAATGAGCCAACCTCCGCTGGTGCCTCCGGAGAGCCGCTACGGGCGTGCCCCGCTGTCGGCCGCTTCGCGGCGTCGCATCGTGATCGCGCTGGGGCTGCTGGTGGTCGCCGCCGGCATCATCGTCGCGGTCGTCGCCTACCAGCGGCTGGGCACCGGCGACGTGAAGGGCACGCTGGCCGGCTACCGGCTGATCGACGACGAGACGGTGTCGGTGACGATCAGCGTGACGCGGTCGGATCCGTCGCGTCCGGTCGACTGCATCGTGCGAGTCCGGGCCAAAGACGGCAGCGAGACGGGCCGGCGCGAGGTCCTGGTCCCGCCGTCGCAGGCGGCGACGGTCCAAGTCACCACGATCGTGAAGTCCAGCAAGCCACCCGTGATGGGCGACGTCTACGGGTGCGGCACGAATGTGCCCGGCTACCTGCGCAGTTCCTGACCGTAAGGCCGCCCGGACGAAGGCCGAACTGCGAAAACATGCTCGCCGGGAGGCTGCGCGGTGCTACCATGTTTGGGTGCACGGTTCCTGCTGGAACCGTGTATTGCTGCATTAGCGGGTATACGCAGCTATATAGCCGTAGTACACGCGGGGGAACCGCAGGTGCGCAGGCACGCGATTATCGCGCAACCGACACCACAAGGAGCACGACGAGATGACGGACACCCAGGTGACCTGGTTGACCCAAGAGTCACACGACCGACTCAAGGCCGAACTCGACCAGTTGATCGCAAATCGTCCGATCATCGCCGCGGAAATCAACGACCGCCGCGAGGAGGGTGACCTGCGGGAAAACGGCGGCTATCACGCGGCGCGCGAGGAACAGGGCCAACAGGAGGCCCGGATCCGGCAGTTGCAGGACCTGCTGAACAACGCCAAGGTGGGCGAGGCCCCCACGCAGTCAGGTGTCGCGCTGCCCGGCTCGGTCGTGACGGTCTACTACGGCGACGACAAGTCGGAGACCGAGACGTTTCTGATCGCCACCCGGGGTGAGGGCATCAACGACGGTGACCTCGAGGTGTACTCGCCGAACTCACCGCTGGGCGGCGCGCTGATCGACGCCAAGGAAGGCGAAACCCGCAGCTACACCGTGCCCAACGGCAACACCGTCAAAGTCACGCTGGTCAGCGCCAAGCCGTACCACTCCTAGTCACCGCACCGGTGGGGGAATAAGGCCCGCTCAAGCCTGCTGATGGCGCGGATCGCCGAAGATCTACTTCTGCTGCTACTCGACAATGCGTCGGCGCAGCCGGGGCTGGATCGAGCATGCCGCGAACGCGTGCTGACCGCGGCGACGCTGCTGGACTTGGCGCACGCCTGCCGTATTCGGCCGGCGGTCGACAGCGAGCCGGTCGAAGCGGGACGCCTGGTCGTGCTGAGCGGACCCGATCCTGCCGATCCCGTGTTGGCGCCCGCGCTACAGCTGCTCGGGCGCCGGCCGATGAGCCCGGCCGCCGCGATCACCAAGCTGCGCCGCATCACCCCCGGCGCGCTATTGGCGCAGCTCGAATGCATCGGCCAGATTCGCCAGGTTCGGTTGCAGGGCAACGGATTCAAGCGCTCCTACGCCTGGCCGTTGACCGACCGGACCCGGGTGTCGCAGGCCCGCGCGGCGCTGATCGGGGCACTGTTCGACGACGACAACCCGGACCCGACGACGGCGACGATCATCTCGCTGCTACACACGGTCGACGGTCTGGGTGCGGTGTTCAGCCTCAACGACCGGGGCTGGGAATGGGTGCGCAGCCGGGCCGGTGATATCGCCAGCGGCGGCTGGGTCGGCGAGTCGGAGCCCGAACTCGCCGAAGTCAACCTGGCGGTGACGACGGCGGCGGTTCGTCACGCGTTAGTCGGCTAGCGCCTGCTCGAGGTCGGCCAGGAGGTCGGCAACGTCCTCGATACCCACCGACAGGCGCACCAGGTCTTCGGGGACCTCCAACTGCGAGCCGGCCGTCGACGCGTGGGTCATCGCGCCCGGATGCTCGATCAACGATTCGACCCCGCCGAGCGACTCCGCCAGGATGAACACTTCGGTGTTGGCGCACAGGCTTTCGGCGGCGGCCCGGCCCCCGCGCATCCGGACCGACACCATGCCGCCGAAGCCGCTCATCTGCCGCGCTGCGACGTCATGGCCGGGGTGGGTGGGCAGGCCGGGATACAGCACATCGCCGACGGCTGGATGACCACCGAGGAATTCGGCCACCGCGGCGGCGTTTTCGCTGTGTCGCTGCATGCGCAGCACCAGCGTCTTGAGGCCACGGATGGTCAGGTAGGCGTCGAACGGCCCCGGCACCGCGCCGGCGCCGTTCTGCAGAAAGCCGAACGCGACGTCGAGCTCCTCGTCATTGGTGACCAGCGCCCCGCCCACCACGTCGGAGTGCCCGCCGATGTATTTGGTGGTCGAGTGCAACACGACGTCGGCACCGAGCGTCAGCGGCTGCTGCAGTGCTGGTGACGCAAACGTGTTGTCCACCAACACTTTCACCGATCGACTGCGGGCCAACTCGCCGATCGCGGCGATGTCGGCGATCGACAGCAGCGGATTGGTCGGTGTTTCCACCCAGATCAACGTGGTGTCTGACGTGATCGCGGCGCGCACCGCGTCGAGGTCGGACAAGCCGACGGGCGTGTACGCCACGCCCCACTGGGTGAACACCTTGTCGATCAACCGGAACGTGCCGCCGTAGGCGTCGTCGGGGATGACGACGTGATCGCCGGGACGCAATAGCGCGCGCAGGGCACAGTCGCTGGCGGCCATGCCGGAGCTGAATGCCCGGCCGAACCGGCCCTCTTCGACGGCGGCCAACGACGCTTCCAGCGCGGCCCGGGTCGGGTTGCCGGAGCGGGCGTATTCGAATCCGCCGCGCAGCTTGCCGACGCCGTCCTGGGCGAAGGTGCTGGCGGTGTAGATCGGCGGATTGACCGCGCCCGTCGACGGGTCGGTGTGGTAACCGGCGTGGATGGCCTTGGTTGCAAGCCCGGGGCGGCGCTGTTCACTCATCGCCGACCAGCCTAACGAGACGGCGCCGTTACACCCGAAGCGCGGGGAACGGTCCGAACGGAAGGTTGCGCACCACGAACCAGACCGACACCAACACCAACGTCGCCGACGCCGCCCAGCGATAACGCTGCCAGCTCCAGACCCGGCGACCGGTGACGCGCCCATAGGTCCATGCCGCGTACGCCCGACCCAGTAGCACCGTCGCCGCCAGGGCCAACGCGTTGAATCTGGCCGCTGCCAGCAGGTCGCCGTGCAGCAGCGCGTACACCATCCGCAACGTGCCGCATCCGGGACAGTCGATGCCGAGCAGCAGTTTGGTCGGGCACACCGGCAGCGGGCCGCCGGGCGTGGTCGGGTCCGCCCACCACACCGCCGCGCACGCTAACACCGCCGCTGCAGCTACCCCGAGGGGTGCACCGAGGCGGTGCAAAGTCGGCGTGCGCCGACCCTGCTGCAGCTGGGTCAAGAGGTGCCGGCTGAGAACGACACGACGTTGAACGCCAGCGCGATGATGATGACGATCACCCCGGCGACGGCCGACCAGATCGCCCACTTCTTGGCGTCCTGGGATGCCTGGTGCGCTTCGGCGTATCTGCCCTGCGCCCACAAACCCGACACCTGGCTGGATTTTACGATCGAGACAATGCCCAGCGGCAGGCAGCACAGCACGGTCGACAAGATGGCCCAGACGAGATAGGTGTCGGGCTGCGACGAGTAACCGGGTGGCCCCTGCGGCGGGTAGCCGCCGGAACCGGGCGGCGGTGGCGGTGGGTATCCCCCGGGAGGCGGCGGCGGGTAATTGCCCGGCGGACCAGGCGGTTGTTCGGTCATCGGCGCCTTCCTCGATAGGGACTGGGTGTGGCGCTGCAAAACCCTACCCGAGCTACTACCTGCGTCGTGGGCCCTCGGAGAGAAAGCCCAGCAAGTCGTGTCGGGTGATCACGCCCACCGGTTTGCCTTCCTCTACCACCATCACCGCGTCAAAGTCCCGCAGCGCCTTGGCGACCGCGCTCACCAGTTCACCGGCGCCGATCATCGGCAGCGCAGCACTCATGTGCAGACCGACGGCGTCGGCCAGCTTGGCCCGGCCCTCGAATACCGCCGAGAGCAATTCGCGTTCCGACACGCTGCCGGCCACCTCCCCGGCCATCACCGGTGGCTCGGCACCGACGACGGGCATCTGCGACACCCCGTACTCGCGCAGAATGCCGATGGCGTCGCGCACCGTTTCCGACGGGTGGGTGTGCACGAGGTCGGGCAGTTCCCCGGATTTCCGGCGCAGCACGTCGCCGACGGTGGGCTGTTCGACCGAGCCGTCGAGCCGGGTGCGCAGGAAGCCGTACGACGACATCCAGCCGTCGTTGAAGATCTTCGACAGGTAACCGCGGCCGCCGTCGGGCAGCAGCACCACGATCAGCGCGTCGGGGCCGGCTTGTTCGGCCACCTTGCGCGCAGCCACCACGGCCATCCCGCACGACCCGCCGACCAGCATCGCCTCTTCGCGGGCCAGCCGCCGGGTCATGTCGAACGAGTCTGAGTCGGACACCGCGATGATCTCGTCGGGCACGCTGGGGTCGTACGCCTCCGGCCAGAAGTCCTCGCCGACGCCCTCCACCAAGTACGGCCGGCCGGTACCGCCGGAGTACACCGACCCTTCCGGATCGGCGCCAATGACGCGCACCGCCCCACCGGACACCTCCTTCAGGTAGCGGCCGGCGCCGGTGATCGTGCCGCCGGTGCCGATACCGGCGACGAAATGGGTGACCTTGCCGTCGGTGTCGGCCCAGATCTCGGGGCCGGTGGTCTCGTAATGGCTGGCGGGCCCCTCCGGGTTGGAGTACTGGTCGGGCTTCCAGGCGCCCTCGATCTCCTCGGCCAGCCGGTTCGAGACGCTGTAATAGCTGTCGGGGTGATCCGGCGGCACGGCCGTCGGGCAGACCACAACCTCGGCGCCGTAGGCGCGCAACACATTCTGCTTGTCTTCGCTGACCTTGTCGGGGCAGACGAACACGCACTTGTAGCCGCGCGGCTGAGCGACCAGCGCGAGCCCGACGCCGGTGTTGCCCGAGGTGGGTTCGACGATGGTGCCGCCAGGCTTCAGCTGCCCGCTGGCCTCGGCGGCGTCGATCATCTTCGCCGCGATCCGGTCTTTGCTGCTCAGGCCGGGGTTGAAGTACTCGACCTTCGCGACGACCCGCCCGGCCCCCGGCGGCACGACCGAGTTCAGCTCAACCAGTGGGGTATTGCCGATGAGTTCACTGATGTGCCGCGCGATCCGCATGCCTTCAATGGTCTCAGGTGCGCTCGGCGGCAGCGCGGCGAGCTATCCGGTGGCCTCGCGGATGTACTCGCCGATCTGGCGCAGCGAACGTGTCGCCTCGGGGATCACCGGCGCGGCCAGTTGGAAATCGTGGATCTGGCCGGGCCAGATCCGCACCTCGGTCGGGACGCCCACGGCCGCGAGCCGTCGGGCCGCCAATTGGGCGTCGTGCAGCAGCACTTCGGATCCCGACACGTGGATCAACGTCCGCGGTAGCCCCGGCTCGACGTGGTCGAGCGGCTCGTAGAGCGTCTCCGGCTCTCCGTTGACGACGTTCTTGGCGGCGGCCTTGGCGACCAGCGCGATCAGCGCGTCGAAGGCCCTGGCCGGGAACATCGCGTCGACCTTGATGTTGGGGTGCGCCTGCTTGGGCTCCTTGGCCAGCTGCAGCAACGGCGAGATCGCGACCAGCGCCGCCGGCTCCTCGTGCTCGTCCTGCAGCCGCTGCGCCAACGCCAACGCCAAGTAGCCGCCCGCCGAGTCACCGGCCAGCACAATCTGCTCGGGGTCGTAACCGCGCAACCGCAACCAGCGGTAGGCGTCCATGCAATCGTCGAGGGCCATGCCCACCGAGTGCTTGGGGATGAGCCGGTAGTTGACCACCAGCACCGGCGAGTCGGCGTACCGGGACAACGCATTGACGACCCGGCTGTGCGAGTTCACGCCACACGTCAGGAAGGCGCCACCGTGCAGGTAGAGCACGACGCGCCGGTTTCCGTCGGCGGGCAACACACCGGGAGCGCGCACCAGTTGTGCAGTGGCATGCGGCAGACCGATGGTGGCGCGGATCGTGCCGGGAGCGGGCAGCAGCACCCGCGATGCGAAGTCGACGATGCCGAACGGCCACGGCATATGCGGAACGCGGCTGCCGATAGCCAGCGTCGGGCGGACCGTCAGATACGTCGCCAGCGAAACCAACCGGGCAGGAAAGGTGGGACCGGTCTCGACGACCTCGACAGGGGCGCCGTCACTGCTGGGAAATCGTCGCGCCCGGAGTGGATCCCGGGCGCGGAGATGATGTGTCGGAGGGCCGGAAATTTCAGTCGCTGCGGTCATGCTCCCACTTCCTACGTCGGTGTAGTCAGTCGACGAAGTAGCAGAGCATCCGGTTCAGCTAGCTACAAATTGCGGTATACCCGCGACGGCGCTCAGCCAACCTCGCTAACTTAGCTTGACACCTGTAGAACTTTCAACAATCAAAGAGTCTTATTCGATACCACATTTGGTCCAGTCCGTAACCGCGCCGTGTCGGAGATTTCAGACCGCCGTCACCTGGCGACCTAAACTGATCATGTGGACATTCGCGCGCCGCGGCGATCGATGGTTGCTCTGGCCGCAGCAGGTGCGTTGGCGTCAACAGGCACTGCCTATTTGGGCGCCCGCAACCTGCTGATCGGCCAAGCTGCGCGCGCACGCAGCGTTATCCCCAAAGCCTGGGACGTCCCGCCACGGGCCGACGGTGTGTACACCCGCGGCGGCGGCCCGGCGCAGCGATGGCAGCGCGAAACGCCGGTGGACTTGCATCTGATGATCTTCGGTGACTCGACGGCCACCGGCTACGGCTGCGACAACGCCGACCAGGTGCCCGGTGTGCTGATTGCCCGGGGGTTGGCCGAGCAAACCGGTAAACGGATCCGGCTGAGCACCAAGGCGATCGTCGGAGCCACGTCGAAGGGCTTGTCCGGACAGGTCGATGCGATGTTCGTGGCCGGGCCGCCCCCGGACGCGGCGGTGATCATGATCGGCGCCAACGACGTCACGGCGCTCAACGGCATCGCACCCTCGGCACGACGGCTGGGCGCAGCGGTCAGACGGCTGTGCGCCAGCGGCGCGGTGGTCGTCGTCGCCACCTGCCCGGATTTCGGTGTGATCACCGCGATTCCGCAGCCGCTGCGGTGGGCCGCACACACCCGCGGCTTGCGACTGGCCCGGGCCCAGGCCCTCGAGGTCAAGGCGGCCGGTGGGGTGCCGGTCCCGTTGGCCGACCTGCTGGCATCGGATTTCCTGCACTCGTCGGAGTTGCTGTTGTCCCACGACCAGTACCACCCCTCGGCGGCCGGCTATGCGCTGGTGGCCGACCAGTTGCTGCCCGCCCTGTGCGACGCGCTGGGCGTCGGCAGCGGCGATCTGACACCTGCGTTGCCGTCGGTGGCCGAGGAGCTCGATCCCAGTCCCGCCCGGGGCCGCGCCATCGTGTCCCGGCTGCTGCGACGGCACACCACCGGGGTGCCCGCGCCGGTCGTCGTACCGGCCGGAAGGTAACGGCTCAATCCGGTTGCCCGGCTTGCTCGGTACGCGGGTGGGCCGCTCCATGGCCCGCGCCGCCACAAGGCTAGATTTGACGTAGCCAAACCACCTGGGCGCTGCCCAGATGTCCCAGGAGGGAACCGATCGTGCCGGAAGCCGTCATCGTCTCAACTGCCCGCTCGCCGATCGGCCGCGCCGTCAAAGGGTCGTTGGCCACCATGCGGCCCGACGACCTGGCCGCCCAGATGGTGCGCGCCGCGCTGGACAAGGTGCCCGCGCTGAACCCGCACCAGATCGACGACCTGATGATGGGCTGCGGCCAACCGGGCGGCGAGTCGGGCTACAACATTGCGCGCGTCGTCGCCGTCGCACTCGGCTATGACTTCCTGCCCGGGACCACCGTCAACCGGTACTGCTCGTCGTCGCTGCAGACCACCCGGATGGCCTTCCACGCGATCAAGGCCGGCGAGGGTGACGCGTTCATCTCCGCCGGCGTCGAGACGGTGTCGCGATTCGGCAAGGGCAGCGCCGACGGCATGCCCGACACCAAGAACCCGTTGTTCGGCGAGGCGCAGGAACGCACGGAGGCCGCCGCGGCCGGTGCCGATGAATGGCACGACCCGCGAAGCGATCAGGCCCTGCCGGACGTCTACATCGCGATGGGTCAGACCGCCGAGAACGTGGCGCTGCTGACCGGGATCAGCCGCGAAGACCAGGACCACTGGGGCGTGCGCAGCCAGAACCGTGCCGAAGAGGCGATCAAGAGCGGCCACTTCGAGCGCGAGATCGAGCCGGTCACCTTGCCGGACGGCACCACTGTCAGCGTCGACGACGGCCCGCGGCCGGGCACCACCTACGAGAAGGTCAGCCAGCTCAAGCCGGTGTTTCGGCCCAACGGCACCGTGACCGCGGGCAACGCCTGTCCGCTCAACGATGGCGCCGCGGCTGTGGTGATCACCAGCGACACCAAAGCCAAGGAACTCGGGCTGACCCCGCTGGCCCGGATCGTGTCGACGGGGGTGACCGGGCTGTCCCCGGAGATCATGGGTCTGGGGCCCATCGAAGCGACCAAAAAGGCGTTGATGAATGCGGGGATGTCGATCGGTGACATCGACCTGTTCGAGATCAACGAAGCCTTTGCGGTGCAGGTCCTCGGCTCGGCACGCGAGCTGGGAATCGACGAGGACAAGCTGAACGTCTCCGGCGGCGCGATCGCGCTGGGACACCCGTTCGGCATGACCGGCGCCCGCATCACCGCCACCTTGCTGAACAACTTGCAGACCCACGACAAGACGTTCGGCCTGGAAACCATGTGTGTCGGCGGCGGGCAGGGCATGGCGATGGTGATCGAGCGGCTCGCCTAATTTTGCGTTGACTCTGCGCCTACCAGGCAAAAGTGCGAGTAGCTCGCCTGCTCACCGCAGAGTCAACGCGTCCCAGGCGCGCTGGACTCGCTGCACGACATCACAGCCGCGATGCTCGGCCAGCACTTTGATGTGCGTCCAGCCGACTCGTTGGATGTACTCCAGCCGGTCGACGTCCCATACGTACTGCGGCCTGTTGGTGCGATGGTGGTCGCCGTCGTATTCGACGGCCAGCATGATGTCTTGCCAGCCCATATCCAGGTAGTACAGCGGGTAGCCGTCCGGGCTTAGCACCGGGATCTGGGTCTGCGGCCGGGGGAAGCCAGCGTTGATGAGAAGTAGCCGCAGCCACGTTTCCTTCGGAGATTGCGCGCCGGAGTCGACGAGGTCAAGCGCCCGCTCCAGTTGACGTAGACCGCGCGTATGCGGGTGGCGGCCGGCGAGCTCCGCGACTTCGCCGATCTTGAAATCGGTGGCCCGGGCCAGCGCGTCGAGCCTGGCGACAGCCTGCCCGATGGTTCCGCGTCTAGCCAGATCGAAGGCGGTGCGTTCGGGCGTTGTTACGCAAAGTCCGCCGAGCTGCTGGCTTTCCTCATCCCACAACAGCTCGTGCCGAGTCTTCACACCCTGAGGCGCCCTGGCGTTGCGCCAAATCAACTCCACAATGACATCGTCATCCACCCACTTCGCACCATGCAGGGCGGACGCGGCGACGCCGGCGATGACGCCGCCGCGCTGGGACCACAGCCACGCCGCCAGAATGCGTTGCCGCAACGAGGGCTGCAACCGATGGTCGAAGTAGACGTTCGGCATGATCGCCGTGAAGTACCTGTCCAGCTCGTGCCAGCTGACCACGCCCGCGGCGCGCGCCTCGGAACCGATGAACGGCTGTGTTGCCCACTCGGCCATGCGGGCATGTTGCCAACCCACACCGACATTCGCGTTGACTCTGCGCCTACCAGGCAAAAGTGCGAGTAGCTTGCCTGCTCACCGCAGAGTCAACGAGCAAATCGCCGCAAAGTAAAAGGCCGGCACGCTGTGCGTGCCGGCCTCCGACCCCCTTGGGCGAAAGCTAGTCGCTTTGCAGGTAACTGAGCAGACGCAGGATCTCGATGTAGAGCCAGACCAGCGTGATGGTCAGCCCCAGCGCGACACCCCAGGCCGCCTTCTCGGGCGCCCCGGCGCGGATCATCTGGTCGGCCGCGTCGAAGTCGATCAGGAAGCTGAACGCCGCCAGGCCGATGCAGACCAGCGAGAAGATGATGGCCAGCGGACCGCCGCTGCGCAGCCCCATGCCCTCACCGCCGCCGACACCGAACATCGCCAGCACCAGGTTGCCGAGCATCAGGGCCAGCACACCGAACAGGCCGGCCACGATCATCCGGGAGAACTTCGGGGTGACGCGGATGGCGCCGGTCTTGTAGACGACCAGCATTCCGAAGAACACGCCAAACGTGCCCAGAATCGCCTGCCCGATCAACACCCCGGCGTTGGTGCTCGACACCGCGACGTTGGCCAGAACGAACGAGATAGCGCCGAGGAACAGCCCCTCGAGCGCGGCGTAGGTCAACACGATCGCCGGGTTGTCCTGCTTGCGCCCGAACATGGCGACCAGCACCAGCGCCAGGCCGCCGAAGGCACCGACGAAGGTGAACGGCATGGCCAACGCCATGTTGCCGGCCACCAGGAAGTAAGACACGACGGCGACGGCCGATAGCACAGCCAGTGTGATCCCGGTCTTGGTGACGACGTCGTCGATGGTCAGCGGGCGGGAAACGGCTGCCCGCTGGTCGACATACGGAGCCGCATACGGGTCCGTCTGATGCCCGTACTGGGACGCGGCGGCAGCCGCTCCCGTACCGAATTGCGCGTACCCACCCTGCTGTTTGGGCAGCGAGCGAAATACCGGGTTGCTAGTCTCCCGCACCGTCGGATCCTCTCTTGTGCTGTGACTCGAGCTGTGCGAACACCTGCTCAACGAACGGTGGTCCGGCCGAGTTCCCAGCTACCAGGTGGGCTTTGCAGCTATGGTCCGGACCTTCTCCAGCTAAACCTTACCCGCGGGCGCGCAGATACGGGTAACGATCTAGATTGCTCGTCAAGGCTTGGCCGACGAAAGCCGCTTCCACCGAGGGGAGACCACGCGCGTGACGGGCGAATCCGATGAGATCTTGACCCGCGTCGACGACGGCATCGGCTTCGTGACCCTCAACCGCCCCAAGGCGATCAACTCGCTGAACCAGAACATGGTCACCGTGCTGAGCGCGGTGCTGACCGAGTGGGAGCAAGACGATGCGGTGCGGGCCGTCGTCTTGGCTGGGGCCGGCGAACGCGGTTTGTGCGCGGGCGGCGATGTGGTGGCGATCTATCACAGTGCGCGCGCCGACGGCGTGGCCGCGCGGCGGTTCTGGTACGACGAGTACTTGCTGAACGCCCAGATCGGACGGTTCGCCAAACCGTATGTGTCGTTGATGGACGGCATCGTGATGGGCGGCGGTGTGGGCGTCGGCTGCCACGCCAACACCCGGGTCGTCACCGATACCACCAAAATGGCGATGCCCGAGGTGGGCATCGGGTTCATTCCCGACGTCGGCGGCACGTATCTGCTGTCGCGCGCCCCAGGCTCGCTGGGTCTGCATGCGGCCCTGACCGGGGCGCCGTTCACCGGCGCCGACGCCATCGCGCTGGGGTTCGCCGACCACTACCTGCCACACGGCGAGCTGGACGCGTTCGGCCGGTCGATCGTCGCCGAGGGCATCGAGCGCGCCCTCGCCGAGCATGCCGTCGAGCCGCCACCGAGTGACCTTGCCGCACACCGGGAATGGATCGACGAATGCTACGACGGCGACACTGTCGCCGATATCGTCGCCGCGCTGCGCGGTCATGATGCCGGGCCGGCCAACGATGCCGCCAACGTGATCGCCACGCGCTCCCCCGTCGCGTTGTCGGTGACGTTGGAGTCGGTGCGCCGCGCCGCGAAGCTGGACACCCTGGAAGACGTGTTGACGCAGGAATATCGGGTGTCCTGCGGTTCGCTGCGCTCACACGATTTAGTGGAGGGCATCCGCGCCCAACTGGTCGACAAGGACCGAAACCCGCAGTGGAATCCGGCGTCGCTGCCCGAGGTCAGCGCCGCGGATGTCGAGGCGTATTTCGCGCCGGCAGAACCTGATCTGACTTTCGAGGAGGAGCGGCGCTGATGACCCGCGCTGATGACGATGCAGAGCGGAGCGATGAGGAGGAGCAGCGCTAATGACCCGCGCTGACGACGATGCAGAGCGAAGCGATGAGGAGGAGCAGCGCTAATGACCTACGAGACGATCCTGGTTGAGCGCGACGGGCGGGTCGGCACGATCACGTTGAACCGGCCGCAGGCGCTCAATGCACTCAACAGCCAGGTGATGACCGAACTGACCAGCGCCGCAGCCGAATTCGATAGCGATCCGGGGATCGGGGCGATCATCATCACCGGTTCGGCCAAGGCGTTCGCCGCCGGCGCCGACATCAAGGAGATGTCGGAGCTGTCTTTCGCCGACGTTTTCAGCTCCGACTTCTTCGCCGCCTGGGGCAAGCTCGCTGCGGTACGGACGCCGACGATCGCCGCGGTGGCCGGGCATGCGCTGGGCGGCGGATGCGAGCTGGCGATGATGTGCGATCTGCTGATCGCCGCCGACACAGCGAAATTCGGACAGCCGGAGATCAAACTCGGCGTGCTGCCCGGCATGGGCGGTTCGCAGCGGTTGACCCGGGCCATCGGGAAAGCCAAAGCAATGGACCTGATCCTGACCGGCCGGACCATCGACGCCGCCGAGGCCGAGCGCAGCGGACTGGTGTCGCGGGTGGTGCCCGCCGACGACCTGCTCACCGAGGCCAAGGCCGTCGCCACCACCATTGCGGGGATGTCGCTGTCGGCCGCGCGGATGGCCAAGGAAGCCGTCAACCGGTCGTTTGAATCCACCCTGGCCGAGGGGCTGCTGTACGAACGGCGGCTATTTCATTCGGCTTTCGCGACCGACGACCAGTCCGAGGGAATGGCCGCGTTCATCGAGAAACGGCCGCCCAACTTCACCCACCGCTGACCAGCACACCTGCCGCGGCCAGCGCGTGATAGCCGCCGACGACGTCGGTGGCCCGGTGCAGACCCAGGTCTTGCAGCGCGGCCGCGGCCAGGCTGGAGGTGTAGCCCTCCGAGCAGAGGATCACCCACTCGACGTCGTCGCCGACGGCTTGTGGCAGTCGGGCGTCGCTGGTGGGGTCGCAGCGCCACTCCAGCACGTTGCGTTCGATCACCAACGCCCCCGGCACGTCGCCCTCGTGTGCGCGCTGGGCCTGCGGCCGGATGTCGACGAGCACGGCGCCGCGACGCAGCGCGCCGGGCAACTCGGCGGCGGTCAGCCGGCGCAGCCTGGTGCGGGCCGCGTCCAGTACCCGGTCGACGCGGCTCATCGGCCGGACCGCTCCGGCTGATCGGTCAGCTCGGTGCGCGCGCGACGCAGCGTGTTGCGGCCGGTGACCTGGTAGTAGGACATCACGGTCAGCGGCGGCGAATACGCATGCACGCTCAGCGTCGGCCCCGCCGGGACGTCGTTTTGCGCCCAGACCACGTCATGCACCCAGCCCAGCGGGAAGCCGGCCTGATCGCCGGCGTCAAGACGCCGCCGGCGCAACTGTTCGCCGTCCCAACGGAACTCGTCCAGCGAGCCGGACAACAGCGTCAAGGCGCCCAGCGACCCGCCGTGGTCGTGCAGTTCGGTGGCGTGGCCGGGAACCCAGCTGATCAACCAGATGTCGATTTCGTCGTCGGTGTGCAGGCGGGAAAACCAGCGGCCGTCGGCGGGCACGCCGCCCGCCGGCAGCACGTGGTCGTAGTGGCCGCTGAGCACGTCGTCGGCGGTGCGGTCGGTGGCGTGCAGCAGATCGGGCAGCCGAAGCCGGGTGGCCCCGGCCAGGGACGGGCGCGGCAGCACAGGGTCAGCAACAGAGGAAAGCATGGAAGACACTCCAGAATGGATGAGCAGACAGGGGGCGGGGGGCGGTCAGCCCCGACAACACTCCCGAAAGTCGATTCGCTCCATCACGGGGCACAGTCTTGCATAGATTGACGGGGTGCATCGGTGCCCGTATCGCCTCGCGGCGTGGGGCGCGGTCGTCGTCACCGCGGCGGCCGGCTGCTCGGCGCAGCACAGCATCAAAGCACCGGCGCCGCCCGGTAGCGCGGCCTCGTTGCCCGTGGGCACCATCGCGGTGTCGCCCGCCGGAGTGACGACCGCCGTCAACGTGCCGGCCGCATCCAGCGAAGAGGAGTATTTCCAGGCCTGCCATGCTGCCAAGACCTGGATGCAGGACCGACCGGGTGATCGCCAAAGCATGATCGAGCCGTATCTCGCCACCGTTCAGGCGCCCGGAGCCGGTGGGGCCGGCACCTGGAATACGGCGTGGGCGCAGCTGCGTCCGGCGCAGCAGGCCGCGGTGATCGTCGCGGTGCGCGCGGCCGCCGACGACGAGTGCGGTTGATTCGGATCACGCTGTAATAAAGGGCCGCGGGCGTAGCAGGACAATGAGGGAATGCCGCACACCGATGCACTGCGTGCCCCGGGTTTCGGGCCGCTCGACGCTCACCGGGCGGTCGGCTCGTCGCCGACCCGGGTGGCGCTGGCGCTAGGTAGCGGCGGAGCGCGGGGCTATGCCCACATCGGGGTGATCGACGAGCTGCGCGACCGCGGCTACGAGATCGTCGGCATCGCCGGCTCCTCGATGGGCGCGCTGGTCGGTGGCCTGCAGGCGGCCGGGCGGCTCGACGACTTCGCCGACTGGGCCAAGGCGCTGACCCAACGGGCAGTGTTGCGGTTGCTCGACCCGTCCATCACCGCTGCGGGAGTGCTGCGGGCCGAGAAGATCCTCGCCGCGGTGCGCGACATCCTCGGTTCGGTCGTCATCGAAGAATTGCCGATCCCCTACACGGCGGTGACCACCGACCTGATCGCCGGAAAGTCGGTGTGGCTACAGCGCGGCCCGGTCGACGAAGCCATCCGCGCCTCGATCGCCATCCCCGGCGTGATTGCACCGCACGTGATCGACGGACGACTGCTCGCCGACGGCGGCATCCTCGATCCGCTGCCGATGGCGCCGATCGCTGCGGTCAATGCCGATTTGACGATCGCGGTCAGTGTGAGCGGCAGCGAGACCGAGGGCGAGCGCGAGGCCGAATCCCGGTCGGCGGCCGAATGGCTGAATCGCATGGTGCACAGCACGTCTGCGCTGCTCGAGTTGCCGGCAGCGCGGGCGGTGCTGAGCCGGTTCGGCGGGTCCAATCCCGAACCCGAGGCCGAAACCGCAGCCGTCGAGCCGTCTTTCGACGACGAGGAGGAGCTGCCTGAGGCGCCCAAGTTGGGCGGCCGGTTCGAGGTGATGAACCGCACCATCGACATTGCACAGGCTGCGCTGGCCCGTCATATCCTGGCGGCGTATCCACCGGACCTGCTGATCGAGGTGCCGCGGTCGGTCTGCCGCAGTCTCGAATTCCATCGCGCGGCCGAGGTGATCGACATCGGCCGCATGCTGGCCAGCCGCACGTTGGACACGCTGGATTCAGCCGAGGTGGATAGCTAAGCCGGTGATCAGCTGAGCCCGTTGAGAAACGCCGCCACCGCCGCAGCCTCACGACGGCCCTGCGCACGCCCGGCCCGCGCCGACGCGGTCCGGCAGCGCGGGTCCAGCGGGTTGGCGCCGAACGCCGCCAGCGACTCGTCGTCGGCGAAAACTCCCAGCGCCGCACCGCTAAACGCCGCGATCTCGGCAGCTGGCCCCGGGCCGAACGACGACGGCGCCGACGCGCCGGCGGGCACCAGCACCACCGCCGCGCCGCAGTCATCAGCCACGTCCAAGTTGATCGTGCTGCCGATCCCGCCGTCCATGTAGCGGCGGTCGGCGACCGTCACCGGCGGCCAGGCCCCAGGAACCGCGCAGCTGGCCGCCACCGCGTCCACCAGCCCGACACCGCAATCTCGGTGCAGCACGACGAGTTCGCCGGTGGCGACGTCGATAGCGGTGATCCGCAGCGGCCGCTCAGGCCAGTCGTGCGAGGGCAGCCGCTGAGCGATCACCTCGCGGCGCACCGGTTCGGCCACGGTTTCGGTGGCCAACGCGACCGCCCCGATGCGTTGCCGCTTCTGCGTGACCGTCATTCCCGGGTCGGCCATCGCGGTCAGAAACAGCTCGGCGATGTCATCGATGTCGACGCCGGGGTCGATCTCGGCGGAGTTCTCCTGCACCTGTCGCGCAAACAGCTCGTCGAGGCTGAGTCCGCTGCTGATCTGCGCGGCGACCGCCGAACCGGCCGAGGTTCCCACTAACACGTCGGAATTCATCAGTGCCCGCGCCAGCTCCGGCGATTCGTCGGCGATTCCCCGCAGAATGCCTGTCTCCCAGGCAATCCCCACGACTCCCCCGCCGGCAAGCACCAGCGCCCGTTTGGTTGACACGGTCATGCAGTGTGCCAGGCCGACTTACGCCGAAGTGTGCTGGGCTGCCTGAACCGCCGGACTCAGATCCTCGCGGCGCAGTTGGTGCTGCGGCGGGTCGGGCAGCACCACCTCGCGGTTGACCTGCAGGGCGGCGTCGACGTGGACCAGCTCGCCGGAACTGATCAGCTGCCACCGCGGATCGTCATTCATCGGTTCGCTGGCGAACACGACAGCCGGCCTGCCACGCAGCTGCTCCGAGTCCGCCCGAATCCGGTTGGTGCGCAGGTGGAATCCGGGTACGGGCGCTCCGTCGCGGCGGTCCAACATGTACAACTCGTGCGACTCCGGATAGCGCAGCGCCCACATATCGGTGGCGGTGCTCAGCAACACGTTGACCGCGTAGATCGGTACGTTGGCCGCCAGCCAGCGCATCGCGTCGACCATGCCCGCCGTCACGTCACCGCCGGTTGCGCGGATCGAGGCGGTGATCAACGCGAACACACGCTCGGAGTCGGTCTGCCCCAGCACCAGCTCGGCCACACCGAGCTCGGTCAGCCGCTCGTCGAGCACATCCAATCCCTCCAGCACACCGTTGTGCGCGAAGATCCGGTCGTCCTGCAGAAACGGGTGGGTGTTGACCACATCGTGCGACCCGGCGGTCGCATAGCGCACATGCGCGACGAAGGTGGTGCCGGTCAGGTCTTTTGCTTCGGCGGCAAAATCGGTGTCCTGCCACGCCGCGATCGGCTGCTTACGCACGTCCGGCCGCCCCTGCCGGTCGAACACGCCCAAGCCGGTGCCGTCCGGGTTGCGCCGGCTCTGCGCGGCCAGGTTATCCGGAGCGTCCAGCAGCCAGAAGGTGGCAGTGACAACGTTGGTTCCGGCGTGCAGCCCGAAGAGTCGGCACATGGGTTCCGAGGTTAGCGACTACCCGTCAATTGCGCCGAGAGCTCCTCAAGGGCCCGCCGCGCGTAGCCCTTCCACAGCAGGCCGAACACTGGCAGCAGCGGAGCGCTCAACACCGACCGCGGGTGGATGGTCCACCGCCAGGTGACCGTCGACCCCGCACCCGCCGGTGCGAAGAGCCACTCCCCCTCCACCTTGCTGACCAGCGGCGACATCGGGCCGGTGATGTCGGTCAGCGTGTAACTGAACGACCATGGCGGGTCGACACTAGTCAACTGCTCGCGCATGCTGCCGCCGCCGGTCAGCAGCACGACGCGACTCTGCCCGGCAGCGTTCCACTCGCCGGTCTGATCGCGCACTTGCTTGATCGGGGGGATGGGCCCGTACCAGCGACGGAACAGCGCCGGCAGCGACACCGGTAGCGTGCCGGCAAACGCGTCGTCGACGGCCATCGGCACTACCCGTGATCGCTCGACGACCTTCGGTGTTGCCATCAGCGGCTCAGACCAGGAGCGGCCCGGCCGGTGATCAGCGGCAGGTCGAAGAAGCTCTGAATACCCGCCGACGCAGCGCATGTCGCCGGGACGGCGTTGACGCAGTGCGCAGCGGTCGCGACGACGCCCGGGTTGCTTTTCAGGCCGGCCTCGACGCTTTCCGGCTGCCAGCCCTTGATGGTGACGAAGGTATCGGGGTTGCCGCGGACCTCCATCTCGTAGCGCTCCCGCTCGGGTCCGAAAGACCATGGCGGGTCGAGGTTTTCCTCGCCCATCAACCAGTTCACCGTGATCCGGACCACCACCGTGTCACCGACCATCGCCTCCCAGTGGAAGCGGCGGCCGGCGACCTGACCGGGCTCGATCATCCCGATCGGTGAGTCGATCGGCGCGGTCGCGACGGCCACCTCCTGCGACGCGCGGATCTCGGGGTCGGCGGCGAAACCCAACCGGTCGACACACAATCGGGCCGACTGGATGAAGCCGCTGTTGAGCATTTTTTGCATCGGCCCGGTCAATGCGTTGTCCGGGGTACCGCCGAAGCCCATCACGTAGCGCAGCACGTCCGGCGCGCCGTAGGTCCGGAGGTCGGAAAACTCTTCGCAGCGAACGAAAGTCACACCGGTGGACATCACCGAGAACAGCAGCGGGAACAGCTCGCTGACGGCGCCGGGCGCGATGCCGACGCCGTGCAGCGTCGCATTGCCGGCCTGGGCGGCTACTTCCAGCGGGGCGCCCGCGCGTTCACTGGGGTAGACCCAGCCGACCGGAGTGACGACGTTCTTGCCGGAGCGCAGCAGCGCAGCGACCTCCTCGACGTTGCCCATCAGCGGCGCGTAGATCACCGCGTCGGCGTCCAGCGCGAGGATGTCGTCGATGTTGTTGGTTGCGGTCACCCCGAGCGGCGGCGTGCCGATGATCTCGCCGACGTCCTTGCCGCTCTTGGCTTCCGAATGCACCCAGCAGCCGGCGAGTTCGAGTTCGGGATGCTCGAGCACACCCTTGATCGCGGCCATCCCCACCGACCCGGTTGCCCATTGGACGACCCGCAGGCTCATCTGTGTCCTTTCTGGTGCATGGCGCTAATCGCGTACCTCGGTGACCTCATAGGCGTCCTCGGCGTGCCGGGACCGGATGGTCTTCTTGTCGTACTTGCCGACGCTGGTGCGCGGAATCTCGTCGACGAACGTCCACCGCTCCGGCAGCCACCATCGAACGACCTTGTCGGACAGAAACTTCCGCAGTTCCTCGGCGCCCACCGAGGCGCCCTCTTTGCGGATGACGACAGCCAGTGGCCGTTCCTCCCAGCGCTCGTCCGGAACGCCGACGACAGCGGCCTCGATCACGTCAGGGTGTGCAATCAGCCAGTTCTCCAGTTCCACCGACGAGATCCATTCCCCGCCGGATTTGATGACATCCTTCGACCGGTCGGTCAACGTGATAAACCCGCGCTCGTCGATGCGACCCACATCGCCGGTGCGCAACCACCCGGATTCGAACTTGGAGTCGTCGGCGCCTCGGTAGTAGGAACCGGTGATCCACGGCCCGCGGACTTCCAGTTCACCCACCGCCTCGCCGTCGTTGGGCAGCACGTTGTCGTCGTCGTCGACGATGCGGGTCTCCACACCGCACACCGGTTGGCCCTGGGTGCCCCGCAACGGCCAATGCTGCTCATCCGGAGTACCCGGCGGCGGCCACGCCATCGTCGCCAGCGGCGACGTTTCCGTCATGCCCCACAACTGGCGGATCTGCACGCCGTGTCTGTCTTCGAAGGTGCGCATCAGCGACACCGGAACCGCCGATCCGCCGCAGGCCACCAGCCGCAGCGACGACACGTCGTGGTCGGGCTCCTTTTCCAGGAAGTGCATGACGTCGTTCCAGATGGTCGGCACCGCGCCGGCCACGGTGGGCCGCAGCGTCTCGACCATGTCGACCAGCGATCTGGCGTCCATGTGACGGTCGGGCAGCACCAGGTCAGCGCCTGCCATCAGCGCCGCATACGGCAACCCCCATGCGTTGGCGTGGAACATCGGCACGATCGGCAGCACCCGATCGCTGGATCCCACGCCGATCCCGTTGGTGGTGCAGGCGGCCATGGTGTGCAGAAAGCTCGAACGATGGCTGTAGACAACGCCTTTCGGGTTGCCGGTGGTGCCGCTGGTGTAGCACATCGCGGCTGCGGTGTGCTCGTCGATGTCCGGCCAATCGAACTCGCTCGGCTCCCCGCCGAGCAGCTCGGCATAACGCAGCACGGTCTTGCCCGACTCCTCGAGCACCGCCGTGTCACCCTCTCCGACACCGATCACGGTGTGCACGGTGTCCAGGCGGTCCAGGACCGGCGCCAGTAGTTTGGCAAGTGACAGGTCCACCAGGACGACTTGATCTTCGGCTTCGTTGGCGACATAGACGATCTGTTCGGCGAACAGCCGGATATTGAGCGTGTGCAGCACCGCGCCCATCGCCGGGATGGCCAGGTAGGCCGCCACATGCTCGGCGTTGTTCCACATGAAGGTGGCCACCCGCTGGTCGCCGGTGACGCCGAGACGGCGCAACGCGTTCGCCAACTGCGCCGCCTGCGCGCCCAACTCTGCGTAGCTGCAGTGCCGGTAACCGTCGCCGGTCGCAGTCGTGACGCGGCGTGCGCCGTGAACGCCCGTGGCGTGCCGAAGGATGGCGGTGATCGTCAACGGGAAGTTCTGCATGGTGCTGTACATCGAGGTACAGCTTATGGTTCTCGGCGCGATGTCGCGCTGTGTTCAGCTCGCCCGTCAGGTCATTGCCGGCTCGAGCTGCAGCAGCTCGGGCAGGACCCACTCGTGCGGAGCGGTGGGCTCGTCGTCGGCCATCAGCAGCGCGGCGGCGGTCGAGGCGACCGTGAACACGGTGACCTTCCCGGCATAGTCGGCGACGTAAAGGTGGCTACCGTCCGGGCTTTCCACCGCGCACGACGGCGCACCGGCTACGGCGATGCTGGTGACGATGTCGTGGGTGTGCGTGTTCAAGACCGTCACGCGCTCGTCGTCGACGAGGTAGGCGCGTGCACCGTCGCGGCTGAGCGCCAGCTGCACGAGCAGACCGTTGATCTCGGCGACCTTGCTGGTGGCGGCGACCATGTTGGTGCGGGTATCGACGACGTCGACAACCGCGCCGAAGTCAGGACCGCAGCTGGCGACATAGACCTTGGACCCGTCCCAGCTGGGGGCGACATCGCGGATCGGCGACCCGATCTCCACGGTGTCCACGACACGCTTCTCGTGGGTGTCGACGACAGCAAGCTTTCCGCTCGACGCTCCGTTGGTCGCGACGTACACCCGACGCCCGTCCGGGCTGACCCGCACGCATTCGGTGCTGGTGCCCGCCGTCGCCGCGATGCCGATCGCATCGATGTGACCGGTCCCGGTGTCGAGTACTGCCAGGTCGGCACCGCCGACTGCGGTTCGTCCGGCATAGACGCGCTCCCCGGTTGGACTGGCCGCGAGGTCGCGCACGCTGCACGCGACGGGGTGAACTCCGACGACGCGGTTGGTGTCGATGTCGACGGCAACAATTGCGTCATAGGCCGCCGTGACCGTGCTGACGTAAGCCCGCCGACCGGCGACGGCTATGGCGAACGGTTCGTCGAGGCCGGTCAGGGTGCGCACTGCAGCAGCGGAACCTGCGTCGATCGACGAGACGCTGTCAGCGCCGTAATTCGTCACCATCAGCCGGCCTTCCGGGCTGACGGCGATACCGCTGATCGGGCCGCGGTGTACGCGGATTTCGCCGACCTTCGCGAAACTCAATGCGGTGCCGACGTCCATCGACGACTTGCGGTCGGTGGCATAGCTGACATCGCCCACAGTGGCACCTGCCTTTGCTCGTTAGCCCGACGTATCTCGGGCGGTGACATCGAGTGGCCCGCCGGCCGGTTAGTTACGCTCCGATGTCATCTGGATTCGCGCCTTCCGGCGCTGCTTCCGAGCGAGTCTAATGGCCGAATTCGGCCGTGAAAGTGTGCGTTTCGACGCACTGTTGCTTGCGTCACGCCGGTAACTCAGACTCCGCTTAGACAATTATTCTCGGCTTTTCGCGACCACGGGAAAGAGCGAACGCGGCGGCCGCGTTGGCCAGGCTATTTGCCGGAGAAGCTAACGGCGGTCGCTTATGACACTGATTGTCCGCGAATAAGAATCTCTTAATTTTTCTGCTGCAAGAGCGGTCAAAATCACACACTTTCGCTGTCGGCGCGCTCGGGATCGCTGGCGGCGGGCGCGAACCATCGCCTCAATGCGGCGTTTAACCGATCGATGTCGTCTTTTGCGCAGCTGTCGCTGGCCCAGGCCACGTAGCCGTCGGGGCGGATCAGCATCGCAGCAGGTGACTCCGGGCCTTGTGCGACGACGACGGTGACCCGATCGGAGCAGCCCACCGCCGATTCGGCGACGGCGCCACCGGCGAGGTCGAGCAGCACCGGACGCCCGGGGTGCATGAGTTCAGCGACCCGCTGCCCGTCGTGCAATGTCAGGTCGGGAATCAATCGTCCCGATAGCACGTGGCTGTCGCCGACGTCGTAACGCACATCCGAGCCGGCGAGCAGGTGAGCGATATGCGCCGCAACGTCGGGCTTGGCCAACAATTCAGTGAACAACGTCCGCAGCGCACCAACTTCGGGTCCGGGCGCCATCAGGGCGCTTTGTGACATCGACTGCATCATGACCCGTTGCCCCACCGGATGGCGTTCGGAATGGTAGGTGTCGAGTAATCCCGTTGGCGCCCAACCATTCACCGCAGCCGCCAGTTTCCATCCCAGATTGACCGCGTCTTGTAGGCCCAGGTTGAGGCCGGGCCCGCCCATCGCGGAGTGCACATGCGCGGCGTCACCGACGAGAAAGACGTTGCCGTCGCGATAACGCTCGGCCTGCCTGGTGTTTTGGCCATCGATGCGGCGCAACGCATGCGGTCCCGGCCCCTGCGGCGCTGTGACCGGTAGGTCGACTCCCAGTACCCGGCGCAGGCTCTCACGCATTTCCTGGATCGTCATCGGCGTTTCCACGGCTAACGGTTCGTCATCGAACTCGATGGTGCCGAGCAGTGGGCGGCCGGGCTCGAATTCGGCGAAGATGAACGTCCCGCCGTCCATCCGATTGTGCGGAAACATAATTCGGCCGACCCCCGGGATGTCGAGACCGCCGTCGCCCGCCCGCAACTCGTCGGGGATCGACACGTGGGCCAGCCGTCCCACCACCGGCGCGGTGCTGCCGGGAAACTCGATGCCCACGTTCTTGCGCACCAAGCTGCGTCCGCCGTCGGCGCCCACCAAAAATCTCGTCGCAAGGCCGTAAGAGCCTTGCGGCCCGGCGATATGGAGGCCCACCCCGTCTTCCTGCTGGGTTAAGTCGACCAGCTCATGGCCCCAACGGATATCGACGCCCAGGTCGCGAGCGCGTTGCTCGAGCAGCCGGACCAGCCGCGGTTGCTGAATTCCCAGCGCGTACATCGGATTGTCGGCTACCTCGGCGAAAGAAACCAGCATCCCGCTGAACATGTAGCCGGGAATCGGCTCTGGAGCATCTGGCGTTCCGGGGACCATCGTGTAAAGGCCGCGCATGTCGAGTATGCGAATCACTTGGCCGACAAGCCCGTTGGCTTTGGGTTCAGCGCTGGGCTCTGGAAGTGCGTCAAGGACGACGGGTCGTACACCGCCGAGCGCCAATTCGCATGCCACCATCAAGCCGGTGGGTCCGGCACCCGATATGACTACGTCGGCCGGGTTTTCGTGCACGGCAACACCTTTCAACTCAGCTTCCACTCTCACCGGGTAGTCGGCGGCGACAGCCCGGTCGCAACGGCAGAAAACCCGTTCTTGAGCAGGGTGACGATGTTCACCGGCGGATCCGCATGGACATAGGTATCGAGTGCGGCTTCGACGACGGCCCGGACCGCGCCGGCAACCAAGCGCGGGTACAGGTCTTGCAGCGGGTCGGTGCCCGTGCGCTCGGCGATCACCTCGACCCAGTCGGCGAAGACCTCGTTGGAGATCGCCATCCGAGCCTCGGGCGCCAACATCAGCTTGCGCAACTCGGTCAGGTGTGCGGTGCTCGGCAGGAAATCGTCGGCACCGTCGGCCTCCAGAGGTTCGGTTACCGCTGCGCTGATCGCTGTCCAAATCGGCTCGCCGGCGGGCCGGCCCCGTAACGCCACCAGGCTTCTCCGCACCCGCTCGACCTGCCGGTAAGCCAGCACGTCGTACTTTCCAGCGAAGTAATTGCCGAAGGTGCGCACCGACACGCCGGCCCTGGCGGCGATGTCCTCGCGGGTGACGTTGTCCAGGCCCCGCTCGAAAACCAAGCTCAACGCCGCGTCGCTCAGCGCTTTGCGGGTGTCGAGCTTTTTGCGGTCCCGCAGCCCCAACGACCGGCTCACAGGACCACCATAGCGACAATTTTGCCCACTAGGCAATATTGCCTAGTGGGCAGCGAACCGGTTAGGAAGTCAGCACTTCAGGTGCGCTGGTCAGAGGTGCTCGGGGCAGTAGGCGCTTGCTGCATCCACGGCAAACAGAGCCGCGTGTTGGGGGGTGAAGCCGGGGTTGGTGGTGCGCACGGCGTTGACGGTGTCCATCGGCGTCAAGCCGCCGTCCATCAGCTCGCAAACAGCTCTACCAGCAGCAATGGCCTGGCCGGCGCCGCGGTGAGAGATCCCGTGTTGGTTGAGCGCGGCGAGGAAGCTCGCATCGCTGCCGCCGCCCGACTCATCGGCGTATGCAGGCGCGGCGAGCCCGACGAGGGCGGCGGCGCTGGCCAGCAGCAGAACTACGCGTTTCATAGTTCGAAGTCTGCAGAGCAGCCGTTACAGCAGTGTTACCGATCTTTTAGGGGTCCTCGTCGAACTGTTAAATCGCCGTTACGCGGCCCGTGGGGCGTCGTCGATGGTGCCCCCAGTCGGACTCGAACCGACACTGGACGGATTTTAAGTCCGCTGCCTCTGCCAATTGGGCTATGGGGGCCCGGCGGCGAATGTAGCGCGACGCCACCCTCGCCGGCTCGGCGGTCCTGCCACCGTCGCGATGCGCGCTTACCGCGGACGCCACGTGACAACAATGTGTCCTGCGACGCCGCGGTGTTAAGAGTTGCGGCTCAGCGGTTACGAAGCAGTTAACCAGCTTTCACTCAGGCTTGTCTTTGGGCAACTGTGGAGACGTGAAATCGGTAGTGCGACAGCACCGTAGCCGGGCCCGCTGCGCGGGTCGGCTCGTTTCCCGTAAGGAGAAGTCATGTCTTTCGTGACCACGCAACCTGAGGCGTTGATGGCCGCGGCCGGCAACCTGCAGGGGATCGGCGCGGCGATGGCCGCCCAAAACGCGGCCGTGGCAGCCCCGACCACTGGTGTGATTCCCGCCGCGGCCGACGAGGTTTCGGCGTTGACGGCCGCTCAGTTCGCCGCCCACGCCACGCTCTATCAGGCAGTCAGTACTCAAGCCACGGCGATTCACGAGATGTTCGTCCACACCTTGGGCGCCAGCGCCGGGTCCTATGCGGCGACTGAGGCCGCCAACGCGATCGCGGCCGGGTAAAGGGCCACTCCCGTGTTCGATTTCGGAGCGCTACCCCCGGAGGTCAACTCCGCGCGCATCTACGCCGGTCCCGGCCCGGGGCCGATGATGGCCGCGGCCTCCGCCTGGAACGCGTTGGCCGCAGAGTTGAGCACCACAGCAGCCTCCTATGAGTCGGTGATCTCGGGACTGGCCAGCCAGGAGTGGATCGGCCCGGCCTCGGCGTCGATGGCGGGTGCGGCCACCCCGTACGTGGCATGGATGAGTCACAGTGCCGCCCAAGCCCAAAAGGCCGCCAGCCAAGCCCAGGCGGCCGCGGCCGCCTACGAGGCGGCGTTTGCGATGACGGTGCCCCCGCCCGTCATCGCAGCCAACCGGGCGCAGTTGGCCACGCTGGTGGCCACCAACTTCCTGGGGCAAAACACTCCGGCCATCGCGGCCACCGAAGCCCATTACGGCGAAATGTGGGCCCAAGATGCCGCAGCGATGTACGGCTACGCGGCCACTTCGGCCGCGGCCGCCCAATTGACGCCGTTCGATCCACCGACCAACAACACCAACCCGGCCGGCATCGGTAACCAGGCCGCCGCGGTGACGCAAGCGGCCGCCAGCGCGGCAGGCACGCACACCCAAATCAGTCAACTGATGACGACGCTGCCCAACGCGTTACAGGCGATGTCCTCGCCGCTGCAGCCCGCGGCCGCGACGTCGGGGCTAGCCGGCGGCGTCTCGAGCGCGCTCTCGTCGTCGGACGCGTTGGATGTGATCTTGAACGGGATCTCGTCCGGAGGCGCCACGGCCGTGATGTATATCCCGTCGACGTTGATTCCCAGCATGATTGGTTACTTCGCCGGTCCCGGTTTCAACGCCGCGGGCGGTGGTGTGGCCGGTAGCGGCCTGGGGTCGTTGCTGGCGCCCGGTGGCGCGCTGGGCAACTTGGGCGCGCTCGGCGGCGGTGTCAGCAGCGGCATCGGTGGCGCGAGCGCGGCCAGCTCGGCGGTCTCCGCGGGAGTGGGGCAAGCATCGACCGTCGGATCGCTGTCGGTTCCTCCGACGTGGGCTGCGGCCACGCCTGCCAGCGCCGTCACTCCCACCGTGCAGGGCACCGGCTGGGCCGCCGCTCCCGAAACCAATTCGGTGGCGGCTGTGCCCCCCGGGATGACCGGGGCCGGCATGGGCAACCGCGGGTATGGCTTTGGTGCGCCGCGGTATGGGTTTAAGCCGACGGTGATGGGCCGACCGGTGGTAGCGGGATAGGGGGAAAAGGAAAACAACATGTCACACGTTTGAAGCCGCCCGTTCAACCCCAGGTCGTACCCTGGGAATAGCACGGGCCAGCACCCCGCACCGACACTGACTTCACCCTAAGGAGAGTTCCATGACTACCCGGTTTATGACCGACCCGCACGCCATGCGCGACATGGCCGGCCGCTTTGACGTACACGCCCAAACCGTCGAAGACGAAGCCCGCAAGATGTGGGCCTCGTCCCAAAACATCGCCGGAGCCGGCTGGAGCGGAACCGCCCA
>NZ_LZKJ01000084.1 GCF_001672775.1 Mycobacterium kyorinense | reverse complement strand
CGTGCGTGTCCCCGGCCGACACGCCGAGCGTGCGGCCGGGAACACGCACGCTCGCGACAGAAGTCAGCAGAAGGGCTTTCGGCGATCGCTCAGCCGCGACAGCACACCGCCGGCTCGCCACAGCCGGGCCACCGCGTCGGCATCCTCGTCGGTGACCAGATTGCCCATCACCCGTACGGCGATGCTCATCAGCCTCGTCGAGCGCATCGCCAGCGGGCCGGTTGCCGGTAAGAACCGCGGGAACGTCAGCAGCAACGCCAACCGGCGCGCCACCGAAAACCCGCGACCGTAATGGGTCTGCAGTACCTGCGGCCACACCCGCGACAGGTCACCGGTGCCCAGCAGCTCGGCGGCCAGCCGCCCGGTTTCCAGCCCGTAGTCAATGCCCTCGCCGTTCAACGGGTTGACGCAGGCCGCCGCGTCGCCGATCAGCATCCAGTTCGGCCCGGCCACCCCCGACACCGCGCCGCCCATCGGCAGCAGCGCCGACGACACCGCCCGCGGCTGACCGTCGAACCCCCACTCGTCGCGGCGCAGATCGGTGTAATAGGACATCAGCGGCCGCAGCGCCAGATCGGCCTGCCGTTTGGTCGTCGACAGCGCGCCCACGCCGATGTTCACCTCGCCGTTGCCCAACGGGAAAATCCAGCCGTAGCCGGGCAGCACCGCCCCGTCGGGCGAGCGCAGTTCCAAGTGCGACGTCAGCCACGGCTCCTCACTGCGCGAAGTAGCCAAATACCCGCGGGCCGCGATGCCGTAGACGGTCTCCTGATGCCACCGCCGGCCCAGCACCCGGCCCAGCGTCGAGCGGGCGCCGTCGGCCACCACCAGCTCCCGGCAGCCCACCTGCGTGCCATCGGCCAGCACCACCGACGCTACCCGGCCCACTGAGTCGTGGTGTACGCCAACAGCCTTGACGCCCAACAGCATTCGCGCGCCAGACTCCTCGGCAACCTTGCGGATCCGGTCGTCCAGTTCCACCCGCGCCACCGCGCTGCCGGTCGCCGGGAACGACGGGCCCGGCCAGTCGACTTCCACCTCGCCGCCAAAGCCGCTCATCCGCAAGCCGCGATGCCGGATGCGGGCATCCAGCCAGTCGCCCAGGCCCAGCCGTTCCAGCTCGGCGACCGCACGGGGGGTCAGCCCGTCACCGCAGGCCTTGTCGCGCGGGAAGCTCGCCGAGTCGATCACCAGCACGTCGCGACCCGCCCGGGCAGCCCAGGCCGCCGCCGCCGATCCGGCCGGTCCGGCGCCCACGACCACCACGTCGGCGTTGCTGCCCATGCTCACCAGTATGTTGGTCGCGTGAGGACTCCGGCGACTGTGGTGGCGGGTGTGGACTTCGGCGACGCCGCGTTCGCCGCCGATGTACGTGCGGGCGTCGACCGCATCGAGCAGCTGATGGAGACCGAGCTACGCGGCTCCGACGGCTTGATGACCGAGGCGGTGCTGCACCTGTTCGAGGCCGGCGGCAAACGGTTCCGCCCGCTGTTCACGGTGCTGTCCGCCCAGCTGGGGCCGCAGCCGGATTCTCACGAGGTGACGATCGCCGGCGCGGTCATCGAGCTGGTCCACCTGGCCACGCTCTACCACGACGACGTGATGGACGAGGCGCAAGTGCGCCGCGGAGCGGCCAGCGCCAACGCGCGGTGGAGCAACAACATCGCGATCCTGGCCGGTGACTACTTGTTTGCGACGGCCTCGCGGCTGGTGTCGCGGCTGGGTCCCGACGCCGTGCGGGTGATCGCCGAGACGTTCGCCCAGCTGGTGACCGGGCAGATGCGCGAGACCCGCGGCGCCGCGGGCGGCACGGACCCGATCGAGCACTACCTGAAGGTCGTGCACGAGAAGACGGCCTGCCTGATCGGGGCGGCGGGCCGGTTCGGGGCCATGTTCTCCGGCGCCGACGACGCTCAAATCGAGCGGCTGGACCGGCTCGGCGGCATCGTCGGCACCGCGTTCCAGATCTCCGACGACATCATCGACATCGACAGCGACCCCGACGAGTCGGGCAAGCTGCCCGGCACCGACCTGCGTGAAGGCGTGCACACCTTGCCGGTGCTCTATGCGCTGCGCGACACCGGACCCGACGCCGACCGGCTGCGCGAGCTGCTGGTCGGCCCGGTCGAGGACGACGCGACGGTGGCCGAGGCGCTGTCATTGTTGCGCGGCTCGGCGGGCATGGCCCAGGCCAAGGACACCGTGGCGCGGTATGCGGCGCAGGCCCGCGAGGAGCTGGCCGCGCTGCCCGATCTGCCCAGCCGGCAGGCGCTGGCCACGCTGGTCGACTACACGATCCACCGACACGGCTAGTTTGCGGAACCCGGCGGGTCGCCCCGGGCGTTTAATGACTAGGACCTGGGTGTTCGTAGGAGGAAGCTAATGACCTGGCATCCGCATCACAACACGTTCAAGACGTTCGCGCTGTTGGTGGGCATGTCGGCGTTGATCGTGTTCGTCGGTCGGCTGTTCGGTACGACGGCGATGTGGCTGGCGGTGTTGTTCGCCGTCGGCATGAACGTTTACACCTACTTCAACAGCGACAAGTTGGCGCTGCGGGCGATGCATGCCCAGCCGGTTTCGGAGGTGCAGGAACCGGCGATGTACCGGATCGTCCGCGAGCTGGCCACCGCGGCACACCAGCCGATGCCACGGCTCTATATCAGCGATACCGCCGCGCCCAATGCGTTTGCCACCGGGCGCAATCCGCGCAACGCCGCGGTGTGTTGCACCACCGGCATCCTGAACATGCTCAACGAACGCGAGTTACGCGCGGTGCTGGGCCACGAACTCTCCCATGTCTACAACCGCGACATCCTGATCTCGTGTGTGGCCGGCGCGCTGGCGTCGGTGATCACCGCGTTGTCCTACATCGCCATGTTCTTCGGCGGCAGTAGCCGCGACGGCGGCAATCCCGGTGCGCTGCTGCTGGTTTCGTTCCTGGGGCCGATCGCGGCGACGGTGGTGCGGCTGGCCGTATCCCGTTCGCGGGAATACCAGGCCGACGAATCGGGCGCGGTGTTGACCGGTGACCCATTGGCGTTGGCCTCGGCGTTGCGCAAGATTTCCGGCGGCGTGCAGGCCGCCCCGCTGCCACCGGAGCCGCAGCTGGCCGCGCAGGCCCACCTGATGATCGCCAGCCCGTTCCGGGCCGGCGAGCGGATCGGGTCGTTGTTCTCCACGCACCCGCCGATCGCCGACCGGATCCGCCGGCTGGAGTCGATGGCCCGCGGTTAGATCCCGCCAGCCCCAGCAGCCCCACAAGCCCCAGCAGGCCGCGTTGCTGGCGGTCGGCGAGCTTCTGTACGACCCACTGATTCATCGACACGTTTTGCTCAGCGGCTTCGACGGCGAGTCGGGCATGCAGTGCCGGCGACGTCCTGACCACGAACTTGCCACTGTATTGGCGTTCGGTGAGGGGGCTCGGGAAGCTGGTCCCTTCCTCGGTCCGCTCGGCGATGTATTCGTCGACGGCGTTCTCGACGGCGGCGATCGCGTCCCGCATCGTCGGCGCGCGCTCCCATAGCCAGGGCAGCTCGATGCAGCGCCCGAAGTATTCGGACTGCTCCGGTGACCATTCGGCGCGATAGGTGTAGCGGTTCATATCCCGGTGATATCACATGCGATGTCAACTTGGAGAAGGTGCTAATCCTTGGGGCCAGGGGCTGGTGGCGTTCCTGGGGCCGATCGCGGCGACGGTGGTGCGGCTGGCCGTATCCCGTTCGCGGGAATACCAGGCCGACGAATCGGGCGCGGTGTTGACCGGTGACCCATTGGCGTTGGCCTCGGCGTTGCGCAAGATTTCCGGCGGCGTGCAGGCCGCCCCGCTGCCACCGGAGCCGCAGCTGGCCGCGCAGGCCCACCTGATGATCGCCAGCCCGTTCCGGGCCGGCGAGCGGATCGGGTCGTTGTTCTCCACGCACCCGCCGATCGCCGACCGGATCCGCCGGCTGGAGTCGATGGCCCGCGGTTAGATCCCGCCAGCCCCAGCAGCCCCACAAGCCCCAGCAGGCCGCGTTGCTGGCGGTCGGCGAGCTTCTGTACGACCCACTGATTCATCGACACGTTTTGCTCAGCGGCT
>NZ_LZKJ01000083.1 GCF_001672775.1 Mycobacterium kyorinense | reverse complement strand
GCTGCGTGCGGCGTGTCTGCGTGACGGTGGCCGTGTCGTGGTGGTTGGTTCTGGATCACCTGGTGTCTGACTCTGAGCGTGCGTGCCGCTTTCGGGTTGGCGTTGACACGTTGTGTCGGCATCAGGTGTGAAGGACCGGCCGGCGTGACCTGATAGGAGCGTGGCTTTCGCCTCGACTGAGCTTTGTCCGCCGACCGGCCCAACCTCAACACACCTCTTCAGAGTTGAAGGAGGCAGCCACCATGGTTGTTGTTGGAAGCGATTCGCACAAGCACAGTCATACCTGTGTCGGTGCCGATGAGGTCGGCCGCGAGCTCGATGAGAAGACCGTCAGGGCTACCAGTGCGGGTCACGCCGAGCTGATTGTGTGGGCCCACAAGCAGTTTGGCCAGGATCTGATCTGGGCGATTGAGGACTGCCGCAACATGTCGGCACGGCTTGAACGTGATCTGCTGGCCGCCGGGCAGAAGGTGGTGCGGGTGCCCACCAAATTGATGGCGCAGACCCGGGCTTCAGCGCGCACTCGGGGCAAATCCGATCCCATCGATGCATTGGCGGTGGCACGCGCGGCGCTGCGCGAACCCGACTTGCCGGTGGCCTCTCATGATGAGACCTCGCGCGAGTTGAAGTTGCTGGTTGATCGGCGTGACGTGCTGGTGGCCCAACGCACCGAAGCGATCAACCGGCTGCGCTGGTCGGTGCATGAGCTTGACCCCGAACGGGATCCGGGTCGACTGGATCGCGCCAAGCAGCAAAAGTTGTTGGGTGACTGGCTGGCCGCCGCACCTGGACTGGTCGCCGAGTTGGCCCGCGATGAGCTGGCCGACATCTGTCGGCTCACCACGGCAATCAACGCTTTGGCCCAGCGCATCGGCGAGCGCATCCATCACGTCGCCCCCACGCTGCTGGAACTGCCCGGTTGCGCAGAGCTCACCGCAGCCAAGATCGTCGGTGAAACCGCCGGAGTGACCCGGTTTGGCAGCGAAGCCAAGTTCGCCCGCCACGCCGGTGTGGCGCCGATCCCGGTGTGGTCCGGTAGCAGCACTGGCCAGGTCCGGTTGAGCCGCTCGGGAAATCGCCAACTCAATACCGCGCTATATCGCATCGCCATCACCCAGGCCCGTCTTGCCGGCCCGGGCCAGACCTACTACCGCAAGAAAATCGCCGAAGGAAAGACCAAAAAAGCGGCCCTGCGCTGCCTCAAACGCCACCTCGCCCGCAACGTCTTTCGTCGCCTACACGCCGACCACCAAACCCGCCAAC
>NZ_LZKJ01000082.1 GCF_001672775.1 Mycobacterium kyorinense | reverse complement strand
ACTTGCGACCAATGCAGACCGCTGATCGTCAGCGCCACCGGGTATTTGGTGGTAAACCAGCCCACGGTGCGCGACAGGTCCAGATCAGGACCCAACTCGTCGTGGCGGCCGTGGCCTTCAACATCGATGGCCAACGGC
The DNA here is from genome assembly GCF_001672775.1 of Mycobacterium kyorinense. GTDB lineage: Bacteria > Actinomycetota > Actinomycetes > Mycobacteriales > Mycobacteriaceae > Mycobacterium > Mycobacterium kyorinense_A. The sequence continues at coordinate 749 of NZ_LZKJ01000082.1, read as the reverse complement.
GCAGTGCTGCCCAACAACTGGGACAACGCCAGCCCGTAGGCAATCAACAAGATGTCTTGGATCCCGGCATGAAATGCCGCCGGCACCTCACCGAGCAGCATGCGGGTGGTCTCCACATCCAACGACGCCGTCAAATGCCCCGCACTGGCATACGTGTCGCACTCGGCCTGCACGCTCGGCAGCGGCGAGGGGATCGCCAGCAACTGCTGCCAGCGATCGGCCTGCTCGACCACACCCGCCGCACGCGCATGCTCACCCAACACCGCAGCCCACCGCGCAAACGAAGTGCCGGTCACCGGCAAGACGATCGGTTGACCGTGATGGTGCTGGGCCCAGGCGATGTTGAGGTCTTCCACCAAAATCCGCCACGACACCGCATCCACGGCCAGGTGATGAACGATCAACGCCAACTGCCTTGTCGAGGCCGCCCACAACGCACTGACCATCACCCCGGCAGCCGGGTTTAACGCCGAGCGGGCGGCCACCAGCGCCTCATCACCCACCACGTCCACCACCTGCACATGCGGGTGCACCGACCCGGCCTCGGGCACCTGCAGCGACCACTGCCCGGCTTCATCGACGCTGACGCGGCAGCGCAGCATGGCATGGCGATCCAGCAGCGCCTGCACCACCACAGCCACATCAGCCTCAGTCGCTTGGGGCGGGGCTTGCAGCAGCACCGTCTGGTTGAACTGATCCACCACACCGCCAGCGGTTTGCACCTCATGCAGCCACGCGATGATCGGCGT